>NZ_JALPRJ010000189.1 GCF_030464885.1 Caballeronia sp. SEWSISQ10-4 2 | reverse complement strand
GCCACGCACAGTGGCTAATAGTGATAAATAGAATAACTAACTTAAACCGACCGCATGCCTAAGCAGCAGCAACCCATCACCACCCCCGACCACCAAGCACCCCCAGCCACTCACCGCCCCGCCATCTTTCGCCAAAGCGTAGTCTTACTGATGCCGAGCGCCCGAGCGACCTTCTCGCGATCGCCGCCGAACGAATCGAGCATTGCGCGAATCTCGTCGGCCTCAAGCTTGCGGCTACGTTCCTTCAACGTTTCTGGACCTGAGCCCGGGGTATCGTCCTCAAGCTCCGGCGCAATCGACCTCAGCAACGCAGACGTCACCCGCGCCGCCGGCATCTCGTCCAACTCCACCGCAATCCGTTCAATCACGTTCTGCAATTCGCGGACGTTGCCCGGCCATCGATACTCCATCAACAACGGCAACGCCGGTTCAAGCGCGACATGCGCCGCATCGACGGACTCAACACGCCCCGTCTGCCACAGCAAGTGCGCAGCAAGCCCGGCTATATCCGATAGCCGCTCGCGCAACGGCGGCAAAGCAAGATTCAAAATGTTCAGCCGATAATAAAGGTCCGCGCGAAACTGCCCCGCCCTCACCCGCTCGCTCAACCCACGATGCGTCGCCGCGACGATCCGCACGTCGACCTGCAACGGTTCCGTAGACCCCAGGCGCACCACTTCGCGTTCCTGCAGCACGCGCAGCAAACGGCTTTGCAACGGCATCGGCATCTCGCCGATTTCATCGAGAAAGAGCGTGCCGCGATGCGCCGATTCAATCAGCCCCGCTTTGCCTCCGCGTCGCGCACCGGTAAACGCGCCTTCCTCATAGCCGAATAATTCGCTTTCCAGCAAGGTCTCCGGGAAAGCACCGCAGTTCAGCGCGACGAACGCGAACTCACGTCGAGCGCTCTCGGTATGGATGCCTTGCGCAACCAGCTCCTTGCCGGTGCCGCTTTCGCCGCGTATCAGCACAGTGGCATCGGAACGCGCATAACGCCTAGCTCGCTGGCGCACTTGTTCTATCGCTTCGCTCGTCCCGGTCAGATCCGCAATCCTGTATCGCGCGACAAGTTGCGGCGCGCGTTGCCGGGCGTGCACGGAGCGGTCCATGCGCTGCAACGCCACCGACTCCTGGAAGGTGATGATGGACCCGGAAGCCCCCGCCGATGTTTCGCCCCAAGCACTGCGATGCACGACATAGCTCGCCCCGCGCACCGTTTCCAGCGACTCGCCCGGCTCCTTCGGCACGGCGCCCGCCACCTCGGGCGCCAGATCGCGCAGCCGCTTGCCCACCGCTTGTGACGGCGCAAGCCGCAACATGTCGGCCATCTTCCCGCTCAACGCTTCGATGCGGCCATCGGCGTTCAACGCGATCACGCCATCGCGCAGATGCTGCAGCACCTGATCCAGCCGCCGACGCCGCTGCGTTTCGCCCAGCGTGGCGCGTGCTACTTCCAGCGCGGTTTCAAAGGCGCCTTGAACAGACGCGCGCGAGTATAAAAACACCGACTTCATGCCCGCCTTCTCGGCCAGTTCCGTCACGAGCCCCGGCCCGACGATAGCCTGCACACCCCGGTCGCGCAGATCGAGCACGCACGCCTCCGCGTCTTCCGCCGACAAATACGAAGCGCATTCCACCGCCACATCGAATGCCCGGAAAAAACGTTTGAGCTCGGACGGGGTCTCGCCGTGCATCACGAGGCCAACCGAATCGCCCTCGCGACGCGCTCGCGCCAACGCATGCATCACGTCGAAGCCAGTGGGGCTCACGAGCACGACCGGCACGCTGATCCGTGCCTTCAGATAACTCCCGTTCGATCCCGCCGATACAACCACGTCCGGACGCGCATCGCCCGCGTTCTCGACCTCCTGCACCGCGTCCTCGTACCCCAGCGGCACGATGCGCAGATCGGCGATACCGTCATAGTCCGCCGCGATGTCGCGATACAGGTCACGTAACTTGCTGATGCCGACTGCCCAAATGCGTGGAGGTGGATTCATGGCTTGAACGTCTGCGAACTGTGAGCGGAATTTCAAAGTTTAACGCCATTTTTGCAATCCATGATTTCATTTATGAAATTTTACGGGGTGGCGAGGAGCGGCCAATCTCTTAGAAATCAAAAGCTTGCGAATCTGGCAGACAACTTGCGCTTGATCACCAGGTCAACGGAGACACATCTATGAGTTCAATTGCAACACTTGGCGCCGGCGCGAAGTTTCGCGCGGCGGTCGCGGCTGAAAAGCCCTTGCAACTCGTCGGCGCGATCAATGCGAACCACGCACTGCTCGCCAAACATGCGGGTTTCAAGGCGATTTATCTGTCGGGCGGCGGCGTGTCAGCAGGCTCGCTCGGCTTGCCGGACCTCGGCATTTCAACGCTCGATGACGTCCTCACCGATGTCCGCCGCATCACCGATGTCTGCGATCTGCCGCTAATGGTCGACGTCGATACCGGCTTCGGTCCGAGCGCCTTCAACATTGCACGCACAGTGAAGTCGCTGATCAAAGCGGGCGCGGGCGCGATGCATATCGAAGATCAGGTGGGCGCCAAGCGCTGCGGTCATCGGCCGGGGAAGGCGATCGTCTCGCAGCAGGAAATGGCGGATCGCGTGAAGGCGGCCGTCGATGCGCGTACCGATGAGAATTTCGTCGTCATGGCGCGTACCGATGCGCTGGCGGTGGAGGGTTTGGAAGCGGCTATCGAGCGGGCGCGTGCTTGTGTCGAGGCCGGCGCGGACATGATTTTCCCGGAAGCGGTGACCGATCTTAAGATGTACAAACAATTCGTCGATGCCGTAAAAGTACCGGTTTTGGCAAATATCACGGAGTTCGGATCGACGCCGCTTTTCACGGTTGAAGAACTGCGCAGCGTCGATGTATCGATCGTGCTGTATCCGCTTTCGGCGTTCCGCGCGATGAACAAGGCCGCGGAGAACGTGTATCGCGCTATCCGCACCGATGGCACGCAAAGCAAGGTGCTTGGCACCATGCAGACGCGCGAGGAACTGTACGCGAGCATCGGTTATCACGAGTTCGAAGAGAAACTCGACGCCCTGTTCAATCAAGCGAAGTAACGCGTTATCCCTGTCAGGAGACTGAGACAAATGAGCGATACGTTAGAGAAAGAAGCACCCGCCACCGGCGGCTTCAAACCGAAG
>NZ_JALPRJ010000188.1 GCF_030464885.1 Caballeronia sp. SEWSISQ10-4 2 | reverse complement strand
CGTTTGAACTGACCTTGTGGGTGACTTCGGGGCGAGGTATTTCCGCAGCCTGCTAGAACGGTTATAGGCACTAAAAAGTCTCAATAGTGTTCGATGTGAGTGAGTACAACGGCCTTGGCGACGCACCGTCACCGCTTTCGCTGCAGATGAAATCCCTTGTTGTCGCTGCCTTTCTCGTCTACGCGTTTGAAGGTGTCCATATCCTTCGGCCAATGGAATTGAAACATGTCGCTCCATTTCCCCCAGAACTCCCGCTCACGTTTGGAACTAGAGGGCACCTCATATCCAAGTTTTTTCGCGAGGTCGCCCAGATATACATCAAAGGCACTTTTTACTTTTTCGCCCCAGCCAATAGAGCTATAAATCGACATTTCATAGCAAAACCAAGAGATAACACCTGCGATAGCGCCGATACTGACGAAGTAAGGCACTGGCGGCGCTGAATCGTTTGCCAACCAGTGATGGAGGATCGCTCGAACGAACGCGGTAGCAGAGATAATCGCTGAAACGACTATCAGATTCATGAACATGTCGACAGCGGCGCGCGCGTCGGACAGCACGGACATGAATTCTTTCGGTATCACAGTAGTCAGTCGAGGCCAAGCGTAAATTGCCTCAATGCCGTATACCTCTGACGGATAAATTTCGAAGCTTCGGGTGACATTTCCTAGCCTTGTGCCCAGGATGTGGTCTGAATTGTCTGGGTAAGCGGTGCGGTAAGCGTCCTCTGCTTGTTTCGAAATCCACCGCAATCTTGCTTCTTCCCCGCTTGCTTGTTCGAATTGGGCATTCTCCCCATGCGCTGCCTTAATCCGCGCGGCCTCATTTGCGGCCTTTTCGTAGGCCTCGAACGCATCAGTCCACTTACGCCTCAACTTCTCAGCCCGGTCTCTTTGTATGCCTTTCGCCTTTGCGCAATTTAACGGCCAGTGATAACCCTCGAGGAAGCGATATACCCAAAGGTTCAGTACCATAAGAAAGATAGCCATTACCCAAAGGACGAACAGCAGTGCCACCATTTCGCTAATATCCTTTTTTGCCGCGAGTGCCGCTGTCAGCCAGCACCCGAAAAGCGGGATATCTCGATTCGCAAAAAGGAGCCCGCTGATTCCGAGGAGCGCCGGGAAAAAGAAACCTAAAATGAACGCCTTGTCTGCAAGCTTTGACAGTCCTGAAAACATTGTCCAGGTCACCCATTTTATTGTTTATAAATTTGCTGCCCGGGTTGCCCATTAGCTGCAGGGTCCGTCAACTTCTCTTCTTTCGTGGGTCTGTAGGTTTGGACCCAGTATCTTGAGTCGGCGTACCCCCTAAGTCGGGAACTGCACTATCACAATCGCCTAATATGCCATCGCGATCGTCATTGGTAGGTTCAGTCGGTCTTCTTTGCGCAGGTGGTGGTTCGTTCGGTTCTCCTCGCCCTTGCCGACTGGCTGCGGCGACCGGCGGTTGCTTCCGCGATTCACCACCTCCTACATCAAAAGTGCTCACGGTGCACCTCCTGCGTTGATGTTTCCGGGTTACGGCGGCAGAAGCTAACTTAGTCGAAGTGTAGGAGACGCGGGGACGGCAAACAAGACGAAAAACCATGCTACGGCAGTCGCGGCCACATTGCGATGACAGTGCCTACATGTAGTGACTCCCCCTATCCGCATCATCCAATGCGGGCGTATCCGAAATTCGTCCGATATCAACCTATCGCACCACCCCCAACGTAACCTTGTGCGCCAGCGATGTCGAACGGTTGCATGACAAAGCACGTAGGCATCGTGGCGCTTAAAATTATTTTTTGCCGATGATCCTACATTGCTAGCCACTCGGAGTGCTCACGTCTTCGACCAAGGGGAATTACTGTGATCTAATTGATTGGTAAGCTCGCTGGCTGCTACACTGCCCTGTCACCGGCGCTACACAGCGCCCTATAAGTCACTGATTGGAAAGGGATAGAAGGAGTCAAATCCTCTCGCCCCGACCGGAACAAAGCCCGCACGGCTCATGGCTGTGCGGGTTTTTTTATGCTGCTTAATCTTTGAGCAAAGCGGCCATCAAATTAGAAGATTTCTGATATAGAACTACTGTGCCTAGCTTCTTTCGTTTCTGGATAAGAGTTTCAGGATTCGGGGATCATGACGAACCTGCATTGCCGTGCTGATCTTCAAAAGGCCAGCGTCAGTATGCACAGGATTCATCAAATAGTTGTGCGCGTACGGATTGATTGCGCTCGGAACCTTAAGCAACACACTGGTTTTGCCAGCAAGCCATTCCGTCCCAGCGTCTTGTGACCAGGCCTGATTGTCCTGCCAATTTTCCGGAATGCCTTCCTCCGGGATCTCCGCAATAGTCGCACTTTCTTCGACTTCGACACGAAGCAACTGGTACGTGGCCGGCAGATCGGCGAGACTAGCAATGTCCATATGCACGATGATCTCGAGCAGCGCAGCAGAAGGATGCTCGGCCAGATACACGACCGGTTGCCCGGCGAAATGCCACCGACCGGCGGCGCGAAGTCCTCCGATACCTTTGAGGTCGGCATAGTTGCTGATTCTCCACAGGACCATCAAGCAAAGTACCCCTCGTCGATCTGGACTAGGGCCTCCTCCACCAGCCTAGCGCCGTGCTCAGTACTCACCATGTCTAGCGCGGTGCGCCCGCCGAACTTTGCCTGAGCGTTACGCAGCCATCTCATCGCCTTATCATGGTCAGCGAAAACCGCAGTGGCCTGAGCGACTATTTTGGCAAGCCGAATCGCCTTATCCGATTCCTCTGTTGAGAGGCGTTCGTGCTGCGCGCGCCGGTGGGTCAGTGTCCGGCGCGGAATGATGAATAGCAGCTCGTCGGCCTTCAATCCAAGCGCCGCCAAGCGATCAATGACCGCAATGTCTATTCGTTCGACTGCGAGCTCTGCAATGTCGGCCCCGCTACGAACAGGCGAATCGAGCAGTTCCTGGAGAATCGTGAACTCCTCCCGACGGGGATTCCCCGCGCCGCTGGGCTTGAAGGAAATGGTGATCATATGTCCCTTGTTCGTTGAATCGGCAATTTGCCCGTTCAGTATAGGCATATTGCCCACAATTGTCGACTTTGTCACTTCGCCGACCGAACTGAGCGAGGTCGATGGCGCGACGATAGCGCTGCGCGCACGACATTTATCAGGTTGCGCGAAAGACCTCGGCCTTCAGGCCGGGGATGGACAGCGCGC
>NZ_JALPRJ010000187.1 GCF_030464885.1 Caballeronia sp. SEWSISQ10-4 2 | reverse complement strand
CATCGAGAGGTGACACGATCATGAGTCAACTTAATCCCCCCCTCCCACACGGTTACGCGGAATCCGCGGCAGAGCGCGACAAGAAGCGCGCGAAGTCGGTTCGCTGGCTCATCATGCCGTCGACTGCCGTACTGTTCCTGTGGATGGCCATTCCGCTCGCGATGACCATCTGGTATTCGTTCTCGCGATACAACCTGCTCAATCCCGATGTCAAAGGGTTTGCCGGCATCGATAACTATGAATTCCTTGCCACCGATCCGGCCTTCCTGCCATCGATCGTTCATACGCTGACGCTGATCGGATCGGTGTTGCTGATCACGGTGATCGGCGGCGTATTGCTCGCTGTTTTGTTCGACCGCAAGTTCATCGGCCAGGGTATTGCACGGCTACTCGTAATCGCACCGTTCTTCGTCATGCCCACGGTCAGCGCGCTGATCTGGAAGAACATGATCCTGCATCCGGTGTATGGCCTGATCGCGGCGTTGATGCGATCGTTAGGGCTACAGCCGATCGACTGGTTCGGCGACTATCCGCTGTTTGCTGTGATCGTGATTGTCGCGTGGCAGTGGCTGCCGTTCGCGTTCCTGATTCTGTTCACGGCGATCCAGTCGCTGGATCAGGAGCAGAAGGAAGCGGCGCGGATCGACGGCGCGGGCGCATTCTCCATGTTCTTCTATATCACGCTGCCGCACCTGAAGCGCGCGATTGCCGTAGTGGTGATGATGGAAACCATTTTCCTGCTCTCCATCTTCGCTGAAATCTATACGACGACCGGCGGCGGCCCAGGCACCGCGACGACCATCCTGTCGTACTTGATCTACGCGCTCGGCCTGCAGCAATTCGACGTCGGCCTGGCTTCCGCCGGCGGCATTCTGGCGGTCGTGCTGGCGAACATTGTTGCGTTCTTCCTCGTGCGCATGCTCGCGAAGAACCTGAAAGGGGAGTATGAATCATGAGCCATCCCGTTACCGCAACAACGTCCGTGCCGGTCCTCGACACGCTCAAGCGCGGCGTGCTGGGCGTGATCGCGTGGCTGTTTGCGCTACTGCTGTTCTTCCCGATCTTCTGGATGACCATCACGGCATTCAAGACCGAGCAGCAGGCGTATTCGTCGTCGCTGATCTTCATGCCCACGCTCGATAGTTTCCGTGAGGTATTCGCGCGCAGCAACTACTTCGCGTTCGCGTGGAACTCCATCCTGATCTCGGTCGGCGTCACGGTGATCTGCTTGCTGCTCGCCGTGCCGTGCGCCTATGCGATGGCGTTCTTCCCGACCAAGAAAACGCAGAAAGTGCTGCTGTGGATGCTGTCGACGAAGATGATGCCGTCGGTGGGCGTGCTCGTGCCGATCTATCTGCTCTGGAAGAACACCGGCATGCTCGACACGGTGTGGGGTCTGGTCATCGTTTATACGCTGATCAATCTGCCGATCGCCGTCTGGATGTCGTACACGTATTTCAACGAGATCCCGCGCGACATCCTGGAAGCCGGGCGCATAGACGGCGCGGCGACGTGGCAGGAAATCGTCTATCTGCTGATGCCGATGTCGCTGCCCGGGCTCGCATCCACTGCGATCGAGGCAGCGCTGGCCGCGATTTCCTTGCGCAAGGCCTGCGCGAGCAACAGCTTTACGTCGTATGTGCAAGCCGTGCTGAGCCGCACGGGCCTCGTGCGCTTTTTCGGCGAGCGTCTGTTTTGCGCCGATAAAGTGCCGAACCCGAAACCCGCGCCCGACGTGTACCTCGCGGCGGCGCGGACCTTGCGGGTCGCGCCCGAACGCTGCGTGGTAGTGGAAGACAGCGTGACCGGTGTGACCGCGGCGGCGGCGGCGGGCATGACCGTGCTGGGTTTCGTGGGCGGCGGTCACGCAACTGAAGGGCAAATCGATGCGCTGAAACGTGCTGGCGCAAGTGTCGTGTTCGACGAGATGGGGCAGCTCCCCGCGCTCGTTGGACAGTGGCTGAAAAACGCAAGCTTCGAACTGCCATGAGCCTCTTGCTCACAGAAACCGAAGCCAAGTTAAAGACGGAGACTCCATCATGGCAAGCCTGAATCTGCGCAACATCAACAAGCGTTACGAAGAAACTGAAGTGATTCGTAGCGTGAACCTCGACATCGCCGACGGTGAGTTCGTCGTGTTCGTGGGCCCCAGCGGTTGCGGCAAGTCCACGCTGATGCGGATGATCGCCGGTCTGGAAGATATCACCGGCGGTGACCTGACCATCGACGGCGTGCGCGTGAACGACGTGCAGCCGGCCAAGCGCGGTATCGCGATGGTGTTCCAGTCGTATGCGCTGTATCCGCACATGACGCTGTACGACAACATGGCGTTTGGTTTGAAGCTCGCCGGCACGAAGAAGCCGGAAATCGATGCAGCGGTCAAGCAAGCCGCGAAGATTTTGCACATCGATCATCTGCTCGACAGGAAGCCGAAGCAATTGTCCGGTGGTCAGCGGCAGCGGGTGGCGATTGGCCGCGCGATCACGCGCAAGCCGAAAGTGTTCCTTTTCGACGAACCGCTGTCCAACCTCGACGCCGCGTTGCGCGTGAAGATGCGCCTGGAGTTCGCACGGCTGCACGACGAGCTCAAGACCACGATGATCTACGTGACGCACGATCAGGTGGAAGCCATGACGCTGGCGGACAAGATCGTGGTGTTGTCGGCGGGGAACGTCGAGCAGGTCGGCTCGCCGAACCAGCTTTATCACGCGCCGCAGAACAAGTTCGTGGCGGGTTTTATCGGCTCGCCGAAGATGAACTTTTTGAACGGCGAAGTCACGCAGGTGTTGAGCGATGGGATCCTGGTGAAGTACGCGACGGGTGAGACGCAACTCGCGGCCGTTGAGCCGGGTAAGGCCAAAGTGGGCGATGCGGTAACGGTCGGGATTCGTCCGGAGCATTTGCATGCAGGGACGGCGGCAACGCTCGAGCACGGCGTTTCGTCGAAGACGATGGCCGTGGAGTCGCTCGGCGATGCCGCTTATCTTTACGCGGAGTCGTCGGTGGCGCCCGAAGGGATCATCGCGCGCATCCCGCCGCTGGAACGCCATTCACGCGGCGAAATGCTGAAGCTTGGCGCAACGCCTGAACATTGCCATCTGTTTAACGCCGAAGGGATCGCGTATCAACGGAAGATTGTTGAGGTGTTGTCGGCGGCTTGA
>NZ_JALPRJ010000186.1 GCF_030464885.1 Caballeronia sp. SEWSISQ10-4 2 | reverse complement strand
ACTAATTTGCTGATTGTTGGGAGGCGTTTTCTTTGCTTCTGTTTCTTTTTCGCCGGTTTGGACAAAGAAACGACGTGCCGCCACCCACAGTGGCTAATAGTGATAAAGAGAACAGCCAGAATAGAGCCGCCACGGGCGCCGAAAGCACCACCCCGGCATTGACCCCGACCAAGTGCGAACGAAAAAATACCGCTTACGAACGTCGTACAAACCATTTCTATTCGCAATTACGAGCACCTTAAGGGTCTTTAACCAGTTGATACGCTTGATCCGTTAGGATTCGCTGAAGAATACTTTCAGTAATCCAGAGAGGGGAGCAATCCTGTGGCCTCAAAGACAGAGTTAAAGAGGTTCAGGTCGAACCTAGCCGACGAACTCGACAGCGCGGCGTTATATGAAACCCTGGCAAGCGTCGAGCAAAACGGTTCGAGAAAGGCCATCTACGCGGAACTCGCTGCGTCCGAGCGCAAGCACGCGCAGGTATGGCAGGAGAAACTGCGGGCAAACGGCGTGAAGGTCCGGGCGCATCAATACAGCGCCAAGACCCACGTCATGCGGGCGCTCGTGCGAGTCTTCGGGCCGAACTTTGTCTTACGTACGGTCGCCGCCACGGAATACGCCGACCGCGACAAATACGCAGGGCAGCCGGATGCTGCTCAAATGGCCGAGGAAGAGCATCAGCATGCGGACATGGTGCAACGCGTCGCGAATCAACAGCGGCCGAAGCAGTCGAAAGGCGCGGAGATTGCCGAGGCAGAGTCATGGCACAAGGGCGTCTCGTCGGGCAATGACCTGCGTGCAGCCGTCCTGGGCGCGAACGACGGGCTGGTATCGAATTTTTGCCTGATCATGGGGGTGGCGGGCGCGGGCACCAACAACAAGACCATCCTCCTCACGGCCTTCGCCGGCCTGATAGCGGGTGCGTGTTCCATGGCGCTGGGCGAGTGGCTGTCCGTAACCAATGCCCGCGAACTGGCACGCACCCAAATTGCAAAGGAAGCCGACGAGCTCGAACACACGCCCGATGCAGAGCGGCACGAACTTGCGCTTATCTTTCAGGCGAAGGGTCTTGATAGTGACGAAGCCAAGCGTGTCGCCGCGCAGATCATGCGAGACAAGGACAAGGCACTCGACACGCTGACGCGGGAAGAACTCGGCATCGATCCCGCCGAACTGGGTGGCAATCCGTGGTCTGCTGCGGGCGTTTCGTTTTGTCTTTTCTCTATTGGAGCAATTTTTCCGGCGATGCCTTTCCTGTGGACCAGCGGACTCTCGGCAATCATCCAGTGCGTCGCGTTAAGCGCGCTGGCCCTCGCCGCGATCGGTGTGTTCACGTCACTGTTCAATGGCCGTAGCGCGACGTTTTCGGCCCTACGGCAGATCATCATCGGATGTATTGCCGCGAGCTTTACCTTCTGCGTGGGGCACTTGCTCGGGGTTTCAATATCCTGAGGCTGAGGGGGAAGTCTAGTGGCCTGCATATTGATGTCCGGGGCGGCGGTCGACTTCGTTCTTGGACGCTCAGATCACTTTCAGCGTACCCATCATGCCGAGGTCCTCGTGCTCAAGAATATGGCAGTGAAACATCCGATCGCCCGTCATCTGCTGGACCGTGGCGATTTGCACCGTCTCGCCCGACTGCACGTTCACGGTGTCGCGCCATGCAAGGTAAGGCTCAGGCGTATTCACCGCGCCGTGCTCCTTGCCGATCACCTGGAACTGCGTCCCGTGCAGGTGAAACGGATGGTCCATGTCTGTGCGGTTTTCGATCGACCATAGTTCGACTTCACCTCGTCGACTGGTCAGTGAGATGCGGGCCGGATCGAAGGTCGCGCCGTTGATCATGAACTTCATACCAGCCGGCATTCCGTGCGCAGACGCGCCGGAGTGTTGCATCGCGGCCATGTTCATCGCTTCGGAAAACACCACTGACTTTTGCGTGACCGGTGCGCCAAGTGACGGCACGATCCGCAGGGATGTTGGGATGGCGCGCGGCGTCAGCGGGTTACCGGCAGCGCTCGGTGGCTCGAATCGCACGTCGGCGAGCACCCGGTCCAGCTCGGGTGGCAGGCTGCCGTGGGACATCGCCATCTTGCGGCGGTCGTAGACGCCAGCAGTCAGCACCGCATCTGCCTGGCCCATGCCCGCGCGTACAATCAGTTCCGCCCGCTCACCGGGTGCAAGCAGCAATTCGGTAAGTTCATCACGCGGTTGCTCAAGCAGGCCGCCGTCAGTGCCGACCTGCGCAAAGCGGTGTCCGGCCCCAAGCGACAGTCTCAAATAGCGGGCACTGCATGCGTTCCATACCCGCCAGCGTTCGTCCGTTGCAACCAGGATGCGCGGACGGCGTGCCCCGTTGACCAGCACGAATTGCCCTTCACGACCATTCATCCAGTCCATCATGTCGTTCGCCGGGATCGAACCGTCGCTGGCGAGCCTCAAGTCAGACAGAAAAAGATGTCGCTCGGGCCAAGCCGCGAGTGGATCGTCGGCGCTGCGAACCACGATCGGACCCGCGAGCCCGCGGAAAACTTGCTCTGCCGTCTTCATGTGCGGATGCGGGTGATACCAGTACGTGCCGGCGCTCCCCGATGGCAACGTAAAGCGATAAACGCGGGTCGCTCCCGGCGCTACCGGGTCTGACGGATTGCCGTCTTGATCTGGCGGGACCGGCAGACCATGCCAGTGGATCGTCGACGGCTGTGGCAGACGGTTCACGAAACGGATCTCCACCGTGTCGCCTTCGCGAACGTCGATCAATGGGCCGACGACCGGGCCCTGCGTCGTGTTTCCGTATTGCCAGAAAGTCGTTGGCTTGCCGGGTAGAAACTCGTGCTGTACCGGCTGCGCGACGAGGGTGCCCAGGAATACGCCGGGCTGACTGCTTTCGTTGGCGAGCTTGCGCAAGACAGCCAGCGGGGCACCGGCCGGAAGCGCGTCGGCAGGGGCGAGCGTTGCTGCCATATGCATCTTGCTGCCAGACATCGACGGCATGTCCGACATACCTTGCATGTCCTGCATACTATGTTCCGCCTTTTGTGCGGAAACATTGCGAGCGAAAAGCGACGCGACGGCGGCGCTGAGCGCTCGGGTGAGAAATGTCCTGCGGATCATGGATTACTCCCTTCCTTATTGCGAGCGACACGGGCGCGGCCCGTTCGCATGTGATTGCCCGATGCCCGGCGGGGATCAACCGGTCATCGCATTTTCTGGGGGCGGAGCGTGCTGCGCGCTATGTGCGTGCAACGCCGGGGACGATCAGCCGATCGGCGGTCGCAGAGGAGGGGCGTGGGTAACGCCGTCGTCTCGCAGTTCGGTGAGAGGACGTGGGGGCGAAGTATCCGATATACGGGGTTCGAAGCGGAAAGTCGCCAAGATGGCACCACAATGCGCGCCACAAGCCGCTACGCAGCAGCTTGAATGGCCATGTCCGCATGAACCGGGGGTTAGCATCGTGCCGCAGCGCGACGGTGTGTGGGACGAGGCACAGGGCTGGCCTGCAGCGCCGGTGACGATGATGCCGTAACCGGGGCTCCTCGCTTCGACCGCGTGCTCATGCGCGAACGCCCCCTGCATAGCAAGCAATGCAAGGGACAAGACAATCAAGATTCGCCGCAGTGAAATAATCACAGAAAGTACAACGCAGGAGCGATAGATACGATCGACCACCGAATAATAACGCAGGCAGTCTCGCGGTCGTTTTCCGGATGGAGCCCGGAGCCTCATCGGGCCGACCCTATCCCGGGTTTGCGGCCATAGCAAACGAGCGGTGCGACCCAGACCGCCGCCAGCGCCAATAGTACGAACTTGAAATGTGAGTCGATTACCAGATTCACGACAGAGCAGCCGAGTCCGGCATAACTCACTCGGGCGCGGCGGTCACTCCGTACCCGAGTGATCGGATCTTTGTTTCGATCTCGGCCTGCTGTCGCTCGGTTTGTACCTGTACGTGGCCCCGGGTCAGATCGACGTCAACTTGAGCTGCCGCGTCCAGCGAAGCCACTGCGCGCTTCACGCGTGCAACACAACCGCCGCAGGACATGCCCGCGACCTGGAGATTCCAGATGTTCATCGGTTAGCGCGGGAAACCTCGGCATTCATGCCGGGGAGGGATAGCGCAGCTTGCGCA
>NZ_JALPRJ010000185.1 GCF_030464885.1 Caballeronia sp. SEWSISQ10-4 2 | reverse complement strand
TTTCGCCGGTGTGTGGAAAAAGAAATGAAGTGCCGCCACGCACAGTGGCTAATAGCGATAAAAAATACAGCCAACATATAACGACCGCAGGCCTAAGCAGCAGCAACCCGGCATTGACCCTGACCACCAACGCCGAAAGCACCGACCCGGCACTGCCCCCCCACACCGTGCTAACGCTGCCCCACATCGACTTGATTGTTAAGCGGCTCGCCACGCAGCAAACGCCGCACATTCTGGGCGACCTGCAGACCAATAGTCTCAAGGCTTGAGATTGCCGCCATATGCGGCGTAACGACGAGCTTGGGGTGGCGCCAAAGCGGATCATCGGCCGGCAGCGGCTCATTGGGAAAAACATCGATGATCGCACCGCCCATGTGCCCGTCGGACAACGCCGCAAGCAAGTCCTCCATCACCAGATGTTCGCCCCGGCCAACGTGAATCAGTTTCGCGCCCGGCCGCAATTGCCTGAGCACATCCGCGTTCAACAAGCCGCGTGTCTCAGCGGTCAGAGGCAGTAAACATACGAGAATATCAACACCCGACAGGAACGCAGGCAAGGCGCCCCGGCCGCTGAATGGTTCGATACCCGGCAGCTCTTTTGCACTGCGCGCCCAGCCCCTCACCGTGAAACCTGCACGCAGCAGATCGGCGGCAACCCGCGCGCCGATTTCACCCAGCCCCATCACGCCGATCGTGCAATCGCTTGCCCGTTTTTGATCCGGCACCTGCCACAGTCCGTTGCGCTGGTTCACCAGCACCTGATCGAATTGTCGATGAAAATGCAGCGCGCCCCACATGACAAACTCGCTCATGGCACGCGCCTGATACGGATCGACTACACGGCACAACGGCACGGCAGGGAAATGAGGATCGCGCAAGATGTTGTCGACGCCGGCGGCAATGCCATGGACCAGCCGGAGATTGGGAAACGAGCGCAACGCACCCGCCGGTGGATTCCAGCATACGGCGACTTGGGCATCGCCGGCCTCAGGCGCACCGAAATGATGGACCTGCAGTTCAGGCGCCGCAGCGAGAATTGCGGGCCCGAGAGGAGACATGTCGTAGTCGCTGCTTATAAGAACGAGCTTGGTCATCGGTGGATTGAGATCGATGGGACATGTCAGGGCACAACACCACGCAGCGGATCACGACCGGTAGTCAGGACGGTTGTCGGCTATCAGGCGCAGTGCTGCTTGCCATGCCAGTTCTATGATGGCGTCCGCGCCTTCGGATTCGAACTGCCGCGCGGTTAGCTCGCGCACGTGAACCGGCGGTATCCGCAGTTGCGCGCCTCCGGCCAGCGCCTGCACCTGCGCCTGGCAAGCACGCTCGAGAAAGTAGATCTCGTGAAACGCGTGCGCGGCGGTCGCGCCGCCCGCGAGCAGACCGTGGTTGCGCAGGATCATCGCCTTATGCGGGCCGAGATCGGCGACCAGACGCTCACGTTCGCCCAGGTCGAGCGCGATGCCTTCATAGTCGTGGTAACCGAGCTTGCCGTAGAACTTCAGCGCATGCTGGCTGATAGGCAGCAACCCTTGTTCTTGCGCCGACACACCGGTGCCAGCGGCCGTATGCGTATGCACGACAAACCCAAGGTCCTCGCGCGCCATGTGAACCGCGGAGTGAATCGTAAAACCAGCGGCGTTCACAGTGAAAAGCTCCGGCGTATCGCGTGCACGCTCGTCGATCACCTTGCCTTCGTAGTCGATCTTCACGAGGTCAGAGGCGCGCATCTCATGGAACAGCACGCCGTACCGGTTGATCAGGAATGCCGGTTTCAGGCCGGGCAAACGCGCGGTAATGTGCGTGTCGATCATGTCCGTCATCCGGAAATGCGCGATCAGCCGATACAGCGCCGCCAAATCCTCGCGGACCTTTTGTTCGGCGGCCGGGGTGGGCGTGATGGTGGTTTCCATAATGTGCTCCTTCCTCCTGATGACGCAGCTTGAGGCTGCCTTGGCGCACTCAGCGACGCTTAGCGACGCATCACGCCCGGCAGCACGCACAGCATTTCATAAAGCAGGTTCGCACCCAGCAGCGAGGTGTTCCCACTCGTGTCGTAGGGTGGCGACACTTCGACCAGATCGCATCCGATCAGATCCAGCCCATGGCAGCCGCGGATGATCTCGATACCCTGGATTGTCGTCAGGCCGCCGATTTCCGGCGTGCCGGTACCCGGCGCCCAAGCCGGATCGATACCGTCGATATCGAAGCTCAAATACACCGGCCCACCCTGCACCTTGGCGCGCACTTCGGCCATCAGGGGATCGAGCGACTTGTGCCAGCACTCCTCCGCCTGCACGACGCGAAAGCCTTGCCGGCGGCTCCAGTTGAAGTCGTCGGCGGTATAACCCTGCGCGCGCAATCCGATTTGTACCACACGCTCGCAATCGAGCAGGCCCTCCTCCACCGCGCGCCGGAAGGTCGTGCCGTGGGCGATCTTCTCGCCGAACATGTGGTCGTTGACGTCGGCGTGAGCATCGATATGTACGAGGCCGATCTTGCCATGCTTGCGATGCAGCGCGCGCAGGATCGGCAGCGTGATGGTGTGATCGCCGCCCAAGGTTAGCGGCACGACGTCGTGCTCGAGGATCCGGTCATACGACTCTTCAATAATGCGGACCGCGTCCAGCAGATTGAAGGTATTGATGGCGACGTCGCCAATATCGGCTACTGAAAGCGAGTCGAACGGAGCGGCGCCGGTCGCCATATTGTATGGCCGGATCATCACGGACTCGGCGCGGATCCCGCGCGGTCCGAAGCGCGTGCCGGCACGCAGCGACGCGCCAATATCCAGCGGTACGCCGATAAACGCGGCGTCCAGCCCGGCAGCTGAGGTGAGATGCGGCAAGCGCATCATCGTGGCGATGCCGCCGAAGCGCGGCATTTCATTACCGCCAAGCGGCTGATGAAAGATTTTTTCCATGACACTTCCTCACATTCATTCGTCGAACTGTCTGCATTGAATTCTGGTGCTCATCGACATACCGACAAAGTGCTGGCGCGAAATATTTAGTTCAGTTATTTCTAAAGTATCGGCACGTCCGGGCCGTGGAGCAACGCTTGAGCTCCGCCCAGCACCGGACGGTTTGCTCGCTGGCACTGACCGTATTCGATGGAGTTTGATGTGGCTACTGTTTTGCCTGAAGCACGCTTGCTGCGCATTTTTACCTGCGTGATACGACATCAGGGTTTTGCCGCGGCGCAGCAGGAACTCAACCTGTCCACGTCGGCCATCAGCACTTACATGAGCCAGCTCGAATCGCTGGTGGGCGTTGTGCTGTGTCATCGCGGGCGGGGCGGCTTTAGCCTGACGCCAAAGGGCGAGGAGTTCCATCAGGAAGCGTTGCGGCTGCTTGGCGAGGTGGACGGTTTCGAGCGTTACGCTGCGGGGCTGCGGGGTGAATTGCGCGGCAGCATCAAGCTTGGCGTGCTGGACTCGACCGTCAGCGATAAAGCGTTGCCGCTCTCTGAAATTATCGGTGCATTTACTCACGAGCATCCTGCGCTGCATTTGCATTTGCATGTGCAAAGCCCTTATGAATTGCAGCTTAGCGTGCTGGGAAATCGCCTTGATCTGGCGATCGGTGCGTTTCAATTGCGCATGAACGGACTGATCTACCATTCGCTTTATCGTGAGCAGCACTGGTTGTATTGCAGCGATAGCCACCCGCTCTTTAACGAGCGCCATATCCCGCAGGAAACGATCAGTCAGCAGCGCATGGTTGGGCGAGCTTACTGGAGTCAGACTGAGCTCGCGCGCCACGGGTTCAAGCGTAGCGAGGCGACGGTGGACAGTATGGAGGGGCAACTGATCCTGATCTTGTCCGGTGCTTTTATCGGCTTTTTGCCTGAGCATTATGCGCAGTCCTGGGTCGACCGGGGCCGGTTGCGCGCACTTGCGCCGGCGGGGTTCGGCTATCAGGCGCCGTTTGCCTTGATCATCAGGCGGGGGCGTTCGAAGGAACCTTTGATCCAGAAATTCCGCGACACATTGAAGGCGCATCTTGGGCGGTGAGGATTTCGTTCGCACTCGGGGGGCTGGGTTGCTGCTGCTCAGGTTAGCGGTCGGTTTAAGTTAGCCATTCTCTTTACCACTATTAGCCACTGTGCGTGGCGGCACTTCATTTCTTTTTCCACAACGGCGAAAAAGAA
>NZ_JALPRJ010000184.1 GCF_030464885.1 Caballeronia sp. SEWSISQ10-4 2 | reverse complement strand
AAATGACGTGCCGCCACGCACAGTGGCTAATAGTGATAAAAAACACAGCTAACTCGCGCAGACCACTAAGGCCGAAAGCCGCAACCCAGCACCACCCCCGCCCCACGAGCACTCACCCCCCCAAAGTGCGAACGAAAACCTACCTGACTCCAGCCCCGATCAACCCGCCTGCTGCCGCGCCCGCAACGGTCCCGATCGGACCACCGGTCAGCACATAACCCAACGCGCCGCCGGCAGCCGCCCCAATCCCCGCGTGCGCCTGCGTACGGCTCATCGCACATGCCGAAAGCGAAGCGACAAACACACCAATCGCCGCAACCCGTGCAACCCGAAACGAAACCCGCGTGATCTTGCTCATGGTGAAATCTTCCTTTTTATCGTCGATACCGCTCGCATCCCAAACCTTTCAATTTCATTATTTCAGAACGCGAAGCTATCTTAAAATCCTCCCACCATTGCCGACAACGCGATTTACCTCCCGTTACGCCCGATACATCCGGTATCGAAACGCCCATGACCCGGTTACAGACTCAGCCGATGCAAGCCGCAAATCCGGACGGCGCGCACAGGTGTCGCAGCCGCGCCGCACATCGCGGCAAAATGGCGGCCCGCGCTGTCCCGACCCTGTTGCTAAGGTAGAATCGAAAGATCAGATAAGTCTTACCGAACGCAAGCCGCACGTCTTCAACGCTAGCGCCCTCGTCCGCTCTCTCTTTCTCGCATGAACACCGATCGCAACGACGCACCGGCGGTAAATAATTTCATCCGCAATATCATTGACGAAGACAATCGCAACGACAAATGGTCGCAGCGGGTCGAGACGCGTTTTCCGCCCGAGCCGAACGGCTATCTGCACATCGGCCATGCGAAGAGCATTTGCGTCAATTTCGGCATCGCCGGGGATTACGGTGGCGTCTGTCACCTTCGTTTCGACGACACGAATCCGGAAAAGGAAAGCGTCGAATACGTCGATTCCATCATCGACGCCGTCAAGTGGCTCGGCTTCGACTGGAATAAGGACGGCACCGAACACCTGTATTTCGCGAGCGATTACTACGACCAGCTGTATGAATTCGCGGAGCTGTTGATCGAGCGCGGCCAGGCGTACGTAGATAGCCAGTCGGCCGAAGAAATGCGTCTGACGCGCGGTTCGGCCCAGGAACCCGGCAAGAACTCGCCGTTCCGCGACCGCACGCCCGAAGAGAATCTCGACCTGTTCCGCCGCATGAAAGCGGGCGAATTCAAGGAAGGCGAGCATGCGCTGCGCGCGAAGATCGACATGGCGTCGCCGAATTTCAACATGCGCGACCCGGTCATCTACCGGATTCGTTTCGCGCATCATTACAGGACCGGCGACAAGTGGTGCATCTACCCGATGTACGACTACACGCATTGCGTATCGGACGCGCTCGAGAACATCACGCATTCGCTGTGCACGCTCGAATTCGAAGATCACCGACCGCTCTACGACTGGTTCCTGAATCAGCTCGCCGATGACGGCAAGTTCACGCGTCCGCTACCGCAGCAAATCGAGTTTTCACGGCTCAATCTGACCTACGCCATCACCAGCAAGCGCAAGCTGCTTCAACTGGTGACGGAAAATCACGTCGACGGCTGGGACGATCCGCGCATGCCGACTATCGTGGGTGTGCGGCGTCGCGGTTTCACGCCGGAAAGCATTCGCCTCATGTGCGACCGCGTCGCCGTGACGAAGGTGGATTCGTGGATCGACATGAGCGTGCTGGAAGGTGCGTTGCGCGACGATCTCGACGAAAAGGCGCCGCGTGCAATCGCGGTGCTCGATCCGCTCAAGCTGATCATCGACAACTATCCGGAAGGCACGAGCGAAACCTGTAGCGCGCCGGTTCATCCGCATCACCCCGAGCGCGGCACGCGTGAATTCCCGTTCTCGCGGGAACTGTGGATCGAGCGCGAAGACTTCCAGGAAGCACCGAAGAAAGGCTATTTCCGCTTGTTCCCGGGCAACAAGGTGCGGCTGAAGTACGGCTTCGTGGTGGAATGCACGGGCGCGGACAAGGACGAAAACGGCAACATCACGGCTGTGCATTGCACGTATTTCCCCGACAGCAGGTCCGGCACGGAAGGCGCAAACGGCTACAAGGTCAAGGGCACCATCCATTGGGTCAGCGCAGAAGGCGCGTACGAAGCCGAAGTGCGACTCTATGACCGCCTCTTCAAGGAGCCGCAACCGGGCGCGGGCGGTGCGGAATTCCTCGACGCACTGAACCCGGATTCGAAGCGCATCGTGCGCGCTTATCTCGAACCGGGCGCGCGCAACGCAAACGCCGAAGATCGCTACCAGTTCGAACGCCACGGGTATTTCGCGGCCGACCGTGTCGATTCGAAGCCCGGCATGCCGGTGTTCAATCGCATCGTCAGCCTGCGCGATAGCTGGACCAAGCCGGCTTAAAGCCATCGGCGCGTCCGCCGGACGCACGCACATGTTGTGGGGGATGCTTTGCAACTCACCTTGCCAAGATCGTTCGTCCGCGCGTGGCGCGCATCGTGCGCGTTTGCGCTGCTAATCGCGGCGCAAACGGCTTTCGCAAGCACAGCCGACCCGTCCTCGCCTACGTTACGCAAGATCGCCGAGAACGACACCATCGTCCTCGGCGTGCGCGAGTCGTCGGTCCCGTTCTCCTATCTCGACGCCAAGCAGCGGCCCATCGGCTATTCGCAGACCATTGCGCTCAAGATAGTCGACGAAGTCAGGCGCCGGTTGCAAACACCCCGCCTCGCGGTTAGCACGGTGGTCATCACATCGGCGAATCGATTCTCGTATGTGATCAATCACCAGATCGATCTGGAGTGCGGCTCGACCGCCCATATTCGCGACCGCGAACAACTGGTGGCGTTCTCGAACAGCTTCTTCGATTACAGCATCCGGATGGTGGTGAAGCGCAAATCGGGCATCCGCAACTACGCCGATCTCGCCGGCAAGACAGTATCGACAACAGCCGGCACATCCGACGAACAGTTGCTGCGGGAACTGTCGCTGAAACAGAACCTCGATCTGCGGATCATCAGCGCGAAAGACCACGCAGAAGGTTTCGACGCGTTGAAGACCGGCCGCGCCGTGGCGTTCGTGATGGACGATCCGTTGCTGTATGGAAAGATGGCACAGGAAGGTCCGGCTCAACACGAGTACATGGTCACCGGCGATCCTCTGGCACACGAGTCCTATGCATGCATCATGCGCAAGGGCGACCCGGTCTTCAAGAAACTAGCCGATGGCGTCATTGCCGGCATGGAGCGCTCAGGCGAAGCCGCGAGACTCTACGACACGTGGTTCATGCAGCCCATTCCACCCGACAACATCAACTTGCGGTTTCCGCTTTCACCGGAAATGAAAGCGTTGTTCGCTAATCCGAACGACCGCGCATCCGATGACTAATGGTGGGCCACGCCCTCAGGCTCACGCAAGCGTCTGATGCAATTCGGCAAGCGACAGCGTGGTCTGGAAAAGGCGCGCGAGACTACGGCTTGCGTACTGATCGACATCGGCGGGCGTGACCCATCTGTACGCGTCCATCTCAGGGATCATCGTGCCGTCCCGGCGACGCGGAAAATACGATTCGCAGACGCACTCTTCGAGCTTTACTTCGTTGTCGGTCATTCGCACCGCGAACAGATGCAGGTCCTTGTCGCGGCGATAAACAAAGCGCCCCAGATCCTTCAGCCGCTCCGCCTCGAGCACGATCCCGGTCTCTTCAACGAGTTCCCGCAACGCCGCTTCCACCGGTTGTTCGTCCGGCTCGCCCTGACCTTTTGGAATATCCCAGTGCGACGTCTCGGTCGCGTGACACAGCAACACGTCCCCTTGCGTGTTCAGAATCACGACGCCGCACGAAACTGTCCGGTCGGCCATCAAGCGGCCTTCCGGATTCGCGATACTGCGTGAGAAGTGCCCACGGGCTGGTTGAAACAGGTCACTGTTTCAACAATGCCCATTTACCGCCGTCCGGCTTGCAGACGGTGGGTGCCCAGGTTTGCGTCTGGCCCTTGGCGTAAGCCACCATGGTGAGCTTGCGACAGTTACGGTCACCGTTCTTGTTCGTATCCGATGGCGTGATCAAGCCTTTGATTGCGACGGGGTTGCCCGCGCCTTCGTTGTTCCAGTCGAGTGACTCACCGTCCTGCTTGGTGTCGAGCGCCGAGTGCGCCGCGTTGTTGAGCGCCTGCAAGTCGCGCTGCTGCATGTACGTGATGGGCGTGTTGTTGAGAAACCCAAGGTTGGCCGCCTGTGCCGCGCCGCTGGCAAGCACAACGCAGCTTGCGATCAATTGCACGGAAATGCGCTGGAGCGCGCGAGTTGGATATGACATTGAAACACTCTCTCTCGTCGATATTGATATTGAATGGGCTTTCGTCGTTATAGCGTTCGTTATTCGCGCTATTTGCGTTTCGGAAACGATCAAGACCAACTGATAAATAGCGATAGACAGGCGTCGAGGATAGCATGAGGTCACAAAGGTTTCGCAAGCGCCGAACCGCCGCCAAATGGCCATGCAGTGTGATTTTCAGATCAAATTAAGACTATCTCAGATGTGTCCGATAGAGCCATTGGAGGCAGAAAACTATCATCGGAAGCTTGTCGACTTCGCGTCAAATCCGATCATGGACACCCTTCTCGCTACCGCCCTGACTCCCACGCTTTATGGCTGGATGTGCTTCACCATTATCGCGTGTGCGATCGTGATGCCCAAGGGCGTGATAGCCATGGATCGAATGCTGGCCAGACGGCCTGAACGGTCGGGCTGGCCCCATGCACCCGAAGTGCTTGAAGCGATCAAACCGTCGATCTGGCCGCGCGTCATGACCGCCATCGGCAGCGTACTTTTGTTCGCCGCATTGCTCACGCTGATGTTTTTATCAGGTTGCGCGAAAGACCTCGGCCTTCAGGCCGGAGATGGACAGCGCGCC
>NZ_JALPRJ010000183.1 GCF_030464885.1 Caballeronia sp. SEWSISQ10-4 2 | reverse complement strand
CCGGATGTCACAGGGTTAAACAAAAACCCGTTTACACAAAATCCGGGACACCCTCGTCGGGGGTGGTGCCGGGTTGCCACGCACAGTGGCTAATAGTGTAAAGAGAACAGCTCCCGCAGACCACTAAGGCCGAAAGCAGCAACCCGGCATCACCCCTGACCACAAACACCGAAAGCACCAACCCAACACCACCCCCGCCCAACGAGCGCCAGCGACCACCCAGTGCGAACGAAAAATCACCGCCCCAAATACGTCGAAAGATTCGCCCGCGTCTGCGCCGCCTCCCCTTCAAGCCATTCGGCAAATTCCTGCAAAACCGGCGACGGCGCCGGCCGCTCCGGATAGATCAGATAATACGAAGCCCCGCTAGGCACACAAAGCGAAAACGGCGTAATGATCCGCTGCGCCAGCAAATCCTCCTCGATCAGCGACAAATCCCCGATCGTCACGCCCAACCCCTGCATCGCAGACGAAATCGCGAGATCGAGCGTATCGAAGTGCTGCGCTTTCGCCGATGGCAACCCGCGATACCCATACGCCTCCAGCCATCTCAGCCAGTCCCGCCGATCACGCGTCGGATGCAACAACGTCTGATCGGCAAGATCGTCCGGTGTAGCCGCGCCAGCCCGCCGCTCCTTCCACAAACCCGGCGCACACACCGGCGTCAGCACCTCATCGAACAGATGATGCGAACTCACGCCCTTCAGCGTCGGCTGGCCGAACACAATGGCGGCATCGAACTGCTCGGCGTTGAACTCCACCCCATGCGACACCGCCGCCGTCACCTCGATCACCAGTTCGGGCCGCTCATTCTGCAACCGGATCACGCGCGGCAAGATCCAGCGCATCGCGCACGTCGGGCATTTCACCCGCAACGTACCGGACTGCGCCCCACTACGCTCCAGCGCCTCGGTAATCTGCGCCAGCGCCTGCTGCAAAGGCGCGAGCAGCATGGCGCCATTTGGGGTAAGCGCAAGACCGCGCGGCTGGCGCACGAACAGCGCATAACCAAGATGCGCCTCCAGACCGGAAATCTGCCTGCTGACGGCACCCTGCGTAATGTTGAGAACATCGGCGGCGCGGGTAAAGTTCAGTCGCTGTGCCACGACCGCGAAGGTTTTGAGCACATCCAAAGACGGTAGCGGTTTCATTATCGGATCTCGTAAGCCATGAGCTGGATTCATGGCGAGTATGACAAACTTTCGATTGTCCGCGCTTTATTGCTGCGGTCGAATGACAATCGATATTCGAATTCAGTCTTCCGGAGACCATCGTCGTGAAAAGTGCCTGGACCCCCACGTCGAAGCTGCCCAATGTTGGCACGACCATATTTACCGTGATCGGCCAGCTCGCCGAGGAACACGACGCGCTGAATCTCTCGCAAGGCGCACCCAATTTCGCGTGCGATCCGAAACTCGTGGAAAGCGCCGCCCGAGCCATGCGCGCCGGGCATAACCAGTACGCCCCCATGTCGGGCGTGCTCGCGCTGCGCGAAGCCATCGCGCAAAAAACGGAGCAGCTCTACGGCGCCACCTACGATCCGGACAGCGAAATCACCGTGGTAGCCAGCGCGAGCGAAGGGCTGTACGCGTCGATCAGCGCGCTCGTGCATCCCGGCGACGAAGTGATCTACTTCGAACCTTCATTCGATAGCTACGGCCCCATCGTGCAATTGCAGGGCGCCAAGCCCATCGCGATCAAGCTCTCGCCGGTGGACTTTCATATCGACTGGGACGAGGTCGCGGCAGTCATCACCCCGCGCACCCGGATGATCATCGTCAACTCGCCGCACAACCCGTCCGGCAGCGCGTTCACGGCTGAAGACATCAACCGCCTCACGGCGCTGACGCACAATTCGAAGATCATCGTGTTGTCGGATGAGGTGTATGAGCACGTCGTCTTCGACGGCGCCTTGCATCACAGCATGGCGCGTTATCCGGCGCTGGCTGAGCGCAGCGTGATCGTGTCGTCGTTCGGCAAGTCGTATCACGTGACAGGGTGGCGCGTCGGCTTTACGCTCGCCCCCGCCGAGCTGACAAACGAGATCCGCAAGGTTCATCAGTTCATGACCTTCTCCGCCGATACCCCCATGCAGATCGCGTTCGCGGAAGCACTCGGCGACGCATCGAGCTATCTCGGGCTCGGCGAGTTCTATCAGAAGAAACGCGATCTCCTCGCTGAAGCGCTTGGCGGTTCACGCTTCGAACTCTTGCCGAGCGCGGGCAGCTTTTTCATGCTGGCGCGCTTCGGCGCGTTCTCCGATGAATCCGACAGCGACTTCGTGCTGCGCCTGATCCGCGAAACCCGCGTCGCGACCATTCCGTTGTCGGCGTTCTACACCGACGGCACGGACAACCGCATCATCCGCCTCAGCTTCGCCAAGGACGACGACACGCTGCGAGAAGGCGCCCGCCGCTTGTGCGCGGTTTGACGCTGGTTAGAAGCCATTCCAACTTATAGAGAGACACACCATGAAAAAAACCGCTCACGTTTTGTCGGCCGCGCTGCTGCTGGCCGCCTCGGTCTGCACCACCGCCGCGTACGCCGCCGACTCCGATACCTTGCGCTACGGCGTGGAAGCGCAGTATCCGCCGTTCGAATCGAAGGCGGCATCGGGTGAATTGCAAGGCCTGGATATCGATGTCGGCAACGCCGTCTGCGCCACGGCGAAGATGAAATGCGCGTGGGTGGAGACCTCGTTCGACGGTTTGATTCCCGCCTTGCAAGGCCGCAAATTCGACGCGATCAATTCCGCGATGAACGCCACCGATCAGCGCCGTCAAGCCATCGATTTCACGACCGTGGTGTATCGCGTGCCGACCCAGCTGATCGCGAAAACGGGTAGTGGGCTCGAGCCGACGGCGGCATCGCTGAAGGGCAAGACCATCGGCGTGTTGCAGGGTTCGATCCAGGAAAATTTCGCCAAGGCGCATTGGGCCAACGCAGGCGTGAACGTTGTGCCGTACCAGGACCAGAACCAGGCTTACACCGACCTGAAGGCTGGGCGTCTTGACGGCACACTGGTGCTCTCGGCAGCCGGACAAAACGGCTTTTTATCGAAGCCGGACGGCGCGGGTTACAGCTTTGTCGGCGGCCCGGTTAGTGATGACAAGATCCTGGGCAGCGGTATCGCGTTCGGGGTTCGTAAGGGCGACGACGCGTTGAAGCAGCGTCTGAACACAGCGATCGCCAAGCTCAAAGCGGACGGCACGATTGCGGCGTTCGCGAAGAAGTATCTCGGCGATATCGACGTATCGGCTAAATAAGCGGGATTTTCCGGAACCGCGGAACGGTCGATGGGCGGATGAAGGCCGCAGTGCGGCCAGCGAGGATTTTTGAACGCTGGCACACTGCGGCCTTCGTTGTTGGCACAATCGGCCGCCACGTTTCATTGCGTGGCCGCTGCTTTATCCGGATCTCCCATGAGCACTGCGCCTGCGACACCCTCCCCGCTGCCGCCGTTAAAGGGCGGACAACTGGTTCTTGCGACCATCGCCGTGGCGCTCGCCACGTTCATGAACGTGCTCGATTCATCGATCGCGAACGTCGCCATCCCGACTATTTCCGGCAATCTCGGCGTTTCCGTCGATGAAGGCACGTGGGTCGTGACCGTGTTCGCAGCGGCCAATGCCGTGTCGATTCCGTTGACCGGCTGGCTGACGCAGCGGATTGGGCAGATCAAGCTGTTTGTCGGCGCCATCTTGTTGTTCGTGATTTCTTCGTGGCTCTGCGGACTTGCGCCGACTTTGCCGGTGCTGCTGGCCGCGCGGGTTTTGCAAGGCGCCGTTGCCGGGCCGCTGATTCCGCTGTCGCAGGCTATCTTGCTGGGTTCGTACCCGAAGGAGAAGGCGTCGATGGCGCTTTCCTTATGGGCGATGACCGCCGTTGTCGGGCCGATTGCCGGACCGGCTTTAGGCGGCTGGATTACCGATAGCTATAGCTGGTCATGGATCTTCTATATCAACATTCCTGTCGGCTTGTTTGCCGCCAGCGTGACGTGGTTTATTTACCGGAAGCGTGAATCCACCACACGTAAAGCGCCTATTGATACGGTTGGGCTCGCCTTGCTGATTGCGTGGGTTGCATCGCTGCAGATCATGCTCGACAAGGGACGGGACCTTGACTGGTTTTCATCGCCGCTGATCGTGTGGCTGGGGATCATTGCGTTGATTGCCTTTGCGCTATTTGTGGTGTGGGAACTGACCGATGCGAATCCCGTTGTCGATTTGCGGTTGTTTGCCGGGCGGAATTTCTTTGGCGGGACAGTTGCCATTTCTGTCGCCTACGGGGTGTTCTTCGGCAATCTCGTTTTATTGCCGCAATGGATGCAGCAGTATCTGAATTACCGTTCCGTCGATGCCGGTTTGGTTACTGCGCCATTGGGTATTTTTGCGGTGATTCTCGCGCCGGTCATGGGTCGGGTTTTACCTCGCACTGATGCGCGTGTAGTCGCGACGATGGCGTTTATCGGTTTCGCCATTGTGTTTTATATGCGCTCGAAGTATGTGATCCAGATTGATACCTGGCACTTGGTTTTGCCCACGCTTTTACAGGGCATTCCGATGGCGCTGTTTTTCGTGCCGTTGACGTCGATTATCTTGTCGGGGCTGGCGCCGTCGAAGATTCCCGCTGCCGCGGGGTTATCGAATTTTGCGCGGGTGTTTTGCGGGGCTGTGGGGACGTCGCTTGCGGGGAATGCCTGGACGGACCGGATTGCCTTGCATCATGAGCGGCTGACTGAGCAGGCTAACGCGAATAACCCGGCGTTTATGCAGTCGTTGCAGGCGTCGCAGAGCGCGCTTAATGTCAGCGAGTCGCAGGCCCGGGGGTTGTTCGATTTCACGGTCAATACGCAAGCCGCGATGATGGGGTTGAACGATATCTTTTTTGCTTCAGCGGTTATTTTTATTCTGATTATTCCGCTGATCTGGATTACCAAGCGGGCTAAGGGCGGAGGTGGCGGCGGCGCGGCAGGGGCGCATTGAATTTCGTTCGCACTCGGGGTTCTGGTTGGGGGGCCGGTGGTCAGGGGGGCCGGGTTGCTGCTGCTTAGCAGGCTGCGGAAATACCTCGCCCCGAAGTCACCCACAAGGTCAGTTCAAACGTTGTTAGTAAAGACCCCACAACTGTGAGAAGCGATGCGC
>NZ_JALPRJ010000182.1 GCF_030464885.1 Caballeronia sp. SEWSISQ10-4 2 | reverse complement strand
CGGTAGGAATACTTCTTTTTATTAGCAAGAAATGCGTTGACAGACATGGCACTCTGTATTGGTATTCAGTCTCTTTGAGACGAGTAGCGGGATGGGGGTCCGGGGGAAGGGATGCGGCCTGTGGATAACTTGGAACTACGGCGACTGCGCGGCCTCGCAGTGCTCGATGTGCTTCACCTAATGGCCGAACACACGAAGCTCGATCGGGACTTCGCTCCCGTGCGCGCCTTAGACACCCGACGCGTGCACGTGACTGCTGCCGGCGCCGACTGGGAGTTGTTGGTCGACGGCGTCCGCTTCTTCGACACGCGGCAACGCAAGGGCGGCGGCGGCGCCGTCGACCTCGTGATGCACCTATGGCGCGTGCCATTCAAGCAAGCGGTGAAGATGTTGCGCGAGGCCGGCGCGTGAGGTACGTGCGCGCCACCGAGGAGTTCGTCTTCGCCGGAAGACCGCGGCCGGGATTCCCCTTGATCCTCGACGAGTCGATGGCGCCGGCGCAGCCGTTCCACGACTACCTGCTGTATCGGTTGCTCGAGAGTGGCAAGGCGCTGAAACCCAAGACCTGGGAGGCGTACGGGCGCCGGCTCTGGGATTTCGCCCGATTTCTACAAGCGAACGATTGGAGCTGGAACGATCCATTCACGTCTGTTGGGCAGAGCGTCGTGCGTGTCTACCGCGACTGGCAGGCTCAAGACCTCAAGCTGGACCCGGCAACCGTCAACGACCGGCTGGAGTTGGTCGTGGCAATGTACCGGTGGGCACATGAGCGCGGGCGGATTGACCGCTTGCCCTTCAGCTACTCCGATATCGCCGTGAACGACATCGAGCATGACCTGGCCCATGTCACAGGCGGCCACAAGAAGTTGAGCCGGCCGGCAGTGCTGCTCGACGAGTGGGACAAGGAACCCGCGTTCCTGACCGCAGAGCAGTTGAAGGTCGCGCGGCAATCGATGCGCTCTGCATCGCAGCGGCTGCTGTTCGACCTGATGGCGCGGGTTGGTCTGCGCTCAGTCGAGGCACGTACTTTCCCTCTGTCGTACGTGATTGATCCCAGGACCCAAAAGGCTCTGAAGCCAGGCACCTTTATCGACGTGCGCCTCGACCCGCGGGACATGGAGATCAAGTTCGACAAGCCCCGCGTCGTGCACGTGCCATACAGCCTGATGGAGGACATGTACGCATACACGACATTCGAGCGCAACGGTCTCGTAGGCGCGACCGGGTGCAAGGAACTGGTCCTGACGATCCACGGCCAGCGCTACAGCAAGGAATCCGCGGTGAAGGTCTGCGCGGATCTCAGCAACAGGGTCGGCTTCCGGGTGCGCCCGCTAATGCTGCGTCACAGCTACGCGATCCATACCCTGCTGCTGCTGCGCAGCCGTCCCGAGATCAAGCTGGAGCCGCTCATGTACGTCCGCGACCGCCTCGGCCACGCGAGCGTCCAGACCACAATGGTGTATCTGCAGCAGATCGAGCGGCTGCTGGGCGCCGAGGCGCTGGCGATGATGGACGAGTTTGACCGGCTCTACGGGGTGAGCAAAGCCCTGGCCTCGGCGCCGCAGGCATCCACCGCCGATCCTCGACACTGAGCCACGCCATGGTCAGAAAGAAAAACTACAACGTCAGCGAGAATCGCGCCGCGCCGGTCGGCGCCACATCGGCGTCACCCGAACGGCCGAGGCCCAGCGCCGACGACGCCTGCATCGACATGGTGGCGCTGTTGGGGCTAGAGGCCCGCTTCCCTCAGAGAATCAAGACGCTCGACCTTCGTGACTGGCTGGGCCGTGGCATCGACGACTGGGTATGCTCATCCGGCTTCTGCCTCAAGGCGATGCTGCTCTCCGGCGCGCGCGCGACAGCCTCCGTCACCACGTACTTCGGGCAATTGCCTTACCTGTTCGAGTACCTCGCGGGCAGCTCGCAAACACCTGTGCCCCCGAGGCCGAAGTTCCCGTCGGACCTGTCCCCGCTGCATGTCCAGCACTTCATCGGCTGGCTGCAGAAGCGGGCGCAGGCTGCAGGCTGGAGACCGAGTTCGACGCGCAATACCTACAAGGCCATCAAGGCCGTACTCGCCGAAATGTTCGCGCAGGGCTTCATCCCGGGGGAGCCTTCCCGCTTCTTCCGGCGCGGCGCGTTGCCCTGGAGCCGCGAAGACAGTCTGCAGACTAGCCTGAGTGACACGGAGCAAGAGCGCCTGGCCAAGGCTATCAAGTCCGACCTCGTTGACGTTCACCACGGCCGCCTGCCGCTGAAGCAAGGTGCCGTGCAGGGCCTCAGGCTGTTGCTGGTGGCGCACCGCCAGGGGCTCAACCCGACGCCTCTGCTCGAGATGTGCCGCGACGCCTTGGCGCCGGGATTCCTGCCTGGCACGATCCGCATGCGCACTGCCAAGCACCGCAACAAGAAGGTCCGTTCCAGCATCGGCCGCTCCGCTCTTGGACGGCAAGCGCCAACTCAACCGAGCGAGCAGCCCGACGAGCAGGACCTTTGCTTCGACCTCTCCGAAGGCGCAGTGCTGCAGCAGGCTATCGCAAGCACCCGCGAACTGGTGTGCGAGGCGCCACCCACCCTCAAGCAGCGGATCTGGCTGTATCGCGCTGAAGCAAGTGCAGGGTCGACAAAGAGGGGCAACATCACCTGCCTCGACAACAAGTCCCTCAACAGGGCTATCCAAGGCGTCATCCAACGCCGCAACCTGCTGGGAGACGACGGCCTGCCGTTGCGCCTCAACCTTAGTCGCCTGCGCAAGAGCCGCTTCGACCGCGCACTGCGTACCGCCGACGGCGACATAGCGATCACCGCCAACCTGATGGGCAACACACCGAGGGTGGCCGGGGCGAATTACCCGTCGATGAACGAGGCGCGCAAGGCCGATGCGGCGAGCTTCATGAACGGCGACTACACCGCTTTGATGCGGACCGAAGGTCAGGCTCCGAGGGGGCCTGAGATCCAGCCAGTGCAAGTGCAACCCTTCAAGGTCAGCAAAGACGGCGCAAGCGCCTTGCCGACCCCGACGCCAGTCTCCGCGTGCTCGGACTCGATCAGTGGCGAGCATGCGCCGAATGACGGCAGCAGCCACTGCGACCGCTACGTCATGTGCTTGTTCTGCTCGAGCTTCGCCATCGTCGGCACTGTGGACGAACTCTGGCGCCTGTTCAGCTTCCAGATGTTCGCACAGGCCGAACTTGACCACCTTGATGAAGCCCTGGGTCCGGAGCGCACGGCCGACGGCCTGCTCGAGGACCTGCGCGACCGATACCGCGTGGCCATCCCGTACATCGACGACTTCACTCAGCGCCAGTTCGCGCGCAGCCGGGTCGCCCAGGCCCGCGCTAGGACCGCCTCAGGCTTGCACCCCTACTGGCAGCATCAGATGACCATGAGCCGCCGCGCACGCAGCCGTGCCTTAGCGCCGGAACCGCGTGGTGATGGATCGCAAGGCGACACTGTGGCACTGCAGGCTCGCAGAACGCGCCGGGCAGGACCAAGGGCATGAGTAACATCTCTGCCTCGGTCCTTGACGCGCCCCAAGAGCACTCTGGGGCCCTTGTCGTGCCGGTCAGCTCCATGCCCGCGCCACGTGCCCTGCGGGCCTTCGAGTTGCTGGCGGCTCAGCCGATCAGCTTGGTAGGCATCCCGCCGGCTGAGCGTGACGCCATCGTGGTGACTGCCGTGGCCGATGCCGCCGGCCACGAGCACCCAGTGAGCCGTTTCGGCGACCGCGTCTGGGACCTCGCGTCGGAGGTCGAGGCGAAGAACCGCAAGGGTTCAGCCTTGAAGATCGTCTGGCCGGATGACGTGCCGAAAGCGCTGGTCGACGATGCCAAGGCGGCACTCTACTGCGCCCAGCGACGCGGCCCCCGTGGGCGGAAGTGGTCGGGTAGCTCTATGGCGGAGATTGGTCGCATGGGCGTCCTAGTGCTGAGGCACCTCGCGCAATTGGGGCTGGGCGACTTCAGCCAGGTACGAGCGCTGCACCTGTCTGACCACATCGCGGATCTGCGCCGCACGCTCAAGCCGATGTCCGTGCATACACGGCTGCAGATTGTCAACCTCGTCTGGTCGTTCCACATGGAAGTCCTGCACCCGTTGCTCGAGCACCCGTGGGTGGGGCTCGCCCTCTGGGATGCGTGTGGCGGCAACGAGGACGACCGAGGGCCATCGGGCCGTACCGGCATGACCCCCGTGATCCCGCGCTCGGTGCAGCGCACACTCTTTGCCCACTGCGAGGCCAGCCTTGCTCAGGCTGAGGACCTGTTCCGGGCTCGAGACGCGGGTGAAATCGGAGCCTCCAATCGTGCCGCGATCACCGCGATCCGCGATGCGGTCCTGTACCTGCTGCAGATCTCCTCGGGGATGCGCAACTCGGAGAGCACCGGCGTCACCAGTGGGTGTTGGCGTACCGAACAGCGCAACGGCGTGACGTATCACTGGGTGCGCACGCGCGAGGTCAAGACGACCGGCGGAACCGAGGTCGACTTCCTGGTGCCTCCGGAGGCCATCCGCGCACTTGAGATCCTGCAGCGCTACGCCCAACCGCTGCAGGCGCGGTTGGCCGACGAGGCACGATGGCTCGAAGACCTGCTGGCACAGGGCCCCGATCTCACCGGACACCTGGGCAACGGCATGAAGATAGCTGAGGCCGTGCACCGCCTGAACCATGTGCGGGGGATCGGCCGCCATCTGGTTCTGGGTCTGAACGTAAAAGCCTCTGACCACCTGGGAACCGGGTCGCGGGTCGAGGTGCTGAGCTCAGCCTCCTGCACCCACCAATTGAAGCAGCTGGCCGTGGCAGCCGGGACGGAGTGGGACCTGGCCAACCATCAGTGCCGCCGCACCTTCGCCTACAACGTCGCGAACTCGCGTCTGGGGCGAATGGGCCTCGTCTTCCTGAAGTGGCAACTCAAACATGCGTCGATGTCGTGGACGCAGCTCTACGCCGCCAGCCCCTGCCAGGATCACGCCCTATATCGTGAGTTCGAGGAGGAGATGTTCGAGGCGCGGCTGGGGCTGCTGGAGGGTTGGGCGCATCCCGATGCCCCGCTCAGCGGGGGCGCCGGCAAGAAGATCATGCAGACGCGGGCTCGTGCCGCACGAGACCTCAAGCAGCTCCTGAGACAAACGGCCGAGTCGGTCGAACTGCGCAGCACCGGACACGCGTG
>NZ_JALPRJ010000181.1 GCF_030464885.1 Caballeronia sp. SEWSISQ10-4 2 | reverse complement strand
TGGAAATGACGTGCCGCCACGCACAGTGGCTAATAGTGATAAAAAATACAGCTAATTCACGCAGACCACTAACGCAGAAAGCACCAACCCGGCACCACCCCCGACCATATTCCAAACTAAATAGCTTAGTAAAACTAAAAAGCCAAAAACACCAGGCATTGGTGTCAACCAGCAAGAGTCGATGCTTCGTTCCGCAGATCCAGACCATCAAGCGCATCGCGCGCATTGAATGCCAGCGCGAACTGAGCAGCTTGCCGCCCCACCGTCGCCAACTGGTCCGCGACCTTCGGGTCCGAGCAGGAATCAATCGTTTCGAAGCGCGTTTCCAGCGAATTGACAGCCGCCCCATACGGCGTCGGCCAGCCTCGCAACGCATGCACGATCGAGCGCAAGGACGTGAGCACAGCGCCGCCACCCTGCCATCCATACGCTGTTACCACGCAGCCGACCGCACGGCCGTCAAGATAGGGACGTTCGTCGTCGCGCAGTTCCTCCAGCGTATCCAGCGCATTCTTGACCAGCCCCGAGACACCGCCGTGATACCCCGGCGTTGCAATGATCACCGCATCCGCTTCACGAACGGCTTCGATAAGCTCGAGCTGCGCTTCCGTACGCTCGCCGTGTTCAGGCGCGTAGTGAGGCAGCGAGTGCAGGAACGTGCCGCCGAACAGGCGCGTGCGTGCACCTTCGGCTTCAGCACCGCGCAGCGCGAGGCGAAGTGCGCGTTCAGTCGATGAAGCCGCGCGAGTCGTGCCACCGATGCCGACCACGAGAGGCCGGCGAAATTCAAAGCTTTTCAACGAAATACTCCCAGGATTGCAGTGGAGCCGCGCATGCGCACCGGTTCGTACGCAAAAGCGCCGCAGCGCATCGGATCACGCCGCCATCTTAGCTACCGATTCTGCGCGTTGGAACCGAGCTTTGCTTGAATCGATATGAGCTTTGCGTATTTCGGAGCCCGTCGACACCCCTCGCGCCCACGCCCCAGGTCGTTCATACGCAGAAGTAATTAGCCTCGCGTAATAGATTATTAAGGCGGCGGCGCGGGTTACGTTAAACTTTCGCCTCTTGAGAACCAGGGATGAACGGCGGCCGGCTGCCCGAGCGAACTTGCTCAACGGGAAGTTCGCCGCTTTTTTTGTTTACATGATCGAAATACGCAATCTGTCGCAACGTTTCGCCGGCCCACGAGGCTGGATCGAAGCGTTGCACAACGTCAACTTGACGATTCCGCCGGGCGAAGTGTTCGGTATCATCGGTCGCAGCGGCGCAGGTAAAAGCACGCTGGTCCGTACGATCAACCTGCTGACGCGGCCGAGCGAGGGCAGCGTGATCGTGGACGGCCGCGACCTCACCACGCTGCCCGCCGCGCAATTGCGTACCGCACGCCGCGACATCGGCATGATCTTCCAGCACTTCAACTTGCTGTCGTCGCGGACCGTGTTCGACAACATCGCGCTGCCGCTCGAACTCGTCGGCATGAAACGCGGCGAGATCGAGGCGACCGTGTTGCCGCTGCTGGAACTCGTCGGCCTCACCACGCAAAAGGATCGTTATCCTGCACAGATCAGCGGCGGCCAGAAGCAGCGCGTGGGCATCGCCCGGGCGCTTGCGAGCAAGCCGAAAGTGCTGCTCTCCGACGAAGCCACCTCCGCGCTGGATCCTGAAACCACGCGCTCCATTCTTGATCTGCTGCGTAAGATCAACAAGGAACTCGGCCTCACGATCGTGCTGATCACGCACCAGCTGGACGTGATCAAGCAGGTTTGCGATCGCGTTGCGGTGCTCGATGCCGGGCGTGTGGTAGAGGAAGGCAATGTGGTCGATGTATTCATGCAGCCGCATCACGAAGTTACGCGCGCGTTGATCGGCGACGTGATCGCGCACGAGTTGCCGCCCGCGTTGAAACTGCGCGTAGCCGAGCGCCTGAAAACCGGCAGCGGCCATTTGCTGCGGCTTGCGTTCACGGGTTCCGGCGTCGATCAACCCATTCTCTCCGAAACAATCCGCCGCTTCGAACTCGATTTCAACATCCTGCACGGGCAGATCGACGAGATCCAGGGCCAGGCGTTCGGCTCGCTGGCGGTGCTCGCGGGCGGTCGGCCGGCGAACGTGGCCGAGGCGATTGCGTACCTGCGTGAACAAGGTGTGGTGGTAGAGGAGATGTCCCATGTTGAGTGAAATGTTCGATATGTTCGTCCAGTCGTTCTGGGAAACGCTCGTCATGGTGGGCATTTCCGGACTGGTCGGCGCGGCTTTAGGGTTGCCGTTGGGCGTGCTGCTGTATCTCACCGACCGCGATGGCGTGTTGCGCAATCTCGCAGTGAACCGGGTCATGGGCGGCATCGTCAATGCGGTGCGTTCGACACCCTTTATCATTCTGCTGGTCGCGGTGATTCCGTTCACGCGGCTGGTGGTCGGGTCGTCCATCGGCACAATGGCCGCGGTGGTTCCGCTGACCATCGCAGCCGCGCCGTTCATTGCGCGGCTGGTGGAGACGGCGTTGCGCGAGGTCGATCGCGGCTTGATTGAAGCGGCGCAGGCAATGGGCGCCACGACGAGCCAGATCGTCTTCAAGGTGCTGCTGCCGGAGTCCTTGCCGGGTGTGGTCGCCGGTTTGACCATCACGTTTGTGTCGCTGGTCGGTTACTCGGCAATGGCCGGTGCAATCGGCGGCGGCGGTCTGGGCGACCTCGGTATTCGCTACGGGTACCAGCGTTTCCTGCCGGAAGTGATGCTGACGGTGGTCGTGATCTTGATCGTGTTCGTGCAACTGGTGCAGTCGCTCGGCGACTGGCTTGTGCGCCGTCTCAGCCACAAATAATTTTTTATACAAAGCTCAAGGGTTAGTCCATGCAACGTCGATTCATTCTCAAGCTCGCCGCCGTGTTCGGCGCAACGGCACTTCTCGCTAACGTCGCGCAAGCCGATGAAACCATCAAGGTCGGCGTGACTGGCGGTCCGCACGCGCAGGTCATGGAAGTCGTGAAGCAGGTGGCCGCGAGGAACGGCTTGAACATCAAGATTGTCGAGTTTGCCGACTACGTCCAGCCGAATGCGGCGCTGGCTTCGGGCGATCTCGACGCGAACAGCTACCAGCACACGCCGTATCTCGATGCACAGGTCAAGGATCGCGGCTACAAGCTGATCAAGATCGCCGATACGGTCACGTTCCCCATGGGTATCTATTCGAAGAAGTTCAAGTCGCTGACGGAATTGCCAGCGGGCGCGCGCATCGCCGTGCCGAACGATCCGACCAACGGCGGCCGTGCACTCTTGCTGCTGCAGAAGAACGGCTTGCTGAAATTGCGCGCGGATGCCGGCTTGAAAGCGACGCCGCTCGATATCGTCGATAACCCGAAGAAGCTGAAGATCGTCGAACTCGACGCCGCGCAAATCCCGCGTTCGCTCGCGGACGTGGACGCCGCCGCGATCAACACGAACTTCGCGATGGAAGCAGGGTTGAAGCCGAAGCAGGACGCGATCGCGATTGAAGATCCGAACGGCCCGTACTCGAACATTATTGCTATCCGCGCCGTCGACAAGGACAAGCCGTGGGTCGCGAAACTCGTGGCGGCGTATCACTCGCCGGAAGTGAAGCAGTTCATTGAAACGAAATACGCAGGCGCGGTGATCGCCGCCTGGTAAGGTTTGCTCACGCAAGAAACTGTAAGGAAAAGCGCGCTCTCTCCCCGACGGGTTAGAGCGCGTTGTTATTTGGATCGCGGATAATCCTTTCCGCTGAGGGTAAACGCCAACATTTTTCCGCCGTAGCAGAAAGCAGGCAGAAGGCTTTCACTTCTTATACTTGCCGGACATTAGAACAAGATGCCGGTTCGCCACGGATAGATGGAGACGTTTCACGATGCAGTTTTCCCCCCGCTTTTTCCCGCTCGTTTGCACGCTTGCCGCGCTGTTATGCGGCGCGACGCAGGCTCATGCGGAAAAGCTGACGCTGATGGCGGGAGGCACCTCGAAGATCGTCTATCTGCCGTTGATCCTTGCCTCGCAACTCGGTTATTTCAAGGACGAGGGACTCGAATTCGAGATCCTGTCCCAGCCGGCCGGCGTCGATACCGCGACGGAATTGCTTGCTGGCGCGATCCAGGGCGCGGTGGGATTCTATGATCACACGATTGATCTCCAGAGCCGCGGCAAGGATGTTCAAGCGCTGGTCGTATTCAGCAAGAGCGCGGGGCTGGTCGAGCTGGTCTCGAAGAAATCCGCGGCGGGTTTCAACACCATGGCCGACGCGAAAAGCAAGACGCTCGGCGTGACGGGATTAGGATCGTCGACGAACTTCCTGACCCATTATCTTGCCGCGCGCGCCGGGTTGTCGCCGAAGGAATACACCGTGTTGCCGGTCGGATCCGACGACACTTTTATTGCGGCAATGGATCAGGGCCGTATCGACGCCGGGATGGTCGAGGAGCCGAGCGCGAGCCGGCTGCTGGCAAGCGGCGGTGCGAAAGTGCTGGTGGACATGCGTAGCGCCGCAGGCACCGCGGCGGCGCTTGGCGGCCCGTATGTCGGCCCCTGTTTTTACGCTCAGCGGAGCTGGATCAACACGCATCGCGACGAAACGCAGAAGCTCGTGCGCGCGATGGTGCGCTCGCTTCAGTTTATTGCGACCCATAGCGCCGAAGAGATAACGGCCAAAGTGCCGCGTGATTTCTATGGGCCGGACAAGGCGCTCTACATTAGCGCTCTCAAGGCTTCCATGCCGATGTTCACGAAGGACGGGCGGATGCCGGACGGTACGCCCGCAGCGGTGCTGAGGGTGCTCACGCTGGCTAACTCGTCGATCGATCCCCGCCATATCGATCTGTCGAGAACCTACACGAACGAGTTTGTCGATCATGTGCAGACCAGTGCGAAATGACGAAACAACGATACGTCGGCCCCGAAATCCTGATTCGTCAGGATATCGAAGTTCCTGAACCGGGACAGGGCGAAGTGCAGCGCATGCCAAGCTGGAGGAGCGGCGCCAGTTGGGCAAGTCGGTATTAATGATCGGATAACTGCTGTCAATGCGTCCGGCGCAGTCGCGCTGGTCGTTGTTAATTGTTGTCGAATGCCGTGACCGTTATCGCCATTTCGCGCCGGCACGCGGCATCTTTTAGAAGGTGAAGTCCATGTCCTCACACGCAACGCCCGTCAACGAGTCGAAATTCAAGTCGGTATTTCGCGTCGTCAGCGGTAACTTCCTCGAAATGTACGACTTCATGGTCTATGGCT
>NZ_JALPRJ010000180.1 GCF_030464885.1 Caballeronia sp. SEWSISQ10-4 2 | reverse complement strand
AGGCGCAAGTGCCGCGCCTTCAGGTTGATCTGCAGGTACCAGTCAAGCGCTGACATGTCGTGTACCTCCCCCGGTCTACCTTCTTGCTAAGGACCGTGCCCGGGCAGCGGCAAGCTATCGAACAAACTCGCCGCAAAGTCCGCTCTGGTCGTCGTCCGGTTTAGTCGCCCGCACGTACCACACGGGTTCCCGTTTGACGGCGCGGGATGGACGGTCAATCCTTGGGCTGAAGCGCGTGCAAGCTCATACCGAGCGAAATGGAAGTGAAATAGCCCACCGTGATGAGCAACTCGGCAATCACCGCGCGGCCCAGCCCGGTCTCGTAACGGGCGAAGCGCACGTCGTCGATCACGCCTCCTGCGAGAATATCGGAGACAGCGTCGCAGACCAGACCAAAACGCCCCTCGCCCGCTTCAGGTCGCCGTTTTTCAAGAATGGCGGCGACCACCGGCTCCGGAACCCCGGACTTCAGCGCATGCCGGCGGTGGTTGGCAATGACATAGGGCGCGTTCCAGAAGACCGCCGTCGAGAGAATCGCCACTTCGCTTTCTGCCTCGCTTAGCACCGGTAAATGGTCGACATGGGTGCCAATGATCTCCATCCCTTCGGCCAGATGCGGGTTGTGCAGCCAGATGTTGAACGGTGTGGGAATCCGGCCCCGCCCTTCGCCCAGTCGCGCAATGACTTTCTTTTGTTCGTCGGTGGCCTTCTCCGCGTCGATCCGCTCGAGTCGATTGTCCATCATGCTATTACCCTCCAGTGAAAAGATGCTGAAGCAGGACTCCGGATTGACATGCCCTTATCAACAGGAATCCTACGCACTGTGTCAAGAATTTACGCCTCTTTCGGCGTGCTCAACGCGCTGGCCCCTCCCGCCAAGCGAGAGGAGCAACGATACCGTCACGCGCCCCCAACAGCCAGCGCGGGAAACGACTGCCCCAGGAAGCTGTCCGGCCAGGGAATATGGATGATCTGGTCGAAGACCGCATAGAGGAACACCGTCACGCAAACCGCGAGGATCAGGCTGAGCCGCCAGGACTCGCGCCCCTCGATGCGCATGTAGGTTACGATCATCAGCGGCACCGTCGGGATCATGCCGATCAAGGACATGCAGGCAAGAAACGCGAGGAACCAGCCAAAAAACTTCGCTGCCCGCATCAGAACCACCTTGTTCGGCAGTTTCTCCCCGTGATCGCTCGCCACATCCATATGGATGCCATCGCCGGCGTGTGCCAGTCGTACCTGTGCCGGAATGACGAAGACCTTGTATGCGAGACTGATGGTCCCGGCAATGACAAGGATGCTCGCGACAACCGTCGGTCCGATTCTGGCCATCAGGAGCCATCCCTGCGAAGTCACAAGCATGTAGAGCCCAATGACGATAAAGAGTACATAGACCAGGTCCTCGAGCTTGAGGACGATCTTTCCGCTCGGCCGCAGCCGCGCGAGCCCGCCTCCGCGCACCAGCTTGAACAGCGGCTTGAAAAAGACCAGCGCCGCGAGGATGAGCAGAACCGTAACCACCGGCCGCCTCAGCCAATCCATGCCATAGCGCACGAAGGAGATCGACATGTAACGTTCCATCAGCACGCCGAGTACAAGACCGAGGATCAGCGGCGGACGCGCCCATTTCAGGCGCTTCATGGTCCAGCCGGCCAGCCCGGCAATGAGCAGCACGAATAGGTCGCCCCAGCTACGCGAACCCTGGAAGGCACCGACATAGATGATAGGCATGATGACCGGCAGGATGAGCGTGTAGCGCAGCGTCGAGATCTTGGCAAATTGCCCGCTGAGCAGAAAGCAAAGGCCCGCTCCGAAAATATTGGCAAGCGCGATAGACCAGACCATGGAATAGGTCAGATCGAGATGCTTGGTCAGCATGTCGGGCCCGGGGATGAACCCATGCACCATCATCGCGCTCAGCAGAATAGCCTGCGCCGCGCCACCGGGTACGCCGAAAGACAGCATGGGCACCAGGCTACCGCCCTCCCTCGCGTTATTGGCCGCCTCGGGGGCGATCACACCGCGCACATCGCCCGTGGTAAAGGATTGCTTCGCGCCCTTCGAGGTCTGGAGCGCATGACCGTAGGCGATCCAGTCCGTCACTGCCCCGGTAATGCCAGGAACCGCCCCAAGGACCGAGCCAAGCGCGCCGCAGCGAAGGACCAGGAACCAGTTTCGAAAAGTGTCGATGACACCCTGCCGCATCCCCTGGCGCGAACTGAACTGCACATTTTCGGCGATTGCCGCACGTCGGATGGCGAGATCGCACAGCTCGGGCAACGCGAATATGCCGAGTATGATCGGCACTAGCGGAATACCGTCCTGCAGGTAAAGGATATCTCCCGTCCAGCGCATTTGCCCGGTTGCGACATTGGTGCCGACCATGCCAACCAGAATGCCGAAGCAGGCTGCGACCACCCCCCTCAGCGGCGCGTTGCCCGATAGTGCCGAGACCATTGAGACCCCGAAAATCGTGAGCGCCAGCATTTCCGGCGTGCCAATGGAGAGGACGAAAGGCTGCACCAACGGCAGTGAGAACGCAAGGATGACTGCCCCGATCAGCCCTCCGAGCAACGAGGACGTGTAGCACGCACTCAACGCGCGCGCCGCTTCGCCGCGCTTGGTCATTGGCAGACCGTCGAGCACTGTGGCCTGTGAAGCCGCATGACCTGGAACGCCAAAGAGTACCGCCGGTATCACGTCCGAAGTCGTAATGACCGAAGCCATTCCGAGCAACATCGCAAAGGCCGCATAAGGATCCATCGTGTAGGTGAACGGCACCAAAAGTGCAAAGCCCGTGAGTCCGCCGATCCCGGGCAACAGCCCGATCGCCAGTCCGACCACGACGCCGAAAACAAGAAAGATGAGGCGGTGAAATTGCAAGAGTGCCGACAGCGCATGGCCCGCTGCCAACAGAGTTGCGTCGTTGTAAAAATGCATGCGTCATCCTGATGAGAGAGCAGGCTTGTGGGCTCACGCAGTGAGCCCTTAAGGGTCGCAGATTTCAGCATCGACAGATGGAAGCGCAGTGCGAGCAGGCAACGGTCGCCGCCCGCCCGTAGCGCACCGGCGCTGGCTCTTCGACATCGCTACAAGCTCAGTCAGCAAGAGTAGGGTAAAGGACTTTCGCAGTACGGCCCCAGACCCATGCGCGCTCCTCCTCGCTGAGACTTGCGAAACAGGTGTGCCCTTGATCTATCAGTTTCTTCAACGGCCCTGCGGAGGCCGGATAGTTCGAGCCGAAGGCCAGATGATCTGCCCCGAACACCTTCACCAGGTGCGGGAAAAATGCATCTGCTCCACCTGGTGCCGCCTGCGCGAGATCAAGGGTCCGCGGCGTGATCTTCATATAGACGTTGTCATACTTCGCCAGTTCGAATAGCGCCGCGCAACGCGCATAGGGCGGCCCGTCGTCGAGCTGGGGTCTGGCGCAGTGATCGAGGGCGATCTTCACTGGGGGAAAACGTTCGGCCAACTCGGCCACCATTGACAAACCTTCCAGCGTCGTCTGAACGACCATGGTCATGCCAATCTCGGCACAGCGCTCCCAGATCGGGAAAGTCGCCCGATTGACCAGCCAGCTCCCGTCACTCTGGTGTGTCGCCCCGCCCGTGAAAAGCCGGATTCCGCCCATTCCATGCTCCAACCAGTAATCAAAGGTCTTCAACGCATCGGGCGCCAGCAAGTCGAAGGAATAGACACCGGTAAAGCGCTTCGGGTACTGCGCCACGCTGTCAGCCACGTAAGAGTTATTGTGACCGTAGGTCGTTGAGGAATGCACAATCGCAGCTTTCGCAACTCCGGCCTCATCCATCTCCGCGATCATCTGCTCGAACGTGACCGGACGCGTGGCAGACCAATTCGAGCGATGTCCATGCTGAGGAGCGATAGGGTAGCGGACGGTGTCTGCCGAAATGATATGGGGGTGAATGTCGATGATTTCGGGCGTCATGTGATTGGACCTCCTGGTGGATTGCTGTCATTCACCCGCGTGAGGCTCATGACATTCTCTTGTTTCAGTTCAGAGCAGACCAGGAACGCGCGAGAGCAGGACTGACACCCGCACTTCCCTGACTGCTTTCAGTGAGAACTGAAGATGAGCTTGCGTGCGCTCTCGAGCTGCGACTCGGGTGTGGTGTACAGCGTGCTGACGATCTGTTCCACCGCTCTTCCGTCGATTGGATCGATTGGAAAGCCTGAACGTTTCATTGCCTCGATGAACTCGGGATCCGCGATCGTCTTTGAAAAGGCCGCGCGCAGCGCATTGAGACGATCCTGGGGCACGCCCTTCGGTACGGCGATCGGCCGTCCCGCCTGGAACGGCAGCAGGAACAAGTTGAAGAGCGCTTTGTCATCCGGTTTCGTGATATAGGCGCTCAGGTTCGGGACATCCGGGAACTCCGGCGGGCTTTTCCAGCCTAGGTGCAGCAACACCTTCATCTTGCCGTCAGCGAGCATCCGCACCGGCTCGCCCTGCTGCAGTCCGTCAATGGTCGAGGCCCAGCCGTCGACCTCGCCGCGCTGCATCGCCAGATAAACCTCGCCGCGACCCGTATAGCCCGGCACGATGCTCATCTTGGCACCAAGGTACTCATTGAGCAGCGCCGGCAGCGTCCTGTCCTCGTTCGCGTAACCGGTCGCACCGATATACATTTTCTTTCTGGTGAGATCATCCGCCGTGGTCACACCTGATCGAGTCATTGAAACCAGGCAGTATTCGACCTTGTTGAGACTGCCAAGCCACCTGACTTTGCGCGGGTCAAATCTGTTTTGCCTCGGATCAAGCAGCGGAATATAGAGGTTGTTGCGTTGCAGGAAGCCTATAACGGTACCGTCATCAGGCTGTCTGGACTGAAGCGAGGCTGCCGCGACCATTCCTCCAGCTCCGACCACGTTCATCACCACTGCCTGGGGATGTCCGGGAATGTACTTAACGAAAAATCGCGAGAATTGGCGCGCAACGATGTCAGTCACAGTGCCTGCGTCGGCGCTCACAACAAGCGTCAGGACCTTACCGCGATAAAACTTTTCGACAGACTGATCAGGAGCTGGCCCGGCAAACGCTGTTGCGGCAACACTCAACAGCGCCGCGCAAGCGCATATTGCGGTCCTGAAGTTCATGGTCGTCCTGTCTCCTTGTATTGATCCGCGATCTGCCACTCGTGGCGCACCGGAGATGGTCTCCGTTCCCACGATAAATCGCGTTGCCGTTCGCTTATGAGTGAACGCAACCAGATTTTGCCAGCGCGCCGACGCGGGTCAATTGAGAAAAACTGCCAGGGGCTTGAGCAAATGGTTAAGCCCCCACATGCCGGACTGTGGGCGGGCAGGAGGCGGCCCGTTCCTGAGGATCAGCCCTGTCGGCGGGGACGGTTAGCGCGTCCCCGCCCTTTCACCGCGAGAAGCTGAGCGGCCTCTTCCAGGCACGAAACCATGAGTTGCGCACTGGGCGTCAGGCCGCGGTTGCGATTCCACAGCACGCCGGCCGGGCGGAGCAGCC
>NZ_JALPRJ010000017.1 GCF_030464885.1 Caballeronia sp. SEWSISQ10-4 2 | reverse complement strand
AAACTCGTTCGCCCAGCACGCGCAAGGTCGCCGCTTCCTCACGGGAAGGCGCGATGCGTAATGTATTCGTGCGAATTTCGGCCATGACACATCAATAGCATGCCACTGTATATTTGTACAGTACTCGGTCAATACGCTTGAGCGCTCTGCCTCACCGGCCTGAAGGCTGGTGCATCCCGCGCGACTTGGTGAAAATATCGGCCATGCACCGCCGGACAAGGCGGTGCATGGGTTTGAAGCTGTTTAGCGTGAAGGCACTACCGCGGCGGCGGGTTTCTGCTGCCGCACCGGTGCCCCGAGCGCTCGCAGCGTTTCCTTGACCGTGGAAATCCGCACGGCAAGATCCGGGCTGCGTACTTCTATGCGCAGCTTGTCCTGGCCCGCGAGCTTGATGTGCTTGTGCTTTTGCACCATCTCGATGATCTTCATTGCATCGACGGGCGGGTTCGGGATGAACTGCAGCGCGATCGCATGCTCGGCTGCATCGATCTTCACAATGCCCAGCGGCTTCGCCGCGAGCCGCAGTTTGTGGGTCTCGACCAGCGCGTTTGCCTGGGGCGGCAGCTTGCCGAAACGGTCGATCAACTCTTCCAGAATCGCGTCGATGGCATCGCTCGACTCGCAGTTCGCCATGCGTTTGTACAGCGACAAACGCTCCTGGACGTCGCCGCAATAATCGGCGGGGAGGATCGCGGGCGCGTGCAGGTTGATCTCGGTCGTGGCGGCCAGCGGCGCGTTCAGGTCGGGCTCGCGGCCTTCCTTCAGCGCTTTCACGGCGTCGTTGAGCATGTCGGTGTAAAGCTGGAAACCGATCTCCTGAATCTCACCCGATTGTTTGTCGCCGAGCACTTCGCCCGTGCCGCGAATCTCCAGATCGTGCATGGCGAGATAGAAACCGGAACCGAGTTCTTCCATCTGCTGGATCGCTTCCAGCCGCCGTTGCGCCTGTTTCGTGAGCGCGGCCGGATCGTGAACGAGCAGATACGCGTAAGCCTGATGGTGCGAGCGCCCGACGCGCCCGCGCAACTGATGCAGCTGCGCGAGGCCGAATTTATCGGAGCGATGAATCAGGATCGTGTTGGCGCTCGGCACGTCGATCCCCGTTTCGATAATCGTCGTGCACAGCAGCACGTTCGCGCGCTGGCCGACGAAATCGCGCATCACGCGCTCGAGTTCGCGCTCGTGCATTTGCCCGTGCGCGACCGCGATGCGCGCTTCCGGCACCAGCGCTTCGAGCATCGCGCGCCGGTTTTCAATTGTCTCGACTTCGTTGTGGAGGAAATAAACCTGTCCGCCGCGTTTCAGTTCGCGCAGCATCGCCTCGCGGATCACGCCGTCTTCTTCACGCCGGACGAAGGTCTTGATCGCCAGGCGCTTTTGCGGCGCGGTGGCGATCACGGAGAAGTCGCGCAAGCCTTCCAGCGCCATGCCGAGCGTGCGCGGAATGGGCGTCGCGGTGAGTGTCAGCACATCGACTTCAGCGCGCAGCGCCTTGAGCGCCTCCTTCTGCCGCACGCCAAACCGGTGCTCCTCGTCAATGATCACCAGCCCGAGCCGCTTGAACACCACGTCGGTGGAGAGCAGCTTGTGCGTGCCGATCACGATATCGACGGTGCCGTCGTTGATTGCCTGAATCGATGCCGAGACTTCCTTCGTGCTCTTAAAGCGCGACAATTCGGCGATTTTCACGGGCCAGTCGGCGAAGCGGTCGGTGAACGTGTTCGTGTGCTGTTCGGCAAGCAGCGTGGTTGGGGAAAGAATGGCGACCTGTTTGCCGCCAAGCACCGCGATAAACGCCGCGCGCAACGCCACTTCCGTCTTGCCGAAGCCGACATCGCCGCAAACCAGCCGGTCCATCGGCTTGCCGCTTGTCATGTCGCCGATCACGGCCGTAATTGCCGCGGCTTGATCGGGCGTTTCCTCGAAGCCGAAGCTCTCTGCGAATTTTGCGTAGTCGCGCGCGTCGAGCGGGAATGCATGACCCTGGCGCAGCGCCCGGCGTGCGTAGAGGTTGAGCAGTTCGGCGGCGGTATCGCGGATCTGCTGTGCGGCCCTGCGCTTTGCCTTGTCCCACTGGCCGGAACCGAGCGCATGCAGCGGCGCGCTTTCCGGGTCTGCGCCGCTGTAACGGGAGATCACGTGCAGTTGCGCAACCGGCACGTAGAGCTTGCTTTCGTTCTGGTATTCGAGATGCAGGAACTCGGTATCGCCTTCGCCCAGATCCATCGATACCAAGCCCATGTAGCGCCCGATACCATGCTGCGCATGCACGACCGGATCGCCGATTTTCAGCTCGGAGAGGTCGCGCACCATTGAATCGACGTTGCTCGCCTGCTCCTGGCGACGACGCCCGGCGCGGCGCGTGAGCTGTCCGTATAGCTCCGTCTCCGTGATGATCGAGATCGCTTCGCCGGGCAACGCAAAGCCGTTCGCGAGCGGCGCTACACCCAGCGAGAATTTGGCATCGCCGGTGAGCCATTGCTGGAAGGTGTCGTCGAGCGAGGCGCGCAGGCCGTTATCGGCAAGCAGTTGCTGGATCGTCTCGCGCCGTCCGGCGGATTCAGTCGCGAACAACACGCGGTTTGGCGTCTGTTCCAGATAGTGACGTAGCGCGAGCAGCGGATCTTCGGCGTGACGGTCGATGGCAAGGCTGGGCAGCGGCACGGCCCAGCCGCCCTCGGGCATGGCTGGAAACTTGATTTGCGCGAAGGGCTTGGCGAATGAGAAAAAGTCGTCATCGGTGAGAAACAGGCGCTGCGGTTCGAGCAGCGGCCGCTCACGATCGTGCGATAAAAAGTTATAGCGCTGCTTCGTGTCGTTGGTGAAGCGCTTGATGGCCGCGTCCATGTCGCCGACGAACGCCAGTTGCGCGTCTTGCGGCAAATAGTGGAACAGCGTGGCGGTTTCGTCGAAGAACAGCGGCAGGTAATACTCGATACCTGCAGCCGGCACGCCATTGCCGATGTCCTTGTATATGGATGAGCGGCTGGGATCGCCCTCGAACACTTCGCGCCAGCGGCTGCGAAAGGCGGTGCGGGCGGGTTCATCGAAGGGAAACTCGCGACCGGGGAGCAAACGTACATCGCGCACCGGATACAGGCTGCGTTGCGTATCGGGATCGAATGCGCGGATGGAATCGACCTGATCGTCGAACAAATCGATCCGGTAGGGCAGCGGCGAACCCATCGGATACAAGTCGAGCAGCGACCCGCGCACGCAATATTCGCCCGGACGCACGACCTGACTCACGTGCTCATAGCCCGCAAGCGTCAACTGGCTCTTCAGTTTCGCCTCATTCAGCCGCTCGCCCTGCGTGAACGAAAACGTGTACGCAGCCAGAAACGATGCCGGGGGCATTCGATACAACGCGGTCGTCGCGGGCACGAGCAGGATGTCGCAGCGGCCTTCGCCCAGGTCGTGCAGTGTCGCCAATCGCGCCGAAACCAGATCCTGGTGGGGCGAAAACGTGTCGTAAGGCAGCGTTTCCCAGTCGGGCAGCAGCCTGACGCGGGCATCGGGCGCAAAAAACGGAATTTCGATGGCGAGACGTTGCGAATCGACGGCGCTCGCGCACATCACGACCAATAACGGGACTTTTTCGCGGAAAGCGAGGTGATAGCGAGCCAGGGCGAGCGCGTCGGAGGAACCGGTGGCGCCATCGAAGGCAAAGCGCTGACCGGCTTTGACAAGTGCGATAGGAGACGTTGACTGTGAACTAACGGCTTTTGAAGGCATAAAGTGTGCGGGGAACCGTTCGCGTGCGAAAGTGCGCGCGGGACCGGTATGGTCGCGATGGACCTATTATAAAATCCGGGCTTCACTTTGACTTGGGCGTTTTCAACTCGTGACTTCCCGCCTGTTCGCCCTCATTCCGTGCGCCGGTTCTGGCAGCCGTTCTGGTGCACCGATGCCAAAGCAATACCAGACTATCGGCCGCCATCCGATGCTGCGTTATTCGCTCGCCGCCTTTGACGCCTGTTCCGAGTTCGCGCAGACGCTGGTCGTGCTGGCGCCGGGCGATCATCACTTCGATGACCGCCGTTTTGCCGGTTTGCGCTTCGCCGTGCAACGCTGCGGCGGGGTGACGCGGCAGGCGTCCGTGTTTAACGGCCTCGCGGCGCTGACCGGTTTTGGTGCGCGCGACGACGACTGGGTGCTCGTGCATGACGCCGCGCGCCCCGGGCTCACGCCGCAGATGATCCGCACGCTGGTGGCCGAGCTGAAGAACGATCCGGTCGGCGGGATTCTGGCGTTACCAGTCGCGGATACGCTCAAGCGTATCGAGGCTGAAGGCGTGGCGCACGACGAAGGGCGCATTGCACGCACGGAGTCGCGTAACGGGCTGTGGCAGGCGCAGACGCCGCAGATGTTCCGGCTGGGCATGTTGCGTGACGCGATCACGCGGGCGCAGCAAGACGGCCACGATCTTACCGATGAAGCCAGCGCTATCGAATGGCTCGGTCATGCGCCGCGTCTGATTCAGGGCAGCCTGCGTAACTTCAAGGTCACGTATCCGGAAGATTTCGCGCTCGCGTCGGCCATGCTCGGCGGGGTTTGATTCAGTGCTCACTCGCTTTACTTTCTAGGATTATCGATGGACTTCAGAATCGGACAAGGCTACGACGTTCACCAGCTGGTCGAGGGCAGGCCGCTCATCATCGGCGGGGTGAGCATTCCTTATGAGCGCGGGCTGCTCGGGCACTCGGACGCCGATGTGCTGTTGCACGCGATTACAGACGCGCTGTTTGGCGCTGCCGCCATGGGCGATATCGGCCGTCATTTTCCCGATACCGACGCGGAATTTTCCGGCGCCGATAGCCGGGTGCTGCTGCGCGAGGCATTCGCGCGTGTATCGGAGGCGGGCTTCGGGATCATGAACGTCGATTCGACGGTGATTGCGCAGGCGCCGAAGCTTGCGCCGTATATCGAGGCGATTCGCGCGAATATCGCGGAGGATCTGGAGTTGCCGCTGAATCGCGTGAATGTGAAGGCCAAGACGAACGAGAAGCTGGGGTATCTCGGTCGTAAAGAGGGCATCGAGGCGCAGGCGGCGGTGCTGCTGATGCGTACGGGTATAGACGCCTGAAACCGGAGTGCGTAAGAAAGACGCAAACAAAAACGCCACGCTGGCCGCGTAGCGTTTTGTTTCGCACTTCCAAGCCGAAGTGGCTTACTTCCCTTCAGCCGCAATCGCCAACGCAGCCGCGTTGATCACAGCAGCAATCCGCCCGACATCTCGCAGTTGGGTTGTGCTCATGCCTTCCCCGACCAGATTTTCGTAGTGCGACTTCACGCAGAAGTGGCACTTGCCGACAATCGATGCCGCCAGCGCATACATCTCGAAGCGCCGTTTATCGACGCCGCCATGCGTTGCATACGCATTCATGCGCAACGCCGCCGGCTGGGTCTTCAGATCGGCGTTATCGGCCATTTCCAGGTACGGATACCACACGTTGTTCATGCCCATCAACGCGGCAGCGGTCAACGCGCCATTCGTTTCCTCGGCCGACAACACGCCCGCGGCGCGGATCAAGCCAACAATCTTCGTGGCCTTGGCGGCATAAGCCGCGGCAAGCGCTACGCCCACGGCGTCATTACCTTCCAGCGATGAACGCGCGATCGTGCCATCCACGTTCAGGCGAATGTCCTTGGCGTAATCAGGAATAAGTTCTTTAATCGATGCGAGGAATTCCATAAATTTCTCCTATCTGATCAGCGATAAAAAAGCCCGCCGGCTCGAGCATGACTCGGAAAGCTGACGGGCCAGGGTGCCAAGCCACGAAGGGCCTTTAGCCGTACCTGCTTACAGCGTCGAACCGCCAACAGCGCGATTGCACGGGCACAGTTCGTCCGTTTGCAGGCCGTCGAGAATGCGCAGCACTTCTTCCGGATTACGGCCAACGTTCAGGTTGTTCACCGAAACGTGTTGAATCACATTGTCCGGGTCGATGATGAACGTTGCGCGCAGCGCCACGCCAGCTTCTTTGTCACGCACGCCGAGCTGGTCGATCAGCTCGCCCTTCACGTCGCCGAACGCGTAGTGGTTCAGCTTGCTCAGGTCCTTGTGCTCCCGGCGCCAGGCCAGCTTCACGAACTCGTTGTCCACGCTGCCACCGAGCAAGACGGCATCGCGATCAGCGAAATCCGTAGCCAGCTTGCCGAACTCGACGATTTCCGTCGGGCAGACGAACGTGAAATCCTTCGGGTAGAAATACAGGATCTTCCACTTGCCAGGAAACGACTGTTCGGTGATCTCTTCGAACGCCGACACGCCATTTTCTTCGTGATGATTGAAACCCGGCTTGGCAGCAGTAACGGTAAACGCTTCAACTTTATCGCCCACGGTCTTCATATGAATACTCCTGTGTTCGTTGGAAGAAAATTAACACTACTTGATCGCTGTAACGCTCACATGACGCACACCAAACTCGCCGACGAGCCGATGAATGCGTTGAACGAATCTCATTATATATCTATTGAATTATTTAATAAATAGTTTTTGACTAACAAGCCAAATAGCTTTTAACGAATGGACCGATAGCGTTCTCTGAGCATCGGCTTATCGGAAGGTGCGTTTTTCAATCGCCGGGAAGTCGATGGTGACCTCGAACCCCGCATGCGGATGGCGGTTGCGCAGGCGCAGCGTGCCGCGCTGCCGCGTGACAAGCCGTTGCACGATCGCCATGCCGAGCCCGGTGCCGTTGGCCTGCGTCCGAGCGGTGTCCACGCGATAAAACGGGCGCGTAATCAGCGCCACCTGATCTTCGGGAATGCCGCGGCCTTCATCCATGACCGACAACTCCACGCGCCCATGGTTCACATGCGTTTGCAGCGTGATCCGCGCGATGTCGTCCGCCGCGCTACGGCCGTACTTGCGCGCGTTTTCCAGCAGGTTGCCAATCACCCGCCGCATATCGGTCGGATCGCCTTCTATGACCGCGCCCTGCGCCAGGTCGGTCTTCATGACCACGCCGTCTTCCCCATAGAAACGCGCGGCCATTTCGCCGCCGATCAACGAAAGATCCACGGCTTCGGCCATGCGCTGCATCGGTCGGGCGTAATCAAGGAAGCGCCCGATGATCATGTCCATCTGTTCGATGTCATCGACCATCGCGAGTTTCGTCGCTTCGTCGGAGGGGCTCATTTCGGTTTCGAGCCGCAGACGTGCGAGCGGTGTACGCAAGTCGTGCGAGATGCCCGCGAGCATCAGCGCGCGGTCGGCATCGAGTTGCTCGAGGTCCTGCACCATCTGATTGAAACTGCGATTGGTTTCGGCGGCCACGCCCATGCCGCGCTCGGGCAACGGTTCGGGCGACTGCCCCGAGCCGACCTTGCGCGCCGCCAGCGCCAGCCGCGCGAACGGCCGGTTCACGAGGCTGGTGATGAACGCCGCGCCGAACAGCGATAGCGCGAGAGCGAAAATGCCCCAGCCGGCCCATTGCAGGCCGGTGACGTTATCGAGTTGATCGCGATCGAGCGCCACCCAGTAATCGTCGTCGTCGATCTTGAAGCTGATCCAGACACCCGGAATGTCGTTGACGGATTGCGCGATCACCGTGTCGTTGCCAAGCCGGCCGCGCACGTCGCGCTCGATCAAACGGTTAAGCGATTCGTCCGGCTGAAGGCGGTATTTATCGGTGGTCTCGCGCGGATACACGCGCACGCCTTCATTGCTTTCCAGATCCTGCAGCAACGCGCGGCGCAGATCGGGATCGGAGTAAAGGAGGGCAGTACGCGTGAGCTTGACGACCGCGACGAGTTGCAGCGCGACGCGTTGCGCGCGCGGTTCGCGTTCGATGACCCGAAAGCTCTGGAACCACGCAGCAATGCTGACCGCGATCAGCAACGCGATCAAGGCGAAGGTCCGCCAGAACAGGCCGCCGAACGCGAGCGTCAGTAGCCGCCTGTCAATCCGCATGGGTCGTTGATGCTCGTGCTCGTGGCGCGCACGGGGCGCGTTTGTCGGTACTCAATCAGGACTCAAATCCAGAGGACTCAGGTCTCACGCTGCGCCGTCGGGAATGAAGACGTAGCCAAGACCCCACACGGTCTGGATAAAGCGAGGGCTGCTCGGGTCCGGCTCGATCAGCTTGCGCAACCGGGAGATCTGGACATCGAGACTGCGGTCGAAAACTTCGTATTCACGGCCGCGTGCCAGTTCCATCAGCTTTTCACGCGACAGCGGCGCACGCGGATGACGCGCGAATACTTTCAGCACGGAGAATTCGCCGGTGGTCAGCGGGATTTCCTGGCCGTTCTTGGTCAGCGTGCGGGTGGCGAGATTTAACGCGAATTCGCCGAATTCAAAGACTTCGGTGGTTTCAGACGGCGCGCCCGGCAGTTCCGACGGAGATTGCCGGCGCAGCACGGCATGAATCCGCGCGACGAGTTCGCGCGGGTTGAACGGCTTCGGCAGATAGTCGTCCGCGCCCATTTCCAGGCCCACGATGCGGTCGACGTCTTCGCCTTTCGCCGTGAGCATGATGATGGGCGTACGGTCGTTGCTGCCACGCAGGCGCCGGCAGATCGAGAGTCCGTCTTCCCCCGGCAACATCAGGTCGAGCACGAGCAGGTCGAAACGTTCTCGAACCCAGAGCTTGTTCATCGACGGCGCATTTTCAGCGACATAGACGTTAAAGCCCTGTTCGCCGAGGTAACGTCGCAAAAGATCACGCAAACGGGGATCGTCGTCGACTACGAGTATTTTTGAGGGATTTTTGGTTTCCATGCCCGCATCTTAGCGCGATTAGAAAGAGCTGCTAGTTTGCGCCATTTCTAAGGTAACAGATAGTTACAAAATTTACGGTGAGCGTGGCACGACATAAAGTTTCTATGCGTACACTCCTTTACCTAAGCCCGTCATTCGGTGGATACTCCATTAGTACAATGATTGCACGTCAGCATCATGGCGGCATTAACCGTCACTGCTGCATGACACGCAAACACGCCAAAGAGCCTGAGACTGTCCGGTTGTCGAGCAACGAAGGGAACAACATGAAGGGAGCGCGGCGGCGCATACCTGTGCGCACCAAGCGCATCATCCGACTAACGCTGATCGCTAGCGCGTTTTACGCCGTGTTTGCCACGCGCACCGCCATGGCGCAACCATCGCAGTCTTCCAATCGCAGTTCGGCGGCGTCCGACCGGCCGGATTCGTCGTTGTCATCGTCGTCTTCCTCTTCGTCCGCATCGTCTTCCCGGTATTCGAATCCAGAGGGCGACAGTTCTGATTCCAACTCACATCCACTCAAGAAACGCAGCTTCGACGGCCGCTTCATGCGCGCTCAGCATCGCATGCAAAAGCCGTTGAATGACAGCCGCGACCTGCAGCCGCCCATGCCTGCACCGCAAAGCGATCCACAGCCACCCGCGCGGCCTCCGAGACACTCTGTGATGACCGCAGATGAACGGCGTCTGCTGCGCCAGCATATCGAGGAAGCGGTCAGGGATCTTTATAAGCGTTGAGCGCTTGGGTAGTTGACCAGACCCGCGATCAAGGATTGGCGGTTTTCAACTCCTGACGTGAGGCGCAACGGAGTCGACGTGGTCAACGGGCATCGACGCGTCGCCGTTGATTGACTTAGCACGGCTACCGGACCGCTCTTCGATGCCACTCTCCAGGCTTCTTCATTTCCACGTTGCTCGCGATTCCCGCATCGGCGTTGGTATCGGTACTGGCGCGATCGCGCTGTGCGTGATGCTGGCCTGCGCGCTGACGGCACAGGCGGCGCAGAACACTACGCAGCACCGGATGCGCAATGTGCATCGGACGGAAGAGGCAGCGCCCGATGCCGATCCACTAGACGCCACCGACGCCCGTTTCCTGCTCACCCGAACCGGCTTCGCGGCGAATGCGAGCGAGGTCGCGGTGTATATCGGCAAAACGCGTGAGGAGGCAGTCGATGCCTTGCTCGCCGGCGCACGCACCGAAGCCGCCACGCCGCCGCCCGCGTGGGTCACGGAGCCCATCCCATCGGCCGATATACGCCGTGCATGGGCACAGGATCAGCGCCGTGACGACCAGCGCGAACAAAGCCGTCGATACGACGAGTTGCGCGGCTGGTGGGTGCGGGAAATGGTGACCACACGCTCGCCGCTCACCGAGCGCATGACACTCTTCTGGCACGATCACTTCCCGTCCGCCGAAGAGAAGGTTCACTATCCGCAGCTCATGTTCCGGCAGAACGCGCTGCTGCGTCGCGACGCGCTGGGTAATTTCGGCGACTTGCTGCATGCGGTCTCGAAAGATCCCGCCATGCTGCAATACCTCGACGGCGCCGGCAGCCGCAAGGGCCGTCCCAACGAAAACTTCGCCCGCGAGGTGATGGAACTGTTCACGCTCGGTGAGGGACATTATTCGCAGCGCGACGTGGCCGAAGCCGCACGGGCCTACACGGGCTGGACGCTCGATCCGAATACGCTCGCCTACCAGTTCAATCCAAAGATCCACGACGACGGCGACAAGACCGTGCTCGGCCAGATGGGCAATTTCGATGGCGATCAGGTGCTCGACATCCTCCTTGCTCAACCGGAAACGGCTACCTTCATCACGACCGAACTGTGGCGCGAGTTCATCTCCGAGACGCCGGATCCGGCGCAGATTGCGCCGGTCGCCGAGCGTTTTCGCGAGTCGCATTACGACATCAAGACGGCGTTGCGGGGGGTGTTTTTATCGGAGGCATTCTGGGACGAGCGCAACCGTGGCGTGCTGGTGAAGTCGCCAGCGGAATTCGTGGTTGGCGCTGTGCGCGAGTTCGATATCGGTTACGCCGATCAGGACGCGACGCCGCTTGCCGCCCAGGTGCGCAATTTCGGCGAGAACCTGTTTTATCCGCCGAACGTGAAGGGCTGGCCGGGCGGTGAAAACTGGATCAACAGCTCTACGCTGCTCGCGCGCAAGCAGTTCATCGAACAGTTGTTTCGGGCGACCGAAGCACACGGCATGCGCCCGGCGACGGCCGCACGAGGACCGGTCAATCCGATGGCAAGCATGATGACGAACGCCGCCATGAAATCCGCGGCGATGCTCCCGCCGCGTCCTGGCTTGCGCTTCGATCTGGGCGCATGGCTCGCGCAATACAATACGACGCCCGACGCGCGCCCCGATCTGTCGACGCAATTGCAGTTGCAGCGCGCGGTTCTGGCGGTTTCCCCCGCCGATGCCATCGAACCCGACGTCACGAGCAGCGCGTATCTGCGGGTCTTGTTGATGGACCCTGCGTACCAGTTGAAATAGGCGGTCACCATGAACCGACGCGACTTCCTTTCGATGACCGGTGCAGCCAGCGCTTTCGCTCTTGCGCCGTCGGCGTTTGCCGCAGCAAGTCAACTCCCGGTCGGGATGCGTGCGACCGGTTATGGCAACGTGCTGATCCTGGTCGAACTGAAGGGCGGCAACGACGGCCTGAACACGGTGATCCCGTTCGCCGATGCTGCTTACGCCGCGCTGCGTCCAAAGATTGGCATCAAGCGTGAGGAGGTCGTGCAACTCGACGAGCGCACGGGCCTTCACCCCGCGATGCAGCCCTTGATGCCGCTATGGAAAGACCGCCAGCTCGCGATCGTGCAGGGCGTCAGTTATCCGCAACCGAACCTCTCGCATTTTCGATCCATCGAGATCTGGGACACCGCCTCGCGCGCCGATCAATATCTGCACGAAGGCTGGCTCACGCGTACGTTTCGCGCGCAGCCCGTGCCGGCAGGATTTGCTGCCGATGCCGTGGTTATTGGCAGCGCGGAAATGGGGCCGCTTGCGAATGGCGCACGAGCGGTTGCGCTCGTGAATCCGGCGCAGTTCGAGAAACAGGCACGGCTCGCGACGCCGATATCGTTGAAAGAACGCAACCCGGCGCTCGCGCATATTCTCGATGTGGAAAACGAGATCGTGAAGGCAGCCGACCGGTTGCGTCCACGCGCCGGCCAGTTCGTGCTGAAGACGCAATTTCCGGGCGGTGCATTCGGTACATCGATCAAGACCGCCATGCAAGTGCTTGCCGCCACCGATACCCCCGCCGGCGTGCCGCAAACGGGGCAGGGCGTCGCGGTGATTCGCCTGACGCTCACTGGCTTCGATACCCATCAGAACCAGCCGGGTCAGCAGGCGGCGTTGCTCAAGCAGTTATCGGAGGGCCTGGTCGCGATGCGCTCGGCGCTCCTCGAACTGGGCCGATGGAACGAGACGCTCGTCATGACTTACGCCGAGTTTGGCCGGCGGCCGCGTGAGAACCAGAGCAACGGGACGGATCATGGCACGGTCGCGCCGCATTTCGTGATGGGTGGCCGGGTGAACGGCGGGCTTCATGGTGCAGCGCCGGAATTGGCGCGGCTGGACGGGAACGGCAATCTCCCTGTCGGCGTGGACTTCAGGCAGATGTATGCGACCGTGCTCGGGCCGTGGTGGGGTATGAATTCCGCCACGGTCCTCGGCCAGAAGTTCGAGCCGCTGCCTTTGCTGCGCGTGTAAGCACAGGGCATCAGGAAGCGACCACGGTCAAGCTATCGGACGCGCCAACTGATCCACAGTTTGCGAATGGGCGTCAGCGCAATCCGCTGATGGAGCACCTGGAAGTTTTCGCGTTCGATCTCATCGAGCAATGCCAGCGATAAAGCCGCTTGCGTACGCAACACGCGCTGGGTCGCGCGCTCGTCCGAGGGGATCGCGGCCAGTGACTGCTTAAGCGCTTCGCGTGCGCGGCCGGTCTGGAAGCGCATGAGGTCAGTGAACGCATCGCTGTATTTGCGGTTGATGAGATCGGCCGCGGTGACATTGAGGCGCTGCAGTTCGTCGATGGGGAGATAAATGCGGCCGTGGCGCGCGTCGTCGCCGACTTCTGCTACGCGCTCCGCCAGCGTCAACGCCGTGCCAAGCGAGTTGGCCCAGCCCGATACATCATCAGGACGGCGTGCACTCGCGCGGGCGATCATCAAGGCAAACGCGCCACCGACGTTGTCCAGATAGCGCCGCAGACCCGGCCAGTCGAGATAACGCGCTTGATCGAGGTCCATGCTGAAACCGTCGACCAGATTTTCAATCGATGCCCGTCCTTGCTCGTCCAGAACCGGGGTGTTCGCCTGATGCGCGGCGATCGCCTTCGTCACGGGGTGCGCGGGTTCGCCGCCGAACAGGCTGGCCAGTTCCTTTTGCCACCAGGCGTGTTTGGTCCGGCCGATGGTGGGGTCGCTGGTTTCCTTGACGGTGTCTTCCAGCTCCCGGCGCAATGCGTAAAGCGCTGTCAGAAGCGGCTGTCTGGCCGAGGGGGCACGGCGCAGGGCGTAGTACGTGCTGGAGCCATCGGGAGCGGCTTTTTGCTGGCAGTAGTCGTCGAAGTTCACGGCAATGGAAGGTGATGACGGCGTGAGCCGACCGGTCCGGGCCAGAAAAAAAGCCATTGAAACTCAATGGCTCGGGCGCGTTCTGGAAACAGGACAGGTAAGGGAGCATGAAGCATTGTATTTATCGGTGCGGCGGAAGCCTGACTGCACGCGATGTTCAAGCCGAATTATCCCCCGGATGGGAATGTGCTGCAAGGCGGGGCGGAACCGGCGACGCCGCGCGATGCGGCGAGCCCGTTTCCGTCGACCAAATATCAGTTAGAAATCCAAAGCAAAAGAGATGGTTACTGCGGTTGGCAAACCACATCGAATTTAAGCAGGGTCGTGGGCCCGAACGTGTTGCTGATAGCGACATCGGCGGCATCGCGGCCTCGCGCCATCAACACGCGGCCCATGCGCGGAACGTTGTTACGCGCATCGAACGTCTGCCAGTTTCCGCCAATATAAGCCTCGAACCACGCGGCGAAATCCATCGACGTGTACGGCGGCGGCATGCCTGCGTCGCTGATATAACCCGTGCAGTAGCGCGCCGGAATATTCATCGCGCGGCATAGCGTAACGGCCAGATGCGCGAAGTCGCGGCATACGCCCTGACGCTCCTGATAGGCTTCCCACGCCGTCTTGGTCGGCCGCGCATGCGCATAATTGAACACAATATGGTTGTGCACGAAGTCGCAGATAGCCTGCACCCGTGGGCGTCCCAGTGGCGTATTGCCGAACATTTTCCACGCGATATCCGAGAGCAGATCCGTCTCGCAATATCGGCTGCCAAGCAAGAAGACCAGGCATTCGTTGGGCAGGTTTTCAACCGGATGCTGCCAGCCATCCGGTCCGGGCTTTTCGAATTCCTCCGGCACCTCCAGCAACGCCGACGTCGACAGTGCTATCTGGCCCTCGGGCGCGACGATCCGGCTGCACAGGTTGCCGAAACCGTCGCGATACTGCGAGATCGGCACCGGCGGATCGACCACCAGCAAATCAGCGAGCAAAACCTGGGGCGCGAACGAGAAATGCGTGTTCAGCATGAGAAGCATGGGTGTCGGTTGCGGACACTCGTAGACCAGCTCGTAACCAACGCGGAGTTTCATGGGAGTGGCCTTTCTATGGAAGAGGACATCAGCGGTTTTCGGTCACGCTGACCTCGACATCGAGGCCGCGGAACGAGCCGGGCTCACCGTTCCAGGTTCCCCAGAGCGGGAGGGCCTGATGGTGGTCCCATGCAACCGCGACGCGGATGAGATGACGGTTGCCGATAATGCTGTTGGTCGGGTCGAAATCGACCCAGCCGGCGCCGGGAAGATAAATCTGCAGCCATGCGTGCGTGGCGCCGCCACCGCGCGTGGCGTCATGATCGGGCACGAAGATGTAGCCGCTGACAAAACGCGCGGCGAGCCCCAGCGAGCGCACCGCGTCCATCATGAATACCGCGAAATCCCGGCAACTGCCGCTGCGCAGGCGCAAGGTATCGGCGGGACGATTCACGCCTTTCTCCGTGCGGCGGACGTACTTGAAGTCGTCGTTGATCGATTGCGTCATCGCGCGCAGCAGCGCCATCGTGCCCATGGTTTTGCCGGGCGTGACGAAGCGCTTGGCCCAGGCATCGACATCGCCATCCGGCTCCGGCCGATTACGCGCGTTGACGAGATCCGACGCCTCCTCGTTCGTGTACGCAAACGGAAATGTGGCGGCGTAGCGCTCGAGCGCGTAATCCGGCTGCGGCGTTTCGAAGTGCTCGAGCGTGACTTCGCTCTCGAACGCCAGTTCTTTCGCTTGGCTGTCGAACGTGGCGACGGCCACCGAGTTGTCGAAAATGTCGTGCAGCCAGCGCAACCGCGCCGGTTCCGGCGTGATCTTCAGTTGCATGGTGACGAGGCGCAGATCGTGGCTGGACCTCGGCCGGAACAGCATTCGATGCTCGCCAAAATCCACCGGTTCCGAATACCGGTAGATGCTCGTATGCCGTACAGTAAAGCGTTGTGGCTCGTTCACCTGGCTGCCCCGCTCAAGCGAAAACCAACAGGGAGGAGGCCGCTGGCAAACATGCTCCGCGACCCTGCCGCGACAGTCGCGGCCTGATGGTTGAAAGCCATTGTGGATCCTTGATCGAGGTGGCCGGATTCTCCGGACACCAGTTTTCAGGATACACGAGACGGTTCGGGCGAAAGAATTCGTTTGCGGCGTGGCTGGCGGTCCTGTGCGGGTTTTTCCGACGATACGCCGGCGCGAGATCGGGCACGCGGCGGCGGTCAATGGATGCCGTTACCCGCGCGGCCAACACGAAGAAAAAGGTGTCAAGCGGCCGCGAGAGCGGATACGCGCTCGTAGTCGACCGGTGCCCCCAAGTCGATACGGCCGATCCGAAGGCGTGCGATCAGCGCGCGAGTCAGCAAGGCCGCTTGTCGTTCGGCGCTCGCGACAGCGGTGATTACCGCGATTGCCGGCGAAGCAGCAAGCGTCAACGCGACTAGCGCGCTGACGTCCTGGCGCGCGATGGCGTCAAGCAGCGGCTCAATCGCCTCGTCGCCGAGACGAGAACGTTGCGCACCATCGCGAGTCCGCTCGTCGCGCACCCGGTCTTTCGCGCGATGCACCATCTGCCGGCAATGCGCGGCGCTTCGGTTCAGGATCTTCGCGATGCTCGCGTAGTCCGCTTCGAACGCCTCGCGCAGCAGGAAGGCCGCCCGTTCTTCCGCCGACAGCCGCTCGAGCACGCGGCGCATTCCGTACGACAAATCGGACGTTTGTTCCGCGAGCGTCTGGGCCGAAGGGGCGGTATCGATGGAATCGGACCGGTCGATACCGCCGGCCAACGGCGTTTCATATTTCAGATGCCGCAGGCGGTCGATGGCCGTGCGTTTTGCGACCGTCGCAAGCCACGCGGCCGGCGAGTCCAGCGAGTCCAAACCCGCTGAGCGTTGCTGCAGATGCCATTTCACGAATGTGTCCTGGACCACGTCCTCGGCATCCGCGCGCACGCCCAAAATCCGGTACGCAAGCGAAAACAGCCGTGCGCGCGACGCCTCGAAGATGGCGAGTTGCGCCGTGTCGCGATCAATATCCGTATCACCAGTCATGCAGGTTCCCCTCATCACGTGCTTCCGCCATGTAGCGGTCTGACTACGGCCTGACGGCTGGCATCGCGCGAATGTGACAGTCGCCGGCAAAAATATATCGCGTGAACGGGCGTCACGCACGGACGACGGTGCGCGTCATATCGGGTGAGGCAACCACCTTCAGCCGATATCGGCAAAAACAAAGGAAACGCAGCGATATGAATCCCCACAACCTTGGCCTCGTGCCGACCGTCATAGAACAATCCGGACGCGGCGAACGTGCCTACGACGTCTATTCGCGGCTGCTGCGCGAACGCATCATCTTCCTGGTGGGACCGGTGACGGACCAGACGGCGAGTCTGGTCGTGGCGCAGTTGCTGTTCCTCGAAGCCGAGAACCCCGACAAGGACATCTCGCTGTACATCAATTCGCCGGGCGGCTCGGTCTATGACGGCATGGCGATTTTCGACACCATGCAGTTCATCCGCCCGGACGTCTCCACGCTATGCACCGGATTCGCCGCCAGCATGGGCACGTTCCTGCTGAACGCGGGCGCCAAGGGCAAGCGGTTCGCGTTAACCAACGCGCGCATCATGATCCACCAGCCTTCGGGCGGTTCGCAGGGCACGGCTGCGGATATCGCCATCCAGGCCGAAGAGGTGCTGCACTTGCGCCGGCGCCTGAACGGGATCATGGCGGAGCGCACGGGCAAGAGCGTGGAGGAGATCGTCCGCGATACCGACCGGGACAATTTCATGTCGGCGGATCAGGCGCGGGAGTACGGTTTGATCGATGAAGTGCTGACGCAGCGCGGGGCCGCTTGATCTGTCATCGCCCTACAAACCAGCGCCAGGAACGACAAAGCCTCGCAGTTTTCACTGCGAGGCTTTGTTTTCAACCTGGTGCGTGAGGTCGGCTACGAACCTTTATATAAACAAAGGGTTTGCGGGGTGCGTGGGGAGAAAATGCGTAGACTGAAAACCGTGGGAAATGGGGCTCATCGCACGCTCGGTTGGCGCCATTTTGCGGGCTGTTCGTCCTCATCCAAGCCGGTCGCCACTACCCAAAACGCGCAGCCAGTAGCCGCAATCGCCTGGACAAGCAAACGGCCGTCACGGACACAATAGGCGTGCGCCGTGTTGGGAATGTCGCCGGCCCAATGCTCGCATCGCCAGCACGGATGCGAGAAGTCACGGTCTTGGAGGAAGCCCATCGAGATATCGGAAGCTGTATAAACGTACAGTATGCGCCGATGGGTAAAAAAAAGCCCCGCCCGAGAGCGAGGCCAAACCCCATGCCAAGGGGAGAGAGACTATTGCGGCGACAGTACGGTGTTGATGTAGTCCTGAAGGCCAAATATCTGTTTCTCGCTTTCCGCTAGTTGATCGCGTAGGGCGAAATAATCTTGTCGAGCGTCTGAATCGAGTTCGGCGGTGCCTTCATCAGCCATGCCGGCGGCGCCGGGGGCTTGGGGCAATCCACTGCTTGCCGAGCAGGAGGCGCGGACACGCAAGCGGACATCGCCAGCAGCGACGGCAGCAGACAGCCGAGCGTTTTCAAGCTTCGCATCTTCCAGTTCCTTTGAACGTTGTTTGTCGATGTCGGCGACTTTCTTTTGCCAGCCTTGCTCAGTCGCGCGCGCCTTCTCGGTTGCATCGGCCGCCGTCTTGTCATAGCCCGACTTGAGCGTGTTGATTTCCGCGTCTGCGCGCCAGCCGTTCACCGTCCAGCCCGCGCCGAACAGGAGCGCGGCCGCGACGAGAACGGCAATCGCTTTAGCCAGCATTCTTAGCCTCGGCCGGCTTGCCCTGCTTGATGATTCGAGCCACAAAGATCGCGAGTGCGATCCACTTCAACGTGGTCGGGTCGAAGTAATCGCGCAGGAAGGGCAGGTATTCGGCCGCTTCCGCCACGACGCCCAGGCCGAGCGCGAGCCACGTCACAAGGAACGTGTGCGCGCGGTGAATGTCGTCGATCAAATGCGCCGCGATGGCGTCGATAAGCTTCCTCATGCTGCTTGCTCCTTGCTGTAGGTAATGAAGGCGTCGCGCATCTTCGTGTCGTACTTGTTGATCGCGTAATCCTTGCCGTTATAGCCGGACGCGAACGCGGCGAAGTCGAGGGCGCGCAGCGCGCGAATCAGATTCGGGTTCGCCTTCACAAAGCGGATGAAGGCATCGAGGTGCGCGCCTGCACCGCTATACATGGCATTAAGGAATGCTTGCGCCGATGCGTAGCCCATGAGCTTCCAGTGAAAGCCCATGATTTGAAAAATGCCCCACGATGCCGACTCGATCGCGGACGGCCGATGGATCGTAATAGCCCGCGCGAGGCGGTCCCACTCGCCGGCCTTATTCGAATACCCGCCCGGCGTCGCGTTCACGATGTCCGGTTGCGTCATGGCGAAGTGCTGCGCATCGCCGGGGAGGCCGTTGCTCACGAGCTGGCGGCGCATGATGTGCCGCTCGAACAGGATCACGGGCCGCACGCCATCGGGCAGGAACCCGGCGCCCTTAGTCTCGACGGATGCAACGGCACGAACGGCCGCGACCGACACGCCAAGGTCTGCGGCCGCTTTCTTGTAGTCGTCGAGGGTGAGAGTGGTAACGGTCATTGCTTGCCTTTATCGTCGTCAGCCGGTGCGCCGGCCCACCGCTTGAAGAACCCTTCGAATATCTCGATGCTGCGGCCGCCCATATGTCCGGCCACGCCCACGAGCACAGCAGTCCAAAGCGGCGATACGCCAGTGGCTTGCGCCGCGTAGAAGGTCACTACGCCCGAGAAGCCCGAAATAATTACTTCGCATGCCAAAGAATTGAGAGCTTGCTTCGTGTTCATTTCGCCCGCCTTGACTTTACGGATAAACCGAACGCAGCCGCCCCAGGCAGAAAGCGCAAAGACCCATCCATACGTCAAAAGATCGTATGAGGTAGGGTCTTTAGCTGCTTCTGCGACTTGTCGGATTTCCTCGTTCATCCCGATTGACCCACCAAGAAATAATGGTGCGATTGTAGCACCGTCAAGGGTTTTGCTAACCACATATCGCGCGCGGGCGCTAGTGCCTAAAAGGATTAAATGCGAATATTTGTCCTATGGTTTCGCATTGTGCGGAACCGTGCTATAGAGGCCGAAAAAATGGGAAACACCACGCCGCGCAGAAACACAGAGCACGTGCCCGCACGCAGACTGACAAAGGCAGAACAGGCGGAAACGCCGTGGTCCGCCGGCAATCCCGGCGTGAAAATCTCTATCAACGTTCCGTTTCCCGAACCTCTTATGATCCAGCTCGATTACCTCGTCGAGCACCGCGCCATTCATAGCAAATCGTCGTTTATCCGCGACTGTGTAGAGGCGGCCGCCATCCGCGAGATAGAGCGCTTGCGCCGTGTGCAGCGCGCCGTTGAAGTGATCGACGCGGAGGATCGCGCAAGGAAAACGCGATGAACTACGTTGCCGTAGTTATCGCGCTCGTGTTCGGGATGGTGATAGGGCGCTTCACCCTGGGGTATTCGAGCGCCGAAGAGTGCGCCGTCCGCGCGCAAACGCGGATCGGGGCCGCCTCATGCTTTGAGTTGTATCCCCGAGTCGCGTCCCTTCGTTAGCGCTGGATGACGTCCAAGGCGTTGCGAATGATCTGCTGCTGCAATGCCTCGTTTTCCTTCAGCTTGGCGCGACGCTCGCCCACGGACAGGGTTTTATCCTTCTGGATAGCAACCTCCATTTCCCGGATCGTTGAGAGCGTCTTCGTGGTCTTGTCTGCCACCTTGGCCGTACCGATCAAGATACCGTTACCCTCGCGCGTCGCAACCTCGGTGATCGCTTCCGGGTCTTTCGCCTTCTTCGCAAGCATCAGCTCCTCGCGTGCCGCCTTCGACTCGGCCGTAACGTCGTAGTAGCGCGAGCGCAGAGCGCCCATCGTTTGATCCTTAACGAAGTCCTGCACGAACGGCATATCCTTGGCTTCGATCGCGCTCGGCTCGGTGACTGCCAGCTTGCCGATGCCAACCATATCCGCCACGAACTGACCCAAGCCGCCGGCATACGAGCGCCAAAGGTGTTTCAACGTCTCGGGGCTCACCTTCGTGATGTCGTCTTGGTAGGGCTTCATGCCGATGAACTCGCCAGCCTTCGCCGTCGCCTGCGCGATGTCATCGTAGACAGAGCCTTCGCTCGAACGGTATTTCTTCAGGTTCGCGGGCGTGTTCGGTGCGTGCTCGTTCTCGGGAACAATCTTGTTGCCGAACGAATTGCGGTTGTTTGCCAGCTCGGCGAAGGGCTTGGCAATCGTCGGCGTGACGGCGGCCGCGATGTCTGCTTTGTGGTTGTCGCTATCCGCGTCGTAGATGCCATTCAGCGGGAAGTAGGCATCGATAAAGCTCGATACCATCCGCGCCGTCGTTTTCATCGGGCTAATGCCACGCGTCAATTCGGCGAGGCCAACACCCATAGCGTAGATCGGCGCGAATTCCTGAGACACAGGAACCTGCAAGGTCTTGCTGCCGATGCGCATGCGGAAATTCTTGGTGCGCATGCTCCAAGCGGTCCCGAGCCATTCGTCTTTATCATCATCCATGCCGCCAGCGGCCGTCATGAACCCGAGCGCGCCGAGCATGCCGAGTGCTGCCATGCCCTGCACCTTGTGGTCGCCCTTCAGGATGGTCTTGAACGCGTTCGACGTACCTTGAATGGCCGGGTTGAAGAACAGCCAGATTGCGCCGAGCGCGCTCGTGGTCGAACCCTTGCGGTCAAAGTCAACGGTGACGTTCTTCGCGGCCGCTGCTGCCTTGCCCGGCGTTTCGCCCTTGTCGCGCAGCGTGGCATAGAGCCCGAGACGCATCGCGTTTTCGGCCGCTTGGTTGCCGATCTCGAAGACGTGCGCGAGGCCGCTCACGATCTTGCGGCCGGCCACGACGGCGGCCTTACCCTTCATGCCGTCTTTCAGGAAACCGCGCGCGCCGTATGCGTCCTCGAACATGGCCGTCAGGTTCTTGCCATGCGCGTCGAGGTCGCTCATCCACGATGCGCCGGTCTTGCCGCCCTGCATGCGGTATTCCGTCAGGTACGTCCCCATCTTGCCGGCCGGCGCCTTGCCCGTGGCCGCCCACTGGCCGAGAGACTTGAACGCCATCGGGTAGTGCTTCCAGGCGCTTGCCATCGTCGCGGCGCCGTACTGGCCGGCCATGTTCACCGAGCCCGTGCCGAAGTCGCGGATCGCGTTGCGCAGAATGAATGCCGGGTTCGCGCCCGTGTAAATCTTCGAGAAGTAGCGGTTCATGGTCCGCATGGCTTCGAGGATCGGGTGCATCTGCGCGTTGTCGAGCGGGCGAAGCTGCGCGGCAAGCGGCAAATCGTGGATCTGGATGCGAACCGGCTGGCCGTCCACGTAGACCATTACCTCGTTTTCCTGCAACGGCTTGACGAACTCGGCCACACGATCGCCGTTCGAGTCGAGCACGGTGTAGTTGGCGCGGGCGTGCGCTCCAAGCCCTTCGAGGAAAGCATTCACCTGAGATTGCGACGTGAACGAGCCTACCGTCTTGCCGGTCTTGCCGCCGAGCGGGCCGGTATCGACCACGTTGTACACGCGGCCGGCGATGTAGCGGCCCTTCGGCGGCACGCCGATGGTCCAGAGGTCGTCATCCGGGTTTTCGGCCACGAGCGCGAGGAGGAATTGACGTGCGAGGTTCTTCTCGCCGCTCGATATGACTTGATCGTAGTCGCGCGCGATGTTTTCCAGAATGTATTCGTCGCGCGAGCTGTGGCCCATCGCCCGCTTTACCTTGGGACCATACTCGCCGTCGCCCTTCAGCGGCACGTAGTTCGCGTATGCCTTGTCGATCGTATCGAACGTCTGTTGATCGATCAGGCCGTAGTTCAGCTTGAGCTGAAGGGTAGCCTTGGCGATGTCGCGTGCCTTCTGCGCGATAGCCTTCAGCTCGGTTGCGTTCGCGTACTTCACGAGAATGGCGTGAGCCTCGGCATTCGTCATGCCCGAGCCACCGTCCGGCATATCCGGGTTGATGCGCGCGATTGCGTCGTTGCGCTCTACCGCGTGTTCAGCGTGAAGCAAGTCGGCGAGGTCATCCGGCTTGAACCCGGTTTTCTTCAGCGCCTTCATCAGCGGCTTGAACATATGAGCCTCGGCGTCATCCTTGCGCGCAGCGATGCGGCCCGGCCGGTTCGTTTCGGCTTGGTAGTAATCGGCGCGTTCCTCGATCGGTGCGCCCGTCAGTTCCGCGATGCGCTCTTGAACCTTCTTCACGCGGTTCATGTTGTTCTGCGCGCGGGCCTGCTGGCGCTCGAAAAAGGTAGGCGCGGCCGGCGTCAGGCTGTTTGCCGGCGGGGTGCCGGTGGTCGGCGTCGAGAAGCGCGTGCCACCCTGCGGGCCGTTTGTGCCTACGCGACCATCGCGCAGCGCGGCAACGGCCAGAGCGCGGAGCTGTGCCGGCGTGACGGCGCCGAGCTGCTTGCCGAACTTGCGCAGAACCCATGCCTTGATCTCGCCGGCCGCGTCATCCGCCCAACGGAGGAACACGCGCGGAGCCTGCTCGAAGTGCTCGATCACGTAGGCGCCGAACTCCTCGGCGCGCTGGTCGGCCGGCGTGTTTGCTGCTTCCACGCTGGCGCGGGCCTTGTCGTAGAACTCGCGCGCGCGGCCGCCGGACTGGCGCCCTTGGTTCATCAGCGCTTCGAGGCGCCCGAGCAAGCCCGTCCATGCCGCTTCATTCATCAGGCTCTTGCCGCCAGAGTGGAAAGCCTCGTGCAGCAGAACGGCGGCCGCGCTTTGCGGCGTGAGCTGATCGGCAACAAGGTGAATCTTGCCGTCTTCCGTCGTCATACCCTGGCGCCCGGCGCCGTTCTCGGTCGGGAGGGTTAGTGCGGTATCGTGCAGCACCACACTACCGGCATCGATCAGCTTGCCGGCGAAGTCTCCGTACTGGCCTTCGCGCAAGCTCGCGTCCAATTGCTCGGCGGCCGTGCCGGTCTTTTCCTGCTCGACCGGTGCCGTGCTGAATTTCTCCTTGCCTTCGATATCGACCGTTGCGGCCGCCGCGTCAGCGGACGGTGCCGGCGCGTTCTCGGCCGTCTTTTCCTTCGTCAGCTCGTCTTGCAGGTTGTGCAGCTCGGCAACCTTTTCGAGCAACATCGCTTGCTCGGGGAACACGGCGCCAAGCCGGCCGTTGATGCCCTTCAGGCGGTTGCCGTTGATCTTGATACGCTCGGCGAGCTGCGCGCGCTGGCCTTCGAGGTTGTTCACCTGATTCGCTGCGCGCGTCGCAATGCCGCCGATCGGCAAATCCGGGTCGAGCGGCAGGGAAATGATCGGGTTCGGGTCGCCGGGAATGTCGATGGTGACAGCGGCGTTGTATTCGCCCGAGCCCTTCAGCGTTATGCCGTGGTACATGATCGGGAAACCGCCGATCTCGCCGATCTGCTCGGACGTGTCCGCTTCCTTCTCTGCCAGCTCCTTGAAGCGATTGAACACGGCGCCCCCAAACTCGGCACGGTCCTCGATCGTGACATTACCCACCTTGCCCGAGAACTCGCCCGCGCGGATCGGCTTGGCCTTCGTCAGTGCTTCCGTCAGCTCGTCCGTGATCTTTTGATCGTGCTCGATTTGGGACTCGGCGTAATTCTTATCGCGGCGCAGCTTGTTCTGCTCGTCGTGGTGGGCGTGCGCAAGGCGGTCCAGACGTTCAACGTCCGCCTTCAGGCCGGCGAGCTTCATGTAACGCTCGTCGCCCGACGCCAGAGCGGCCGCCATATCGAACGCGGAGGCTTCGGACACGTCTTCGAGGGAGCGCACGCTATCGTCGCCGGTCAGCGCTTGCTCGATGAACCGCGCCTTGCGGGCGTTCATGCCCCACATGGTTGCGTCGTAGCTGCCCTTGGTCGCCCAGGCGCGAATGCCGACTTCCTTGTTTTGGTTGCCCTGGCGGATGATGCGGCCTTCGCGCTGCTCGACCGATGCCGGGAACCACGGCGCGTCCAAGTGCTCCTCGGTGTACAGGCGCTTTTGGACGTTGACGCCCGTTTCCATATCCTTGCCGCCGATCATGATGCGCTTGTCGCCCGCGCGCATTGCGGCAAACAGGCGTTCTTTCTTCGCGTGCGTGTTGTAGTCGCGCACGAACGCAATGTGCTCGCGCTTCACGCCGGCCTCGACAAGGGCGTGCTCGATCCACGCCTTCATATCAAACCCGCGCGTTTCGGCGGACTGCTCGCCGAGCCCTATGTCCGTGAAAATGATGTGCGAGGCGCCCTTGTTGGCGTCGATCTTGCCGTTCGTCGAATACTCGAAGTCGGCGGATGCGTGGTAGTCGGCCGCGACCGATGCCAGCATTTGATTCAGCTTGCTGTTCGGGTCGCTCGGCGCGGTCGGATCGACGAAGCGCATGTCGATAGCGGAGAACCGGCCGTCGGAAATAACCTTCAGGATGATGTCGTCACCCTTTTTCGGCGGTCCCTTGCGCGCACGGATCGCATTGATACGCGACTCGAGCGATTTCTGATATTCCTTGTAGCCGAAAGGCGAGGGCGTAACCTTCACTTCGCGGCCGCCGGTCTTGACGTTCGGACGCTCGACGTACTGCGAGAGCTGTTGCGACGTGAGAATGTCCATGAACGAGCGAACTCGGCGCATCAGCTCGGGAACGTTCTGGAACTTGGCGAAGCGCGAGACGATCTCGTACCCGCCGGCCGCGTTCTGCTCGAACCCTGCAACGATGTCGCCGTACTGGTTCGACCACGCATCGAAGTTGTGAAGGCCGTCTTCCTCAAGCTGCTTGGCTTGGAACAGGCGTTGCACCGTGAACAGCTCGCCCATCGTGTTCGTTACCGGCGTGCCGGATGCACCCACGAGCGCGCGGCCGGGGTTCTTCTGGTCGAGGTACGTCTTCTTCATGTACAGGTCGAGGGAGCGCTGTGACCCGTTCGGGTCAATGCCCTTGATGTTGCCTTGGTTCGTGGCGAAGTCGAGCTTACGGAACTCGTGGATTTCGTCCACCAGCAGGCGGTCCACGCCAAGCTCCTCGAACGACATTACGCGGTCTTTCTTCTCGGCCGACTGGCGCGATTCGAGGCGGCGCTCCAATTGCTCGATGCGCTTCTCGATCTGCTTACGCGTGATGCGGTCGCCCTTGTCCGTTTCGTCGAGCGCGGCTTGCCACTCGGCGATCTGGTCAGAAATGAACTTCGATGCAAACTCGTCCGACATACCGATGCGGCCGAACGCCGAGTGCGTGATAACAATCGCGTCAGGGTTGTTCAGCGCGGCTTGCGCGACAAACTTCCGGCGGTTGTGCGTGTGGAAATTCTGCTCGTCCGCAACCATGATGTTGGCGGCCGGGTAAAGCTCCAAGAACTCGCGGGCGAATTGCGCCAGCATGTGATTCGGGACCGCGTACATGGGCTTGTTCGAGAGCCCGAGCCGGCGCTCCTCCATGCCAATGGCGATCATTTCAAACGTCTTGCCGGCGCCCACGGCGTGAGCAAGGTACGTGTCTCCCTGCTGGATCGCGCGCCAGATAGCCCGCTTCTGGTTCGCGCGAAGGTCGAAGCGCATCGACACGCCCGGCAACGTCAGGTGCGAGCCGTCGAACTGGCGCGGCGCGATGTTGTTGAAGTGTTCGTTGTAGTAGCTAACGAGCCGGTCAGCGCGGGCCGTGTCCGTCCAAATCCACGAGCTGAAGGCCGCACGCATCTTGTTGGCGATGTCGTTCACCTTCTCCGTGGATTCGGCGTCAACGTGCGTCTTGCCGTCCTGATCGCGGAAGGTGATCTTCAGTTGCTTATTATTCAGCACGTTTTCGAGGATCATGCCGGCGTTCATGCGCGGGCCGTTGAACGCGCTCATGTTCGAGCCCGACTGTTCGGTGGACCACTGGCCGGTGCGCTCGCTATACGAAACGTCGATCTGCTCGCCGAGCGATTCGGTTGCGAACTTAACGATGTCTTTCGGCGGAACCCAATTCTGCCCGAGCTTCACCGTGATATCGGTCGGGCCAAGCGGCTTCGGTTGCACCGCGAGGAGCGCATCGACGTTGCGCTTGAAACGCTTGTCGGTCTTGGCGGCCGCTTCGACTTCTTTCAGCTTGCGCACGACGTTGCCCGACAGGTATTCATCGTTCGTCTGCCAGCCCTTTGCCGGGTCTTCGTAGATCGCGGTCCCGAGCGCTTCGATAACTTCGGCGCGCGTCATGCTGCCGAGTTTCGCAACGTCGTCGAGGTCGAGCTTGCCAAGGTTGTTCATGGAAACGAACAGCGCGTCGTTCGTCGTCTTGATCTCGGCCTCGCGCGGTTGTTCGAGCACGCGCTCGGACAATACCGGCGCCTTCACGATCTCGCCGGTAGGCGTGATGTGTTCGAGCGAGTAGGCGAGGGGGCCATCGACGTCCAGGCGCAAGAGCGGATCGTTCTTAAAACGCTTGGTTTCCGTGACGTTTCCTTCGTCGTCGGTGCGCGTGATGGTCGAGAAGTCGAGGATGTTGCCGTGCTTCTTCACGAACGCATCGTAGGTCGCGTTCAGCGCGGCAAGGGACTTCTCCCAATCGCCGTTGGTGAGCTGGTCGAGCTGCGCTAGCTTCAGCGAGTCACGCAAGCCCGCCCACGACTTCAGGAATTCCTTTTCCTTCGGCTTGAGCGCGATCTCTTTACCATCGGCGCCGCGCCGGGATTCGAGTGCTACGCCCGAACCGTTGTCCGTCTGCATAAGGGCGCCATCCTGGCCGACATAAACACCGCCTTCCTTCTTGTTGAGCGGGTTGAAGTCGCGTTGCAGCGCCTGTGCCTTGGCGGCCTGCGGGTTCTTCGCGCCGGCCTTGTAGATGTTTTCCGGCAGGCGGGCCACGGCGTTGGCGAATGCCTCATCGAGATTGACGCCCGGCTCGGGAACCACGGTGTACTCGTTCATGCGGTACATCGAGCCCGAGAGCGCGTGAGCGCCAAGCACTTGCTCGGGGTGCGCCGCGAAGTATTCATTGATCTTGGTCGGGCCTTGCGGCGTGGTCACTTCGGCCGTGTCCAGCCACTTCACGCCGTTGTCCTCTACACCGTTGCCGCGCTTTTGCAGGAACAGAACATCGGTCACAACTTCAGTGCCGGCGTTGTCCTTGAATGCGGTCTGCGGCAGGCGCACGGCGCCAACCAGATTCGCGCGCTCGGCGAGGTAGGTCCGCGCACGGTCGGAACCCTTGTCCATCGTGCCCTTGGACGTGACAAACACCAGCATGCCGCCCGGCTTCACGCGGTCCAGCGTCTTCGCAAAGAAATAGTCGTGCAGCAGGAAGCTGTTCTTCCGATACTCGGGATCGTTGCTAATGGTGATCTGGCCGAACGGCGGGTTGCCGATCGCGGCGTCGAAGTAATCGCGCGGGAGCGCGGTCTTCGTGAAGTCGCCATTGATGATGTTCGATTGAGGGTAGAGGAGCTTCGCAATCATGCCCGTTATCGGGTCCATTTCGATGCCGGTGTAGTGCGAGCTGGCCGCCATCGAGGCAGGCATCAAGCCCTTGAACGAGCCCACGCCCATGCCGGGCTCAAGCAGCTTACCGCCACCGAAACCCATGCGCCGCATGGCGCCGTAGATACCCGTGATGATGCCTTCCGACGTGTAGTGCGCATACTGCGTGGTCCGCTTGGCCGTGTCGTACTGTTCCGGCGTGAGCGCGGCCTTCAGGCGTTCGCCGAGCGCTTGCCAAGTCGAGTCCTTATAGCGGCCGTACTTATCCGGGAAGATGCCGTTAGCGATCTCGGATGCACCCCAACCAGTGAACTTCGAGAGCTGCGCCTGTTCGTCCGGCGTCGGCGCGCGGTTCTCTGCGGTCAGCTTGATCGCCAGCTCTACAGCATCGACGTTCCGCGTAGCCGTAGCACGCCAAGAACCTTCACGCTTCAGGCTTCCGGGTCCGATGCGGTAGTCACTGCCGACTCGGGACTTAGCGCCTTGATCGTTTCCATTGCCTGCGCGAGCGCTATCTCCGTTGCGCTGTTGGTCGCCATGTTGATCTTCTGCACGCGCTTCAGCGGGTTCGGCTCGAACGTCTCGCTTCCCTGCGTCACGAGCCCGATCGTTGCTTCCTGCATGGGATCGTTGATCGCCTGCAACGTCTGACCCATCAGCTCGTCCAGATACGGATTCAGATGGCCCCGCGCTTTCATCTGCGCGAGTGCTTGCGGCGCGTACTCCTGCATCGCTTCCAGCAGGAGACTCCTGAGTTGCGAGTCGTTCATTTTGGATTCCTTCAGGCGTGGTTGCCGATTCGATTGTAGGCGATACAGGTTGCTTTGCAATGAGAGCGTCATGCGCTTTCTTGGATTCCGCTACGCTGGTCATACCATCGGTGTTCAGGCCGGGGAAGTTGCGCGCGCCTTCCCAAAACGACAGGAGGTAGGGCTTTACCGACTCGCCGATGTCGGCGGTCATGGCGGCCGCATAGTCCGAGAACGAGCGCACGCCCGATTCGATGTATGCGCCTGCGATGGTCATGCCGTCCATTACCAGCTCGGGATCAAACCCGCTGTTCAGCGTGCCGAGCTTCCTCTTCAGGCGGTCGCGTGCGGCCGCTACCTTGTCCGACGTGAACAGGGTATTACCTGCAAACGGGTCCGTTCCGTTCGGCTTCGCACCGTCGTTCGCTGCGCTCGGGTCGATCACGATAGCCGTGATGCCTTCCGAAACCTTCTTCACCGTTACCGGCTTCTTCGGTGCGGCCGCTTTGGCTTGGGCCACGCCGAGCTTGGCGATTTGCTCGCGGGCATAGTCCGCTTGCTCCTGATTGTTGAGGAGGGAGGCGGGCGCCTTGCTACCCTTTTCCGACAGCTCCCACCACTTCACGCCTTCCTTAGACTTGAATTCTTTCAGCGTGGTCTTGCCGTCCGCGATGTCTTGATCGATCGACTCGCGGCGCGTGATGCCGCCGTGCTCGGGGGACAGGTTGTGGTCCAGGGTGCTGGAAACGGTGTTGAACTCGGCGACGCGCTGGCCCTTCGGCATGTGCGCGACTTCCTTCACAACGTAGTCACCAGTCTTCACGGCACGAATGCCAACCGTGTCATATACCTTGTCGCCGTCCGCGTTCTCGCCGATCTCTTGCCAGCCCTTCAGCGTCTTGCCTTCAGGGTCTTTCACCGCGAGGCGGTAGGCGTCGGTGAACGTCGGCGCGTCAGGATCGACGGCCGGCGCCTTGGTGTCGCCTTCCTTCAGCCACGTCTTGAAGTCGGCCATCGACATATCGGCCACTTCGCCAACCTTCCAACCTGCATCAAAATTCTTGCTATACGCGGCCGTTGCGGCTTCCTTCGAGTCAAAGCCGATCATGGCCTTGTGCTCGTCGAACTTGCCGGTCTTCTGGTCGATCTGGTCAATGACGTACACGCGCTCGGCGTCAGGGTTCGCGCCCACGTACACGTCCACTTGATCGCCGTCCGCACCCTCCGTGCCGCGCACGTAGCCGTAGTGGTCAGACATAGTGCTAGACCATGCGGTGCCATCTTCGGCCACGCCAGAGCGGGTAGAGCCCTGCGGGTTCTCGACAGTGATATCGAGCCCTTGCACATTGACGTGGCCCTTCTTGTAATTGCCTGCCTCGATCTGCGCCTGAGTCGGCGCCGGCAAGTCGTTGTTCTGGCTGGTCTGCGCTTCGTGCGCGGCCGCGTCGATCTCGACGGCCGCCTTCGGCTTGATCTCGAAACGCACCTTACCGGTCTGCACCACACTATGCGATTCGCCGAGCTTCTTCTTCGCCACGAACGCGTCAGCCTTCTCTTGCGAGCCGAACCACTTGCCGGCGGCAATGTCGGGCGTAGCTTCGACGGCCGGCGCCGTGGTTTCGCGCGAGCGCATGGCCTTCGCAATGCGTTGCTGGCCCGGTCCCTCGATCTTGTCGAAACCGCGCGATGCCAGCGAGTCCGAGAGCTTCGCATCGCCGAGGATCGCGGCGCGCTCGGCCGTCGTGGCACGGGACCAACGGTCGGCGATATCGGTCAGGTCGGTGCCAGATTTGGCACTTTCCGGTGCGGCCGGCGCGGCGCCGCGCTCGACAGCGGGAACCTTCAGCATGCCGGGTTCCGCGTCGCGGGCCATGCCCTTGATGTTCTCGCGCACTGCGGCGCCGTGGGCGCGAACTTGCTCCTCAGTCATGCCCGTGGCATCGGTAACGAACTTCACGAAGTCCGCATCGCGCTTGCTCGGGTTCTTCTGCGCAGTGATGTACGCGGCGCGGTCGATATCGCTATCAAACGACAGGTCGAATTGCTTGGAGCCGAACGCATAGCGCGGCTTGGCGCCCGCAAGCTCGGTGCTCAGTGTTTCCGCTGGCTTACCAGTGGCGACAGGGTTAGCAGGAACCGGATTCGCAGCGACCGTGCTACCGGGTTTAGATGCTTCAGATTGAACGTCAGCTTGTGCATTAGGATTGACGCTACCTGCGCCGACAGTGGCGGCCTGTACATTCGTTGCCTCCTTGGTTGCGGCTTTTGCCCGGCGGTCGATCTCGGCAAGCACACGGCGACGTTCCCCCGTGAGAACCTTGTTCCATCCGCCGTTCGCCTTCGCTTGTTCCGACAGGTATTCATTGCGGCCGGTCAGGTCCGCGTCAGACATTCCCGCTACGTCCACCTTGGCCGGCTTCTCGGCAGGCGCGGCCGCCTCCTGTTTCTTCTCACCTTTCAGGACCGTGCGCTTACCGTCCGGCGTCTGCGCCGACACGATGCCATCCGCTTCCATCTGTTCGAGGAGGCGCGCGGCGCGGTTGTAGCCGATCTTCAATTGACGCTGCACGAGCGAGATAGAACCCGTGTCGCCTGCGCGCACGATGTCCACGGCTTGCTGATAGAGCGGTTCGTCCGCGATCGGCGCGGCCTGCTCGACGGCCGGCTTCGCGGGTTCGGCCGGCGCAGTGGCAGCAGGCGCGGCCGGTGCGGCAGGCGTCGGCGTGTCCGCGATGATCTCGCCGGTTTCCGGGTCGATCTTGGTCACGCTCAAACCTTGCGGGCCGCTCGTGACGGTGTATTGCGAGCCATCATCCCCAGGCACTACCACGGCCTTCCCGCCGGCAGGCGCGGCCGGTGCAGCAGGCGCGGCCGGTGCCGGTTGCGGATTCAGGCCGGCGGCTGCTACTGCGGTGCCAATCGGGCCAGTGGGAGCGGCCGGCGCGGCCGGCGGCGCAGCAGGCGTAACCGGGCCAGTTGCCACCGTACCGGCAGGCGGCACAGCAGGCGCGGGCGCGGCCTTCGGCTTGCCCGACTTCATGCTGATTGCCTCGAACGGTGCGCCAGCGATTTCGCCGAGCCCTTCCGCTGCAACGTCAACCGGGTTCGGCGTGCGGCCGGATGCCAGCGAACCGCCAGCCTCGCCCGTCATCCCGAGCGCGCCTTGCTTGCCAGTCTCGGCCGCGATCGTGCCGGCCTTCTTTGCGATGCCAAGCAGTTTGTTGCCACCGCTCTTTGCCATGACGACATCGAGCGCATGGCCGGCCGAGCCCATCGAAACGCCATCGAGCGCGCCGACAACGGATGCTTTCGCGGCCGCCGTCTTGAACGCTTCGTCGTGCGACATACCTTGCTCGCGCAAGTCGGAATAGTCGGAACCGAATTGCAGAAAGCCCGACGTGGCGCCGCCCGCCAGAGCTGCGCCGCCTACGCCCGTGCCGGCCCCGCGTGCGAGAACGGCGGCCGCCATCATGGCAATCATCTGCGGGCCGGATTGCACGCCCAAGTCGGCGATAACGCCAACGGGGTCTTTCACCACGGCGGCGCCGATCGCCTTCAGGGTCGGCATATCCCACTTGGCGTTTTCGCTCAAGCCAAGGAATTCGTTCGTGGATGCGCGGCCGCCTTCCTTATTCAGCTTGGAGTTTTCCTCGCCACGGTCCTTGATCTTTTTCGTGACATCGGCGTAATCCTTCGCGCGCGCGGCAAACTCGGCTTGCAGCTTCGGATCGGCGTTGATCTGGTCCTGCGAATAACGCTTCGTGAACAGGTCAAGCATATCGGCCGATTCCGATTGCTTGATACCGTCGATCGACGAAAGCAGGTTGTTCCAGCCCACTTTTGCATCGGTCCCAAGGTGGCCGAGATTGCGCTTCCACCAGCCTTCGCCGTCTTTCTTCTGCGCGCCGTCAACCAGTGCGCTCGCCGGCAGCTTTTCCAGCTCGTCAGGCGTGAGCGCCTTGAACCGGCCGGGCTCGCCCGCGTCCGCTTCCATCTGTGCCGCTTGCTCGGGCGTGAGCTGCTTATAGCGGCCGCCTTCCGTGATGTCGCCCGTCAGGCCGCCTTTTGCGACCTTCGCCGCGTACTGTGCCGGTGTCAGGTTGCCGTCCGATACGTTCGTCGGCAGCTTGCCGGCGCGCACGTCCTTGTTGCCGTAGCCCGCCTGATAGCCGGCCGCCAAAAGGGAAGGGTCCGACGTGCCGAGCGTCTTCATGCCGTATTGCAGATAGCGCAAGCCCGCTTCCATGTTGTTCCACGGATCGCGCTGGCCCGAGTACGTCCCCATCATCTGCTTGTACGTGTCCGGCATAACCTGCATGCCGCCAACCGCGCCTTTCGGCGAATCCTTGCTGTTCCAGTTGCCGGACGATTCCACGCCGAAGATGGACGTTGCGAGCCCTTCGTCAATGCCGAGTGCCTTCGCGCGCGCGATCAGGTCGCCGTGCGTAGGCGCGGCGCGGCCGCCGGGCGTGGCCGGTGCCGGTGCGGGTTGCGATGCGGTTTGGATCGGGCCAGATGGTGCAGGGGCAGGCGCAGCACTTGGCGCGGCCGTGCCGGGGAAGGCGGGCATTTCGAAGCGCGGAATGTCGCTCGCGGCTTGGGTGAACAGGTCGGCAACATCGCCAGCGTCCGGCGTTTGCAGCAATAAATTCTTCGGCATGGGGCTTCCTTTGGCTTGGGGCGGCACAGCGGTTAGATTTTAGCCTAACCGGTGCGCTTATCAAACCAAAATAGCCCATTACCGATACACGACTTTCCCTGTTTTCGTATCCAACATGGGAATTCCCTTTTTTGCAGGATTGGAATTACCGGAAAACATATTGTCTACCTTGCCCGATACAGATTTCCCATCGGCCGCCGGGCCAGAGTCGTCGCTACCGTTCGGATAGATCATGCCGTAGTGCTCATCGACGATCTTCCGCTTCTCGTCGATCGACTTGTACGCAAACGTCGGGTCAGACTTCATCAGGTCGCCCATCATCATGCGCTTGGCTTCTTCCGGCGCGGTGCGCTTCTTCAGGTCGCCCGCACCAACAATCTCGGGCATCATCCGGTCGATGAACTCCTGCGAGTGGCCGGCCTTCTGAAGTGCCTCCACCTTGACATCGATTTTGTCGCGGGCTTCGGCGCGGTTCTCGCCGCGCTTCAGCGTGCTGCGCGCCACGTCGCGGTCCATTTCCTGATCGCCCTTGATGCCTTCGATCTGCACGCGGCCGCCTTGCTTCACGCCTTCGAGCGCAACGTCCTGCTTGAACTTCAGCGCCATTTCGCCGGCCTTCTCGACGGCCTTCGCCCGGTTGGCGTCGATGGTCTGCTGTTTCTTGTAGACCGCATCGAACTGCGCGGTAGGCGAGAGCGCGGACAGGCCCATATCGAGCAATTGCTCCTTGCCGACGAACGCGGAACGGTCCTCGCCCGTTTTCTTGTCGCGCAGCGTGACATTGAACCCGGTGATGTCGCCGTCGTTGTTCTTCACAACTTCGTGCTTCGTCGCCTCGGTGCCGTCGTCGAGCTGGTTGAACAGGTTGAGCGCGTGATCGGCCATGCCCTTGAAGTCGCCGGTTTGCGACGCACGCCACATTTTGGTCCACGTCTTCATGGTGTCCTGGCTGCGCTCCTCCTCGGCCCACTTCGTCCAGGCGGATGCCTTCGCCGCGTCGCCCTTCGCAAGGAACGCCTCGGCGATCTTCGGCACGCCCTGTTCCCGGAAAATCTTCATGACGGTAGGAACGGATTGGACGGCCTGCTTGTCGGCGGCCGCCTTCTCCATCGGCGCTACGGTCGGCGCCATCGCGCCCGGCGCCAAGCCTTGCGCGCTCGGGTTCGCAGCCGGTGCGCCTGCTGCTGCAATCTGCTGCTCGTTCGGCGCCAGTGCGGCCGCCGGTTGCGGTTGCGGCGCCTGTTTCTGCTGCGGCATGGGTGCGGGCGTGGCCGGCGCACCGCCGGGAAGGGCGGTTGCCTGCGGCTGGTCGAGACTGACCGGCGCCGTCTGCACGCCGTTCGGATCGGTCGGCGACAACGGCTGTTGCGGCGTCGGCTGAGTCTGCGCGGGCAAGCCTTGCGAACCCTGAAGGCGTTGGCTTTCAGCGTCTTGGAGCTGTGCTTGCTGCGCACGCGCCTCGGCCATCGCATCCTTCGTGATCTGCTGGTCGTCGTACTCATCCTTCGCTTGCTTGTACGCGCGCCCGAGCTGCATACCTTGCCCGATGCCCTGCATGAAAGCGCCAATGCCGATACCGTTGATAGCCATGATTACCCCTTGATGAAACGCATGATTGCAAGGCGGATCGGGTCAAGCAAAGCCTCTTGCCCGATCTCGCGCAGCAGTCCGCGAAAGTGCGAGTCGTCAGAATCGACGGTGAAACCAAAATCCAGCTTCAAACCGGCGGCCGCCGCGTAGCCTTCCAGCTCGGCGAAGGTATGAACGTGCGCCGTGGTCACACGTTCGAACTCGGCCGCGTCACCGCCCAAGCGCACCATTTCAGCCAGAAACACCACGCCTCCCGGCTTCAGCACGCGCGCGGCCTCGTGCAGCACGAATTTCGCTTCCATCTGCGAGATAGCAGACGCGAACATAACCACGTCCACCATTTCATCGCGTACCGGCAAGTCGTGGCAATCGGCATGCAAGCGCCGATACTGTGGCGCCACGGGGCATAGTTCGAGCTGCATCAGACTCAGGTTAGCGAGAATGAACGTCAGGTCGGGCCGCTTCTCCGACATCAGGCGGGACAGCTCGCCGATACCGCATCCGGCGTCGAGGATCATCGCGCCTTCAGGCGGTTGCATGGCCTTCAGCAGATACCACGCGTGCGACTCGTCGTTCGCCGAGAGCTTGTGCGTTTGCAAAAGGCGATGTCCGCCGGCCAGAGCCATGCGGGTAGCTGTTTCGAGTGCAGTGATATCGAGCGGCTTCACCCACCAATCTCCATGTTGAAAAACGTGATCGCCTGCGCGTTCGCTGCGCTGATTGCGTTCAGCCGGCTTTGATACTCGGCATACGCTTCCGGGTGGTGCTCCTTTAGGTACGCGCCGCGCCCGTCTTCCCAATACGCCGAACACGTCATGCAATCGGGCGATGCACTCATGCGCTCGTAGAAGCGCGGCAGCTCCACACCCTCATCCTTCAGGAAGGCGCGCACGTCGCTATCGTCCCAATCTTCCAGCGGGAACAGGTATTCGATACCGTCCTCGACATAGCCCGACTTGATCGGCGCGCGCAGCTTGTCGCTGTTCTTCTGGCCGCGCACGATCAGCGTAATGCCGTCGCCGATCATCTGCTCGTGCAACGGCCACATGAGGGAGCGCATGCAACACGAGTAACGATCCTGAATCAGGACCGTGCCACCCTTGGCCGCGAGCCCGATGGGCGTGTTTGCCGCCGGCACGATATCGCTCGGGATACCGTACTGCTCGATCGTCTCGCGCTGGCGCCCGGCGATGCGCACAAGACGCGGCACAAGCTTTTCGATCTCGTCCACAAGTGCAACCGTCTCGGGAAACGCGTCGCCCGTGTCCAGCCAATAAACCGTCAGCTTGTCCCAATGCTCGCGCATCAGGTGCAGCATGGCGAGCGAGTCTTTGCCGCCACTAAATTGGAGTCCTATCTTTTCATGATTGTCGATTATATTGTTCATGTCTCTCTCTTTAGAAGGCCATAATTCCGGCGCCGGCCAGTGAGCCGATGCCGCCCATCAAAGCGCCCGAGCTGGCGCCGCTTGCTTGTTGCTGCGCATTGTAAGCGCCAACTTGGCTTTGGTATTGGCTGTTGAAGATGCCCGCGCCGCTATTGTTTCCGTTCATCGCACCGCCAAAACCTTGGCCCATGATGCCCTGATTTGCGTAGAAGTTTTGATTAGCGGCTTGGTTATTTCCAACGGCCGAGCTGCCTGCACCTACGCCGTTCATCCCCGCGCCCATGCCGAGCCCGATAGAGCTTGCCGCGCTCGAAGGGAGCCCGTTACCCAGGTTGATTGCATCGGATTGCAGAGCGAGTGCCTTGTCTCGCGCCGCGCTTCGTGCGTTGTTCGCTGCGCCGGCTTGGTTGAGCGAGTTGAGCACTTCCTGACCGCGAGTAATCCCCTCGAACCGTCCGCTGTTGGGATTGATGCCCATGCTTGCCATCGAGCGGTTATTCGCATCATTCGCTGCGCGCGCGCCTTGCTGCGCATCGGCAACGGCTTCGGCCGCGAGAGATTCTTGTTTCTCGACTGAGCCGTATTCCTTCGCCTGCTTGATGTAGTCGTCCTGCAACGGCTGGAACGTGTTCTTGTACCGGTCGCGGTCTTCCTGTGCCCATTGGTTTTGCTGCGTCTGCGTAGCCATCTGCTGCTGCGCCTGCGCCATCTGCTGCTTGGTCACTTCGCTGGTCAGCGCATCAAGGTCCGCTTGCCGTACATTGCCCTGCGCGAACTGGTCTTGCGCGAACGAAAGCCAGTCTTTGCCGAGCTGGATATTTTCGAGCGCGGCCTGACCTACCGCCGGATCGGGCGCGGGCGCACTACCGCCCCCGCCCTTGCCGTAGCAGACATGGCGCGAACGCCACACGGACAACCGTACATCGTCGCCCTTGCGAGTCTGGTATTTGCGCTTCATCGAGCCTCCTGCGGCAAGAAACGGCACTGCTCGCGCAGCATGCCGAGAGAGATAATGTCGCCGCCACTTTCAGCGGCATGCGGGTGATAGCCTTCGCGCCGGAATCCAAGCTCCTCGTCGAACTTCAGCGCTACGCTATTCTTGGCCGGCACAAGTGCCGTGATTCGACGTAGCCCGCACTGAATGAACGGGTAGGCGAATGCGGCCGACAGCAGCTCGCGCGTGAGCCATCTGCGCGAACCGTCGCTTGCAACGTGCATGTACCCGTCGCCATACGAGAACCCATCGAACACAACTACGGCCACAAGCTCGCCGTCGCGCTCGTAGCCGATCGTCTGCGCGTCCTGGCGAAAGGCAGTCACGCCGATTCGAGGGGCCGCCCACGGGAGCAAGCGCGCGTTCTCGCCGTAGATCAGTTTGTACATGGCAGCTCGTGGTTAGAAATTCGCACCATTTTACGGGTTTGCCATGTTGGAAGCGATTGCTTGTGCAATCAGGCCGAATGCTTCGTACAGCGCATTCACGTCCGCGCGCAGTGCGTTGTAGTCGGCAGCGGTTGGGGCCGCCGAGAGGAGCTTGGTGGTGGGCGCCTTCACGCGCAGCAACGGCGCGAAGTCTCCACGAACTACGCTCATCTTCGGCCGCGTGCCGTTGTCCTCGATACCGCGCAAGCCGGACAGCTCGCCGATCGCCTGAATGGCGCGCTCGGACAGGCCGAATTTCGACTTCATGACGCGGACAATGGCCGCCTCGATCTGACGATCGGCCAGCGAGCCGCCGCGTGATCCTTGGTCGTTCTGGCTTACGTTTAAGTCGCCGCGTCCCATTACTGCGCTCCTGCCAGTTCTGCGCCCGTGCCGGCTAGGGTCACTTGCGCGATGTCCGCGTTCGTGGATACCTCAATCTCCCACGTCCGCGCGAGGAACCCGCCGGGCAGGCGAGCCATGCGATTGAGCCGGTCTACGGTCGCTACGAGCTTCCCGTCCGCGTAGATCGCAACAGACACGTAGCGGTCTGCGGTCGGGATAACCATCATCATGTCGCCGTCAATCGGGAAGTCATTGAATGCGCTACCGTTCATTTCGCCGCCGATACTCGGCCGGGCGTAGATCGATGCGTTGTAGGTGATCGCGGCTTGGATCGCCGCCGATACTGCCGCATCTTCCTCGGCACTCACGAGCGTTGAGCCTTCAATCAGGATCGCGCCGAAGTTGGTAGGGCGGGCCACGACAAACTGTTTCGACTTCCAAACAAGGATGTCGCTAGGCGCTTCGATCGAATCCCACTCGTAAATGTCGGTCCCCATGCACAGGTACATGGTTCCCGTGGCGAGGTCGTACCAAGTCGCGTCCGCCTTCGTCGATACCCGGTGCATGAATGCTTCCTGCCCGGTCAAGTCGATGATGAACGAGCCGACGAGCGCGCGGCCGTCAGGGTCAACATACTCATAGCTGGCGAAGTAGCGGCCGAAGAACTGGCAGGCCACAAACCGATCGGGCGCCGTGCGTAGCCACTGGTTGCGCGTCATGAGGTTGTCCGTCACCACGCGCGCGCCGGCCGACGAAATGACGGCGAGGCCATCGGTAGACGGGTAAGCAATGGCATAGCCCAGGTCAACGATGCCGCGCGGGTTGATGCACGGGAGATTAAGCTCGATCTTTTCCTCGGCCATCGCATCAGGCGACGTGCCGTTCACCATGTACGGCTGGCCCTTGGTCGCCACAACAATGGTGGTCCCGAATGCGCCAAGCCCAACGATGTCGTAGGCCATCGTCAGCATGTAGGACTCGGGCCACGCGTGCGGTCGCCACGGCTCGCAAAACCAAAGCTCTTTCCCACGAAAGGCCGCCATCATGCCGTTGGACAGAGCGATTAGCCCGGTCAGGCCGTCCGGCGGTGCGTTCCAATCGAGCGAGGGAATCGGCTCGTTCTGCTGGTTAAGCGGGACGTTATCCACAAAGGTGGTGGTGCTCGCCGCGATCTCGGCGATGAAATACAGGTCCGTCCCGCTCAAGCTCGTCTGAGAGCGGTAGATCCGCATGCGGTTGATGCGCGTACCGTTCGGCGGCAGAGAAAGGTTAGTCAGCGTGACGGTCTGCCCGGCTTGCCAGTTGATTGCGGACGATGCGGCGCTCGGTTCCGTCTCCTCATCGAATACCGACACATAGGTGTAGACGTAGACGCGCGTGAAGATATCGCCCGAGCCTGCGCCGCTCGGCGTTGCGGTCGGTTTCGTGGCCGGGAACGGGAGCGCAAGCGGGTACGTTACACCCGCTACGCGCATCTTCGGCGCACCGTCGCCCATGTAGTAAAGCCGATCGGCCGCGACCGGGCCGGGTGTCACGTACACCTGTTTGTCCCACACCAGCCAGTTGCGGGCCAAGTCGCGGTAGATGGTTTTCACCGTGCCGGCCGCGAACTGCGATTGCCGCGCCACAAACTTAGGCTTGCGGTAAGGCGTCAGACTGCCCGTTTCGAGGCGCGCATTCACCGCGCTCGCGGCGGCCGCTTCGGGAAGCAGGCGCGACACGATTCGCGGGACTTCGCCCTGGAACCCGATCAGTTTAATAATGGTCATTCAATCCTCGCCGCATGGTGCCGTGTCGTATGGTGCTATTCAGGCCGGCTTTTCAGGCCAATCAACGTCAGCAGGAAACCCCGGTTGCTCGGGCACGTCGCGCAGTGCCTGCCGATATTCGGCCCATGCCGGCCGCTTATCCTCGGGCGAGTCGTGGCCCATCGTCCAATCGGAACCCGAGAGAAGGGTGTCGCGTTGCTGGCGCACGTTATTCGCCATGTACACGGGCAGCAGTGAGCGCGCCTCGTCCAGAAGCGGCGCGAGTGCCGGCTTGGGAATGCCTTCAGCCTGCCAACGAAGGATGAAGGCGTCTGCGCCATGCTTGCCCGTCTGCGGGTCAAGTTGGTGAGCGACAACATAGTCTTCACCGTGGACGAGGTGAGGCCAGCGGGTTTCGATAGCCAGCATTAACTGTTCGTGAGAGATATAGGCCATGTTTATTTACCGTTGACGAATGGAGGTGAAACGCGGGTAGATGGAGCCGGCCGAGTCGGCGGACGGGCCTACCCAATTCCCAACACGAATGCCGCACATAACCCACGGCGAGCCCGCGTCGATAGCCCCGGTGCCGGGACGCGAAGCCGGCCCAATCTCAATTTGAGTCCCGACCGTATCCGGCATAGCATCGTAGTTGGCTTTGGCGCCGGGGTTGAAGTTGCCAGAGGTCCACATGTAGCCCTGATACGAGCCGTCCACTTGAACCTGAACGCGGCCGTCCCACCAAATCTGCATGCTGTTGACGCTGTTGGTGACGACGTAGCCATAGTTATTCCAACCAGCGTTGCGGATCGGCGTGCGGTTGTTGATATCGTTTTGCTTGGCCGCGAGTTGGTTATTCAGCCAGTTGCTCAAGTAGCCGCCCCAAGCGCTACCGTAGACATTGCCATCTGGCGTGAGCTGTGATGCGCCGCCCCCGCTGTACACAATGCCGTTAGAAAGAAGGTCGCCACCCTGGATGCGGCCGCCGGCATAAACGCCGCCCCGATTGGTAATCGTACCCGCGTCATCCAGAAGCATATTGCGGGCGTTGATCGCGCTGTTGTACCACTCCATGCCGCCATTGGCCGCGCGGATATGCGTGAAGACATAGCCATCCGCGCACAAGTGAATCCACGGCGACGCGGGCGAGGTGGCGCGAATGTAAAGGTCGCCCGTCATCGTGTCGCCCGACTTGGCAACCTTGGTGCCGGCCAGCGCGGAGGCGGCGTCGATTGCCGCCTGCAACGTCTGCGGCGAGATAGCCGTCCAGCGAGCCTCAACTCGTTCGCCCGCGAGGAATTGAAGCGCCTGCGTGCCTTCCTGCGCGCGCGCGATGGTGAACGTATCGTTCGTCTTGGCCGTGGCTCGCACTATTTCGAGCGAGCCATTCGCTTTGATAAGCGTGATCTGTACGAAGTCGCCGGCCGCGAGGGTCGGGAACTTCACGCCCGCGCCCGGCAGAACCGACATCGACAGGGCGCCCGGCGCGAGGTCCGTTGCCAGCGTGGTCGTTGCGTTATTTGCCCATTTCTGTGCCATGTTGACTCCCTTACGTCACTCGAATTTGAAATTGTTGCTCGATCACGCGGCCTTCGTCAGTCGTGGCAATGACAGTAACGATCGCGGTCTTGCCGCTCGCACCGTCCACAAGCCACACCTTCACCGTCTCAGGCGAAACAACGTTCATCGGAGAACTGACCAAGCTCTCCGGGGGCTCGACGCTTACCGTCGCGCTCACAACGAAGTCGTTATCAGGGAGTGAACGCGTAAAGTCAACGTCGTAGTCCCAAACCTCGGCCGGGTACTTCGTAAAGATATCCATTATTCGCGCACCTTAATGATTCGGCTTCCCTTCTGCACGCGCACGATGCGCTGTTCCTTGCGTACCTGAATTATGCGGGAACGTGGCGCCGGGTAAAACACTTCCGGCAACACGACGACGCGGTACATGCTGGCGATTGCTTCGAGCGCCATCGCAACGTCCGCTTCGCCGTTGATCTGGCGGTAGCTATCAGGTATCGCGCGCAGCAATTCGAGCGCAAGGGCCGCGCTACCCTCGGCCTTAACGATCGCGCCTACCTTGCCGATCGCCTTCGCATCGAGCCCAAGCTCTGCCAGTGCGCGCGCATGCGCGATGTAGGTCGCTCGCGCTGTGGCGTAGGTCCATCCGAGCGCTTCACCGCCAGCACGAATCGGAACCGTAGTCCACGCGCGACCGGACATATCGAGCGTCAGGTCTGCCCGCACTCGGCCGGTGACGCCGTGAGCTGCGATCCCGTGCGCCTCGGCAAGCATTTCGATGTCCGTATCGCTTTCGCCGAACGCCAACATGCCACCGCGCGACAGGGGGTTATCCATAACCATCGTGGCAGTAGAGCCCACGACGCTGAAGGATTGGCCCATCGCTAATACAACGAACTGCATCAGCGCATTCGATTTGCCGAGAGCGGCAAGCATGCCTTCCGCCAACACAGACATTTCCATCAGCGCATTCGAGCTACCCAAGCGGTGACGCGTCGCTTCCGCGTTGGCCGCCATCTGCATGTTGGCAGCAGACACAGTGCCGCGCGCCACCGTTGCAGCTCGCCCGCTCGCCGATCCATCCATAGCCCCACTGCCTACGCCGTTGAATGTGGCGTAGCCATTGAGTGCTACTTCGTCGAGCGGGTAGCTGTTCATCTTTTACAGCTCGCGCACGGTCAGGGATTGAACGTCGAACACAAACACGTCGCCGGGGTTCAAGCCCTTCGGCGCGTAGAGCGGTGCGCCGAGCAAGAACTTTCCGCCGGACGCGCTATCCCACACGCCAAACCAGCCGATTTGCACGAGTGCGCCGCCATTCATCGACGGCCAGAGAATTTGGTTTGCGTTTTGCGACAAGCCTTGACCGTTCGCCGAAGCGGACCAGCCCGTACCCATCGCTTGACCGGTGTTTGCGTCCCTGCGGACGTAACTCGGCCAGTTCACGAGAGTGGCTTCGTTGGCGCCCGTGTCGCCGGGGTCGCCCGTGTGCAGCGACAGGAACGAGCCCGCCGGGACCGGGAACGGCACACCGCGCAGCAAGCAATTGATGATGTTGTCTTTCGTGTAAGCGGAAGCTACCGGCATGATTTACTCCTAAAGGTTGATACGGTATCGCACGATACAGTGCGGATCAAAAGAAATTGCCTTTGACGCGAATCGGCGCACGTTGCTGGCCGGTTGCTGCTAACTTCGACTTCCGCCCGAGAGCTTGATCGAATTTGCCCTGGAAGTACACAGCCCGCTCGGGGTCCGAGAACGTCTGACCCGGCAGCATAAGAATGCTTCCGAGCGCGCCCCATGCAATCAAGCCGGCGTGCTGGTTATGGATGAAGGCGGGCAGGGTTTCCGCGTCCTCGGACGGCTTCAGACGCAACCACACCTTCACGCGCTTCTCAGTTTCGAGCGGCGCCGGCACGACGCGGATAGTGTCGGGCTCAGTCTGCGTGAACCATCGTGGTTGCCCGGTCCACAAATTGGAATCGCTGCGCCACGTCGGGTAACGATCGTCCAGCCATTCGACGCCAGTGGGGTCAAGGCGCTGGCCGTTGAAGTCGCAGCGCTCGATATCGTGGATCACTGCATCGACGGGCGTAGCGCAGAAATTCGGCGTGTCGCCCAGGGTGAACGTTTGTTCGAAGCGCCAGAGCTTCGTCTCCTCGCAGAAGTCCGATGCCGCGTTGCGGATATGCTCGAACGCGGTCGGCTCGGGGCATCCCGGCGCGTAGGGCAATACCTTCGTCAGGAAAACATCGAGGTCTACGGTGCTCATGGATGGTTCGCGTTAGGAGAGTTGGCCGTGGTGGTCTGGTTGTTCGCGCCCACTGCGTCATTGAACGCGGCATAGTGCGCGGCCGCTACGGTGCCGTTCGCAAACTCGCTATCTTTCGACAGCGCGGCGTAGGCCATGTAGGAAACCAGCGTGTTGACGTACTCCGCGCCCATATCAAGCGTGTCCGTCTGCGCGGTCAGGTGAGGAGGCAGCTCAGAATGCAATGCCTCGACGCGCGTGTCGGCGAGCACGGGCGGGTAGACGTAGAAGACGCGAGGCGCGCGCTCATCGAACGAGAAATGCTTCACCACGTTCTTGGGCCGCTTCGTGTGCCAATCCGGGTCTTGGTTGTCGAGGAGGCGCCGCTCCACGCGCGTGATAGCGCGGCCGGGCTTGATGCCATCGGCGCCGATGTTGCGCACCACGTCCAACAACTCGATACCGCGCTCGGCCAGCTCTTGATGCGTGCCTGCCTTCAGCACAAGTACGCGAGTGACCGAGCGAGCCGCCGGCCGCCGCACGATCGTCTCGCGCGCGGCGTCGTTGATCCAGTCCAGCAACTCAGGCACGCTCCATCGGGCATGCCCTTCGTCCTGAAGGATGTACGCAGCGCGCGAGAGAAGGGCGGAAGCGGGGATCGGCATGCTTACTCCTCGGCGCTCTTTTGGCCCTTGGCGTAGTCCGCCAGCTTGATGCGCAGGGTTTCAATCTTCATGTTGCTCGGCGGCAGCTTGCCGAACGCCTTGCGATACGCCGAATCGAGGTCCGCGCGCTCGTTCAGCTCGGTATGACTCGGCAAGTCTTCCTTCACGTCGCGCTTGACCGGAGGCGCCTCATGCACGGGATTGGCCGGCGGATCGACAGGCTTCAAACGCTCGATCGCGATTTCTTTCGCGTCGAGTGCATCGAGAACCATTTCAATCTTCACCGCGCGGTGCTCATCGTCCAGGCCGTTCCAATCCTCAATCGTCAATCCCGAGTCGAGGAACGCACGGTGCGCAACGTCCAGCAGGCCATAACGCACGGCGTGAATCTCGAAAAACTGCGGGAACGAGTCGGCGGACGCGATGTAGGCGTCGCCAATCTTGATCGGCTCGCGCGAATCCTCGTCGATCAGCGGCAGCGGCGCATCGTCGGCGGGTTCGAGCGTTTCCGAGACAGCGGCCGCGCCCGGCGTGCGGAGAATGCGGTATGCCTCGCGGATGGAAAGCAGGCGTTCGATGTGCGCTTCGTCCGTGACTTCGGCGACGTGGCGCGGATCGTCAGCGGACGGCTTGAAGTGGTAAGGGCGGCCCGACAGTTCAACAATGGTGCCGTCTTTGCGCTGGATGGTGCATTCAATTTTCATGGTCTGTTCCGTTGGCATGGATTTGATGGACAAAAGCCCGCACCCCTTGCGAGGTACGGGCAGGACTACTCAGCGTGCTTAGAACGTGCCGGCGCCGCCACCGAAGTTGCTTGCGGCCGCGATACGCGTTTGCACGCGCAGCATCGCGCCTGCCGGTGCGGCCGCTTGAGCTGCGGCCGTTACCTGCAAGCCAATGGAACGGTCATACGACACAGCCGGCAACACAACGAACTCCTTGTTGCTCGGGCGCAGGATGGTGCTGTAGTCACCCGGATTGAACGGGAGCCAAAGCTCTTGTCCGACCGTGCGAGTCGCATCGACCACACCGACGACGCCCGACATAACGCCAATCTTGAACGCCAAGGCCGGGGTGCCGCCGCCGTCGAGCTTGTCCGAGACGAACAGAGCGTCAACAAAACGGTTGTGCGCCGGCAGGATGCCAAGCTCGATGATGTCGCCGATTTGCAGACCAGCGGCCGGCATCGGGAACTCGAACAGGTTTTGAACGACTTCGCCAGCGTTGCAGCCAACGGCCGTCATTTCTTGACCAGTGACCCAACGGGATTGATAGATAGCGGGCATGTGAATCTCCAAAGTATCGAAAGGGAACCGACACAGCAGAACAGGCGCCCGAAGGCGCCCATCCGATTAGCTGTGCTTCTTCGCGGCGGTGTCGATAGAAATGATGCCGAAGTCGAGGTTGTTGAACCGCGCCTTCTTCATCCCCGCGATAAAGCCGGCCGCGATTGCGGGCTCGTTACCGTAGTCCTTCACGGTTTCTTCCCAATCGAAGCGCAAGCCGTTGGCCGTGCCGTAGGCGATAACGCCTGCTTGGCGGCCCATGAACAGCGCACGAGCGGCGAGCACGTTCGCGCCCGCGCCGTAGTCGTTGAAGCGGATCGCGTTGCGGTGCTTGTGCAGCACGACATCGTTAATCATCCCGAGGCCGCCACGGAAGATCGGGTTCTTCGCGCCTTCAGCGGCAGCGGCCGCCTTCTGGAAGTCGATCCAGCGTCCGCCGGAAGCGGTACGCATATCCGTTGCCTGATACTCGGACATCACGCAAACGTAGTGGTCGGCGCCGTCGATCGAAACCGGGACCATGTTCGCCACGTTCGGGTTTTCGGCTTGCATCATGCCGGCCTTTTCCACCGCCTTTTCGATAACCAGCGGGTCCATGACATCGGCCGCCGTCAGCGAGAGCTTGCTCGTAGCGTTTCCGCCGTAGAGCTGGTGGTCCGTATCCGGGGCTTCGAGCGGGTTGCCCGCGTAGCCTTGGAATGCCGGCCCTTCGATGAAGTCCAGGTTGACGCCGCGTGCGCCCGACAGGTAGATGAACAGCAGTTCATCGGTGAAGCGATAGAAGTAATCGCCCAGGCGGTCGCGCGCGATGCGGCGAATGTTGTGGATCGTGCGCTTACGCGACATACGCCCACCGGCCGAAACCGAGTGACGTACTTGGTCGATCTTCACTTGATCGCTGTAGAAGCGGAGGTTTTCTTCCTTGCCTTCCACGCGGGCATCGCCGTAGGTCGGCTTGCCGCGCAGATGCACGGAGAGGTCGAACGTGATTTGATCGCCAGCATCGGATTCCAGCTCGGTCTTGCGCTGGATGATGCTGTTTTCGGAAGTGCCGATAAAGCGCTGTTCGAAGTAGGACTTCTTACGAACGTCAACGGCGAGGTCGGCGGACCAGCGCTTGACTGCCTTGGGATCGCCAAAGGGAATTACGGTAGTCGTCATGGAGTGCTCCAGAGGTTGTGAATAACATTCGCGGAGCACTCCTGCGCTATCGCTGGCGTGGATTATCGCACCATATGGTGCGGTGCTACAAGATACCTGTGGATAACTTTATGAGCCGATGCCCGAGCGGGCCGCCATGCTGGCCGGCGTCGCTTGGGATACGCGGTCAATGGGAACAGAGGTCGGCGCCTCGATGGACAGCCGAGCTACCTTCCCGCTCTTGTCTTCGAGCGTGATTGTCACGTCGCCAATCTTCACGCTTTCGCCCGGCTTTAAGTCCATCTTTAGCATTTGATCCTCATTCCCTTAGTAGTACAGAATCACGCAGCGACAAGCAAACGCCCGTCGATCGCTGGCGACTTCTGAATCACGCCATAGCCGTAAGGCGCCTCATGCGTGCCGTCTCCCGTGAGCGGGGCAGTGACCGGCACGACGACGTTCGCGCGGTTGGTGTACGTGTCACCGTCCGGCGTCTTCCACTTCCCGACGTTCACCGGGCTTTCCACCACGGCCGCCACGTCGAAAATGGCAGTCACGCCCAAGGGCTTGCTGCGAACCCACGTATTGTAAACGGGCCGTTGCGACTCATTGCCGCCGTTCGTGACCGTCTGCCCGTCTTGATCTATCCATCCGTTCGTCGAGGTGGTTTTCGGCGTACAGGTGGACAGCGAATAGAGCTTGCCGGGGAACATGGCGAAGATCGCTTGTTGCGACGCCTGGAGCTGCGCCACGGTGCGGCCGAACGTCAGGTCGTTGATCGCGTATTCCGAATGGACCGCCGAGTGGAACGCGCCCATCGTTTTGCGGTACGTGCTGTTTGCCACGAACGTTGCTGCTTGGTCGGTATCGAAGCCGGCGTTGCAATACGGGTTCGTGTAGTCAAGCGAACGGCAGATTTCGCCGATGCCGAGATAGCCCATGTTCGCGCTTGCCGAATCCTGCTTGCCCGAGTTGCGACTGTCGCCCACAACGAGAACCGACTCGACGGAAGACATACCAAGCACTGCCAGCGGGAAGAATCCGTTAGCGTTCGTGCCGGCCGGGCCGAACCCGTTTATCGCCAGTGCGCCCGAGCCTGCGATCACGGTCGCGTCGTAGGTGTCGGCCGCCGTCGTGCCGTAGCGGGCCGTCTCGATACACTGCATGGAAGGCGAGCCGATCGCGGGTGCGTTGCGTTGCAGCGCGGCCGCGCTAGAGCCCCACGTACCAGACGCACAGTTCTGCCACGTCCGAACCCAAAACGTTGCGCCCTTCGGGATTGCCACGGAGATAGGATCAGACGTGCCGTTCTTGCCGGGGTTAATGATTCCGAGTGCGGTGCCGTTCCATAGCCCTTGATAGTAGACGCCCATCGGGTACTCAATCGAGCATGCAATCGAGAGGTCGGCTGCTACGGTCGTTTCGCCCTGGTATGACGCGCCCCAATGTGCAAACACGAGCTGCACGGATTCAACCGAGTCGCCGCGGTTGATGTGCATGGTGCGGGACCAAGCGAAGGGGAACGTTGCATTGATACCGCCATTCGGCCGGCAGCGCGTGGCGATGTTTTGCAGAATCTTCGGTTTGCCCGTGCTTCCGCCACTACTCGGCGCGGGCGCGTTCAACACGCCTTCCGGCGTAATCGTCAGATTGGCGCCGGGGATAACCCCGCCTAACTTGGAATTCGTGGCCGGCGGCAACACGTAGGGCGGTGCGTCTCCACCCCCGCCGTTGCTGCTCGGGAATGCTCCCAATGAAGTTACGGTTGTCGTCATGGTCAGAACCCCAATTGCGAAGAAACCGTTGCATTGGTGCCTGATACCGAAACGACGCGCGCGCGGACGTATGCCCACGGCGCATCGATCAGCAGGCCGTCCGACTGAGGCGTTGCACCGTTCAGCATGATGGTGCCGAGCAACAAGGCGTTGGCCCCGTCGTTGCTCCCCTCAATGGCGATGGTTGCCGTTACCAGCCCGCTTCCCGTAACCGAGCCTTGAACAGCGCGGCGCGACGTGCGAGGGGGGACGAGAAACCAATCGCCCGCAACGGCGCTCTTGGCGCCGTCGAGGATGGTTACTACCTGTGCATCTTTCTCTATGCGAGTGGGCATTGAAGCTCCTTGGGTGGTGGTACGTGGGTGAATTAGTCGATAAGCGGCCGAATGATTGCGTCCTGCATGGTCCGTTTGCCGATGTCCAGCAGGCCGAGCGCGGTAACGCCCGATTCCGTGGACCAGACGTAGAACTTCCCGCCGTAGGTGCCGTACACCACGACAGCCGATTCAACGGGCTCGTTCGAGTCGCGGATATGAGCTGCGGCGTTGCAGACGTGCTCGGCCACGCTTTCACTCGTGCCGAAACGAACCTGCGAGCCTTCTGGCGCGTACTTTCGCTCGAACGTCTCGCGCGGGTTGATGTACGTGTAGCCGTCTTCCTGCACGACGATGTAATCGCCGGGCTCGGGAATGTGGCGCGCGGTCTGCTCGGGCGTGAGTGCTTCGGTGCGGCCGTCGTCGAGGTAGACCAAGAACCGGGCTGCGCCGGTCTTGTCCGTGCCGTTGATCTGAACCTCGACGATTTGGTGCGCATCGACGCGCACAGGGTTGGCGATGAACTTCATGGCTTAGTCCGTCCGCGAGGAGAGGTATTCGTCACGGTCGGCGGCCGACATACTCATGAGCTTGTCTTCGAGCGCCAGCGGGTTCGATTCGCCCAAGCGGTCGAGCGCGGCGAACTTCGTGTCGTTCAGGTCTACGTTGTCCGTGGCCGGAACCTTTTGCAGCGTGACAGGCGGGACTACCTTGGCGCCTTTCAGCGGGCGGCCTGCCTTGTCATCGACCACGGGCTTATTGGTCTTCGGGTCGATCTTCACTGCGGTGTTTGCCGCGCCGGCCACTGCGCCCAGGTCGGCAACGACAGCTTCATGCGCCTTCGCAAGGATTTGCGGGCCGCTCAATTGCGCATTGGCCGGGTCGTTCGCAATCTCCTTCACGAACGAATCGAGAGCCAGCCAGCGAGACTTGCTCGTGCTGTACTCAGGATGGTCGGTAGTGGTGAACGCCTGCACCTGACCAAGCCACGCGTTCTTTTCCTGCTGCTGATTCATTTCCGTGGCGGTGTTGGCCTTCTCCACGGCGTTCTCGATCTTGCGTTCCTCGCGGTTCAGGCCGTCGAGCTGCGTCTGATATTCCTTCGCGGTGATATCGCCGTTGTCGAACTGGTCGAGCAACGAGCCTTTCTTCTCGCTGATTGCCTTCAGGTCGGCGTCAGCGTTTGCCGGCGCATCGACCACGAACAAGGGCAGGGGCTTGGCGGGCTCAACCTTGGCAACGGTTTCCACGGGCGTGGTGTCCGTCGTTTCGTCCGTCTTGCCGGTCTTCGCTGCTGCTACCTTGGCCGCTTCTGCTGCTGCGGCGGCCGTTGCTGCTGCGGCCGCGTCCGCTGCTGCGGTGCCGGCGGTGTCGTCGTCGCCTTCATCGCCGATGCTTTCGCCAAGCGTGGTCTTGTCGCCCGCGCCGTCATCCTCGGCAAGAGCCTCGATTTCCTCGGGGGTCAGGCCGTCGATGTCGTTCTCGGTGTAGCCGGTCGGGGTGGTCATGGTGTTGTCCTCTTTCTATCACATGGGTTGGTTAGGTGCCGCATCGTATGGTGCGATATGGGCGCTTGGTGCGGGTGCTGCTCCTACCATTTCGCCGCCGTTCTCAACAAGGGTCTTCGGGCGGTACGGAATGTCCTGCGGCGCATCGGCGCTCGGCGTGGCGGTGTGCTCCCATCCGGCTTCTTTGAGAATGCCATCTGCCAAGCCCGCCAATTCTGGCATAAATGCCACGGCCGTAGCCGCGTCCGTTGCGTCTTTGATGGTGAGAACGCCTTCGCGGATGCCTTGCTTGTGGGTAACGTCCGCCTGCGCTGCTGCTTGCAGTGCTTGGGCCTTCGTCTTGTCCACGTTCGCCTCGGCCACGGCCGCCTCTGCGATTGCCTTCTGTGCGCGCGCCTTCGCTTCTGCCGCGCGTCCCTGAGCCTCTTCGAGCTGTGCCTCGGCCATTGCCTGATTCATGGCGTTCTGCTGCGCTTGTGCCTGCTCGCGCTGCATTTCTTCCGGCGACATGTTCTCCGGGTCTTGATCCGGGTCTTTCTGGCCGTTGACTGAGCGAATGCGGTTCACCAGCTCGTCCCGGTTCGGAATGTCCATGTTATCCACAAGCAAGTCCAGCATCGTGAGGCTGATTTCCGGCGGCATCTTGCTCATAACCTCCATCAGCTCGGACACAGCCGCTTGGCGCATGGTCGCGCGCCATTCCGCTTCGTCGATGATGAAGTCTGCCTTCGTGCGCGTGATGTCGTTCTCGGGCAGGCCGTCGTTGAGCGTGACGTACTCCGGGTTGCCGCGCATGTTGGTGATGCGGAATTGCTTCTCGTCCGTCATGTACTGCTCGATCAGCGACAGCTCTTTCTCGCCGTGCTGCTGGAACGCGAGGCGCAGATTGTCGAACAGCTTGTTCGTGGCAATCGAGCCTTGCTCTTGCCGGGCCTGCACTGCGACGCCAGAAACGGCGTTCGTCGAGCGGCCGAGCAATTCGTCAGTGACGCCGCCTACCTGCTGCATCATCTGGATAGCACGCGATGCGAGGTCCAGGTGAGCGGGCGCAAGGTCGCGGTCCACGTTCATTTCGAGCGACTTGCCGGCGCGCTTCTCGATCACTGCATCCGGCCGCGCCGCTTCCTGGCGGAACTTCTCGATGTCGTCTACCGCGCCTTCGTCCATGATGACTTTGTTCGTGGACAGAATGTAGAGCGACTTCGAAAGCCGCTTGTTCACGTCATCCTGCATGCCACGCATGAACCGGATGGTGCCGTAGGGCATTCCGTCGCGCGCGCGGCGATAGCCCCAAATGGGCGTGAACGGGTAGCGGTTGTGACGGTACGGGCTCGGGTTGAAAACCAGCATATCGGTTGTCGTCATGACGGCGCAGTACATGCGCATCATGGGGGAGACTGCCAGCGTGGCGCGGCCGGTCTGCACTTCGAGCTGGTGGCGCTCGTCGTCTTCGTCGTAAATCTCGCCACGAAACTCCGAGCGGGCGCCTTTCAGCTTCTTCACGCGCTCGGGAACGCGGAACCATGCCTCGATCAGGCGAACGCGGCGCCGGGCGTAGGTCGAGGCTTCGCCGATGTTGCCGGCGATCTCGCGCTCGTACTCGTTCGCGTCCATTGCGTCGTCGCCGTCGAGGTCAGTCGCGCCCCACGTCTCGTAGTTGTCCATCGACGCGCGGCGCAATTGCTCGGCACGTTCCGGGAAGATCGCAAGGGCCACGTCGAGGTCTACCCATTTGACGCGGAAGATATAGCGGCAATCGTCGAGGTTCAGCCGGCGATAGGTGCTATCGAAGATGATGTTCCGCCACGTCTCGGCGCCCGCGTAGATCGGCTCGCCGTCGTTCTCGTCCTGAATCTGCGTTTCCAGCCACGACAGGCCGGCTTTTACCGTCTCCTCGAACGCCTGCGAACGCTCGAACTGAAGCTGATTCACGTCCGACAGGTATTTGAGGAGGGCTGTCTTGCGCTCGGCCGCCTTGCCGCCATCCTTGCGACGCGGCAACACCTTGTAGTCGGAGCGACCGCGCTTCTCACTACCAATGATCCAATTGATCGATTGCGCGATCACGTTGTAGACCGTGGCGGCTTGCCCGCGCTCTTTCAACTCCTCGATGTCTTCCTGAGTCCACTGGATATTGTCATAGTAGTCCTCATCTACTGCCATTTCCGCCCGATTACTTTCTTGTCGGGAAAGCTCTTGGCGGTAGAACGAGATAAGCCGGCTCTGAAGCTCGGTCATCTTCTCGCTATCGAGGTCGCTCGGCTTGACGGACTCTGCAAGCGAGTCCCTTGCGTCGCCGGATACGTCGCTTTCGTCGGTGCGGTATGGGACTACGCGGGTTGCGTCGTCATCGTTCAAGTCGAACATGGTTGCGGCTCCTTATGCCTGCGCGATAGGTACGTGGTCCATCAAATCGACCGATTGGCGGCCGCGCCCGTCGCCAAAGTCAACGTTGCCCGTGGCGCCCACGACCAGCTCTGTGGGGTTCTCGGGCATCTTTATCAGGTCGAGCAAGTGATCGTGAATGATCCCGCCGATCTTCTGCGCGCTCGCCATCGGCGTGTCATCGAACCCGAGCGTCGTGGCGAACGTCAGTGCGCGCATGGCGAGGTAGCGAGGATCGTCGTACAGGAACGCGGCCGACAGCAAGATAACGCATGGCACGATACCGTGCGATAGGCGCCGGGCCGGAACGAGCACAAGACAGGGTTCGTCCTCGTTCTCTTCGTCGTTCCACCACCATGTACCGTACAAAGCCACGTCGCCGAGCGTCTTGGCGAAGTGGTATCGAGTCAGGTCAAGGTTCGGGCGTGCTGCTTCAATCATGGGCTCTCTCCAGTTAGACAGTGCGCCAGCTACCTTGGCGCTTGGGTTTCTTCGTCGGTGTTCCGCGACGAACGTTTATGAGGCCGCCAGTATAAGCTTGGGCAAACTGGCGTAGGGCGTCGGCCGCTTCACTGTGACCGCCGGTTTTGTCCGGCTGGCCCCACGTCTGCGTCTGCGTCATCCACTTTTTCTTGTAGTTCTCCAGATGGACCATTCCCTCTTTGCATTCCGTCTCGTCGAACCAAAGGGTAGGGAAGACATCGCGGGTCTGCTGGATGCCCCAATTGACATCGGGAATGACCGGCACAGTGGTGAAACGATGTCCAGGCATCAGCTTTTCAAGCATCTGCTTGGGGCTTTCATTCGAGGTCGCGCCCTGGCGAATGTGGTCCGCGTCGTGCGGGAGGAAGTGCTCGGCGAACAGGATGCCCGTGTCGATCAGCCACTTCGAGAAGTACGAGTAGGCTTCTCCCCAACCTTCCTTGAAGCGCACCACGCGCCACTCGCCGTCAAGGTGCTGGATAACCCATATCGCGGTGCCGTCCGTCGAGCCGATGTCCCAAAAGGAGTAGGCCGGCGAGTTGAGTAGGGAAATGTGCTCTTTTATTCGTCCGGACAAGCGTGCGGCCGCGATCTGCTGCGCGTAGTAGGTGCCTTCCGTCGATACCTTGAATGGTTCGTCGGGGTCGGACGGATACTCCTGCCACATGCGCTCCTCGTTGTTCGAGAAGTCTGCTTCGCGGGTCGCCACGTACCACGCGCGTTGCTCGGGCGTGAGGATGGTCTTCATCCGAGCTTCCACGCGCTCGAAGTACCGCTCGTCTTTGCGCGATATGCGCACGAGCTTGGGATTCATCACGTACTCAGGCGCCTGCCACCACGGGTAGAAGTGGAATCTGTAGTCACGCGGGGAAAGCTCGCGGCCTTCCTGCATCAGTGCTTCGGCCCGCTTCGAGATTTCGTGGAACTCTCCACCTTGACCCTCGGCCGTGGACTCGATCACGAGAATCCCTGACTTCGGTACCGCTGGTATCGAGCCCGTCACTACTTCGGCCGCCTTCTCGGGGTGCTTGGCGCAAATCTTCCCGAACTCCGAGATATGCAAGCGGTGGATCGTGCCCGAGCGCATGGACGTTGCCACGCGCACCGAGCTGTTGTTCTTGAACACGATCTCCGACTTGTTGCAGGTAATCATCGGCATGGCTTCCTGAAGCACTGCCGGCAGGTTCTCGTAGGCGAACTTCACCTTGTCCCGGAAGATGACTTCGGCCGCCTCGCGGTCCTGCGCGATAATCCCGCACCGACTGTTCGGATTGAACAGGGCGTGGTCTAGCCACATGATGCAAATGAGTGTGGTGAAACCGAGCTGCCGCGCCTTCAGAATCAGGTTGCGATGCCAAAGGCGCCGAATCAGCCGGCGTTGCGCGCGGTTTGGCTTGAAGGGCAGAACGAGTCCGTCGTCCTCGTCGTCGCCCTTGATAAGGATTTTGTAGAGGGCGCCGGAACAAAGGCGCCATATCGGATCGGCGAAGCAACGCGATAGCTCCTCTGTGGAAAGCGGCGCGCTATTCGGATCGACGGTTGATTCTGCGGGCATAACGACGCTACCGTATGGTGTAGTGCCGCACTTTACATGATATTGGTGCTGTTTTCTAACCGGTGCTGAGCGCCATACTTTACCGAACTAGCATTTTCGGCAAAAGTTACCCAGTTATTTCGTGCTACGATTTCTTCCAATCGCGACGACAGCGACCAGCCGACTGGAGAAGATCATGGCTCGCAATGATGATGGCCAAGAGAATCGAGTGCATGCCGCTCAACTTGCATCGGCCGAGCACGCGCAAGGCCAATTAACAGAGACACTCAGGATCGTTGGGATTCTAAACAGCGGCGGCGCGGTGGCAATGCTCGCTTTTTTACAAGCAATGATCGGCAAGGAACCGCAATTTCATTGCTATAAGCCATATGGGCTCGTAGGTCTCGCGGTGTTTGTCTTTGGCGCGCTGCTTGTGCCGTTGACCTTTTTCGCCAGATGGCAAGCCGCCAACTTTTCGATTAATAGCTCTGTGAAGGGGGAGATGATCTGGACAATGAGGATGATGAAGCTGCTACTCGCGTCCACACTCTTCTTTCTCGCAGCATGTGCAATTGCCGGATTTGGAATTACTCGTCTATAGCTTTTCCATGCCTGGAAGGGTAGTAGCCGTATGACTGACCTATCCGTGCGCGATAACAACGTCTCGACACCTAATTTTAAACGACTCCCTAATATGAACTTTCTATTGAAGAAAGAATTGAAAGGTAACGCATCACAAGTCAACCGGTACGTCAGCATTAGTAACCCAAAGTCTCATTCTCGGTTAAAACAGGATGAGGCCGTGGAAAGCTCAATAAAGCTTTGGGAGTGCTCTTACGGTCAAGAATCCGACGAGGCATATCCGAACTTCCAGGAGTTCCTCCGGACGCACCCTGTCCACGCCTCGATCTATCCGTTGCGCTCCCCATACAATGCTGAAGGCGACAAGGTTTCCTGCATCTTTCAGATTGAGAATTCGAATGTCGGACACCTTAGAGTCTTCCTTCCCCCTTTCGACTTCACAAATTGCCTCGTTTTAATGGGATGCTCTCAGCAAGTTACTTTGAGTTGCGAGTTGTTTGGAGCGGACGAAGTTGAAGCAAACTTCGAAAATACCGTGAATATTACTATTGATGTTGACAAATTGGATATCTCTTTTCTTGGTTGAAGCGCAATCAACAATGAGCTGCGGATAGTGCGCGTCCCGCTGCCGAATCTAACCAAAATTACATTCTTTTAGGATCATTCAATGGACGCCGAGATATGGCAGCAACTGCTCTCGTTTGAAAGCAGAGACGTTATATCCAGATGGTTCGAAAAAATACATGGGCGCCAACTATCCGCACGCCGCGCGAAGGAAATTAACGCGGCGGCGAAACAAGCGCGGGAGTATTTCAGAAATGCAAGCAGCGCGGACTATTCAGTTCGTCCACTACTCACATTTTATGGGGTCGCCAGCTTAAGCCGCTCGCTTTTACTTCTCCTGCAGAGTCACAACGGAGAAGAAGTGCTAACCAAGGGGCATGGATTGGAAACAGTCGGTTGGAGCAGTGTTATCACTGATGCCAACGGACTTAGCAATGCGCTTGATCTTAAGGTAAAAACGTGCGGCGGCCTATTTTACGATCTCCTAGTCCGCACGAAAAACAGAACTTCCATTCACGTACGTTCATCGGCTGTCGATTGGCGCATAAGCTATGACGTCCCGGAAAGTGGCGACGAGATCTCTTTGGGCGATCTCTTCGCACGCATTCCGGACCTAGAAAAAGACTACGAGCATGCGTCCGATGACGCCAAATACGCGTGGGTTCACGATGTCACATTCAACCCAGAAGCCGGATTCACAGTTCGGGTTAACGATAAAAATTTTCTTAAATTTAAGGAAGTGTACGATGCCTGCGGATACACGAGCGTGTCTGAAAATGGCATGTACGCGGTCACGGGTGACGCGAAAATTTTCGAATCCCAATTGCCGTTATTTATCCACACCTACATCCAAAAGAATTTTGGCGCTATCCCTAGGCTATACCTTACATCGCCATTCCAAAGTGGTGCACGGTATTCGCAATTGTGCATCACATATATCGTCTCCTACATTATAGGAATGTTGGTGAGATATTACCCCACGCAATGGATATCGCTCATACAAGGCGAAAAGGGTGATAAGTGGTGGCCTTCGATCAACCGCGCCCAACAATTTGTCGAAAAATCGTACCCCGAGTTAGTTGTAGAATTGTTGATGGATATCCTGAACACACAACTGTAGGTCAAATCCAGCAGGAAACGGATCGATCAGCCCGCCTATACACTCCGGTGATAACTGCTGTGACGCAGTGTGCAACGTGAGCGTCATCCACGTAATACAGGTATCCCACAATGAAAAGCCCGCGCGTGGCGGGCTCCTTCTTGCGTCAAGCTTCAGCGTCCTCTTTAGCCTCTGCGTCCTGGCGGGCGCGCTCCTCGCGCTCCTCGGATGTCATCTCGCGGATGTCCCCGTACCATTCGTTCACACCGGCCATGATCCAATCGTCGTAGCTCATCGCGCGGCCCTCTCAACTGCTGCACGGTGGCGCTTCACGTTGCGTGCCTTCGTCGCGTTGCGCTTGCCTTGAGCCACGCTGATAGCCTTGCCGCTCGTGCGGGCGATGCGCTCGTGAACCGGCAGGCCGTGCTCGTTCTTCGTGCGCGGTGGCGTGATGCCAACTACCGATGCGCCTGCGTCGCGCAACGAGCGGCCGATTGCCGAGCCCATCGAGCCAATGCTTGCGAGTCCTGCGAGAACTACGCGGCGTCCTGAATTCATCATGGTTGCTTCTCCTGTGGATAACTTTGAGGTTGATTACGTTTTGCTACGGTGCTGCATGGTGCGATGCGGTGCTATAAAGCGGTTAGCCTGTGGATAACTTCAAGATTCCGAGCCGATCATTGAACAGGGTGGTGTTCTTGATGTGGGCGAAGTCATACGCTTGGCCCTTCTCCGGGTAGCACGTCTGCTGGTTGACGTTCTCCACCATCCAGTAGCCACGGAACCCATGCCGAAGGTGAGGCTTCGGTTTGCCGCTCGGGAGGATGCGACTGAAGAGTCCCATTACCAGCCTCCTGTCCCGTCCTGCCCGTGCGTGGTGGTCGAATCCATCATGGCTTCGTGGTGCATGCGCTCGGCTGAAGTCATGCCGGCGTACTCGTTCTCGAACTGGCCGTCCTGCTCTGCGTTGAGCGTGCGCATGAAGGCGCGGTGCTGGCCGTTGCGCTTCTCTTGCGTACTCGCCTTGCAGCTCTTGGAGCAGAACCGAGCCCATCCGCGTTTCACGTCTGCCGTGCGTGCGGTGAACGGTTCCTTGCACCACTGGCATTTGCGTTCTACGGTCGATGCCATGCTTACCTCGTGAGTTGGTGGTGGGCGCAGTGGATCAAGTCCTCTGCGAGCTGCAATGCTTCCGTGGGCGTCAGGTGCAGGCCGATGGATCGGAAGTCGTGTTCGGCGGCCGCGATGAACGTCACCTTGATGCCGAGTGCCAGTCCGCCGCCAGTGCGAACGCTCGGCTTCTGTACCTCTACGAGCTGCGCACTGCGGAGGTTGAATCGTTCTTCGAGCTTCATGCCTGGGTCTTCCGGCTGGTGGTTGCGGGGAAGGGCCACGCTGCATCGGGCGCGAGCTTCGTCTCGGGCTTGCGCTGCGATGTCTCGGGGAGCTTCCACTCGGCGTCCATGAGCTTGTCCGCGAGCCCCATGCTCTTGTCGATCTGCCCGTGGCAGTTGCAGTGCGACTCGTGCTCGTTGCACTCGATGCAGGCGCCGTCGCGCACGGGCTCGCGCGGGCTCTTGATCGGGAGTGCCATGCCACTGACGCGGAAGCACTTGCCGTCGCTCTTGCGCTCCACGTCGTAGGTGCCGCTCCCGTGGTAGTGGAGAATCTTGCAGTCCGTGCGGTTGCCGTAGATCGTGAACACGCCTTCATCGGTCGGCGTGGGATCGGCGGGGAGGTCCACGCCGTTCGCGCTGATTACGCCCGCGATAAGGTTGCGGTCGTGCTCGATCAGGCCGGTGACTGCGCGCTCGCATGCCTGCACGAGCTTCGCTTGCGCGTCGAGCTGCGAACGGTTGTTCCCGTTCATGGCTGCGTCAGCCAGGAGGCGCCGGGTAATCACGATGGCGTCGAGGTCGCGCGTGGTCACGCGGGCGAGGAAGGCGTACAGGATGCGGGCTTGGTCTGCGGTGTTCATGCGAAATATCCTTGGGGAAGCATCGTTACGTGAATGTCGGTCGCGTGGTGCGACAGGAAGGATGCGAACGGGTTGGTGTTGGCCCATCCGTGCGTGTCGCCCGTGCGGAACACGGTTTGCGGCAAGCCGTACACGTTCGCGGCGAGCTGTGCGGTGTGCATGGCTTCGTAGAGGGTGACGAATACCACGGTCAGGCTCCCATCAGCATCAGGTCCACGTCGCGCAGGTTGGGCAAGGCGCCTTCGCGGTTGTGGTCGATGTCGAACGTGACGCGCAATGCTTCCTGCCACGCGAAGTCTTGCCATGCCGCGTGCGTCTCCCATGCGGCGTCGGTGTTGGTGATGAACATAGTCATTCCTTGGTGTAGTAGGCCGAGTGGAACGACGCGGCGTATTCTTGCTTCGTCTGCGTGTGCTCCCAACCGAGCGACATATCGAACCCGAGCGCCCATGCGCCAATGAGGATCAGTGCGAGGAGGGCGCCGGCGGCCGGAACCGCGTAGATGGCGATATTCAGCACGCGGTCACTCGTGGCGCCCTTCGTCGCGAACACGAGAACCCACAAGGCTCCTACGATCACGAAAATGATGGTTGCGATTGCGTTCATGCTCACGGCGCTCTCCTCGGTACCGCCCGGCGATTGCCGGGCGCATGGTGTCGTATCGTGCGGTATGGTGCGAAATTAGTACGCGCGGGTCGGCTTGATGAACTTCAGCCCGAGATTGTCATTCGGCTGTGCGATCACTTCGAACACGCGGCCCTCGAACTCGATCATGCTGCCGCGCTCGATAGCGATGTACGTCTCTTTGGCGCGCTCGTGAGCGGTCAGGATGGCGCCGAGCCCGTTCAGCCAGTGCAGCTCATGGCCCAAGCGGGTGGCGCGCTCCACTGCCGCGATCGGGTCATCGCCGTTTTCCAGCGAGTAGGAGACTACCGAGCTGATTGAGTAGTGGCGCATCCAGCAGGTGCGTTCGCGGTCGGTCTTCAGCGCGAACTGTTGGCCTGCCTTAGCGCGGATGTAGCCGGTGAGCGGGTTGACTTCGGGCTTTACGATGTCGTAGGCCGGGAAGGATGCGATGATGTTCGCTTCGGTTGCGCGTTGCGCCAGCAGGGAATTCAGCAGTTTCGTCATTTTCTCTCTCCAGTGTGTGCGGTGGTGTTTCCGCATTTATGGTTATGGTATCGAACCACACACATTAGTGCAAGAGAATTTCAAAACTATTTTCCGTCCTCGTCTTCGGGCGGGTTCTGTACCGGCCGCACCGCGCTACCCGAGAGCTGTTGTAAAAGAAGCACAAGGGGATTCGCCGCGTCACCCTGGAGTTTTAGCTTGTCGTTCAGCATGCCCATGTGGCGCATGAGCAATTCGAGCGAGCCTTTCTTGTCGGTGATCTTGAACTTCTTCGTCCAGCCGATCTGTACGCGCTCCTCGCCCGAGCCGGCGAACTCCTCTAGCAGGTCGAGCCCGGCAATCGCGGCGGCCGTGTCGTCATCCAACTCGTTGATAGGCTTGGCGCTGCCGTCGTCATTCATGAGCTTGCGGATATCGAAGAACGCAAGGCGGGCGACTTCCTGTAGCACGCGGTCCTGCGTTATCTGCACGCGGGCGTTGCGCTCGCGCATGCCTTCTTGGATCGCCTTTTGTACGTGTGGCATTGCCATCAGCTCGGCGCCGGCCACGTTCGCCCGCGCGTCGCTATATCCGGCGCGTCGCGCGGCCTCGGATTGATTCAAGTCGATCAAATACTGCTTCACGAATTCAGCCTGCCGGGCGGTAAGTTTTTTATCCGGCGAGGATTTCGGGATTTTTTTCATGTCTTCTGCCCACCTTTCATAAGGATAATGTAATATCGCGGTGCTAATAGGACGCGATGGTATCAGAATCAAACCGGGGAAAAACATGGGTGTGCGGGAAGTGATCGTTGAACAATTGCGCGTGATCGTGCGGGAAATGCCAAACGGCGTTGATCGCCTAGAAGACGCAAGGGTGTGTTACGGGGCATGTTCGATGCCTGCGCACGCGAAACCGTTGGACTTGGATAACGCCCGCGTGCGCGACTTCCTGTTCTATGCGGCCGAGCGCGAGGGTTACGATATCCCTGTGGATAACTCAATGAAGGGGGCCGTGTGGCACTCCGAAAACGACACGTACATTCGCGCTTGGCGCGCATAGCAAATAAGCCCGGTGGTTAGCCGGGCTTTTCTCTTTCTGCCTTCCTGATTTACTTCCCGTACACGATCCAAAGCGGCTTGACGGTCAGCACGTCGTAGAAGTCACGTTGCTGGATGCGGAACCCGCGTACCGTGTCGCCGTCCGTGTCCGGCCGATCCTTCGGGTACACAGCTCGCTTCGCCATCCATTGCTCGATGAACGCTGCGATCTCGTCATGGCCTTCCAGCTTGAACGGCAACGGCTTCACTTCTTCGCCGTGACTGCTGCTCTTGGTCCAGCGGAGCGCGAGGAAGTTGCCGCCGTCCTTATCGGTGCCTTCAACGAAATGGTCAGCGCTCTTGTGCTCGCTGGCCGCGATCATGCACCCGCCCACGAGCGCGGGCCAGTTGTCCGCCTCGATGTCGAGACGCTGGATCACGCCCGAGTCGGCGCGTTCTGCGAGCTTGTTCCTCACGCTACCTCCTCGGCCATCGCGTCAGCGTAGCCTTCCCACGTATCCACGCCTGCGGCAAACAGCGCCTTCAGCACCTTTTCGTCACCAAGCAAAGCCTCGTAGCGCTCTTTCGGGATCTTGACCATTTCCTCGGCCGGGGCGCCTGGTGCGTAGGCGTCGATCAGGTCGAGCGTGCGAGCTGCCTGCGCGTTCTGCGTTTGCTGGTGCGGCTGGTCTGCGCGAACGTGACTCACGAACCCGCCACGGCGGATCGACGTAACGCTTGCGTCCGGTTGCTCGGCCACGTCGAAGAACGTGCGCGTTTCTTCCGATGCGTTCGGCGAAAGCTCGATTGCTACCTGGGCGCCGCTTGCGTCCTCGCCAATGTGCGCCGGCAAGTAGTCTTGCGTGTGGCCTTGCTCGGTGTACACGTCGGACGGTGGCGGGTTATCGCGCATCGCTTCGGCGGCCGCGTTGCGCGGATACTTCTCTTCGCCGTTCTCGCTATCGACCGGCGCCGCGACAGGCTGCGGGCGCTTCGCTGCTGCCAGTTCGTCGAGCTGGCGCGCAAGCTCGGCCTTCTGCGCGTCCAGCTCGCGCTGTTGCGCGGCCCGCTGTTCCTCGAACTCGCGCTGCTGGCGCTCGAACGCTTCCTTCTGCGCCGCGAGTGCTTCCTCGGCCCGCTTCGTCGCTTCCGCTGCTGCCTCGCGTGCGGCCGCGCTCGCGTGGAGTCCCGACAGTGCCGCAATGGCCGTGGTGATAACGGCTTTCGCTTCGTCTTGAAACTCGGCGAAGTCTTCGAACGTGACTTCGAACCCGGTCAGGTCGTCGATGGTCGCGGCAAGGTCGGCCGCCGTGTCGTCGATTGATTGCAGATGGAGCGCGGCAATTTGCTCGATGCGTTCCTTGATCGCGTCCACGCGCAGCTTTTCCACGCGCTCCTCCTCGGCCACGCGCAGCTTTTCGGCTTCGTCGTAGTCGTCGCGCAGCTTGAACAGGCGGGCCTCCTCCTCGGTGTTGAGCGCGATCAAGCGCTTTTCCTCGGCGCTTACCGCCTTGGTGAACTGCTTCGCGTCTTCCGTCGCGGCCTTCGCGCCGTTCGTGATCGCAAGGCGCGCGTTCTTGTGATCCATCGCGGCGCGGTGAACCTCCTCGCGGCCGGCCTTGTCCTTGGGCGCAGTGACGATCGCTTTCGTGCGCTCGATCAGCGCCTTCAGGTCGATCTCGGTTTGCGTGGACTTCAGCACGACGAGCGCGCGCTCCTCGGGCTTGAGCGCGGCAATGTCCGTCTTGGGTTCAACGACTTCGCCCGTCGCCATATCGACGATGGTGGACTTCGGGCCTGCCATGCGCGTGCTCGCAGCCTTGGCTACAGTTTCGGCCGGTGCATCAGGTGCCAGCGGATCAGTCGTTGTCATGGTTCTCTCTCTGAAAAATGGGGTTACGCGGGTCGCAAATGCGCGTGCTTGAATTGGGGTAGGGCTCGTATTGCCTTGTAGGCGTCGCTCAACGAGCGGGCCTCCACGGAAATGCGAACCTCCATTTCGAACGTCACGCGGCCGAACTGCTCATGCGTGGCGACGATGCTGAAGGTCCGCACGGGCTCAGAACTGGTAGCCGGCGCCGATCGCTGCGCCGAAGTCGCTGCGCGTGCTCGTGCTAACGCCTGCCTTCAGCACGAAACGGTTGTCGCTCGTGACGTGCGACAGGCCGACAGCGAAACCCTGCTGTCCGTGGTACGTGGAGACTGCGGCGCCAACCAAGCTCTTGCCCGGCGCCGTGGCCTGCGGCAAGCCGGCGATAGCCAGGACGTTCGCAATGCCGCCGTAGGTGTCTTTCTTGAACGAGTCGAAGTCGGCGCGGGATACGCCGTCGAACTTTGGCACTACTGCGTCGCGGCCGGCGGCGCCGGTTTCGCCCTGCGCGCCGTCCTTACCCACGGCGCCGTCCTTGCCGTGGTTCCCATCCGTGCCGTTCGCGCCATCGTTGCCGGCCGTGCCAGCCTCGCCAGCGGTCCCGTTCACTCCGTCCGTTCCCTTGGCCCCGTCAACACCGTTCGAACCTGCTGCGCCATCCTTTCCGGCCACACCGTCAACACCGTTCGTTCCATTGGTGCCGTGCGTGCCGTCGATACCGTCGCGGCCGTTCGTGCCATCCACGCCGTTGCGGCCGTCGATACCGTTCGTGCCGTTGGTGCCATGCGTGCCGTCGATGCCGTCGCGGCCGGCGGCGCCGTCGATACCGTTCTTGCCGTCGATGCCATCGCGGCCCGCTGCGCCAGTCGCGCCCTTATCGCCTTTCTCGCCCTTCGGGCCTTGTGCGCCCGTGTCGCCCTTCGGGCCTTGCGGGCCGTCGAAGATTCCGGCGTTCGCGTTGCCGATCAGTGCCAGTGCCAGTGCTGCCAGTGCGATTTGCTTTTTCATGGTGATTCTCCGTTTAGTATGGATTGGTGCTATGTGGTGCGGCATGGTGTAGTGCTAAAGCGTTTTAATCGGATTGCTGCGGTTTCAAGTTAGCCAGAATGGCGGCTCGTTCTTCCTCGGTGATCGGCGTTTCCGGTGCCGGCGGAACGTGGGCCGGCGCGGAGGTCGGCAACGGCGGGGTAACGTCCGTCGGCGAACCCCGAAGCTGCACGGCGGTGCGATACGCGTTCATGCCGATGTCGTTAAGCGAGCTGGCTTGCTTCTGGAACGCCAGCTTCGCGGCATAGCGCTGCTTCGGCGTGTCGTTCGCGGTGTCCGACTCGAACCGGGCGCGCATTTCCGCGTCGCCGTAGAGAACCGAGTCCAGGCAATCCGCCAGCTCGGCGCGACGCGCATCCATAACGCGGTCGATAACTTCGGTGGTCGTGGCGTCGAAAGTCGCCTTGAACCATTCTGCGTGCCGGCCGAACAGGAACAAGGGCACTTCGAATTCGCCGCCGTCGATCGGGCGGAACGCGTAGCTGCCGGCGCCGAGCACGACACAAGCAACGGCCGCGATTTCCTTGTCCTCGGCGACAACGGTGTACGGGTCAGACGGGTTGATGATCTCGAACAGCATGGTGAATCTCCTCTAGTTTCCGAAAATGGCGATGCCAACAAGCACGCCGATGGTGGTTACTGCTCCTGCGAGTGCCAGAATCTTGCGGCCGGCGTGGAATCCGTCGCGTTCGAGCGCGACATTCAAAAGGGTGTTGTGAGCGCGCATCAGACGGATGCCTTTGGTTCGCCCATGCAACCAGCGTGGTAGTAGCGGCGGGCCTTGCTCGGGGTGAGCGCGGTTGCGTAGGTAGTCGCGGCGAGCTTGCGCATGGTCTTCTTTGCGCGCTCGGGTCCGCTGCTGCCGTCGATCGCATCGATCAGTTCCGCGATGGGAACGCCCGCGTCGCGCTCGGTTGCCACGTATTCAACGTAGTCCGCCGTTGCGTCGCACACTGCCAGCAGTTCTTTCGTGGTTTGCTCGGTTGCCGGCTTACCCATGACTTCGCCCGCGAACGTGAATACCGCTCCGACGAACACCAAGCCTGCCAAAGCAAAGACCGACATGCGCGCGGTGGTCGTGACTACAAAACCAAATTTCTTCATTTTCAGCTCCTTGGTGATTACATCGTTACGATGGTTAGATTATAGAACCGCTACGGACGAACGTACAAGCGAATTTTCTAGCGTTTTTTTCTCCGGTAGCTTTCCCACTTGAACGGCACGATGTCCGCGCGCTCGAATATGCGATCCATGATGCGAGGGCCAAGGAATTCCTTCAGACCGGGACCGTCGAGGTTGGTCAGGAGGATCGTGGGGCGCTTCTCGCGGTAGCGGCGATTCAGTACGTCGAACAGGATGGTTTGCTCGTCCTCGGTCCCGCGCTGTACACCAATCTCGTCGATAACCAAGAGGTCGATGGTTTCGCCAAGCGTGCGAACCACTTCCTCCTCAGTCTCGTCCGCGTCGCGGCGCCACGTCGCGCGAACGCGGCGAATCAAGCTCATAGCGTCGAGGTACATGCCCGTGTGCCGCTTCATGACGTGTTGCAGGATTGCCAGGGCAAGATGCGACTTGCCAGTGCCAGGATTGCCGCCGAACACAAGCATGCTTCCCTCGGGCAAGTGGGAGCGCGAGAACGTCTTGGCAAACTCGTGAGCGACGCCGGCCGCGCGGCGCTGGTCGGCCGACTCTGCCAAGTAGTTCGTGAAGCAACGATCGCGGAACGCGGCCGGAATGCCTGACGCCTTGATGCGCGACTCGATACGCTCTTGCTTGCGCTGCTCCTCGGTAACTCGCTCGGCTTCTTCCTCGCGGTCCCGATGGTCGGTGTTGCATTGCCCGCAACCGTGCCAGATAACGCGGTCTGCGCCGCCGAACAGGGAAATGCCGCGCTCGATGCGCGCGCCGTGCGTCTCGCAAACCATATCGCGCTCGAACACGGTCATCATCGGTTTCTTCGCGGGCGGCTCAAGCGGTTCATTCATGTTCATTGGGTTTCTTCCGAGTGTGAGTGCCGTCGAACAGGTCGGTGTAGTCGGTGGTGTCTTCAAAGCTGTTGATGGAGGGGCGGCCGCTTTTCGGCGTTACCTTGGCCGGCGCCGTCCAATCCGCATCGAAGTGCAGGCCGGGACCAAAGAACGTTGCGGCTTGCTTCACGTACTCCGTTCCGGTCTTGTCCGTCGCATCGCAGAACTTCGCATAGCGCTTCGCGCCTTCGAGCATGTCTGCCGGCAACACGCCCGCCTTGATCCGCGCCTCGACTGCCTTGAACGCATCGGCCTTTGAATTTCCGCCTGCACGATTCGGATAGGCCGCCCAAATCTCTTCAAATTCAGGCGAATAGCCCGAAGGGTTTTTACTACTCATTGGTTTACTCAAAGATGTATTACTTCCCTTCGCCTTTTCCGAAGGGGGGTCTTCGGTTTTCCGAAGGGGGTCTTCGTGTTTTCCGAAGGGGTCTTCGGTTTTCCGAAGGGGTACGTTCACCATCTTTATACGACGCTCGATTACACGTTTGCCATCACTCACTTGCTCTATTGCAATCAGCGCGCGCTTTGCAAGCCCATTGATAATTTCCGACACACGCGAGATAGACAAGCCGAAAAATTCGGCGAAATGAGCGTTGCTCGCGTAGCATCCGCGCGGCCCTGCGTCCAGGCTATCTATCTCGACCAGCATTACCTTTTCCGTGATCGACAACGACCGATCAAGCCACATTTCGGCCGGTATCCATACGCCCTTGAACTTCCTCTCACTCATTACGGTCCCTCGTGGTGCTGTGTGGTGTTGTGCAGTGCCATGCTGTTGTTGTACGCGTCGCGCATCCGTCCGAGCACGTAGGGCGGAATCTTCTCGATGTCGGCGTCGCGCAGCGTGAGCGTGCGCAACCAGTCGCAATCGTTGGCGCGCTTTACCTGCGCACGAACCTCGTCCGTTACCGGCTTGAGCGTCGCAAAGCCCGTCCCGCGCCGCGTGCCGTCGTAGCGGTTGTAGCGAACCTCCTGCGCGTACTCTTTCACGACGATCTGCGTTGCCGTCACGCGGAGCACAGTGGTTATGTGCGGCGCGCGGTTGTACCTGCTGCGGTCGGGTATCGCTACTTCGTCGCCTTCCTTCAGGGACATCAGCCAGTCTTTAAGCGCGGCTTTGCGCGCTTCCTGTTCTTCATAGTGGTTCATGCGAATAACTCCCGTTGTTGGCGATACACCTCGCGCACGCGCTCAAGCAGTGCGTTGAACGTTTCGGCGTACCAGTGAGGTTGCGTTTCACGCGGACACGAAGGGTCCGTCATGTTCTTTCCAAATTCCAAGCCGGCGCCGATGATGGTCCAGAACGGCTTTACCCCGCCACGATCCGCGTATCGAGCCTGATTCGTCTTGCGCTCGTTCTTTTGCAGGAACCCGGCGCGCTCAAGCCATTCATTGAACTCGTGCGCCTTCATGCGTGCGCCGCTATTCGCAAGCAACACAGTCAGCGCGGCCGTGCGGAAGCTCGAACCTGTATGCGAGCTGCGCGGCTCGTCCACGGCATAGGCCGGAAGGATGGACGTATCGGCGCCGTGCCGTTCTCCGATCTGGCGAAGCAATGCAATCTTCGAGGAGTCGGCTATCTTGAACGTGTTGGCATACGCTTGAAATAGGCAGATATCGACGGAGATTTTCGCTACAGGGTTCGGCTCGTGCAACGGCGCGACAGGTGCGGCGATCGGCAATGACTTCGCGCGCTTCTCGCATTCGAGGAAATAGAGGCGGGCTTGCCGGCCTTTCTCGGTGCGCTCGACCATCGACAACTGTTTCGCGGTGTCGAGCGACAGGTGGTAATCCTTGCGGTTGCGGCCGCCGCGCCCGCTGGTCCCCGAAACGGGTGAGCAAACCGTATAGTCCAGGTCGAGGAAAAAACCGTACTGGTCGATGCGATCTTTAATCCACGTCGAGAAGTCTTTCCCGACTTCGAGAAACTTGTGAAGGTCGCGCGCGTTGACCGTGGGGATACGGTCGGGGCCGATCTCGCGCTCGGCAATGGCAAGAAGTGCGGTCAATTGATACTCCTTTCGATGGACGTAAAAAAACCCTATTCGTGAGGAAGCTCGGCGCCAACCGTCCCGGCCGCGACGTACCGGGTAGCTTCCCCACGAATAGGGCTCTTGACAGTAATCCTTGAAACATCGCGTACTTCACATACTACGGTTGGCATGTGCAGTATCGCACCATTCATCGAATAATGGTGCGAAAACAGAACCGTCCCCATTTATTATGTTGGAAGGTAGACGAAAGCGGATTGTTAGTCTGAAGATATTCGGTTAGCCTAGCGAAACACCAAAATTCGAGGAGTCGCGCCGTGAACAAATTGCTTATTGCCATCGCTGTTTTGTCCCTTGGCGCGTGCGCTTCGGCCGATCCGATCTCGACCGGGAGCGGTGGCAAAGGGTTCTCGATCTCATGCAATGGATCGGCGGATTCGTGGGGAACCTGCTACAAACTCGCAACAAAGTCGTGCGGCGGTCAGTACGAAGTGATCGACAAGAACCAATCGAGCACGCCGACCGGGCTCGGCCCGATGGTCGAGCGCAACATGGTGGTTAGCTGCAAGGCGTGATCGCGGGGCGGGGGAGGGACAGGAATTCAGTGATTACCTTTACCGCGTCCGTCCACTCCCATATGTAGTGAACTCGCCAGCCTTCGCGTTCGAGCATGGTCCCTATTTCGAGCTGTTCATCGCTCGGCATGTTGTCGCCGTACTTCAGCTCGATCGATAGCCCGATCCAGCGGCCGCGCGCCACGGGCAGGCGGACATCGTGCGAGCCCTTCAGCATCCCGGCCGCCTTCGCTTTGCCTGCCTGCGCTTTCGACAGGCGCACGCCGTTCATGCTCCCTTCCAAAAGCTCGATGCCCGGCAAGCTCTTGATGACGGCCGGCATGCGCGCCCAATCGAACAGCGCGGCCTGAGAAAGGAATTCCGGTTGCTCGACGTGGCGCACCTTCACGCCGCGCGGCGCCGGCCGGCCCTTTACCGCAACGTGGTTCTTATGGACCCTCATGCGATCTTGCGAGTGGCTTGCTCTGCGATCAGCGCGCACAGCATTGGGGCTACCTGACGCTCGATCAGGTGTTTCAGTTGTTCCGGCTTCAGCGTGCGTATCGTGTATTCGCTGATTGCATAGGCCGCGTCGTTACCGGCAAGGTGGACGATCGCGTGAATCGAACGGCCGGCGATATCGCGCACTGCCTTGATGTCGAGTAAGCGCATGATCTCGACGCACAGCCGTTCGTCCTGGGTGAGCCCATCGAGCGGCAATGTCATAGGCTTTTCTGCCACGAGCTGCATACCTTCATGCCCGTCCATGTGGTGCAGCTCGCGGCCGGCCAAAATGGACATATGCCCAAGCGTCGCGGCAACGTACTGAAGGTGCTCGCGGAAGTCGGCGATGGTTTCGAGCTGGCGGCGGTTGATGCTCTGTTGTTCCATGTACATGGATGCAAGCCGTTCGATCTGCTCGCGGTGCGCGCGCCTCTGATTCCGGCCGTATCGTTTGCTCATTTGAGGGGTATTCCAGTGGGATAGAGGATCGCGCCAAGGTCAGGGCGCCAAAGGTCGTCGGGCTCGATCTCGAAACCGAGCGCATGCAAGACTTGAAGCAACAAAGATTCTTCAGTGCCGTAGAGCTTCGCCCACGTCTGACGGCCGGCGTGGAGCGCTACACCCGCGCCACCGAGACGGTGATGGTTCGGGCAGATAGGCAATACGTGGAACTCGCTCGACTTCTGGCCGCCGCCGGCATAGGTCCGCGCGTGGTGCAGCTCGGCCGGGCTTTTGCCGAGACGCAGATTGCGACAGACGACGCACCCAAGCTGCGCTACGCGGTCGCGGTGGTATTCCTCAACGGCCGACGTGACGATGCGCGGGCGTGGTGTGGCCTTTACTTTGGGCGGGGAGGTCTTGCGAGGCTTTGCCGTCCCGCCCGGTTTGAAGCTCGACCGGGCGAGTTGAGTGTTACCGCGCGCCATCGGCGCGGTGCGCGGCTTGAAACCGGAACGCTTCAACGGTGCCCCCCGGCTTCCTGCCATGCCAAGAAAGGCTTGCGGATTTTCTCGTGGAAGATATGCGCGCCTTGCTGGTCGTGATCCAGCTCGGCGCGACTACTCACGCCGCACGTCTGCCGGATGCACTCGGCCGCGTCGCGCTCGTTCTCACAGCGAAGTCCATGCGCACGCAGGAACAGGTGAAACGGCTGAGTCGCGCACAGTTGTGCAGCAAGGCGAGAGAGAGCACCGCCTTTCGGCGCGGCCGGTGCGGGCTCGGACTGAACCGGTTGTTCGTCCTCTCCGATCTCGACCATTGCAACCATGAAGCGCTGGCCGGCCGTGTTTCCTTTGCGCAAGGTGAGCGCGCGGAATGCGTCAAGGTCGGACGGCTCGGACAACCAGAGCACGACTTTCGCGCCCCCGTTGTGCGATTCGCTCCACGATGCAAGTTGTACCTCGCCATGAAAGGTCGGAGTGATGTCGCTCACAGTCAGAACCCAAGGGCCGCCATCCACTGCATGCCGCGATACGGCAAATCGAACGGAATGTCATCGTCCATTTCTTCGAACCCGCCACCTTGCGGCGCGCGCCGGGCCTGCCCGCTGCCTTGCTTCGCGTCGTTGTACGCGTTGCGGCCGTTGGCTCCCTGCTGCGGCTGGCGCTGCTGTTGTTGCCCTTGGCTTTGCGGCTGGCGTTGCTGCTGGCCTTGCGCCGGCTGGCGTTGTTGCTGCCCTTGTTGCTGGCCTTGCTGCTGTGTCGGTGCGCCCGTGAATTCGAGCGCGAGAATCCGGCCAACCAGCTTCGAGCCTTCGCCGCCGCCGTTGCGCTGGTACGTCTCGATATGCACGTCCTCGATAACCACGTCGAGCCCTTGGCCCTTCAGCAGGTAATCGATAAGCGACTCGGCGCGCGGTCCCCAAAGGGCCGCGTCAACCCACTGCGTAGGGCGCTTGTTGTCTTCGCCTTTGCGGCCGTAGTTGAATGCGAGTGCGAGGCTGGCGACTGCTGTGGAGTTGTCGCCCTGGGTAAAGCGAAGCTCGGCGTCTTTCCCGAGTCGTGCGAATCCGGTCAAAATCATGATGTTTCCTTTGTCGAATTTAGAGTGCCGCATCGCATCGCATGGTGTGGTGCGGTAAGGGAGAAAAGTGCCGGGTACGATCCGGCGGCATCGTCATTCGAGAGAGCGGACGCCCTGCGATATCCGTGTGCATCGAAGCCGTTGCGCAGCCTGCGCCAACTACTTTGTTTCGCTCCTCTCCGCGTGCGCACGCTCGGGCTCGCTACTGATTTCGCTTCACAACCTTTCTAGGAAGGCACTCGATGCGCTCTTAGAAAGGTGCTGGTTACGGGGTCCAGCGTCCACCCGATCGTGTGGCCGGTTTTGCACCATGCGCTATCGCATGGTGCGAATGTCGATAAAGCTACTTAGGCGGGTTCGCCCTTGAACGCATGCAAGCTCGTGCCTTCCGCGATCTGCTTGTGCAGGTCGGCAACTGCGACTTCCAACACCTTATGCGGGCGTTCGAGGTCGTACCACATGATGAGCGAACCGCCGTCGATGCGATAACGGAACTTCGCGGTAAGGCGGTCGGCGACCGTCGAGCCGTCGAACACGGGAATCGTGATCTCGATACGATCCGGCACGCTGAACTGTCCCTTCTCGCCAGCCTTCGCCGTCACGGTTTCCTCGTACTTCAATTGAGTTTGGCCGTTGTCCAGGCGGATGCCGCTTGCGAAGTTGACGCCCTTCGTCGATTGCAACGTCGAGACGATTTCCAGAATGTCCGCGCTCGGGGGAGCCGTCACGTCCAGCACGTTGCGCTCGATGAACAGCGCAAACTCTTCCTGCTTCATCTTGCGGCCGTTGAACGAGAGCCACTCTTGCCATTCCTTCGACAGCGGCGCGTTGTACTCGGCCGTGAAGTCGCGGAATGCCGGGCCGTCCGCCGTGTGATCGTTGAACACTGCGACAAATTGCGGCTTCGGGTCGATCTTGTAGTAGAGACGAGTCGGCAGGTTCGGGCCGCTCTTGAACGCGTTCACGTAGGCAATGAAGCTTGCCGCATCGAGCAATTCGGCTTTGCCCTTGTGGCGGGTCGGGGCCGCCAGCAAGTGCGCGTGTTCTTCCGCGCTGTAGCCTTCCGGCACGAGGATGATCGGCGTACCGTTGATTTCCAGCGTGCGCGCCAGTGCGGTGCCAGCTTCGATTGCGGTTTGAATCTCGTTCTTATCGCTCATGTTCGTTTCCGTGTAGGTGTAAGTCATGGTTACAGGTTGCTACGTGGCGCTGCGGTGGTGGTGCGCTTCTTACGTCGCGGCGCGGACGGCCAACGGTGCCGGTGCGGCGTCGTCGGTGCCAGTGCGCACAACGGTGCGTTGCGCTTCTGCCTCTTGATCGACGCTGCGGATACCCTCGAACGTCTTTTGGCGCGGGTCTTGGCGCTGCAAGTTGCCTTCCGGCGTGGCGAACAGGATCGACGTGGCCTTTTCCAGCTTCGGCAACGTCAGCTTCAGGTCATCGGAAATTTCGATCTGCCCGCCCTTGCCGGCCTTGATGCCCAGGGTGAGAACGATCTTTCCCGACTTCTGCGTGATATCAACCTTCTTGACCAGCTCGTTGAGAGCTTCGGTCAGGTCGTCGTGCAGCTCGCCAAAGCGCAGCGTGACCAAGGTATCGTTAAACGGTTTCGGACCAGCCATGATTGAAGCTCCTTTGATTGAACTGCGGTTATGCGGCGAGGGTGCGGACGCGCTTCTGCGCTTCCCGTGCAACTCGCGTTGCTTCCTTCGCCGCTACCTCGGCGCGCTCGGCAGTGAGCTTCGCGGAGATTTCGGTTCCGATGCGCGTCAGCACGTCGGCGGTGGTCGGGTCGCCCGCGTCGATCTCGAATTTCGCAATGTAGCGAAGAAAGATCAAAATACGGATGGGCTTGGGGATGCGCTTGCGCTTGCCGACTTCGAACCAGTGGCCGGACGCCTGATTGCTGCCCACGCTGCCCCAAAATTCGCGTTGGGTAAGGCTGGCATCGTGACGAAGCTGGCGCGCGACTTCGGGCGTGATATCAGCCTCGATCCTTACAGTCATGTTCGTTACCCCTCATATCGGTTAATTTCGGTGTTGATATGGTGCTGGAATCGAACCACAATGTCAACCGTTACCGAGCGCCTATGCAATAGAATTCAAACAAACAATCATCAGGGGGTTGGACAATGGCAAGCGTGGATAAACAGTATTTCCTTGATCTAATGGCCGCGCGCAAGCTGTCGATGCGCGGTCTAGCGACCAAAATGGGAATGAATCACTCTCAATTAAGTTTGAGTCTGAGTGGCAAAAGGCGTATGCAGCTCGACGAAGCGGCCGCGCTATCCGAGATGTTCGGCGTACCACTCCACGACATTGTCGTTGCCGCCGGTATCGAATCGAAACCATCCACGGGCAAGCGGGTAAGCGTTCTCGGGTATGTGGGTAACGGTGGTGTCGTGACGATGCACGCCAAAGACACGCGCGAACGCACAGAAGTCCCATGCGCGCTCCCAGACCACGCGGCCGCGATCCAGTTTAGAACCGCCGACACGCCACTGTCGTGGATGGACGCGTGGGTAGCCTTCTATATCCCACGGGAGAACGTAGCGCCTGAGTGCATCGGCCGGTTCAGTCTATGCCAGTTGGACGGCGGCCGCGTGGTGGTCGCAACCGTCAAACGTGGCTATCAGGATGGGACATATGCCCTGTCAGGACCGTATACCGCCAGCAGTGTGGAGCTAGATTGGGCCACACCCTTACTGTTCTGTAGGTTTTGACGCAAAAAATGGTGTTGTAATCGAACCGATTTCGGTGTAATGTAATCATTACGGCATTCGACCGTACACCAACCTAGTCATCGGAGAGAATCATGGAACTGGTACGCGAAATTCTGACGTTCGAGACAGAAGCGCAATGGTTAGCCATGCGCGAACAGGACATTACTTCGACGGAAACGGCCGCGCTGTTCGACGCATCGCCCTACAACACAGAGTTCGAGCTGCACCAAATCAAAACGGGCCAGCTAACGAAAGAGTTCGAAGACAACGACCGTATGCTATGGGGCCGTCGTCTGGAAAACGCTATTGCCTACGGCATTGCGGAAGACTTCGGTTTGATCGTGGAGCCGTTCAAGGTCTACGCGCGCATCGCCAATATCCGCTTGGGCTGTTCGTTCGACTTCAAGATTGTGGGACTCGTGCCGGGCCGGCCGTCGAACGATGCGCGCGAAATGTTCGAGAAGCACGGGCCGGGATTGATGGAAGTGAAGAACGTTGATGGGCTCGCGTTCCGCCGGACGTGGCTAGAGGATGGTGAGTCCATCGAGGCGCCCGCACATATCGAGATTCAGGCGCAAACGCAGCTTGAAGTTGTAGATATGCCGTGGGTCATCATTGCGCCGCTCGTGGGCGGCAACACGCCCAAGCCGATCATTCGTGAGCGCGATCTCGAAGTGGGCGAGTTGATCCGCCAACGGACACAGCACTTTTGGGACCGTATCGAGGCGGGCGTGTCGCCCGAGCCGAACTACGTCAAGGATGCTAAGACCATCGCCAAGCTGAATCTGGAAAACGATGGGAGTGTGCTCGACCTGACCGGTAACTCGCGCGTCTATGAGCTGTGCAAAGAGTACAAGCGCGGCGGTGAGCTGGAAAAGAAAGCGGCCGACATTAAAGCCGGCGCAAAGTCCGAGCTGTTGACCATTATAGGCGCCGCCAAGACGGTGAAGGGCGCCGGGTTCGGTATCTCGGCCGGCACGAACAAGGAGTCGTTCCGCGCCTACGATCGTGAAGCAGGTGAGCGCGTGACGATCACGATAACGAAGGTGCCGGCGTCGCATATCGATGCCCGCGTTCCTGCGTTCCGCAACGTGCGCATTACCGAGAAAAAAGCAGCGTAACCAGTAGTGCGGCATGGTGCGATACCGTGCCGCACAAACCTTTGGGGGTAGCTATGTCAGAGCAACAAGTGAGTCACCTACAGGAATTCCGTTCGAAGCTCGAAGGGGGCATGCGCGCCGAGATTGCAAAGGCGTTGCCGCACGGGCTCGACGTTGACCGGTTCATTCGCACGGTCATTACCGTGGTGCAGTTGAAGGAAGATTTGCTCTATGCCGATCGCCGTAGCCTGTTCGCGTCGTGCATGAAGGCGGCGCAAGATGGTCTGCTGCCGGACGGCCGCGAGGCGGTTCTCAATATTTACAACACGAAACAGAAGGAAAAGCGCGGAAACCGCGAGGTCGAAGTGTGGGTTCCGACCGTGCAATACCTGCCGATGGTGCGCGGCCTGATAAAGGTGATGCGCAACTCGGGCGAGGTTGCCAGCATCGACGCGGCCGCCGTGTATGACCGCGATCTGTTCCGGTTCAAGCGCGGCGACGATCCGCGTATCGAGCACGAGCCGTATCTCGGCGACGATGATCCGGGTCCGGTGATCGCTTCCTACGTGATTGTGAAGCTCACGAACGGGGAGGTCCACCGTGAAGTCATGCCGCGCCGCGATATCGAGAAGACACGCGAAGCGTCGAAGTCAGGTACGGGCGCGAGTAGCCCGTGGACGAAGTGGTACGACCAAATGAGTATCAAGGCCGTCATCAAGCGGGCCGCGAAGCTCCTGCCGAACAGCTCGGAAGCACTCGACCGTGCCATTGCGAACGACAACGAAGCAAGCGGGTACGTGTTCGAGAGCCGCGAGGAGGAGCGCGTAGAACCGTCGGCATTGCCTGACCAATCGGATGCCCAGGCCACGCCAGCGGCCGAACAGCAACAGCAAGCATCGCCCGCCCTGGTAGACGATCGTGCCGGGCAGGATGCGCGCCGGCCGTCGCGTTTGGCAGGCTTGATGCGCTCGAAGGTAGCCGAACAGGTACAGCAGAACAGCAACGGCGAAGCGCCGCCGTGGGAGAACGCAGCGTGAATAGGGCAGAACGTAGGGCCGCAGCAAAGGGCGGTCGGGCGAAAGCCCGGCCAATCCCGCGCCTGCACAAGTCAATCATGATGTCTGACTCGATGCCCGCCGAAAGTAGCGAAAGCATCGTGACCACGAAAATCAAGCTCCTCGCCGGCATTGCCGCGCTGAAGGCCGGCACGTTTGGGTATGACCAGCTCTGCCAGTTCAATGAGTTTGTCCAGCTCGGGCTGAAGTTCTGCGAGGAATTCGATGCGCCAGAGTTTCAGCCGCCGGTCTACAAGATCGCGGCCGCGCTCGTGCTCATCATGGAGCGGCACGCGCAGCGCGGTATCTACGCTGCGAATGGCGACGAGCTGCGCGCGCTTTCTGAACACGTCGAGGCGGTCTGCGACTTCCTTGGCGAGCTGCCCGCGCTGGCCGTGCAAGGCATGCGGACGGATATCGCCATGAATGAAATTAAGCTGCGAAACAAGATTGCGAAGCAGGCATAGGTGTCATTCACTTGACGTTTGCTTTTCATGGTTAGATAATCAAACCATGTTATGTTTTTCAGGCCGCTAGGAGAGAGATAGATGGGTGATTTCAAGATGGGTACGCGCTCGGGTCATCAAATGCCGGGTGTATGGGACGAAGCAGCGTTAGCCGTCGCGCGTCGCTTCACGGATGACAACATGTGGCGCACGCGTGCAGCGCTGCAATGCGCTGTGCTCGACGCGATGGAGTATGGCGTGAACAACCGGCCGCCCGTGCGCAACCGTGCCGCCGAGTGGGGCCGCTATCTCGCAACGTCCGTCGATCGCCTGCTGAACGCCATCAACGATTACCACGAAGCCGAACAGGCCGTCGAGGAAGCGGAAGACAAGGCCGCCGAAGACATCGCAGAGAACGTATTCCAGCAGGCCCGCGAATCCCTGAGTGAATACATGACTGGTGCGCGTAGCAGTGCATACGAGTTTCGGCGCCGCGTGGATCAGGATGAACGCGAGGCCGAGCTTGTACCGGGTTCGCTCGCAGCGCTGCAAGCCGAGAACAAGGCATTGCGCGGCGCCCTCGAACATATCGAGCGCACTGCTTCGCGGAGCCGCGAGCAATCGCGCCGCGTCCGATGGATTGAGCTGCGCGCGAACGGTGCGCTCACGGGCTCGACCGAATGGCGCACGCTCGATCTGCCGAAGAACGGTGACGCCAGCAAGCGGCGCGCGAAGTTTGACCGCGAGCAAGCGGAATACTGGCAAGCCCGCTGCGAGCAATTGGAAGTGGCCGTGAACCCGTTGCGCCTGAATACCTACACGTCGCCGGCCGTGGTCGCCATCCTGGCCGAGCGCGTGCGTCAGGTAGCCGTGGAAGGGTTCACCGACGAGCAAGACGACAAGCACATAAAAGGCGCACTAGCAGCCGCAGCAGCTTGTTACGCCTTGCGCACGGCGGGATGGCACAGGGATGCAGAAATACACTGGCCGTGGGAAAACGACTGGTGGAAGCCCACCACGCCACGCCGCAATCTCGAAAAGGCTGGCGCGCTGATTATTGCCGAGCTGGATCGCGTGATCCGTTCCGAGCGGCCGGCGCCCGTGGGCTCGATGCGTCTCGCCCGCGTTCCCTTCGATAACTGCCAGTTCCGTGAATGCGATCTGCCGGGCCAGTGCCACGGCGAAGGCGCTTGTCACCATCCGAAGGCACGCGCATGAGTTTCGATCGCAAACGCCTGTTGCTCGATATGGTCAAGGATGCAGGGCTCGAAGTCGTCACGGTCGGCATGAAGAACAACCGCGTTGCCGTTGATGCGCGCGCCGGCAACGGCTTAACGGCAACGTTCCAACTCTCTACGTCGTCGAAGTCCGATCCGCGCGGCGATATGAACGAAAACGGGCGCATCAAACGCTTTGCCCGTCAAAACCCGGCGCCCGGTGCGGCGCCACAAATTGAGGAAGAAGAAGCAATGTCGAATACCACGCCGGCCGCCAAGGAACTAACGCAAATCGAGTTTTACCGCTTGTGCGAATGGCTGAAGATTCAAGACTTGGCGACGTATGCAAGCCTCGAAGTGCTCACGGCGGCCGCCGCGCGCATCTGCTCGCACAACGTCAGCGAAGCTACGGTACGCGAGGCAATGACGGCCACGGGCGTGACTGACCCTGAAGTGTGGACCGCGATTCCCGATCCTCAAATCGTTCTCGCCCGCGAGCTGGCCGCCATCCAGTACGCACTCGGCCACGAGCCGTCCTCGCTTTTCCGCCGTTACCTCGAAACCCTGGGAGCCTAAACATGAATGCAGCGCAAATTGCACAAGGCGCGCTGCGTCTCGACTGGTCGAACGTCGAGTCGCAGGCCCGCCGCGTTGCGGAGTACGCAGAGGAGCGCATTGCGAGCAATCGCCTTGCGGCCGACAACCTTGAAGCGGAATACCTCGCCGTGGCGAACGGTGTCAAAAAGCCCGGCAAGCTCGATCTCGAAGTGCTCGTTCGTGCAGTCCAGGCGCTTCGCTCGGGCGCCAGCGAACCCGAGCCCGCGACGCTCTCCGTAAAGAACGCCGTGGCGCAGGTATTGAGCCCGGCCGGGTATCTGTTCCAGCACGACGACAGCGGCCGCACTACGTTCGTTGCCACGCAGGACCGCGCTTCGTTCGAGGAAGCAAACGGCGACCGTTGGAGCTTCGTCGGCGGCGCCGTGCTCATTCCCTCGCCGGGAGTCGCCAATGTCTGAGGCTATCCAGTTTTGCGACGAACTGACGCCACGCACGCCGGGCGAGAAGGCTGCGTACCTCGACGGAATCGAGGAAGGCAAGATGCGCGAGCGGCGCGACTCGCCTATGTATAACGACTTGCACGCAGCCGCAAAGGCACTTGCCGATGCTCTCCCGAAAAACGGGCGGAACCTCGATAGCTACTACGCCCGCAGCGAGCTGACCGAGCTTCGTGAATTGCTTGCCAATGCACATTGGAGTGCTTGCCCGGTCGCACGCGGTGCGCTCGCATCCTCGATCGAGGAAGTCGAGGCACTGAGCTTCAGCGAGGATCGCGGGCTCACGGTCAGCGACTGCGAGTCCATGATGCTGGTGTTGCACGAGCTGCGGCGCCTGCAAGTCGTCGAGGCGGACGCCGTTGCGATCGTGGCGCGCGAGGGAATTATCGTGGGGGAGGAGGATTTTGCCGCATGGTTCGCGCACAACTACCCGCGCGACACGATCATTCAAAATCCGCTTTGGCATGCGCCCAAGATTTACCGCGAGGCATGCCGGCTTTCGAAGGGGAAATAGAAGTGAGCGAGATTGAACAAGCCGCGAGACGCGCGGTGCAGCTCTACGCAGAGAGCCGGCCGCGCCCGTCTCAAGTAACGATGACGCAGGCCGGCGAAATGCTCGGGATCACGCGTCACACGGTAAGCAAGATGGTGAAGGCCGGGCAGATGAAGCTGAACCGGTGCGGCCTTATCCCCGTCGAGCAAGTAGACCGGATGCTCGAAACGGTCTAAAGCCGGGCCGCGATGTCCTCGGCGGTTTCGCGGTAGTACACGTTTAGCAGGGTCTTCAGGTTCTTATGGCCGCTGATTTTCGCCAGCGTCATAACGTCAACCTTCCGGGAGAGGCGCGTAAGTGCCTCGGCCCGCGAGTCATGAAATGTCAGCCCTTCAATCATTAGCCGGTCCCGATTCTTGCGGAATAGGGCGTCTACTGACGCGCTCGATACAGTGAAGCACTTCCCCTTACCGGCGACCGGCTTTAGCAGGCGAATGGCGTGCTTCGTGAGCGGGATGACGCGAGGCTTTTTCGTCTTGTACTGCATCTTGTGCTTCACGGTCGCGGTGCGCTTCGTGAGGTTCAGCGATTCGTCGTCGAGTCCCAAAACCTCGCCCGCGCGCATGCCCGAGCGCAGTGCCACTAGCCACGCGAGCGCAACCTCCTGACTCTTCGTTTCCGGCGCCTTGCCGCTCACATACCCGAGTGAGCGCACGATCGGCCGCACTTCTTTCCACGGGTCCACGCGTCGATCGCGCGGCACGCCCTGGCCGGGATGCCTGAATCCCTCGAACGGGTTGTGTTTCATCCAATGCCATTCGAGCCGCGCCACTTTGCAGGCGTTAGACATCCAACTCACATCGCGTTGCGCTGAACCCGTGCGCACCTTCGCAACTACTCGACCGCCGGGCGCTGTGAAACCGGCGAGCCGGGCATCGCGCCACTGACCAAGCACGGGCGTAGTCAGGTCTGCGAGATTCAATTTAGCGATAGCAGGGAAGTCGCGGATGAACGCGTTGATGCGTAGCTGCTCGTGCCGGGCGCCTTCTTTGTTCGCTGATATCTCCTCGCTATAGCGAGTCAACATGGCCGCGACAGTATGGCGTTCTGCTTCAGGCTTTGCGGCAGATTCGCGCAGCTCAGTTTCGCGCGCAGCTCCCCACGTATTAGCCTCGCGCTTGGTCCGCAGCACCTTGGAATCGCGGACTCCCGCGACATAGACTTGAACGCGGAATCCGTCTTTGTGTGGAGTGATCGAAGCCATCGTGGGGAACCCCGTGCGTAATGTGTGGGGAGTTTATTATACTTTTTTACCCTTTCGATGGTGAAAGGCGGGAGGGGCGATTGCTTTGCAATGCCCCTAACCCTTTGATTTACCGCGTTTTTACTTTTGTTGTAAATTTACGATATGTAAGCTGGTGCGTGAGGTCGGACTCGAACCGACACGACATTGCTGCCGTCAGGACCTAAACCTGGTGCGTCTACCAATTTCGCCACTCACGCGTGTCTTTGCGGTTAGTTTAAAGCGGGGAGTGCAACGTATGGGGCGTACGACCCATGACCGCGTTTGACCGCGCCTTAAAAATCTGGGGGAAACGGCGTTTTCCCGATAACGCCAATGATGCGCGTCACGCCAAGCCCGGCATTCTAACCGATCCAATGGCCAATGTCTGTAGTGGGCCCGCACAGGTGGAAGGGGTGGAAGGGTCTGGTTCCTGTCGGCGACCTCGCCCTTCATCCGCGTTGCCGACAACCCCGCAAGGCGTGTACATGGTGTCGTACTTTCCCGCCGATCCTCAAGCCGAACGCACATTGCACATCGATAGATAAAGCGGCCGGATTTTGTCGGATATCGCGTATCGCGATTACGGGCGCGTGGCGAAGTGGATTTCATACGGCACGTCCCTGCACATGGGCCGTTATTTTGGCGTCGCGAATTAGATTCTTGCGTCCGCCATCTCGCTCGGACTTGCGGCGATGTCGGTCAGCGGCTTTGTGATGTGGCGCAAACGCAAGCCGGGCAGGGCACTCGGCGCGCCATCCCGACCGGTCTCAAAGCCGCCGATGCACGTTTGGATCGGCGGTCTGACGGCGCTTGGCATCGTCTTCCCGATGATGGGCTTGACGATGCTGATCGTGTGGATATCGGACCGGCTGCTGTTCAGTTCCGGCAGAGTTGCCAGCACGCGATGAGCGTGCGCTTGATGGGACGTTATGGGACGTTATGGGACGCGAGGGACGCGAGGGACGTGAGGGCGGTTTAGCCGGCCCCGTGCAATCACCGCGAGCCGAACTTCAACCTTGTAAGTTGTTCGGCTTCGTTCGCCAGCAGCGTCGCTGCATCGCGAATCGCGACTTCCAGCGTGATCGGCCCCGGTGCGGGCGAAAAACAGCCGCTGAAATGCTCGGACAAACGCGGCAACGCAGCCGGATCGATAGCGCCGGAGAGCAGCGACGCTTCCACGCCATGCGCACGAGCGTGCTGGCATGCGATAAACGGCGCCTTGCCATGCAGCGTCTGAACATCCGAGCGTCCTTCGCCTGTGATCAGCCAGTTCGCGCCTTCGAGCGCCGCATCCAGCCCGACTTGGCGCGCGACCACTTCTGCGCCGGCCTCGAAACTCGCGCCCAACATATGCAGCGCGAAGCCGAGACCGCCCGCCGCGCCAGCGCCGGGTTTATCACGCGCGGTAAGTTGCAGCGCCGGCTCGAGCAAATCGGCGAAATGAGCGAGCGCTGCATCGATCGTCGCGATCTGATCGCCCGTCACGCCTTTCTGCGGCCCGAAAATCGCCGTCGCGCCGTGCTCGCCGGTGAGCGGATTGTCGACATCGGACATACCGGTAAATTCGGCTTCGCGCACGCGCGGATCGAGCCCCGTCGCGTCGATGCGCGCAATCCGCCCAAGCTGCGACGGCACGGGGTCGAGCGTCTTGCCGTCTGCATCGAAGAGTTTGAGACCGAGGCCCACCAGAAGGCCCGCACCGCCGTCATTCGTGCTGCTGCCGCCCAGCGCCACATAGAACTTGCGCACGCCGAGATCGAGCAGCGTGCGGATCGCTTCGCCCATGCCGAGCGTGCTGCGTTCGGTAACCGGTACAGCCATCCCGTCCGGATCCGTGATGCCCACTACTTCCGCCGTTTCCACGATCGCGCTGCCATCCGCCAGCAGACCTGTCGCGGCGTCGCGCCGCTTGGACGCCGCGCCGCGCACGTTGACTACACTGCGCTCGCCGCCCGCCGCGAGCATGGCGTCGAGCGTGCCTTCGCCGCCGTCGGCCATCGGCACGATGCGGATGACGGCGTCGGCCCGAGCGCGCCGGATACCGTTCGAAATTGCCTCCGCGACCTGTTCCGCGCTAAGCGATCCCTTAAAGGAATCGGGCGCAATCACGACGACGGGAGAGGTTGAACCGGCGGAATGGGCGTGGGGCATGATGTCTCGAGTTATGAATTTGCTTGAAATCTAGCGACACGGCCCGAAATAATCAAACCTTATGCCTGTTGGGCATGCTTTCAATGCGCATCGGCAATGCAAGAACGCTGGAACCCGACGCCGGCGCGATCCGAAAGGGACCTCATCACAGTGACTTGAGACTGCAAAACACGCACCAAAACCGCGAAAATAGCCCCGAATTGCCGGTATTTGGCGTGGCTGACCCTCATCCGCCACGACCCTTGCAAATAGTTTGGTAAAATGTTTGGCTCTGTTGACTCAAACCGGTGTGCACGGCTTCCTGTCACGGCTAGCTGAATGCTCCGGCTTGGCCGTCAATGTTCAGGAACCGCGCGACGCCGTGCGCCTGTCGCGGCGCGAGATCGAACCAGAACTGACCAGACACACGAACCCGAATACTCGATTTATTTTAGGACGATAGAAGCCATGGCTAACGTTGTTGAAAACCTCGGCAAGCTCGAACGCCGTGTGACGATTTCCCTGCCGAAAGATACGGTGCAAAAGGAAGTGGATTCGCGTATCCGTCAGTTGGCGAAAAACGTGCGCATGCCGGGTTTCCGCCCGGGCAAGGTGCCGCTCAAGATGGTGACGCAGCAGTACCAGGGCCAGGTTGAAGCCGAAGTGCTGAGCGACAAGGTCGGCAAGGAGTTCTTCGACGTCACGCGCACCGAAAACCTGCGTGTGGCAGGCCAGCCGAGCTTCGCGCCCAAGGGCGGCGAAGTCGCCGACGACTACGCGTTCGACGCGACCTTCGAGGTGTACCCGGAAGTCAAGATCGGCGACGTGGCTGCAGCTGAAATCGAACGTACGGTCACGGCCATCTCGGAAGCCGAAATCGACCGCACGCTGGAAATCCTGCGCAAGCAACGCGTGCATTACCACGCACGTGGCGAAGGCGGCGAGCATGGCGACGGCGGCGCGGATACGGCTGCTAAAGACGGCGATCGCGTGACAATGGACTTTGTCGGCAAGCTCGACGGCACGTTGTTTGAAGGCGGCAGCGCCGAAGACTTCACGTTCGTGCTGGGCGAAGGGCGCATGTTGCCGGAATTCGAAACGGCGGCGCTTGGCCTGAAGGTCGGCGAATCGAAGGAATTCGACCTCAAGTTCCCCGACGATTATCACGGCAAGGACGTAGCCGGCAAGACGGCTCAGTTCACCATCACGATGAAGAAGATCGAGTGGGCGCACCTGCCGGAAATCGATACCGAATTTGCAAAATCGCTGGGTGTGGAAGACGGCGACACGACCAAGATGCGCGGTGAGATCAAGGAAAACCTGGAGCGTGAAGCCAAGCGCCGCACGCAGCAGATCGTGAAGAACCAGGTTATGGACGCACTGCTGAAGATCTCCGAACTCGACGTGCCGAAGGCGCTGATCGAGCAGGATCAGCAACGTCTGGTGGAAATGGCGCGTCAGGATCTGCAACAACGCGGTGTGCCAAACGCAGCCGACGCTCCCATTCCGGCAGAAATGTTCGCGGAACAAGCTGAACGCCGCGTCAAGCTGGGTCTGGTTCTGGCCGAACTGGTCAAGACCAACGACCTGCAGGCGAAGCCGGAACAGATCCGCGCGGAAGTCGACGAATTCGCGAAAAGCTACGAGGACCCGAAGGAAGTCGTCCGCTGGTATTATTCGAATCAGCAGCGCCTCGCCGAAATGGAAGCGTACGTTGTGGAAAGCAACGTCGTGGACTTCGTGCTCGGCAAGGCCCGAGTGAGCGACAAGGAAGTAAGCTTCGAGGAATTGGCCAGCGCGACGGCGCAAGCGTAAGCAGCGTCGACAAGGCGTGCAGGGCCGTCGAGGTGACGGGCCGGCACGCCTTTTTTGCATTTCGGTTGCATTGGCGTTTTTGGTGTCGGTCGCCAAGTTGTGCCGTTCTTTGGATGTTCCTTTGTCGTTCAGTATCCCTATTCCGAACAAGGAAATTGCATGACCTTTCGCGCTCAATTACTGGACACGCTCGCGTCAAACGCGCCGCATGATTTCGAAACCAAGGCGCTCGGTCTGGTGCCCATGGTGGTTGAAACGAGCGGCCGCGGCGAACGTGCCTATGACATCTATTCGCGCCTGTTGAAAGAGCGCGTGGTGTTCCTGGTCGGGGAAGTGAACGACCAGACGGCAAACCTCGTGGTCGCGCAGTTGTTGTTCCTCGAAAGCGAAAACCCCGACAAGGACATCAGCCTGTACATCAACAGTCCGGGTGGCTCGGTGTCGGCAGGCATGGCCATTTACGACACCATGCAGTTCGTGAAGCCGGACGTCGCTACGTTATGCATGGGACTGGCCGCGAGCATGGGCGCGTTCCTGCTGGCAGCGGGCGCCAAGGGCAAGCGCGTTGCGCTGCCCAACGCACGTGTCATGATTCACCAGCCGCTGGGTGGTGCACGCGGCCAGGCGTCGGACATCGAAATTCAGGCACGGGAAATCCTGTACCTGAAGGAGCGTCTGAATCAGTTGCTCTCGCACCATACGGGTCAGCCGGTGGATCGTCTCGCACGCGACACCGACCGCGACAATTTCATGTCCGGCGACGACGCCCAGGCGTACGGTCTCGTCGATCAGGTTCTTCACAAGCGTCCCTGAACGATGTCGCGCCGGTCGTTGGGGAATAACGGGCCGGCCGTTCCGTTTTTGTCCATGCAGGCGTTGCGATTTCAGGCCAGACCGTCAACGGCGGCGCGGCAAATGGCACCAGTGCGCAAGCCTGGTGTCAACGCGGAAAACGGCGTCAAAGCACACGCCACACACGCTTTCACCCTCTGCACATGCCATTTCTGCGTAGGTGAGTTGAGCGGCGTATTATGTAATCGAGTGTCCGGAGGCTCACACATCCATGGCGGACAAAAAGGGTTCTAACAGCGAAAAGCTGTTGTATTGCTCGTTCTGCGGCAAGAGTCAGCACGAGGTCAAGAAGCTGATTGCGGGTCCCTCTGTATTCATCTGCGATGAATGCATCGACTTGTGCAATGAAATCATCCGCGACGAAGCAGCCGGCGCGGCGGAAGAGGCTGGCCTGACGAAGTCGGATCTGCCCAGCCCTCAGGAAATCAGCGAGATCCTGAACCAGTACGTGATCGGTCAGGATCGCGCGAAGCGGATTCTCGCAGTGGCGGTTTATAACCACTACAAGCGCCTCAAGCATCTTGAGAAGAAAGACGACATCGAGCTGTCGAAGAGCAACATCCTGCTCATCGGGCCCACGGGTTCGGGCAAGACCTTGCTCGCGCAAACGCTGGCACGCATGCTGAACGTTCCGTTCGTGATTGCAGACGCGACCACGCTGACGGAAGCGGGTTACGTTGGCGAAGACGTCGAGAACATTATTCAGAAGCTGCTGCAAAACTGTAACTACGAAGTCGACAAGGCTCAGCGCGGCATTGTCTATATCGACGAAATCGACAAGATCAGCCGCAAGTCGGATAACCCGTCCATCACGCGTGACGTGTCGGGCGAGGGTGTCCAGCAAGCATTGCTGAAGCTGGTCGAAGGTACGATGGCTTCGGTGCCGCCGCAAGGTGGCCGCAAGCACCCGAACCAGGACTTCATCCAGGTCGACACCACCAACATTCTGTTCATTTGCGGCGGCGCGTTCGACGGCCTTGAAAAGGTCATCATCGATCGTACGGAAAAGACCGGCATCGGTTTTGGCGCAAGCGTGAAGAGCAAGGTGGATCGCGACGCGGGCGAAGTGCTGCGCGAAGTCGAACCGGAAGATCTGATCAAGTTCGGCTTGATTCCTGAGCTGATCGGCCGTCTGCCCGTCGTGGCGACGCTTGGCAAGCTGGATGAAGACGCGCTGATCAAGATCCTGACTGAACCGAAGAACGCGTTGGTGAAGCAGTACCACAAGCTGTTCAACATGGAACGTGTCGACCTGGAGATTCGTCCGGGCGCACTGCAAGCCATTGCGTTGAAAGCAATTCGCCGCAAAACGGGCGCGCGTGGTCTGCGATCCATTTTGGAACAAGCATTGCTTGATGTGATGTATGAGTTGCCGACAATGAAAGGCGTGAGCAAGGTCATTGTCGACGACAACACAATTGATGGCGACGGTAAGCCGCTATTGATCTACGAAGACACACCGAAGGTTGCAGGTTCAAACTAAGGTTGGGCTGTGTGTCGGCGAGAAAGCCGTTCATGGCAACGTGAACGGCTTTTTGTTTATTTTTCGGATATCTTGTGGACGTTACTGACGCGAATTTTTTCGATTCACCGATCTTTTCCCACACGCTTAAGGCTTGCAATCCATTTTGACGGCCTTATTTACGACTGAACTGATTCCACTACTGGGGAAATGAAATGTCAGGAACCCAACTCCTCCCGCAGGAACGCATTACTCTCCCGCTGCTCCCGCTGCGTGACGTAGTCGTTTTCCCGCACATGGTGATTCCGCTTTTTGTCGGACGACCCAAATCGATCAAGGCACTCGAAGCTGCGATGGAAGGTGGCAAGCACATCATGCTTGTTGCCCAGAAGACCGCAGCCAAAGACGAGCCGACCGAAAAAGACATGTACGAAGTGGGATGTATCGCAAACATCCTGCAAATGCTGAAGCTGCCGGACGGCACCGTGAAGGTGCTCGTCGAGGGCTTGCAGCGTGCCAAGACGCTCACGATCGAAGAACAGGAAACACAGTTTTCCTGCGACGTGATGCCGCTCGAACCCGACCACGCCGACAGCGCTGAAACTGAAGCACTGCGTCGCGCGATTGTGTCGCAGTTCGATCAGTACGTGAAACTCAACAAGAAGATCCCTCCCGAGATCCTGACGTCGCTGTCGGGTATCGACGAAGCGGGTCGTCTGGCCGATACCATCGCGGCGCATTTGCCGTTGAAGCTCGACCAGAAGCAGCACATTCTCGAGATGTTCCCGGTTGTGGAACGCCTTGAGCATCTGCTTGCCCAGCTCGAAGCCGAGATCGACATTCTTCAGGTCGAAAAGCGTATCCGTGGACGCGTGAAGCGTCAGATGGAAAAGAGCCAGCGCGAGTATTACCTGAACGAACAGGTCAAGGCGATCCAGAAGGAACTGGGCGAAGGCGAGGAAGGTGCGGATCTCGAGGAACTCGAGAAGCGCATCACCAACGCGCGCATGCCGAAGGAAGCCAAGAAGAAGGCTGACGCTGAGTTGAAGAAGCTCAAGCTGATGTCGCCGATGTCGGCTGAAGCCACCGTCGTGCGCAACTACATCGATACGTTGATTGGTTTGCCGTGGCGCAAGAAGAGCAAGGTCAACAATGACCTCTCGAACGCGGAACGCGTGCTCGACGAAGATCACTTTGGCCTCGAGAAGGTCAAGGAACGGATCCTCGAGTATCTTGCGGTCCAACAACGCGTTGAAAAGGTCAAGGCGCCTATCTTGTGCCTCGTCGGGCCTCCGGGTGTTGGCAAGACCTCGCTGGGCCAGTCAATCGCCCGCGCAACGAACCGCAAGTTCGTGCGCATGGCGCTTGGCGGCGTGCATGACGAGTCCGAGATTCGCGGTCACCGTCGCACGTATATCGGGTCGATGCCCGGCAAGATCCTGCAAAGCCTGGCAAAAGTCGGCGTGCGCAATCCGCTTTTCCTGCTCGACGAAGTCGACAAGATGGGCATGGATTTCCGCGGCGACCCGGCTTCGGCTCTGCTTGAAGTGCTCGATCCTGAACAGAACCATACGTTCGCCGATCACTACATCGAAGTCGATTTCGATCTGTCGGACGTGATGTTCGTGGCGACGTCGAATTCGCTGAACATCCCGCCGCCGTTGCTCGACCGGATGGAAGTGATTCGCCTCTCGGGTTACACCGAGGACGAGAAGGTCAACATCGCGCAGAAGTACTTGTTGCCGAAACAGACGCGCAACAACGGCCTCAAGGCTGGCGAGATGGATCTCACGGAAGAAGCGATTCGCGACATCATTCGTTATTACACGCGTGAAGCTGGCGTTCGCTCGCTTGAGCGCGAAATGTCGAAGATCTGCCGCAAGGTCGTGAAGATGCTTCTGCTGAAGAAGGCAGAGGGCGCGGTCAAGGTGGATGGCAGCAATCTCGATACGTTCCTCGGCGTGCGCAAGACCGACTTCGGTCTGGCCGCGAAGGAGAACCAGGTTGGCCAGGTCACGGGTCTCGCGTGGACGGAAGTGGGCGGCGATCTGCTCACCATCGAAGCTGCCGTGATGCCGGGTAAGGGCAACATCATCCGCACGGGTTCGCTCGGCGACGTGATGAAGGAATCGGTCGAGGCTGCACGTTCGGTGGTTCGTTCGCGCTCGCGTCGTCTGGGCGTGTCGGATGAGGCGTTCGAGAAGAAGGACATCCACATTCACGTGCCCGAAGGTGCGACGCCGAAGGACGGTCCGTCCGCAGGTATCGCGATGACGACGGCGCTCGTGTCCGTGCTGACCGGCATTCCGGTTCGCGCAGACGTGGCGATGACCGGCGAAATCACGTTGCGTGGCGAAGTGTTGCCTATCGGCGGATTGAAGGAGAAGTTGCTGGCAGCGCATCGCGGCGGCATCAAGCTCGTGCTGATCCCGGAAGAAAACACGAAGGACCTGGCCGAGATTCCGGACAACGTGAAGAACGCGATCGAAATCGTTCCGGTTCGCTGGATCGACAAGGTGCTTGAGCTCGCACTTGAGCGTGTTCCTGCCGCGTTGCCGGAAGAGGAAGCCAAGCCGGCAACGCCTGCTGTTGCGGAAAAGAAAGACACGCCAGCAGCCGGCGATTTCGTGAAGCATTAAACGCTGGTCGAGGCGCGGAGCGAACTGTCGCGCCGAGATTAAGCAAAGTAAAAACCCGCGGGGTCATTGTGAAATGACTCCGCGGGTTTTTTATTGGCGTGTCCGTCCACGCATTTGGCGCTGCAAAAACCCTCTAATCAGGCTCAATCCCTGTTGACACGGGGGTTTCGGCTACTTCTAATGACCGCCGCACTTGGGGCTTCCAGCCCGTGCTCAAGCAGCCTGTCACGAACCCACTCTTTGCAGCATCGCCCAACCACACACCATCATTCGGGGGATCACAATGAACAAGACGGACCTAATCGACCATATCGCGCAACAAGCGGATATATCCAAAGCAGCGGCCAGCCGTGCACTCGAAGCCGTGATCGGCGGAGTCAAGACGACATTGAAGAAGGGCGGCTCGGTGACGCTCGTCGGCTTCGGTACGTTTGCCGTGGGCAAACGTACGGCGCGCATCGGCCGTAACCCCCGCACCGGCGATGAGATCAAGATCAAAGCCGCGAAAGTTCCGAAATTTCGCCCTGGCAAAGCACTAAAAGATGCGCTAAACTAGCGGACTCGCTGGATATGGAGCGGTTTGAATCGCCTTCAGGTCCGGTAGAATGAGTCGCACAATTGAATGGCGAAACGGGTGCTTAGCTCAGTTGGTAGAGCGGCGCCCTTACAAGGCGTAGGTCGGGAGTTCGAGCCTCTCAGCACCCACCATACCGTTTCGCATGCAATGTCCGAAGTAGTCTGAAGAAGTTCGGAGAAATACACGGAAACCCGCACAGCTATTGGCTCTGCGGGTTTTTTGTTGCCCGGAAATCGTCCCGGATAGTCCGGACCCGTCCCGCTGGATCCGAAGTTTGAGCGGGGTATTTTTTGAGGTATTTTGGGTTTTTCACCCACTTGTGCCTTTGCGTATACCCCGAAAAATGCCCAAAACCTTACTGCATAAGCTTTCTAGGCTGGCAATTTTGAAGGCCAAGCCGCAAGTCAAGCCCTATCTTCTCTCGGACGGCGGACGGCTCTTTCTCCGCGTTCAACCAGATGGCGCAAAGCTCTGGCGATGGAAGTATGAGTTTGCCGGCAAGAACAAAACGATGGCACTCGGGACGTGGCCCGAGGTCACCGAGAAAGAGGCGCGGGCGGCACATGCGGCCGGCCGCGAGCTTTTGCGCAAGGGTGTCGACCCAATGCGCGAGCGTCGGATGGCCAAGGCTCAGGCTCGGCTACAGGCGTCAGAGACCTTCGAGTCGGTAGCCAAGGCTTGGATCGCTTCGCAGAAGTCTCACTGGTCCGAAAACTATCTGGACAAGATTGAACGACGTCTGAAGAAAAATGCTTACCCCTGGATCGGCCAGCGGTCGATCGGCGAGATCAGCACGCATGAATACGTGACCGAAGTTATTCATCGCGCGCGCGACAGGGGCGTGGCGGACACCGCCCGTAGGGTCCGTGAGACATGCAACTGCGTTTTCCGGCATGCCGTTGAGACTGGCATCATCAAGGTGTCCGAGAATCCGGCGCTCGACCCGAAGGTGGGCGGCGTCCGTACGCCGTCCGTGAAGCACTACGCCGCGATTACGGAGCCGGAGGCATTGGGACAACTCATTCGCGCTATCCGATCCTACAAGGGCACGCCCATAGTCCGTGCCGCTCTGCAGTTCACGCCGCTGGTCTTCCAGCGTCCGGGGCAGGTGAGGGCCGCTGAGTGGGATCAGTTTGACCTCAAGCGCGGCCTGTGGATATGTCGGCCGCCATGATGAAGGGGCGTCTTGAGCGCAAACAAAATGGACCTCCGCATCTGGTGCCGTTGCCACGGGAGGCAGTAGCCATATTGAAGGGCCTGTATCCATTGACCGGGCCAAAGGGATTCGTATTCCCTAGTCGGAAGGTGGGGGTTCCGATTTCGGACGGCACCATCAATGCGGCATTACGCACGTTAGGTTACTCGGGGCAGGAGATGACCGGTCACGGTTTTCGGGCCACTGCGCGCACGTTGATTCGCGAACGTCTGGGCTACGAAAAGGACGTCGTGGAACGTCACCTCGCGCACGGTAGTGATGAGGAGTTGGGCGACGCGTACGACAGAACGCAGTTCTTTGAGCAGCGCAGGATTATGGTTCAGGACTGGGCGGATTATCTGGAGCGTCTGGCATCACGCCGCCTGCCTGACGTTGCTGACGACGTGCCGGAACCACTCTTGTCAGCTTCGGATGTTTCGAGCGACGAGATCATTGACAACCACTTCTTCATTTAGGTCAGGTATCTGTCTGGGACGAGGGGTGCTCGAGAAGATGTGCGAGAGTGGCAATGAGGAATCGGTAATCGAGGCATCGCGCGATTGAAATAAGGAGTAGCGAAATCTGCGGAAGATATGGCATATCAATTATTCAGGAAAGCGATATATATTTAAATGTGGACGATTCACACGGGGATAAGCGCAAACGCCCAATGCACAGCACGATGAATGGCAGCGCATCTCACGATTGCATTCGATGTCCTTGTTCTCAGGGCGCATCGAAGGGTCCTGGGTCATAAAAATGCATTCCCGCGGCTATTGCAGCCTTAAGGAAGAAAAGCTGCTGCTCAAATGGCACGAATTCACTAAAAAATTGAAAATTGAGGTAAGTTTCGCCTACTGACTGGAAATTGTGGAATTCGGAGGAAAACTGCCGCCAAGCACATTCGCGATTCTTGGCAAGTCTGTTGCTGGGGCCGCATTTGCGGTGCTGCTTGTTACTCATTAAATTCGTACGTGCACCCGCCCGTCAGGGCGCAGCCAATCAGGAGCCGACGATGAAGGAGCAGCCACCTGCCTCCCTCCCTCCCTCCCTCCCTCCCTCCCTCCCAATGAAAGAGCGACTGGTTCGCCTGCGCGAGGTCAGAACGCGTGTGGGCCTAGGGAGGAGTACTCTCTATCAATACCTTGCTGACGGGAAATTCCCCCGACCTGTCCAGATTGGTGGTGGCAGGGTTGCCTGGATCGAAAGCGATATCGATATGTGGATTAAGGAGCGGATCGCAACAGGCACGAGTGCGCCAAACCCGGCTGATGCGACTGTACAACGACTCGCCACAGCACTTGCGTCGAAAGCGAGACGGTCGAAAAGACTGAATGGGTCGGCGGACGCTGAAACGCGGCGACGCAAGCGCGAGGGTGGATTGTGAAATCATGTTTGGACGAACAACGTGTATGTAGTCCTATGTAATCAACTCTAACTGCATTGATCAGCGTTTTATGTTGAGAGGATGGAACATGACGGAACAATACGCCACCTATTCCCTGAGTCCTATTGAGTAGATACGGCCGAATGGAAGGCATTTTTGCGGAGTTGCCACTGAGATCTAGTTTGGCAATCCGTATGCGCCCGCGACAATAGCCGAGGACGTTCAGTGACTCAACTCTGATGCGACGATGCCTGGTCGGTGACAATAAAGTTGCGAACCGGAGCCCATACCGCTGCTTGCCCTCTAGGGTCCCAATGGGCGAGCGGCAAGTTGGTCGCGGATATTGCTTGGATCCGCAGTTTTTCGGCCGTTGCGGCCGTTGGCGAGCTCGTCCCATTCTTCGCGAATGTCGGTTCAGGGGCCTCGGTTGAACTGGCTCTATCGGCCATGAAGGGACCGTCACGATATCGTTTCGAACGACCGAAGTTGAGCCCGGTGCGGCCTATCGCGCGCTCCAGTTGATCTGCTTTGGTGCACTTGATCGCCAGCAGCAAGGACGGGTCGATATCGTTGGTCTGGCCCGGTAAGACAGAGGCCGCATACGGAGCTAGAAAAACAACGACGATAAGGACGTTGGGCGGCGACGGTCTTTGGGGATCGGCGCATTATGCGCGACACCCATCTTGGGCGAGGCAGTTGTTGATTCAAAACCGGGCACGGTGAATCGTTTTACTGTTGGAGTCGCGCTCACGATGCCGTGCTCCTTGGTCGACCTTGTTGATCGAACGGGCTTAGCACTGGTGGCGCCGGTTTCGCTCCGGCTTGCAACCATCGCTATGACCGTCTGCAATTCGTTGCCGTGGGCGCTATTGATTTCTTGTCCCGGCATCGCTGTACAGGACTACTCCAACCGATGCTACCCAAACGGCCCCGACATCTGCCGACGCTATAGCCTCACGCCGATTGTCAAAACGCTTCGATCACCGTCGGGGAGACTGTGCTGCATTGAAAATGTTCGGCGCCGGATCGTCTTTAGTGGGTAGCGCGCTCGCAATTTGCGCCGTTATCAGGCGCGGAGCTCATCACTAGGCTAACCAGTGTCGATTGGGAAGACGACCATGACGCCGGATCATCTAAAGCAATTCAAAAGCCCGTAACGTTCACAAAGAATCGCGCGCTCTTTTCCGCTTCTCGGGGTACACATAAAGGAGATTCAGATGCCTTCACCAGTCCAACTTGTCGGTAACCTAAGCGGCGCTATTGGCTCCGACTTTCGCCGCCCCCTGAACCAGCTTGTCTTTGTCGAATTCGGCGGCAAACTTTCCCGTCTGAATCTTACCCACACCGCAACCGTTGTCACTTCCGGCTCTGCGACCCTCCTTGCCAGCTACGGCTTTAACCTCGACACCGGCATCGAAGACTCCACCGGAGCTCCTCTCACCGGCGACATCTGGTGGTCGCCTCCGGCTGGCATGGTTCGCATCGGCAACGCACAGATGATCAATCTCGGCGTGACCGATTTTGCCTCGCTCACGCCAGACACCATTCAGAGCCTGCCTTATTCCGCCGCCACAATTCCGCAAGCGAATCTTTCGACCAACGATGTATTCGCTGTTCACACGAACGGAGGGAATTTTTCCAAGATTCAGGTAATCGCTGCCGGGCTCAACTTGCAGATTCAATGGGTCACCTACAAGCTGGATTCCCCTTACGCGGTCCTGGGCACCGGCTATCAGGAGCCCGAAGACGTCAAGGTGAGCGCTGATGGGATGCATGTTTACGTGACGGAGCGGACTGGGAACCTGCTCAAGGTTCCATTGGCCGGCCCCAATCGCACACCGGCAATGGTGCTTTCGTCGGGCATGACTGCGCCTCAGCAGCTTTTCCTTGACGAGTCGAATAACCACGCCTACGTGGTCGAATTTGCGCCCGCCGGTCATCTGTGGCAGATCAATCTGACCACCGGCGCAAAGACCGCCGTGCTTTCGGGCCTGCAAAACGCAGTGGGACTGGTGCTTGGCGCTAACCTGCAATTCGCCTACATCAGCGAACAGACCACCGGACCGGACACGGGGCGGGTGAGCCGTTTTCAACTCAGCAATGGCGCGCGCCAGACGATCGTCAAGGGTCTGACGGCACCTTTTTTCCTGACCTGGAACGATGCCACCCAGAATCTGTTGCTCGTCCCAGAACGCGACCCGGCCAACCGTATCACCATGATCGACGTGGCCGGGAAGAACTCGCAGGTGGTTCTTGACGGCGTACCCTTCCGGCCATCGAGTGTCACCGTGCCGGCTCCGGGCCAGATGCTGATCTGCAGCGACAAGATCATCGAAGAGGCGGATTTGCTGGCTTTCCAGCCCGCTGGCCCAGTGCTCATGGGCATCGGTTTTATCCCATTCGACAAGGTAATCACCGTCGCGGGGCCGACGCAGGGACTGGCCGACACGACCGTGGATCCCACCTATTTTTATCAGGTGAAGAATACGCCCTTCGGAGGCGCGCTACCGCTGACGCTCAACTACATGCGAGCCCTCAACGACGGCGCAGCGTACTATCGCGTCTTCGTCCAGAATGCGAGCCAGGGCTTCGTCCTCCGGGACGTTAGCTGGACAGACGAGCATTGGAACGGGTTCGAGTTCGTAGCTGTCACGACCGGCCCCAGAAACGTTGGCGGCCAGCCGGGCTTCTTTCCCACGCGCGCGATAAGCGACCTGTTCCTGTGGATGAATCCGTCGCTGGGCGGCTTCGTGCAGTCTACTGACCTGCCCGACGGGCTCAACACGATCTGGATCGAGTTCGTTGGTGCAACGGGAAACCTTATCGAGTGGGCCACGCCGCTGACCATCCTCGTGGACAATAACCGCTGCACGGCGACGCTCGCGCCACCGACCGTGAACGCAGCCGGCGCGGATTCCACCTGCGGTCTCCTTCACTATGGGACGACGGATGCATCGCCAGTTAGCATGCCGTTCACGGCGAGTCATCCGAACAACTTTGCCACCTTCAGCTTCGTGCTGGTCAAGGGCGTCAACCAGGTGACGCTCCCGCCACTGCCGATTGCAGGCGATCCCGTTACAGCAGCGCTTGGGCTTTCGCCCGTCGTCGAGACGGTCGCCAATCTCCGCGGCAATTGCACGATTGCTGCGTTTGCCGAAGAAGTCCATGTCTTTGCCGCAGCCAACAACGGGTGGAGCCGGCAAAGTCAGTACGATGCCGACGCATTGATCGCCTATGTTTTGGCACCCTGACGCGTGATTTTGCGTCGCGCGAGGCGCTCGGTGATGGCGCTGATGCGATGGACGACGGCCTCTACGCAGCGAGAGATTTATGCCAAAGGAGAGGGTGGGACGTCCCCAGCATCAGCCCGCATTGGGATCAACGCCTTCAGGCGCTTGCCGCAGACGTTGTCGGCCGCTGCCCAGAAAGGCCGCCAGCGCCTGACCGTCACGGACAGCCTGAAGGAGACCAGGGTAATGAACGCACGATGGCAAGCGCCCAGTCTTGCACACGAGCGCTTTGCCTCCCGCTAACCCGGCATCCTGCGTGGGCCGCCTTGTCAATGAGCCATCGCTATAGCCCAGGCGGCGAAGCAGGCGGTCACCTCCGCGCGGTTTGCGTCCGCGAGGCATTGCGCCGAAATGAAGTCGCGAAGAAAAGAACCTGACTGGACCGCGTTGGCCCAGTACTCCCACGTGTGGCCACCGGGACGATCCGCGTAATCATGCGGCACACCTAGCTAGGAGCCGCCGCCAAGCAAGCCGGCAATGTCCGAAAGAGGTCGAGCTTCGGACCGGTGAGGGCGTATGTTCGGCAGGCGACTCAGGGTCGAGTACGGCCGATCATGTTTCCCATCAACAACCGGTCGATCAGGCGGACCAGCATCGCTCGAGTGCAGCAGTCGCCGCCATCCCTTCGTTTTAAGCGGACGGTCAAGTGGCACGGCGGTGATAACTAGGGTTATCACCGCAATCACCAGGTGGCAATGCCACCGGAAACGGACGGGGGTAGGGCGTCGCCGTTCGCGTTGTTCTACGGCGGGGCCCCGCGCGATGGAAGGACTGCAGTTCGGCCATTGCGGTCGCTGAGGTGACGACGTCGATGAGGCGGCTACAGGTCACTTTCCTGCCGTTCGCACACCGATAAACAAGGATGTCAGGTCTCACTGTCAGTGAATGCGTGCTCCCGACCCTGAACGGCCCTTCGACCCGGAGTGACCTTTACGGCAGCTTCCAAGGTGATACAGCCATTCGTCCCCTGGTGTCTGCCGGCAAGTCATCGGCCATTCAGGCCGGATGCCGATTGCAGCCGCGTGCCACCTTACATGATGCGCTGTCTGTCCGCTTTCGAGAACGACGAACGGATCGCGCGGACACGAAAAAGGGGGGGGCGCGGGCCTTGCGGATGCGGGTGACGTTCGATCGGTTTCGGGCGAGACGTGCGCGGTCGAGTTGGTGGCGCTAGCCGGCAATCTTCTGCGCGAGTTCAGCGACATGTTTTGTCCCGGAAGCGCGCGATATCCAGCTCATTTTGCGAAGTCCCGATCTTCCTGCTCCGCCGCGCCTCCCCGGTTGCACATACGTTGCTCAATGTGGCTCGCCGAGGCAAGCATCAGCGACATCGACGATCGGCTCGCTGTCGCCATAAGCTTCGTAAAAGCGGTCGACGCACCTTATCTGACCGAAGGTCCACCATGTCCCGAGTGGATCATAACCCAGCCACATCACAGTCGCCGCCGCCTTTGTCCGAAGTCCCCATTGTTGCCAGTCAGAGCCTGTTGGCAAAAAACGACCGTGCTTGTCCGTGTACAAGTTCAGGTCCAGGCCGTATCGCTTCAGGTATGGCGGGTTAAGGAGATCCTCTATAGCAGGCTTTTCGCCACGGGAAATTCGGGCGTTTTCGACTGCCTCGTCCAGCCGAAAATCGCTCATAGCACGGCTGATCACTGACAACTCGAACAGCAGCGGCGCGCCAATTGCCCGGCACGTAACACCTATGCAGAGTACGAGCACCGCAAGAACGCGCCTTCCGGTTAGCGATGTCCGCGACACTCGCGCCCCCCATCGTCTGCTTTTCCTGTATGCCTGCGCGCGCTCGGGCAGCGTGAAACCACGCACAGTCTCCTTGGGACGATGCACAGCCTTGACGCGTGTGCGAAGCCTGCGCCGAACTTGTCGACAGCACCTGATGCATCAGGGTGTTTCACCTTCCTGCGGCTGTTCGTCAAGATTGCTCTTGAACTCGTACTTCTTGTGCGAACCGTCGCAGAATGGCTTGTTCTGCGAGTGGCCGCATCGACACAGCCAGACCTCGTCCTTATCCACCTCAATATTTTTCCCGCCTTGAGTGGTAATCTTGAAGTCGCCCTTGATGTGGTACGGGCCATCATTCCGGGGGGTAATAATTGCAGTCGCCATTTGCGTCTCCGCTGATTCTGAATCACGCGTTCCGCACACGTTCGGGACACTCGATGCGGCAGCCTGAATACAGGTCAATTTCAGTCTATATCTGATACCGCGTGAAGGTGCGGCGAGCGTTGTGGCATCGCACAAAAGCTTGCGGAGAGGTTCGCCGCGAATGGTATGAGGACATCATGATCTGGCTTGGTGGAGGCGGTAACTATCGGCCACGGTTTCGGACGCTCGAACTCGACGCCCCGTAAGCGGACGGTCGCCTGTGCGATTGCAGGGCGCGACGTGGCAGGGCCACGCTGACACCAGTCAAGACCGCCGCGTAGGCGCATTGGGCTCTGGGATGCCTGGGGTTACTGATCGAGGCCGCCCGCATCGCTCCGGATCGACAAGGCCACATCACTCCCTCCTCCTCCGCCGTTGATCCGGCTTCCACTTCGCCATACCTGCTTGCTCCGCTCGGAGAGTTCGCCGCAACAGCGGGATCTCATTCCGGCTTATCGAAGACGCCAGCTTCGAGATCCTGTCTGAAATGCTGCACCCAACCGGTTTCGAAGCCGATGGGGTATTCCCTCGCAATTTGTGTTGATAGTCTGGTTACGGTGACATATCCCTGCAGGCCGACGTTCTCGTCGCCCTTGGGGTCAGTCGTATCCGTTTCCAGCAGTTCGAATTCACCTTCTGCCAGTCCCTTGCGCTGCAAGGTTGCCAGGAAAGCCTGGCGTTCATCCGGTTCGATCAGTCGCATCTTCCGCCCTCCCGTCTGTCCGACACCGATATTCGTGGTCCCCTTCACGACGTTGTCATAACCCCAGAACGTTACGCAGTGCCCGAGTGCGTCATAGCTGCGGCTGAGGTTGTGAAAACCGAATGCCATCCGCTCATCTGGGTCCGATCCTGTCGCAGTCGGGAATCACCAGCGTACAGCTTTTGTGCACGCGCTCGATGGAAAACTTTCCGAACAGTTTTGTCATAGGTCCTGCCATCCTTCATGACCCGTCGCAATTTGCATCGGTGCGCAAAGCGCCCGGGCTCGTATCTGTGCCGATTGCAACGTCCGCTCGCTGGACGAGCCGATGCGAATGGACGGATCAGTCCATGCGCAGACCGATAGCAGAGGCTCCTTGGCCACAACAGAGCTACACTCAAAATGGGATAAATTCCGGAGCAATACCATGACCGACGCTACCCCCCCAAAGCACATTTCGCGGTCTTCCCCTGACGCCGGAGCAGGACGCAGAAGTCAGGCACTACATAAAGAAAAGAGAACAGCATGGCGCGCCGTGGGACACGCCGGAGTTGGAGGCCATGCTTCGAGACATGCTGCAGCCCCCGAGCGACGACGACGGAGGACTCGGTTCCACCGTCGACGAAACGAAGGCGGCCACAGAACGCGCGACAGCTTCCATCGACGAGACCATGGAACCCATTGAAGCCTGCGAAGAGCGGAATGCAGCGACGGAAACCGAGGGTATGAGGGGACCGAAGCGTTGAATGCCAGGCAGCGCTCGCGACTGGTGTTGAAATTCACCCTACGCGTTCGGACCGTGGCATGAACCGGTTAAAGTATCCGATGCTCGAATATCACGAGCGTAGCAAGCATCGCGTCAGCGGCTACGCCCCTGGCCCCGGGAAACTCGACTGGGCAACCCAACCGGATCCGTTCCGGGAGTTTCACGGCGCACCGCGCATTGGTCTGCCGTTAGCCGCGGATAGCCTGACTACACGCTACAACGAACTGCGCTGCGGCGCTTTGCCGCCCGCGCGCAGATTCGATCTTTCCAGTCTGGCAATCCTGTTCGAACTTTCGCTCGGCCTGTCGGCGTGGAAATCCTACGGCACCCAGCGGTGGGCACTGCGCTGCAACCCTTCGAGCGGAAATCTACATCCGACCGAGGGCTATCTTCTGTGTCCGACTCTGCCCGGCTTGTCCGGTGGGGTCTACCATTACCTGAGCCGGAACCATTCCCTTGAATGCCGCGCCGCAGCGGATGACGAACGATGGAGCGAGGCGTTCCCGCAAAGTGGCGTCCTGATCGGTATAAGCTCGATCCCCTGGCGCGAGGCGTGGAAATACGGCATGCGCGCCTGGCGCTACTGCCAGCACGATTGCGGCCATGTCATCGCTGCGGTGAGTTACGCAGCGGCAGCGCTTGGCTGGCAGACGCGGCTGGCGGAGGCTGCTGCGGACGACGCAGTCGCCAACCTGCTTGGATTGAACCGCGGAGAAGATTTCGGGAAGGCAGAAACAGAGGCGCCGGATGCCTTGCTCTGGATCGGCAACCCCGAATCGCGGCCTGATCTTGAGCGCATGCTGATCGCCTTGCATAGCGCACAGTGGCACGGACGCGCGAATCAGCTGAGTCCGGGACATGTGAAGTGGCCGGATATCGATTCGATCCATCGCGCCACGCATAAGGCCCGTACTCGCGAACCAACCTTGCCGGATCTGGAGCTGCATCCGTCGCCCGCGCCGCCCGCCCTTGATCTCAGCTTTGCCCGGATCGCGCGGCAGCGTCGCAGCGCGGTGAATTTCGACGGTACGACGTGTATCACCAAGGCGGCGTTTTTCAGCATGCTGGCGTGCTTGTTGCCATGTCATGGCACGCCGCCGTGGAATGCACTGGTGTCTCCTGCAGCAGTGCATGCAGCGCTAATGGTGCACCGCGTGGGCGACCTGGAGCCGGGCCTGTATATGTTCGTGAGAAATCCGGGCGCACTGCCGGATCTCAAGCGGTCTCTACGTCCAGAATGGCTGTGGCAAAAGACCGGCCCCGATCATCTGCCGCTCTATCTTCTACTGCCTTACGATTTGCGCGCCACGGCAAAGTCGATTTGCTGCCACCAGGATATCGGCGCCGATTCCTGCTTTGCGCTGGGGATGATCGCGGGATTCGGAATCGCGTTGAAGCAGCCATGGCGTTATCGTCATCTGTTCTGGGAATGCGGCATTCTTGGCCAGGCGCTCTATCTCGAAGCCGAAGCCGCCGGCGTGCGCGCGACAGGGATTGGCTGCTTTTTCGATGATGAAATGCACGCACTGCTCGGCGTGGAGGATCACACCTGGCAAAGCCTGTATCACTTCACCGTCGGCCGTGCGGTAGACGATCAGCGCCTGTCCACATCTCCACCGTATGAGGTTCAGCCTTGAAGCGAGAGTCTCACGTCCCGATCGTGGCGAGGCGGTATTTTCCACGAGCGTTCGGCGATTGAACGTTACAGATAGTCATCGTTTTCCTTATCAATGCGCTACGAACCAAACGTATCGGCGTGAGAATAAAATGGAAAGCGACCCGCCCCTATGCGAAGAATAGAACCCTCGCCAGAAAGCTTGCTTTAAGGTCTGCTTTCCAAGGCAGCGATCGTTGAAAGCATCTATTCGAATTCCATCGAAGCGGACATTTTCGAGTGGTCGCAACTGGAAAGGCATAAGCGGCCGCTTCGACCGAACGTTGCCACGCTAACCTCTGCGAATGTCTCCTTTATGAAGGATTCCGGACAATCTGAGGTGTGCATTCCGTGATCAACCACCGGCGGTTCTTGGCCGAACTGAGCCCGACTACGGCCGGCTCTGATCGACCGACTGCCGCCGCCCCGAACAGCGCCGCCGCTGTGACCGCGTCCAAGGCACAGCGGCCGTCGACTCTTTGAGTCCACCGGCGGTTAATCGGCGTTATGCAAAGCGCTTTATATGGCCAACGAGGATCGGCACGTCAATCCTTCCTCCGTCTTTTGATTTCTTGTCTCACACGTTCGATTTCAAGCCGTTTGGCTTCCTTTGTTCCCCATGGTGGCGCTCTGTTCTGGGTGGCTTCGGCGGCGGCATGAATACGTGCTTTGGCCGCAAGTTGGTTGGCTCTGCGTTCGTCCAACTCCCTCATTTTGGCCGCTTGCCGCTCGGCGGAGCGCTCAGCCGCAATGGGTGTAGTTCGTTCAGGTAGTCCGGCAAGGATCACAAGCTTGTCAATATTGTCCCAGGTGCTGATCCAGCCGTCGTTGTAGGCAAACTCGCTAATCAACGGGAGGTTAAGTGCCGTGTAGATCGGGATCCAGTTTTCTTCTTCGCCCTGGCGGCGACGCACAGCAAGTTTGGGATTGAACTGGTACCGCCCGGTGGATACGCGCAGAAACAGGGATCGGTTGTAGGCATAGTCTCTGTCGATTTCGTTCCTCGCCAGCACGCCAGAAAGATGCTGGCGCTTGTTGCGCTCTGGCCGCACTAGGTTAGCGGGTAAGTGTTGCCAGGCATCGAGGATGATTTGGGTCTGGAACGCGCTGTCTGCATTGCGTCGTATCTTGCTGAATCGGGCTTTGAACAATACCCACAGGGTCTGGAACAGAAAGTATTCAGACAGATGCCGGTCGATGCGGACCAAGCGATCACCCGCTCTGACATCAATGCAGGGCGGAGCCAGGCATTCATAGATTGCCGCCAGCGGGCCAGCAGCGAACTTTGCATCGCCAAATGCCTGACGCAAAGCCCAGTGCAGTGCATTGTGACCATAGTGATCGACGGCATCGCGGTCGGCACCGCGCTCCAGCAGGGCTTCCACCAGCGCCACATTTCCTGCAGCAGCTGCGGCCATCAGTGGCGTCTGGTTCATTGGCAGGCGATGATCGACGCCATGCTGGTCACACTGCCTGAGGATGTCCTTGAAGTGATTGGCGAAGAAAGGGACGTAGCTCTTGCGGGCGAACACCGCGCGCTGCTGATCAAAGGTTCGTGCCTGCTCGAACTTCGCCTCAACGGCCAGCCATTCGGCGAGCTGCGGTTCATCGAAGCAGGTGGCATAGTCAAAGAGTTGCTGCTTGCCCTTGTTACCCGGAGACTGCTCGCGGAAGACCTTGATCAACAGTTCCCTGACCTTGGCCTCATCGAACACCGGCCATGGCACCGGGACCTGCTTCAATATGGTGCGGCGGATGGCCTCCGCCTGCTCCTGCTTGCCCTGCAGTTCGAGTTTGCGTGCTTCCTTCTGCCAGTCTTCGAGCGTGGATTGTTTGGCCTCGATCTTGGTCTGGCCCACGATCAGATCCAGCAGCCCGAACAGATCATGCCCTGTGTCCGACTCGATCATGTAGATGTTCTTGATGGCGCGCGTCAGCGCTACATACAGCGCATTGACGAAGAACTTATAGACTTCGAGCGACTTGTCACTCTTGTCTTTGGCGCGTTTGTAATCCAGTGTCTCGACCGCCAGATCGGTCTTTACGATGCCCTCGGCGATGTCGTTGAACTCGCCGCGGTGATCCGAGATGAAACGGTAGAGCACAATGTTCTCGTATTCGAGACCCTTGGCTTCGTGGATCGAGAACAATAGCGGCGTGGCAAAGTGCTTGCGGGCGTCGGCCTTGTCCTCATCGCGCATAACCAGGACGGCGAACTGGGTGGATTGGCGAATCTTCTGGTCCAGTTCGCGCTTGGTGGCGTCCTTGTCGGGCATCAGCGTAACCTGGCCGGTCTCGCCGCCGACGGCCTGGACCAAGAAGTTGCTCTCGCGGTCGATGGAGCCGAAACGCCGCTGCTTGACCTTGAGCAACTGATTGGCGACGCGTGTGGCCTCCAGGCCGTTGCGAAAGTTGGCCGTTAGCACGCGCAATTCCTGCCGCTCGGCCACTTTCGGGTCCTTCCAGAACAGGCTCTTGACTTGGCTCCAGGAAAAGAAATTGGGATGGACTATCTGGTTGGAATCCCCGCAGAGCATGAAATGGCCAGGCTTCTTCAGGGTTTTCAGCACGAGCGCGAGTTGCACGGTGGTGATGTCTTGCACCTCGTCAATAACCACAAAGTCGTAGCGCGGCGCGGCCAGCGCTTGCCAGTCCTGGGCGACAAGATTCAGGTCGTAGAGCTTTGCCTCGGCGAGCCAGGCACGGTACTTCTCAAACAGATTGTAGAGTTGGTCGCGCCGTTCTACGGAAAAGATCGATTGACGCACCCCCAGTGCTTGATACTCGCCGCGCGACAGGACGCCGCTCGCCCCGGCAGCAATCACGCCGCGAATCTCCTCGAAAGCCTGATGGGCTTCTACATCCTTGAAGTTCTGCCGTATGCGGGAGTACCAGCCCGAAAAGTCACGCCAGGTAGCTTCGCGTCCTGCCGGAACGCGGATCGACTCGACAAACTCGCGGTAGGACAGAAATACGGCATCCTGGCCGCCATGCTCGAAACCGTTGGCGTAATAAAGGTCGCGGGCGCTCTGCGCCAGGAACGTGGAGTGAGTGACGTAGAGGACCTCACCTTCGGCATGCTTGAGCTTTTCAAGCGTCAGTGCGGTCTTGCCGCTGCCAGCGCTGCCGACGACAATTAAGGGAGGTGGCTGTCGGTAAATAGTCTCTTGCGTGTCATCAAACGAGATCGGTTTGTCGAGCAGGTGAATGCCGGTACGCTCGGGATGAAGGTAGCGTAGAGCTTGCGCCTCCCGAATGGCGTCATCGGCGCTGATGTCTGGAATTTTGCTCTCGTCAATCGCCGCGCCGCGCAAGAAACGTGACTTGTCGTAAGCGTGATTGGCGATCACTTCCAGCATCAGTGCGCAGACTTCATCCCCGTGGCGCACCAGCGAGAACAACAGCCGGTCGGCGTCATCCAGCTTCGCCCGGTAGAACTTGCCGTGGCTCAGATTGGCGAGCTTCTTGACTTGGGCAGCACGGAAGTCGTGGCGAGCGATGGCCGCGGACACCTTGTCGTAGCTGGCCTTGACGCGTGAGGTGTCGAGGCCGGTGTATTCGAGGATCTTCATGAGGCGACGAGGATGCGAACATGTGCAAGAGCAAGAATTCTCTCATGGTCGTGTGGCCTGCCAACTTCTATAGCAAGCTTTCCGGTCTTGAACGGCAGTTATCCGGCATGAACCGGATGCCCTATGACTGACGATTTCCTCATACTGAATGACGGGTTTTGGCCGGCAGTACGCATTCACCCACCTCGTCGGAAAGCTGCCGTTGACTACTGAAATGTCGGCTACGTGGAACGTCCACGGAACTGGTGCTCTCGGCCATCAAGGGACACCCATTAGCCGGCCGGAGTCAAGGATAAAAGAAGTACGCCGCAAACAGTTGCGTCCAATTCACAGCGACTACAGCGCGCCATCTTCATTCGTGCAAACATTAACCGCGTCCGTTTTCTCACTCGTTGGTTGCGAACCGAATCGCACCAGACACCCGTCGGGATCAAGCAGTGGCAATACTCCGCGACTGCCCTGGCGGCAGTCGCCGCCCCAGAGAAACTTTGGTGCCAGTCCGTGTCCAGGGGGTGTTTGCATTCCCTGTGGCTATCGTCATAACAACGACACCAGTCCTTTGATGGCTCACAGCCTGGGCGATTCAGCGTTCTGCGTTCGTTCAGATGGCGCAAGGGCGGCGTCCAAATCATTCGGGTGGCTTCACACCAGTCCCTTGTCCTGGCTCGTCGCCCCTGGCCAAACCGTTACCCGAAACACAAGTGCACATCGAAGGGCTTCTGGTCTCGCAGCATGTGGTAGCACGCCCGCGCAAGCTTGTGTGCCAGAGCCTTGATTGCCAGGACGCGGTTCGTCCTGCTCTTCTTGCGATTGTAAAAGCTTCTGGCCTGCGGGCAGTAACGCATTGCGAAGTTCGCTGCCTCGACAAACGCCCACGCGAGATACTTGTTGCCGTTCCTGGTATTGCCTTCACCCTTCTTCCTGCCGTTACTCTCCCTCAGGCTGTCAACACAGCGACAGTAGGAACTGAAGTTGCCCACTTGGGCAAAGCGGCTGATCGATCCGGTCTCGAGCATGATCGTGGTCGCGAGCGTGTCGCCGATACCCGGCACCGTCCTGAGCAGGTGGTACTCGGCACGCAGACTCACGCGTTCCCTCAATCGCTTCTCCAGCGCTTCAATCTGCTGGCCCAGCGCCTGGCTGATCGCACGGTTGGCCTCCACGGCCAGCATGACATCGGGCGTAAATGCAAATTCGTCGACCTGTTCCGCCGTCAGCCGTTTGACTGTCTCGCCACTCATTCTGCTGCCCGTCTGCCGCATCAGGATCCCCTCGATTGAAAGGATTTGCGCTGTGCGATAGCGCACCAGTTGCTTGCGCTTGCGTGCCAGGTCGCGTGCGCCGCGTTCCTCGCGCGGATAGACATAGCCCTCGGGCAGCAAGCCGAGCCTCAGCAGTTGCGCCAAATAGGCCGCATCGGCGAAATCTCCGCTGTGTTTAAGTCCGTCGTATTTCCTGATGGCAGCGGGATGGGCCAGGTGTACCCGGTAACCTGAATCCATCAGTCCATCCACCAGCCAGTACCAGTTGTACGTACTCTCGACGACCACACCCACCAGTTCGTGCCGGTACGGCTCAAGCGCCGCCGCAATCTGCGCGAGCTCGTTTGGCAGGCGTTTCTGGTACACGATCCGGTCGTTCTCGTCGCTGACGATCACCACGCAGTTGTTCGAATGCAGGTCTATGCCACAATAGTTCATGTCGGTCTCCGCAGGGTCAAAGTGCGTTTCGCAAACTGACTTTAACCCTCGTCGCATAACCGCGGCGAGGAGGCCGGCTACATGATCATCATTCGTTGGTACGAACGAAGCATCATCCAAACGACCGCTATGCTTAAAAAAGCGATGCATCCGGTTTTTTTCAACCAGGCGGACCTACTCGCATGCTCAAGGCGTCGAGCCATCGAGATACGGCATGGCCGGTCTTCTTGTGGTCGGCAGCAGTTTACTTGTCTACGCGACGGACCGACGAACCTGGCAGGCCGCACTAACGCGGCCCGCAACCCCAGCCGGTCGCTCAGGCAAATCCTTTTGGCCCAGGAATATGCCCCAGGACGGCCTGGATGCGCTGTGCAACATCCAGGAGCTTCATGTCCTGCCCTGCATCCGCAGCGACTTCAAGCCCAAGCGGAAGTTGATTGCCCGTCAAACTCATCGGAATGCTGATCCCGGGCAAACCCGCGCCACTCGATGGGACGGTGTTGTTAGCCAGGAAGAGATCGGTCACTTCTTTTCCCGCAACCGTAAATTTAAATTGCGAATCGATCAAAGGCGCGGCGCAGGGTGTTGTAGGAAATAGCAGAAATGGAGCTTGGGCAAAACCCTGCCGAAAGCGACGTTGCAGCTCTGGGCGAGCTTGCGCGAGGACTTTTTGGTAGTCGCCTTCGGGTAGATAACCGCCGCCGGCCGGCAAAGCAAAGTGTTCCCATCCCGCCTTGATGCCGGGGTGCAAGCCTTCATAGATTTCTTCGAAGGAAGCCGGAATCTGGTAATCGGTGAGGAACCTGGAGATACTTGGCTTGGTCTCGTGAAAGAAAATCCCAAACGTCGTCTGCTGCGCGAGAGGGATAAACTCTGCGCCTAGATCGATTTCGACGATTTCCGCACCAGCATCTTTTAACTGACGCAGAGTCTCATTGAAGGCGTTGACCACTTCAGGGTCCGCATCTTCCAGATATTGTTTAGGCGCGTAGGCAAGCCTCACATTCTTAAGATCCGACCGCGCCTGCTCTGACGTTCTCGGACTACCGGTGACAATGGCGTCGAGGATGGCACAATCCTCGACATTTCGTGCAAGCACCCCCACCACATCAAGATGCTCCGCAATCGGTGCTGCGCCAGAACCCGGCCATCTGTCGAGAGTTGGCTTGAAGCCCACGACCCCACATAGTGCAGCTGGAACGCGAATCGAACCAATCGTGTCTCCCCCCAATGCGGCAGGGACGATCCGCGCACTTACCGAAGCAGCGCCTCCCGAAGAAGAGCCGCCCGTTACACGAAAACCATCATAAGGATTCCTCACCTGACCGTAGTGAAAATTCTTGCCGGTCAGGCCGAAGGACATCTCCTCGAGATTGTTCTTGCCAAAAACCAGTGCTCCGGCTTTTTTTAATGTTCTCACCACGTCGGCTTCCCGACTTGGCACGTAGTCGCTCAATATACCGGTGCCAAGCGAGGACTTAATGCCCCGCGTCAGATAGCTATCCTTGACAGCAATCGGAACGCCCCAAAGGGCTGCCGGCTCTTTTGGTCGCGTCAAATCCGCAGCCCGAGCACTCTCTAGCAGCCGGGGTTCATCAATCGTAATGAACGCATTTAGACTGGAAAACTCCTTTGAGCGCTCAACCAGGTGCGTAACATAAGACTCTGACGAGATTTCGCCGTTTCTGATGGCTTCGGCTGCCGCAACGAGGCCAAGATCGTGAAGCTGAGTATGCATATTTCTGCCCGCAATTTGATTTGTGCTGTTTCCCTACACGGCTGCAGCGCCATCGCAGTCGCGCGCCCGCCGAAGCCATTCAGGCCTTACATCGTTGCAAAATGATGCTCCAGCCCTTTTGGATTACTGCTCCAAATCCCGGACACCTGCTTTGAAACAGGATCGGGATAAATATCTTCTTGATCCTCGATAAGGCCTTTCAGAATCTCTTCGGCAGCGACATCCGGCGAAGTTTTTTCGATTGGCAAGCGAGATGCCATCTGCGTGTCAATGGGGCCTGGAAAAATGCCGACGACTTTAATTTTCTTTGACTTCAAGCTTGCCCGTGCCGCCTGAGTCGCCGACAGCAGCGCCGCTTTTGAGATTGAATATCCGGCGGCGTAACTCATGGGAGCCAACCCAAGAACGCTAATGACATTGGCGATGACTCCACCACCGCTTTTCTCTATCAAGGGCGCGAAAGCCTGCACCACGCGAACCGTGCCGTAGTAGTTGACATCCATATCTGCTGCCAGTTGAGCCGAAGTTGCGGACAAGATATCGCTGCCGGTCATGACGCCGGCATTGTTGACCAGAACATCAATTTCGCCGAGCTTTTGGGCAGCGGCGGAAACATCGTCGGGCTTCGTGATATCGAGTTGAACAACTGAAACCCTGCCGTCATTGAAGTCAGGCATGGCCGAGAGATCGCGCACACCTGCGTATATCTTGCCCGCTCCATGCTTGAGAAATGCGCGGACGAGCGCCGCACCTATGCCGCGGTTGGCGCCAGTCACGAGGACAGTTTTGCCTTGAATATCCATGTCGATCACTTTTGAGGTTGGTGGTTGTCAGGATTGCCCGTTCAGGGCGTTACTTGGTGTTCGACTTTTCCATCTCAGAGGCAATCTTCAGCGCGTTCGCAATGCCATCCTTCAGGATCTGTGTCGACAATTCCTTATCTGGAACGATGCGAGAAAGTTGCAGCGTTCCGACCATCACAGCCCAGATGGCGCCGGCGGCCCTCATTCGTGCCTTCACGCTGGCCTCGGAAGAAAGACGATTCGCAATACACTCGATAGCTTCAGTAGTCTTCTCGGTAACGGTCGCGCGCGTTTCTTCCGGGCGATTCTTTAGTTCCGATGCGAGCGCCGCCACAACACAACCGGTTCCCGGATTGTCTCGATGTGCAACGCTTAAATAGCGTTCCACAATCAATTTCAGGCTGGTTTTACTGCCGTCGTCCGAATTGTCGAAGATGCGGCGCAAGGTTTCGTCAGCAGCACTTCCAATAGCCTCTCCGACTAACTCTTCCTTCGACGTGAAGTGGCTGTAAAAGCCACCCACGGTCAGGCCGGCGCGCTGCATCACGGCGGCAACACCGACTTTCTCAATTCCTTCTTCGCGGAAGATCTGAGCAGCGATCTTGACGATGTGATTATGCGTATCGTCTTTATGCCCTTTTGCGTAGCGCATGAATGGTCCTTGATCCTTACCTGGCGAAGCCGCCGTCAAAAGTCAAATGAAAACCCTTTACCATTGTTGCGGATCCGTCCAGCGTGCGGCGCACCGAAATGCGCCGGAAACATCAAGGAGTTTCGCTCAGCGCAATCGTTGAGGACGCGCATGCGCGAAGTCACCGCCTGTTCGGGGTTCATGCAGAACTGGCTGTTCCAATCCGGTCGATAGATTTGTATCGGATGGTGCATCACGTCGCCGATGAAGACTCCCTCGTCTTGCCCGCTGATCAGGCGCAGCATGATGTGGCCGGGAGAATGACCAGGGGTCGGTTCAATCAAGAGAGTGTCGCTCAGCTGATCTGTCATGCTCACCACATGATCCTGCTGAGCCGCGATGACTGGAAGAACGGAGTCGGTGAAGACATTGCGAGGCTCTTCCGGGAGGTAGGCATTTTTTGAGGGATCCCAGAAGTCTAGTTCTTCGCGCGAAAATACATACTTCGCGTTAGGAAATGTCGGTACCCACCGCCCGTCAAGCAGACGGGTATTCCAGCCGACGTGGTCGACATGGAGATGAGTACAAAGGACATAGTCGACCTCTTCTGGTTCGACACCTACACTCCGAAGTCGATCGAGGTAAGGCGCGTTCAGCTGATGGAAGTGTGGTGACCCGGGTCGGTTCTTGCCGTTGCCACAACACGTGTCGACCAAAATCGTATGCTGGGGCGTCCGTATCAGCCAAGAGTGCACCGACATGATGACCTGATTGGTCGATTGCTGATAGAAATTGGGAGACATCCAATGGCCGTGCTCTTCGAGTACCGCAGGGTCCCAGGTGGCAAACAAATCTTCCGGCCGAAAGCTCGGCCCATGCAGTTCCTCGATGCGCGTTACTGTTACTTGTCCGATCTGCCAGCTTGTCCCGCCAGTCGTTTTCATTGTTGGCTTTCCCTTCTGTTTGGAGTGCAAAGTTGCTCGCAACCCGGATAAGTAGCGACCGTTACGACGCGCTAACTGCGGATCCAGTGTGGCTGACAGGACGGGGCCACATGGCACCCGATAGTTCTGTGGCCACGCATATGGCCGCGGCAATAATCATTGCGGCCGCGACGACGGCGAACAGGTCTGCTTGAGGTAGGCCGAAGACGACGACGGCCATCCATCCGCCACCGGCCGCGATCAATAGGCGCGCCGTGCCCGCAAAAAAGATTCGCCACATATGACCGCTGCCCTGCGCCGCGAAGCCAAGGGCGAAGACGATTCCGTTAGCGGCATAGAAGGGCGCAACGACATGCAGATAGAGCGAACCCGTCTCCATGATTGCCGCATCATGCGAAAACAGGCCGATCCACTGGCCGGGAAAGATCGCGACGAAAAGGCCCACCGCCTCTGTGATGGCGACGCTGGCAGCGACTCCAATCCAAGCAATCTTCCTCGCTCTCGCAACTTGTCCAGCACCTACATTAGTGCCGACCATTGTCAGGATTGCGGTTCCGATTCCGAATAGGACAGGAATGAGGACGTAGTCAAGCCTGGATGCAGTCCCATACCCTCCGATCGCGTCGATACCGAACTTGCCCACTGCTCCGGTGACAAGTAGCACCATGACATTCAACTGAATGGTGCCGAGCGCAGCCAACACCCCGACCTTGAGGATGTCGCGGAACAACGGCCATCTAAGGGATTCAAGTGAAAGACGCAAACTAGACCGTCCGCTGGCCATGTATCGCAACAGAGCGGCTGCAGCTACCCAATAGTAGAGGCTGACGGCTATGCCAGCCCCTGCGAGGCCAAAGCCGTGAAACGGGCCAATCCCGAAAATGAGCAGAGGTGACAGCGGTACCAGAATGGCTGTACCGATGAACGTCACCATCGCCGGCACCCGGACATTGCCGATTCCCCGAAGCGCGGCCGACAGGAGGTTGACAATCCATATTGGGATGGCTGCGAGGAAGACGAAAGTCGAATAAGTCTTCGCAGATTGGAGCGCCTCGCCAGTCCCTCCTAACGCGCTGTAGAGGCGGGAGCCCATTCCGATCGTGAGGATCGAAAATGCTAGGCCGAAGGCAATCGCAATAACGACCGCATGCACGACTAGAGAGTTGGCGTCGCCATGCCTTCCCGCACCAGCGGCCCGTGCGACTGCCGAAGCGACTCCGCCACCAATCCCTCCGGCAGCCATCATTGTCATGAGCATCCAGATGGGAAACACCAACGCGACGCCGACCAATGCCGGCTTGCCTAGAAACGACACGTAGTACGTCTCGGCAACGTTAACAAGTGTTTGCGCGACGAGGACACCGATCGTTGGAAGTGCCATGCGCATCATCGTTGCGAAGATCGGTCCGTGCAGCATCGCTTCACGCGTTCGGAGCTTCGCGGCCTCGCGCTCATTCTGAGTCGTCAATTTTGGCTCTCCCTCATTGGATTGTCCCGACTGCCCTTGGATCGATGTCCCGCGGGCCGTAATGTCGTTGGTCATCTTTATATTACGATCATAATACTATAAAACACGCGAGCGATGCAACGACGCTAATCGCGCACATGCTAGGAGCGTTCGTTACGGGAGGGTCGAGGATTCAAGGGGCAGTCGGGATAACGACCGAACGTCATTTCCGTGCTGTTATGTCGAGAGGTTTTGTTCGCGGTGCTTTTGTCAGATCGCCTGACGCTGAATGACCGCTGTCCTCGGTAAGAGACGTTGACGTAGCGAACAAGGAAACGGCGGCATTGGGTCGGGAGTGTGAGTTCGCTGATGCAGTAAGCTGCCGTCCGACTGCACGATGCCGCCACCGTCAGCAATCCGTCACATTGCTGACGTAGAACCCGGCCCGTCCCAATGGCAGCAAAGGCCGAGAACCTGCCGCCCGCTTTGGACTTGCGGAAGACCGTTGGACCCCAGAAACGGCTACGACGCGGGGCGACCCGGCCAGCCAGCCTGACCGGACGGGACCTGCCAGTCCGTGTCCGAGCGTGGCCGCCGGGGGCGTACAGCCAGTGTGGCGGTGATAACCGGACTTATCACGGCATGCCGCCCCCGGGGCGAGACGGGGTGGGTTGCGCGCGGGCCACCCGTGCTCCGGCACACACGGTAAGAAAGAGGGGGCAGGGAATGCAGGCGAACCGGTCGTTGACCCGTACCAGGACTGGACCCCCGTCACGTTTTTCGAAGGGGACTCGGGGTTATCAAGGCAATCGGTTTGGAGCTGGCGCAGGGTAGAGGTACAAGGACGCGGTTGGAGTGGTCGAACTGAGGCGAGACCTTATGCTTCTCTGCAAGCCATCCCGACGGAAGAGGGCGGGCACGAAGTGTCTGACCGAGGAGCATTGCGGCTCCGATCTCGGCCTGCTGAGAACACGTGCCGAGATGGCCGAAGACAGCGGTTACCGGATTTCCGGCACGAAGATCCTCATATCGGGCGGCGAACACGACCTGACCGACAATATCGTGCACTTCGTGCTCGCCCGATTGCCGGATGCACCGGCCGGCTCGAAAGGGATCTCATTGTTCCTTGTTCTCAAGTGGCTGCCGGATGACCAGGCGAACCGGTCGTGCGCAATGCTGTACGCTGCGACTCGGTCGAACACAAGATGGGGATAAGTGGCAACGCGACCTGCGTCATGAACTGACCGAGCAACTTGAACTAGCGTTTCCTCAATACCACGCGTAACCACGTCATCGCGGAAGGACCAGCAACGTCGACGTAGCTGATGCATAGAGACGCCCTGACATGTCGGTCAGCCGACCCTCGGTGAACGCGATGCGTTTTCCAATCGAGATTACCTTCGCTTCTGCGCGAACCGGACCGGTCTTGATCGTGATCGGGCGATGGTAAGAAACCTTCAGTTCAATAGTCGTATAGCCCTGTTCTGCGCTCAAGCACGAGTGGACCGCGCAGCCGCATGCCGAATCCAGCAACGCAGCTGAATAGCCGCCGTGAACGGTCCCTTGCGGATTATAGGTTTTGGCTGCCGGCGAGGCCGCAAAGACCGCGACGCCCTCGTCTATTTCGATGAGCTGAAAATCGAGTGTCTCGCCCATCGGCGCTCGTCGACCTTCGTCGATTTGACGCCGCAACGTTTCAAGACCACTCATTGCTTGTTCTGGGGTGAGAGTCATTCGAGAATCGGTCCTGGTCAGTCTAAAATGAAGTGATCAATGCGGAAGGTTTTGCTTGTCCGATCAGTACGACGCCCGACGCTTCTCAAGAAAGGCAGTAATGCCTTCGCCGCCGTCCCTGTGATAAAGCGCGTCCAGAAAGGTCGTCTTTTCGTACTCCAGATATGCAGTTCGAGCCTGCGATGCCGCTTGTTCGATCAGTTGCTTCATCAAAGCCAACGCATGTGGCGAACGCTGTCCCAGAGACTCGGCGAGTTCCGTCGCAGCGGCTATTGTGGACCCCGGTGAGACGGTCCGGTTCACGACCCCGTATGCGGCAAGCTGCCCGGCCGCTAAAGCCGCTCCGTTTAAGAGCGCGTCGCTCACCACCGCCTTCGGCAGGCTTCGCACGAGCTCCCACGCACCGCCCCCGTCGGGTGTCAGCGCAACTTTGATGTAGGACATGACGAATTTCGCGGTGGTCGCGGCAATGATGAAGTCGCATGCCAGAGCGATGGAGAGTCCCGAACCGGCTGCGAACCCTTCTACGGCGGCTATCACCGGCTTCGGACACGCACGAATTGCGGCCGTGCACCGGTTGAGCCCCTCGATGCTGTCTGCCTGAACCGACCGCGGACGCGAGCGGTTGCCGAGCAGCCGCACAAGGTTCCCGCCGGCGCTGAATACACCATCGGCACCGCTCAGGATCACGCAGTGGACGGCGTCGTCCTCAGCCGCGTTCGTCAATGCATTCGCGAGCGCGTCATACAGCGCTGGCCCCAGCGCATTTCTCGCCGCGGGGTTCGATAGAGTCAGAAACAGCGTGCCGTCGCGGCGTTCAGATAACAGGTGCCCTTGCATAGTGCGGATCGTCTCCACATGAAGTCATGCTGTGCCGGCGTCTTCAACCGGACGATTTCTTGCGCGCGGTTTTGCGACTTTTTTGGCCGGTGGTGGCGGGTTGTCGGCGTCGTTGCTGCCGTTCTCGGAGGCGATCAACCCGGTCAGGATGAATTTGAGCAATCCCTGACGCCACTTTTCGAACGACACCTTGCGTTTAAGGCTGGGTCCGACCGGGCGGTCGCTGTAAAACATACTGAGCCCGTGAACGGCTGACCACGCGCATCGCACTTTCAACTCGTCGAAACGCTCGCTTGCGCCACGCTCGGCGAAGTAATCCTCCACGGCACCATGCAGTAACTCATACGAAGCGTTGCCTGCGGCGAGCAACTCAGGATAGTGCTCCTTGCCCACAATCTGCGGCCCGAACATCAGGAAGAACAAGGCAGGTTGCGTAATGGCAAACTCGATATAACCGTCCATCACCACGAGCAGGCGTGCCTCTGCGGTCATCTCGGGCAGTAGGCGCGCACGCCGAACGGTAATCAGTTCCCAGAAGCCGTCGGTCGCGATCGCAGCCAGTAGTCCTTCCTTGTCCGCGAACTGGTTGCGCGGCGCGCCGTGAGATACGCCGGCGAGCCGCGCGGCCGAGCGCAGCGTCAATCCGTGGATGCCCTCGCTGGCGAGAATCTCCCGGCCGCAGCGGATCATCTCTTCGCGCAGATTGCCGTGGTGATACGGGCGTCGAATGGCAGCAGGCAAGGCTTTGGTCATGGCGAGTGGTAGTCGGTAGCGGTAACGGGATATCAAGTTTAACGCGGACGCTGCACCGCAAAAAGACGTGCCAGGCGAGTTCGGACCAGCCCCGCCGAGCGATGCAACTCACCCTGGCATGCCGACGTCATTCGAACAGAAACTCGTACTTAACGACCATCGTAGCGAAAACGCTACGAACCGTGGCGATCGCCTCATCTCTTTCCTCGGCCGTCAGTGTCGCGGGCATCACCAGCGTCGACATCACGCCGCGGTCCCCCCGGTCGTCTACGCGAATATCGACCACGGGCACCGGCGGCTGTCCCTGCGCGTCGGCGAGCATCTGCCATTGAACGCGGCGAATGGCGTCGTTGCGCAAGCTGTTCTTCTGGATCTTCCCGACCGACGTCTTCGGAATCGCGTCGACGAGATAGAACTGTTTCGGTACTGCAGCACGCTCAGGAATGACTTCGTAGGCATAGTGCTTGAGACGTCCGAGCGGATAAGTGGAGCCCGCGTTCAACGCCACATAGACCACCGGCAACTCGCCAGCGTGCGCGTCGGGAACGCCGACTGCTGCCGCGTCGAACACGTCGGGATGCCGGTACAGGGCTTCCTCGATCATGCGGGGGTCGATATTGTTGCCACCGCGAATGATCAGATCCTTCGCGCGCCCCGTGAGCCAGAAGTAGCCTTCTTCATCGGCGTATCCGAGGTCGCCTGTGTTGAACCAGATGTCGTCCATCCAGATATCCTCGTTGTGAGCGCCGCCGAGGTAACCCGGAAAAATGTTGGGACCACGCACCACGACGATGCCCGGTTCAAGCGGCGCGCAATCGCGCAGAATACGGCCATTCGCCACTTTCACGGCCTTCAGTTCTTCATACGCAAAGCGAAAGCCGATCGATCCTACGCGTGCTTCGCCGTAGCGCGGGTTGGTCGCGCTCAGTGCTGTACCTTCGGTCAGGCCATAGCCTTCGATCAGCGTTGCGCCCGTCTTCTGGGTGAACGCTTCGGCGACTGCAGCCGAGAGGGGCGCTGTGCCGCAGGTTGCAGTCTTGAGCGAGCTGATATCAGCGCCATCGAGCGGGATATTCAGCAACAAATTGACGACCGTTGGCACCATGCTGAGCGTGGTGACGCGAAAGCGCTCAACGATTTTCCACATGTTGCGGATCACGGACGGATCACGCCAGCCGCTTGCCGACAACATGACCACCGAAGCGCCAGCCGCCAGCGGCATCAGACAACTGGTCAGGACGCCTGTGACATGGAACATGGGTACGCCGCACACGCGCACGTCGAACGCCCGAACGTCGTACTGCAAAGCGCTGATCCAAGCCATGAAGACTTCATTGGCGTGTGTGTGCAACGCGAGCTTGGGTGTGCCGGTCGTGCCGCCGGTGTGGAACATGGAGGCGATGTCGGACGGCGCGATGATCCGGCCGCTGTCAAGCCTACCGCCGTTGAACTCAGGCAGGCGCGCGAGCAGATCAACGATGCTGCTGTCGCGAACTGCTGTGCCGCCTGCCTTTATCCAGTGCTTGACCGCCGGGAGGTCCTGACGGATCTGCATGGCCTTGTGCCATGCCTCGATATCGCCGTCCGGGCCATAAGTAATCACTGCCTTGGCTCCCGCTTGCCGTAGCAATGCAGCAATGATTTCTGGCTCGAGCATCCAGCTTACCGGGCAGACGATACCGGCCGCCTCCGCGCCCCAAATGGCGTATTGCGACTCCGGCGTGATGGGCATGATCACGCCCACCACATCGGTCGGACCGATGCCGAGCGAGTGAAGGAGGTTGGCTGTTTGCGTGATCCTTTCGAACAATTGCCCGTGCGTGATCGTGCTCGCTCGGTCCAGTTCGTCGCCGGAGTCGAAGTAATGCAGTGCCGCAGCGCCCGGCTGCCGTATGCTCCTCTCGCGCAGCATCGCGTAGGTGCTGTCGGGCAGGTGCCGCTCGGCAAGCGGCGTTTGTTCGAACGCCTCGATGTCCGCCATGGTGCGAACCATCAAGCGCAGGTCGTCGTGCGAAGCCGGCGTGTTCATGCACGAGTCGATTTGTGTAGTGGACATGTTCATGAACCTTTATAGACAGGTCGACGCTTGTTAAGGAATGCGTTTCCGCCTTCATGCATGTCGTCGGTACTAAAGAGCGCCGAGAACGCTAGCGACTCCATCATTAGCGCGACGTCGAGATTGGCGTCCTGGCCGGCATGAATCAGGAGCTTTGCCAGCGCGATGGAGTGAGGCGATTTCTCGGCAATCTTTCGTACGTAGTTCTTCGCCTCGTCGAGCAACTCGGCGGGACGCACGACCTTGTTGACGAGACCGATCCGATACGCTTCGTCCGGCGTAATAACCTCGCCGGTGAAGATCATTTCCTTCGCCTTGGTCGCGCCTACCAGCCGGACAAGCCGCTGCGTGCCTCCGCGCCCCGGGATTAGCCCGACGTTCGTCTCGGTCTGGCCGATCTGCGCATTGTCCGCGGCCACCCGCAGATCGCAAGCCATCGCCAGTTCCAGCCCACCGCCGAAGCACGGTCCGGCGATAGCCGCAACGATGGGCACAATGCTGTTGTGGATCAGCGCCCACAAATCGGGTGTGCCACTCGTTGGCGTGAAGACGTCCATCGGACGGCGCACCAGCATCTCGTTCAGATCTCCGCCCGCAACGAACGCCTTCGTACCGCCCCACAGCACAATGCCCCGCACTGACCGGTCCGCGATCAGCACAGACAAAGCTTCATACAGGTCGCTGCGCAACGCGTTGTTGATGGCGTTGTATTTTTCAAGTCGGTTCATTGTGACGACAGCACAACTTCCGTCCCGGTCGACGAACACGGTGCCGTATTCCGTCTTTGCTGCGTTAGCCGTTGAATCAGACATGACTGAGTCGCCTCCCAAGGTTCAATGGATGAATTCGAACAAGCCGGCCGCACCCATTCCCCCTGCTGCGCACATGGTGACTACGCCGTATTTCGCTTTGCGCCGGCGTCCTTCCATCAAGATGTGGCCGACTTGACGCGCACCCGTCATGCCGTACGGATGACCGATCGCAATGGCACCGCCGTTCACGTTAAGGCGCTCCTCAGGCAGACCAAGGACATCGATGCAATAGGTCGCCTGGCAACCAAATGCTTCATTGAGCTCCCAGAGGTCAATGTCGTCGATGCTCAGGTTGTTGCGCTCGAGTAGTCGCGGCACGGCCTTGATCGGTCCCACGCCCATCTCGTCCGGCTCGACGCCCGCCGTAGCAAGGCTGATGAAGTAGCCGAGCGGCGTAAGGCCGCGCCGCTGCGCTTCCTGCTCGGACATGATGACAACCGCTGCGGCGCCGTCGGAGAACTGGCTCGCATTGCCGGCCGTGACCTGGAATCCTTCACCCTTGACGGGCGGTAGCCCCGCGAGGGTCTCGAGCGTGGTGTCCGGGCGGTTGCCTTCGTCCCGCGTCAGCAGGCACTCGACCGTCGTTGTTTCGCCAGTCGCTTTATCGACGACTCCTTTCAGAGACGCCAAGGGCACGATTTCATCGTCGAAGATGCCGGCCGCTTGCGCACGGGCCGTACGTTGCTGGCTTTGCAGCGAGAACGCATCCGAACGCTCGCGCGAGACGTGGTAACGGCTCGCCAGCGTTTCGGCTGTTTCGATCATGTGGGTATAGACATCAGGGCGATGCTCGGCGAGCCACGCTTCGCGTTGCGCCGTCTTGAGCGTGACCGGCTGCGACAGGCTGATCGACTCTACGCCTCCAGCCACCATGACGGGAACCTTGTCTACCAACACACGCTGGGCCGCAAAGGCGACGGCCTGTAGTCCCGACGCGCAGAAACGAGTCAATGTAGTACCGCTCACCGACACCGGCAAACCGGCGCGAATGGCGGAAGCGCGCGCGATGTTGCCGCCGGTTGCTGCTATCGGCTGGCCGCAGCCAAACACGATGTCTTCCACTTCGGCGCCATCGAGATGGGCACGCGCGACAGCATGTTTGATCACGTGGCCAGCCATGGTCGCGCCGTGGGTTTGGTTGAACGCGCCGCGCGTCGCTCGGCCGATTGGGGTACGTGCGTACGACACGATTACTGCTCGGTTCATGGATATCTCCTGGTTACTTTTGTGCAAGCACGCCGGGCAGACGTGCAATATGGACAGTGGATACATTGGTCGTATAAATCACCGAATCGCGTCTATGTATCCATTGTCTATATCGTAGTAATGCATCGACTCCTCGTCAACATAAAAACGCGCTTCATCGGGGTATACATGAACTGCTAAGCGAACCTGGTGGATGTGTATATGACCCAAATAGCCTTATCGCATAAGGCTTAAGGCGAGCTTGGCAAAGTCGTTTCGAGTTGACTGGCAATGCTGCCCCCGTCATAGGGGTTAGCCCTGAGGCGGGATGCATTTGCTTGACGCGCGTAATCCTCGTTACTAGCATGTAGACGGTGGATATATTGATCGATTTGAAGCAATAGAGTAATTGTGAATGTCCGTCTGCCCCAGGAGATGATTGATGGACTTCGACGGAACGCGATTGATCAGGGCGCCTCGCGCCGACGTATGGAAACGGCTTAACGACCCTGCCATGCTGAAGACGTGTTTGCCCTGTTGCGAATCGTACGCAGCCGCGCAAGATTAGCGGGCGATAGGCGTGCAACAGATCAGTGATTGTTGCGTTCGATTTGAATGATTTTTACACGCTAAATTATTAGTATAACGAATTAGTTACCAATGAAACTTAAACAACCGAACGCTCGCAACTGTAAATCAGATATGAGGCGCTGGAGATGAGAATGCTCAGGAAAATTCAGCGGATTTCGAGGGGCGTAAGAAGCCGGACGCATTGCACGGTTGCCCGATCGTTGGGTGCGCTCGCCGTCCTGCTGGGAGCCGGGGGGCACGAGGCGCACGCGCAGTCGTCGGTGACGCTCTATGGTCTCATCGATGCGGGGCTTGTCTATCGCACCAACACCGGTGTCGCCGATGGCAAGTCGGCGAGCTCGATATCGTTTTCCGGCAACAATCATGCAACCAGTCGATGGGGTTTGATCGGCTTCGAGGACATCGGCGGTGGCACCCAGGTAACGTTCAGGCTTGAAAGCGGTTTTAACCCCTCGAGCGGTGCCGGCGACTTCGGGTTGCCATTTCCCAACGCGACGAATTCTCTGTTTGATCGTGGGGCGATCGTGGGCGTCGTCGCGCCGTGGGGTGCGCTCAAGGTTGGGCGAAACTGGACACCGCTTTACGACGCCTATAGCGCGGCAGACATTACGGGCTTCTCGCTGACCGGGTCGCTCGCAAGCGCCGTTTTCCAGAACTCGTCAAACATCAATCCAGCGCTTCCGGCAGCGGCTGCCGCGACGGGCGCAAACAGTGCCGTGAACGGCGGGTTCCTCTATCAGTGGCTGAACAACTCGGTCAAATATGAGCTCCCCGCGAATCGCTTCGGCTTCTCGGGGAGCGCCTTGTACTCGTTCGGCGGGACTGCTGGAGAATTCCAAAATAAGCAAGCATGGTCTGCAAACCTGAACTGGACAGGCGGACAACTGGAATTGCTAACCGCTTACTACGACGCACGCGATCCGACGGGCGCTACCAACGAGAACTGGCTACGCGCCTACACGCTCGCCGTCAAATACACCTTCGGCATAGTGAAAACCGCCTTCGATTTCATCAAATTCCGCAATCCGACCACGGGCGCCAACCAGAATTACTACTTCACAGCAGTCGCATGGCAGGTAACCCCTTCGTTGCGTGTCACGGGTAACTGGCTGTACCTGCAGGACCTGCAGCAAAGCACAGCGGGAGCCAATCTATACCGCGTGGGCGGGGAGTATTTCCTTTCGAAGCGCACATCCCTCTATACGGACGTCGCGTTCGTGGACAACAAGCCGCGCGGCACGCTAGGAGCCGGCGTGAACAGTAGTCCGGTCAGTTCCAATGCCGCGACCATCGGGCGTAATCAGACTGCAATCACCGTCGGTATGCGCACGACCTTCTGAGCGAGCCAGCCGCCATGGAAACGAACATGAATTCACCAATCGATACAATCCGCCCGACGCTGAATCGAGATGCCGACGCAACCTTGAAGCGGGCGTACGCGCGCGCCGAGTGGCGCATCGTTCCGCTGCTGTTCGCGCTGTGGCTGCTTGCGTGGGTCGACCGGGCGAACGTTTCCTTCGCCAAGCTGCAGATGCTGTCCGACCTGCGGTTCAGCGAGGCCGTGTACGGCTTCGGTGCCGGTCTGTTCTTTCTGGGCTACGTGATCTTCGGCGTGCCCAGTACGTTGTTCCAGCAACGCGTGGGCGCCCGGAAAACCATTGCCGCGATTACCGTCGGGTGGGGTGCGACAAGTATCGCGATGACGTTCATTCGCGGACCGATGGCCTTCTATGCGTTGCGATTTCTGCTTGGTGTTTTTGAAGCGGGGTTCTATCCCGGAGTCATCCTGTACTTCACCTACTGGTTTCCGGCCAAACGCCGCACCCGGAACTTCAGTATCTTCCATTCAGCCGCCATATGCTCGACGGTGGTCGTCGGCCTGACAGGCTCAGCGGTGCTCGAACACATGAGCGGGTATCTGGGCGTCGCAGGGTGGCGCTGGATGTTCCTCTTGCAGGCCGCGCCGACGCTGTTGCTCGGGTGCGTCGCGGTATTTGTGCTGCCTGACCGTCCGGCTCGGGCACGCTGGTTGTCGGACGAACAAAAGTGCCTGATCGAGAGTGACCTTGCGCGGGAAAACAGCAAGATGGCCGGCCGCGAAGATAGGCCTTGGGCATCGCTGCGAACGCCAACAATCTGGAACCTGATCCTCATCTACTTTTGTATCCTGAGCGCGAATGCGGCGTTGTCCTTCTACATTCCGACCATTCTAAAAGAAGCGGGTTTCGGCGGGTACTCGGCTATCGGCAACGCGCTCGCGGCCATTTGCGTTCTGGGGGCACTCTTGAACGTAGCATTCTCTTCCCACGCGGCTCGTCGCGACGAAATTCGCTATCACTGCGCAGTGGCTTCGGTGGTCAGTGTGGTCAGTCTGGTCGCGCTCGTGTTTGTCTGGCATGAAAACCGGGTGGCGACATTTGTCCTCTTGGTCACTGCGCTGGCAGGAACAGGAGCGGGCATTTCCCTGTTTTGGCAAATTCCGGGGCGCATGCTGAGCGGCAGTGCGGCCGCGGTTGGAATCTCATTCATCAGTTCTGCCGCGAATCTGGCGGGCTTTTTTACGCCCTGGCTCACCGGTCTGGTGAGAACACTGACCGGCCATTACACGAGCAGTTTCCTCACTGTCGCCTGTATTCAAGCCATCGCGGCAATCGCGCTGTTCGCATGGACGCCAGTGCCAGGCAGCGAAAGATGATGCACCCGGGCAGGATCGGGAAAGACCAATTCATGGAGCGACACGATGCAACATACACAAAATGTAATTTTGCTGGGGCAAGGCTTTTATTGGCAAGACATCAGTCCCGGACAACGCTTTCGAACGCACCGACGCACCGTCACCGAGAGCGACCTGATAGGTTTCATCAACGTCACGGGGATGCTTGAAGCCATCTTCATCGATGCGGACTACGAACATGGCGCCATGCGCGGACGTCCGGTTCCTGCCGCATTGACGATCGGTTTGATCGAGGGCATGCTTTTTCAGACAATGATCCAGGGTACTGGCCTCGCGCTTCTCGAGATGGGGCTCAAGACTCACCTCCCCGTGGAAGTCGGCGACAAAATCGATGCGATCATTGAGGTGCAGGAAGTCAAGCCGACGTCGAAAGGCAACCGCGCCGTTGTCACGAGCCAAGTCGATGTACGCAATCAGCGAGGTGAGCTCGTCGTGTTTTACACCGCGAAGCGACTACTCGCGGGTCGCCCTTAACCAGCGCGGTGAGGTCGTTCTTCGAGCATGTTGACGTTAAGGCTGGCTTTGCCTCGACCAATAGAATTCAGGTTGCTTTGTGCTCGTGAGATTAATGTTGCAGACGTAGTTTCATCAGACTTCATTTGGTGCGGCGCAGTGAAGGAGGTCGGCCGGCGCTCGTACTGCACTGACAGACAACCCGGCTTGCGCTACGGTGCAATGCTTGTGTCCTTTGCTGAGCTATCGTTTATTCACCTAACACTGAGCCGAATCCACCATTGATTCGGCTCAAACCAGGAGACGATGATGGAAATCAAGCCGAAAGTCCGCGAAGAAGCAGTTCAGATCAATGACATTGCGTGGAAGACATTCCCGGACGCTCTCTCGCAAGGAGGCGTTCGATGGAAGATGCTGCACGCGTCCCCTGAAATGGGCGCGTGGACGGCGATTTTCGATTGCCCTGCGGGCTCGTCCTTCAATGCGCATCTTCACGTCGGACCGGGTGAATACCTGCTGACCAAAGGACGCATGGACGTTCGTGGTGGCCGCGAACTAGGCGGCGATACGGTCGTTGCCCCCGCCTACGGCTACGAGTCAGCAAACGCGCGACACGACAAGACCTATTTCCCCGTAGATAGCGAGTTCTACATGACCTTCCTCGGTCCGCTGGCCTTCATCAAGGAAGACGGCAGCCCCATTGTGGTCGTCACGTGGGACGAAGCGCAGCGCGCCTACGCCGGCTAACGTCACAACAGGTACAGCCCGCGCTGGCGATGCGCAGCATCGCCAGTTCCGGAATTTGCTCTTCAAGGAGACTTAACATGTCAAATTCTTCTGACCACGCGGAAGGTGCGACCAAGCAGGTCCTTGACCATCATCTCGGCGCATTCGCGCATGGCGTAGATGAAATCCTCAAGGACTACGATGAACGCTCGACGCTCATCACGCCGGACAAGTCCTTTCACGGCCTGGAGGAGATAAGGGGATTCTTCAAGGCTTTCCTGGACGGTGCTGATCCCGTTTTTTGGCCCGCGTTCAAAATCACGAGCCAGAGCATCGCCGGCGAGATCGCCTATCTGGCCTGGGAGGCCAAGCCGTGGGTCTCCCTTGCAACCGACACGTTTTTTATTCGAGGGGAGAAAATCGTGGTGCAGACCTTTACCTCATTCTCGGCCTGACGGGTCACGTAAAACGGCTCTGCGGATTTCGCCGGGTGAAGCTCCGTACTTTTCCTTGAAAGCACGGCAGAAATGGCTTGTCGAGTTGAAGCCCCATCGAAACGCGATTTCCGCTATCTGCTGTCGGCTGTACGCAGGATCCGTAAGGGCCTGCTTGCAGGAATGCAGACGTCTGTCCAGAATCCAGCCGGAAACCGTCGCGTCGTTTCGCTGGAATAGCATATGCAAATATCGCAGTGAGATGCGATTCGCTTGTGCGATGCGGGCAGGGCTAAGGTCGTCTTCGTGCAGGTGCTGCAAGATGTAGTCTTGGGCGCGCCGCAGCATCGTGGCACTCGCGTCAAATGACGCCGATGGTTGCTGACCTGACAGGGCGATGCCAAGCAACTCGAGGGTGGCGCGGCTCACCGAACCTTGAACGCCGGGATCGAGCGTCGCGATTTCATTTGACAGCGCGAGCAGATGAACGGCCAGCAGGGAGCCCACTCCCGTGCGGCTTTCGATTTTCCCGCCAACAAGTGGCTGATTTCGCGCGGGTAATCGTTCCCGCATGACAGACCACGGAATCATCAGGGTTACCTTGTGCAGGCGCTCCATCACCTCGAACTCAACAGATTGATCCGTCGTCCAGACCACAACGTCGCCCGACGCGACCTCGATCCCGGAATCGCCAATCTTGAAGCGTTCCCGACCTTCCGTAGTCAGCTGTACGCCGATATAAGGTTCGTCATCGTGGCGCAACTGGGCACGCATACGTTGCCCCGAGCACGGGTCGCAAACCGTCTCGACAATGCCAGCGCCAGCGAAGTCATGCGTTTTGACGTGAGCAAAAAACGTGGCGGGAAGACGACGCGGTATTTGCCACTCGCGGTAGCTGCTGCTCAACACCGATTGCCAGGCGTCTGTCAGGTCACCCATGGGCACGTCGTTACTCGACCATTCGGTTGCTTGATTTCGCACCTCATGTCTCCGTTTCGCATCATGCGCCGCATGCTGTTACAGCATCAAATTCTGCATGTGGTCCATATGAATAAAGGCCAGGCTAGCGCGCTCATATGCAGCCGGGCAGTAGGATGTACCCTATCGATGCTCGCGTCCGATAATTGAGAGCAACGGCGGTGCCCCGCGGCGCTCTAAAATTCCACCCGTTCCTATTCGGGCGCTCGTCCAATTCGTTGCACCATCGAACTTACGGAAGGTGCCGTATGGAATATCTTGAGAGTTTGCGAGTTTTCCGCTCGGTCGTCGAGGCGAAAAGCTTTACGCGCGCTGCGGACATGCTGGGTGTTACCGCGCCGGTTGTCTCCCGCGCCATTGCGGGACTTGAGCAGCGTCTCGGCAGTCGCTTGTTTCACCGCACTACGCGGCAGGTTTCGCTGACGGAAGCGGGGGAGCACTTCTATGAAGGCTGCTCCCGGATTCTCGACGATCTGGAGGCGCTGGAAGCAGAGGCGTCAAAGCAGACGCGCGAGGCGAGCGGTGTGCTTCGACTCGTCGCCCATACGACGGCGACCGTGAACCGGCTCGTGCCGCTGATCTCGACCTTCAGGCATAAGCATCCCCAGGTGAGTCTCGACGTGACGCTAACCGAGCGCCCGGTCGATCTGGTGGCGGACGGCTATGACCTCGGGGTCGTGCTGCCCTTCATGCTGAGCAGCGACACGACAGTCACACGGCTGCTGGAGCGCATTCCCCTTTGCATTGTCGCGGCACCGCAGTATCTGCAGACGCATTCGCGGCCCGGGCATCCCTCCGAATTGGCCGAACAAACCTTCGTCGTGATGTCGCCGGCCTTGCGCAAACCTGTCCTGACTTTCCGCATGGGGCAGGAAGATGTGACCATCCCGATGACGTACGACATCGCTTCGAATAATCCGATCTTCAACCGGGAAATGGTGCTGCAGGGGTTCGGGATCGGCGTGGTGCCAGTTGCGCTGGTGCAGACGGAACTGGCCTCCGGCCAACTGATATCCATCCTCGGCGAGTTCGACATTGTCGACGGAGCGATCGAGATTCGGCTCGCGTACAACACGCGAACGCTGCTGCCCGCCAAAGTGAGAGCGTTTATCGAGCATGCCGCCGCGTTCTTTGAAGAAATGTCCGGCGCGCCGGCGGCGTCTGAGCCTGAGACCTGAAGATTCATCAGACCGCGGTTGGTGTCTGCCTCAACCTGTCCTCATCAGTCCAGCTGAGAGCCCAAGTCTTCTGTGGCCGTTATAGATTGTTGCGCCTGCGAGCATTGATCGGCTCCCGCAGCACCACTAATCTGTGCGCATGCACACTCAATCACCCGAAAACGACGACTGTTTCGCCGTTCGCCAGGCTGCCAGGCACATTTCGCAGCTTTACGAGCGGCATCTGTCGGACGCGAACATCACACCGACGCAGTTCAGCATCCTAAGCACGCTCGGACGTGATTCGAGTTTGACGATGGTCGAGTTGGCACAGGCGATGGTGATGGACCGAACCACGCTCGTGCGCGTGCTCGGACGGTTGCTGCGCAGCGGTTTTGTCGCCGATGAGCCTGACGGGCAGGGCAAGCGACGTCTCCAACTGGTTCTGACCAGTAGCGGCCACGCGAAGCTTGAAGAGGCGGTGGTGTGCTGGCGTGCGGCCCAGGACGAGTTTGAGCGCAAGTTTGGACATCAGCAGGCGGCCTACCTTCGACGCGAGCTTTTCCGCGTCACGCGCGACGTTTCGAAAGCCTAAAGAAAGATCGGGCCACCAGCCCATCCAGCAGTCGTAGTCTTGCGTTTAAATTAGTGCATATACACATGTTAATCATGTCGAGTCCATTCACTCCCGTGCATGGATACCTGAAGGCTATTGTGTGCATATGCACTATAAGACACGCGAACCGTGCGAAGACATGTTCCCCAGATGAGTGAAAGGAAAATCGAAACCATGATGAATCACTACCAACCCCAGCTGCGAGCGAGCGCATGGGTGGCCTCGATAGCCGCGGCGGTGGCGGCGCTCGCCCTGGCCGGATGCGTCAACTACGGCGGCATCAAAAGCGACAAGCAGATCGAGCCTCCCGCAAAGTTCGAGACGAAGGAGAGTTTGCCCGCCGAGGGCGGACAGTGGCCAGCAATGGATTGGGCTAAACAGTTCGGCGATCCTCAACTGCCCACACTGATCGACGAGGCGTTAAAGAGTAATCCGACGATCGACCAGGCACGCGCCCGCATCGAGAAAGCAACTTCATATGTCGGCAGCGCCAACTCGACCCTCTATCCGAATGTAACGGGCAGCTATGCCTGGACGCGGCAGCTCTATACGGGCAATGGCATCGTTCCGCCGCCGTACGGTGGCACGTGGCAGAGCGAGAACAACGTGCTCGCCAGTGCTTCGTTTGACCTCGACCTGTGGGGCAAGAATCGGGAGAAGCTTCGTCAGGCCATCTCGCAGGAAAAGGTAGCCGACGCCGAAGCCGAGGAGGTGCGTATCTCTCTCTCCGCTTCGGTGGCAAGCGCATACAACCATCTTGCGCAGCTCTATGCGTTGCGTGATATCGAGGTTCGCGAAGTGAAGAATCGCCAGGATATCGGGCGAATCACGGATGGACGCGTTGGTGCGGGACTCGACACCAACGTGGAACGGCAAACCGCATATGGCGAAACCGCAACGAGCCGCTCCAGCGTCAGCGACCTCGATGGACAGATCACGACCGTACGCTACCAGTTGGGCGCGCTGCTTGGCGAGGGGCCGGACCGCGGCCTCAGGATCGCCAATCCGGCGCTTGGAGATGGTGCCAGCGTCGCGCTTCCCGACAACCTGCCTGCCGACCTGCTTTCGCGTCGCCCGGACATCGTCGCGGCCTACTGGCAGGTGGATGCGGCAATCCACGATGTGAAGGAAGCGAAGGCTGAGTTTTATCCGGACGTCAATCTCTCCGCAGCGGCCGGACTGGATGCGTTTGGCTGGGGGCGCCTGCTTACGGCCGGAAGCCGGCAGATTCAGGCGGGACCCGCGATTCATCTTCCTATCTTCGATGCCGGTGCTTTGCGCTCCCAACTGAAGGGCCGCTATGCGGACTTCGACTACGACGTCGCAACGTACAACCAGACGTTGATCAACGCGTTATCCGATGTTGCCACGCAGGTCACGCAGATCCACTCAGCCGACCGTCAACTGGTCGATGCGCAGCAGGCACTGGATGCGCAGACCAAGGCGTATCAACTTGCCATCGTTCGATACAAGGCGGGCTTGAACCAGCAACTGCAGGTGCTGAACGCGGACGATAACCGGCTCGCGGCCGAAACGGCCGTCGTCAACCTCGAGATGGACCGCCGCAGCATGCAGATCGGACTGATCAAGGCACTAGGCGGTGGATTCGATGCCTCGCGCGCTGACCTTGCGGCTATAGCAGAGACACCGATTCCCGCGCCGGCCGACGGCACGGCCACTCACTAAACGATCAGATCGGCCGTCAGGCGTAGCGGCAGGACGGCGTACCTCAAACCTAGTTGGAGCTATCGATGAATACCCCTCAGTCACCGTCGGTCAACGAGCCGGCAAGGCAACCCGGAAAACGCAAGACGCTGCTTGCGCTGCTTGTCGCTGCCCTCGCAATCGCAGGCGCTGCCTATGGCGCTTACTATTTCCTTGACGCCCGTTTCCACGTGGATACCGACGATGCATACGTCAACGGTAACGTCGTCCAGATCACGCCCCAGGTCACGGGCACTGTGATCGCAGTCAATGCGGACAACACGCAGGTCGTGAAGAAGGGCGAACCGGTCGTCCAGATCGATCCGGCCGATGCAACGATCGCACTGCAACAGGCGGAGGCCAATCTGGGGCAGACCGTGCGCCAGATACATGGTCTGTATGTCAACGATGACAAATATCGTGCAGATATCGCACAACACCAGTCGGATCTTTCGAAGGCACAGGACGACCTGCGGCGCCGGCTTTCCACCGGCATGACGGGGGCAGTGTCGGATGAGGAAATCTCGCATGCACGCGACGCTGTCAGATCGGCTCAGGCTGCGCTTGACGCGGCCCGCCAGCAGCTTGGTGCCAATCGCGCACTGACGGCCAACACGTCGGTCGGGAAACATCCGGACGTACTGGCAAGCGCCGCCCACGTTCGCGACGCATACCTGGCTTATGCGCGCACCACGCTGCCAGCCCCTGTGACCGGATATATCGCGCAGCGCACCGTTCAGGTCGGGCAGCGCGTATCCCCCGGGACGCCGCTGATGTCCGTGGTGCCACTCGAACAGGTCTGGGTCGATGCGAACTTCAAGGAGTGGCAGCTTCGGCACATCCGGGTTGGACAACCTGTTGAGCTGGCGGCCGATGTCTACGGCTCCTCCGTCATCTATCACGGCAAGGTGGTGGGCTTTACGCCGGGCACCGGATCGGCACTGGCGCTGTTGCCGGCGCAGAACGCGACAGGTAACTGGATCAAGGTGGTGCAGCGGCTGCCGGTGCGCATCGCGATTCCGCCCGCAGAACTGGAAAAGCATCCGTTGCGCGTGGGTCTTTCAATGAATGTGGATGTCGACGTCAAGGACCCCACTGGTACCCAGCTCGGTACCGAGCCGACCTCGACCTACAAGACCGACGTATTCGCAAAGTATGGCGACGACGCGGATGCTGCGATCGCACGCATCATTGCCGAAAACGAATAATCGTTCCCCACTGATCAGGGGCATGTGAAAGACGCCACGCCCCTTCAGCCTGACACACAATATCATGGTACTCAGCATGACTAACAACCATCCTAACCATCCCCCGCTTACGGGGGCGACACTCGCCCTGGGCTCGCTATGCGTGGGCCTCGCGGGCTTCATGACCGTGCTTGACTCATCGATCGCCAACGTCGCCATTCCGACCATCTCGGGAAACCTGGGCGTATCGGTTGATGAAGGCACGTGGGTTATCACTGTATTTGCTGCTGCGAATGCAATCGCGATACCGTTGACCGGCTGGTTGACCCAGCGATTAGGTCAGGTTCGCCTGTTCGTCGGTTCGATCCTGCTGTTCGTATTGGCGTCGTGGTTGTGCGGCATTGCGCCAACGTTGCCGATCCTGCTTCTTGCACGTGTGCTGCAGGGCGCCGTGGCCGGACCGCTGATTCCGATGTCCCAGGCACTGCTGCTCAGTTCGTGGCCAAAGGCGAAATCCTCGCTGGCACTCTCGCTATTCTCAATGATTGTGGTGACCGGGCCGATTGTGGGGCCGGCACTCGGCGGGTGGGTCACGGACAGCTACAGCTGGTCATGGATCTTCTATATCAACATCCCGGTCGGGCTATTCGCTGCCGCGATGGTCTGGTTTCTCTACCGCAAGCGCGATACACCGGCTAAAAAGCTGCCAATCGACGTTGTCGGGCTGCTACTGCTGATCGTCTGGGTCGCGTCGCTTCAGGTGATGCTGGACAAGGGCAAGGATCTCGACTGGTTCTCGTCGAGCACGATCGTCGTTCTGACTATCGTTGCCGCAGTGGGCCTTGCGTTATTCATTGTCTGGGAGCTAACGGAGAAAAACCCTATCGTCGACCTTACCCTCTTCAAGCAACGCAACTTCCTTGGAGGCACAGTTTCGATTGCTGTGGCGTATGGAATCTTCTTCGGCACGCTGGTGTTGCTTCCGCAGTGGATGCAGGAGTACCTGGGTTATCGGGCAGTTGATGCCGGGCTCGCGACGGCGCCGCTGGGCATTTTTGCGGTGATCGGCGCACCGATCATGGGTAAGATCCTGCCGCGTTCCGATGCGCGCATCATCGGCACGTTTGCGTTCATCGGCTTTGCGACCGTCTACTACATGCGCTCGTATTTCTACACGGATCTCAGCGAAGGGTACATTATCCTGCCAACCCTGCTGCAGGGTATTCCGATGGCGCTGTTCTTTGCGCCGCTGACCGTGATCATCCTGTCAGGGCAACCGCCCGAAAAGGTGCCAGCCGCTGCCGGCCTGTCCACCTTCGGACGTATGTTCTTCGGCGGCATCGGCACGTCGCTGGCGGGCGTCGTGTGGAACAACCGGACGATCATGCACCATGAAATCCTGACGCAGCAGTCGAGTCCGACCAACCCGATATTCAATGCGCAGATGAACACCTACCGCTCTGCGCTTGGTCTGGGCCAGCAAGCATCGTATGCGTTGTTCGATCATACGGTGCAGACTCAGGCCGCCATGTTAGGGCTGAATGACGTGTTCTATGGCGCAGCGATCATCATGATTATCATTATCCCGCTCATCTGGATCACGAAGCCTGGCAAGGCTGGCGGTTCGAGTGACGCGGCCGCAGGTGCGCACTGAAAGACCGCTGGGGCACCTATCGGGAACGACAAAGGTTGTCTCGGCCAGCGGGCGCAATGGTGTCGTGTTCGGAACGCTGAATATTCCGCACCCTGCGGAATTCGCCCTCTAAGTTTGTGAGCTCGCTATGGCAAACGTGCTGCGAGGCCACTCTCGGGCTGGGTCGCGTGCACGCCGTCGCATCGGACTCGATCGAAACGCCGGCTTCGGAGCGGTTTATAGACGTCGCATTTGCTACAAAAGACGCGTGTGCGGAGACGAAACTTGCTAGGCTGCCAGGGGCTTTTCGACTGGACAACGGTGCGCGGATCACCAGAATTTCGTCGAATGCCGCAAGTGGGTCGGCCAAAGAAGTTCGTCAAGCGTCCCGATCCAATCACCTTGAGGCGTTCAACCTGTCCGTGGGCGTTGGACGCACCGTAGAGTCACGGTCCCCGAACGGTAGAGTGCGCCGATGAGGCACTAGTACAACATCCCGTAAATAAGTTGAATATTTAGCGATCTGTTTTTATCATGGAGAGATGAGCCGAGGCCGTCACGCAACGCCAGTGAAGCTGGCGAAGAAAGAAAGACAG
>NZ_JALPRJ010000179.1 GCF_030464885.1 Caballeronia sp. SEWSISQ10-4 2 | reverse complement strand
TTGTACTTGCGAATGTTCCATCCGAGGAAATCAAACCCATCCTTGATGTGCGTTATTCTGGTCTTTTCTGGCGATAAGACCAACCCGCGTTCCGCCAGAAATTCGACCACTGCGGGCCTGACCTCACGTTCCAGCCACTCTTTCGAGTGGCCGGTAATAATGAGGTGAGTAGCCCGAGGGAATCGCACCCTCAGGCTCTCGCAGAACGGAGCATGAGCCTCTCGACTCACTCCGCTCCCATTATCCAACCGTCGGCTGCACGAGCTTCCAGTGAGCGAACAGCCCAGGCCGGGTTTGCGCTACGCGCGCCAACCAGTGCCTGGCTCGCCGAAGGTGGCCCCGCAACTTTTTGTATTTCTTCGCCGCCCACCGGGCCAACACCAGGTCCAGGTGGCGCAACGTGGGATAGAGCGCCGACTTGTAGAATCTGCCGTAGTAGTTAATCCAACCCTGAGCCACCGGGTTGAACATCCCTGCCAGATCCTCGATCGACTTGTCGCTCCTGTTATGCAGGCCCCAGCTTCGCATCGTGCCTCGCATCGCCTTCGCAGCCTTGTTACTGACCGCCGGAGTAAAGCTGATGAAGAACTTGCCCCACCTGTTCTTTGAGCGTCGTGGCCTAAACGTAAAGCCCAGAAAGTCAAAGCTGTGGTCAGGATAAGTCCCCCGACGGTCATCGTCCTTGCAGTACACCACCCGGGTTTTCTGCGCATGCAGTTCCAGATGACATTCGGCAAAGCGCTGCTCCAACGCGGCGCGCAACTGCTGCGCCTGGACCAACGTCTTACAGTGGCAAACGGCATCGTCCGCATAGCGCTCGAACGGGATATCGGGGAAGTGCTTCCGCATCCATCGATCGAACACATAGTGCAGAAAGAGATTACTTAACAACGGGCTGACGACACCCCCTTGTGGGGTCCCTTTGTCACGCATCACCGTGCTCCCGTCCTCCAGTTGCACGGAAGCCTTGAGCCACCGCTCGACATACAACAGCACCCACTCGCAATCAGTGTGGTGGCGTACCGCTCGCGGAAGCAGGTCGTGATCAAGATTATCGAAGAATGATCGGATGTCAAGCTCAAGAACCCAGTCATGACGCCAACATCTCGTACGCGCCATGCCTATCGCATCCTTTGCCGACCTACCCGGACGATACCCGTAGGAATCCTCATCGAAGATTTCCTCCAGAATCGGTTCCAAATAGTTTTTCCCGACCGTCTGGGCGATCCTGTCAGACACAGTGGGTATGCCGAGGGGCCTCGTCCGGCCGTTTTTCTTCAGAATAAAAACCCTCCGAAGCGGAAGGGGCGAGTAACCCCGCCTCTTCAACGACGCAATCGCGTTGGTCTTTGCCGCCGGTGTTTTCCACGTTACCTTGTCCACACCGGGGGTGTTCCTGCCTTTGTTTTCAGTCACCCGCTTCACGGCTAATGCACGGCCGCTGAACGAGTGGGTCAGCAGCCATTGCAGGGCTTTCACCCTGTTATGGCGGCCGGCCTGTACCGCCTTCACCATACGCGTTTGAAGCCCTCTTACTTGGCGTTGAACATTGGCCCAATTGATGCCGTCCCACGTCACGCCGGAAGGCGCACGCGCCCGTGTTGCTGCACTCATTTGCTTTCCTCCCGTATAGATGGTTCTGCAAACTCTCTGGTGAGGAGAGACCATGAGGAAGTCTGCCCGCTTTCGCGTCGGGTGATGTTGCAACCCGTATCCCGTCCATTACAGCCGGGCATTCGCTTTTTCCCCGTTCCTGTGCCCGCACCGCCATGGGCAGACCTCGCAGCCTGCTGTCCCCGAGGGGAGCGATACGGGGTTTCCACGTTCCGCTTATGGAAGTACGTCGGGTTAGGTGCCTGCTCTGGGCCGGGAGGTATATGGGTCACGAAAGCGTAGTCGAGAAACGCTGTTCCCACCTCCGGTACCGTTTTGGTTCGAGCGCAATAGCCATTTCCGCTCGTTCAACGTAACGACCCTATTGCAGATTCAAATGTTTTCACCATACCGACTATCTGGCACTCATCCGGCGTATGGCTGCCAGAAGGGTACGCCTCTCGCGATTGATACCCCGCGCCTTGCGGCGCTTCGTTACGTTGTCAGAGCCGCTCTTGATTCAGGCTCCTAGATTCACCGGGTGACACCGGTGGTTCACTCCTTCTATGCCGCGAGAAGTGAGAACAACTTCTGTAAGCGACTTCGTGTCGCACCTCAACCACGTTGTTCAGATACTTGACCTGACGAATCTTGATGGTTGCGTCGCGCCTCACGTTCACCGCGTGCAGCGCGGCCAGATTGGCTCCGCTTTGTCGATCGTCACCGTCTCGGGCACGCCGTTTTGCTGGATCGATTTTTCGAAATACCGCTGGGCAGCAGCCTTGTTCCGCCTAGCTCGCAGAAGAAAGTCGACCGTGTTGCCTTCCTTGTCCACGGCCCGGTAGCGGTACCTCCATTCGCCCCGGATCTTCACGTAGGTTTCGTCCATCCTCCAGCTCTTGCCAACTGCTCGCTTACAGCGGCGGAACGCCTTCTCAAGCACGGGCAGAAGCTTGATGGCCCAGCGGTGCACCGTGGAATGATCGACCGTAATCCCACGCTCGGTCATCATTTCCTCGAGATGACGCAGGCTAAGCGGATAGGCTACGTACCAACGCACACAGGTCAGGATCGCTTCCAGCGGATAGTGCGGCCGTTTAAGCACGCGTGCCACACCCGGATCCAGCGTCTTCATTCTTCACCCACGCAACCATTTCGATTGAGCCAGGTTACCAGAACGCCTTATTGCGACAAAACCGGTTCGATGAAGTCCCGCTGCATGTCGACGATGACGAGCGCAGTTGTCAACGGCTCGAGTGTAAAGGGCCTGGGTAACGCCGGTATCGTGATCGTCATAGCAGTTCCCCGCAGCGGCTCCGTCTCATTCGATGACCTCCTTCAACGCTTCGGCAGCCGGAACAACGTGCGCCGTCGAGTCACCGTGTCCCGCCATGTAGTGGCCCAGCGTCGCTCGCTCGGCGCTCGCGGCGGGCGTCTCGTACACGAGTTCTCCTTCCGCGATCACGACGATCCGGTCCGCCAGTTCCAGCAATTCGTCGAGATCTTCGCTCACGAGCAGGACTGCCGCGCCGGCATCGCGCGCCGCCATGATGCGTGCATGAATATCTGCCACCGATGCGAAGTCGAGACCGAACACCGGGTTCGCCACGATCAGCACATCGACCGGCTGGCCCAGCTCGCGAGCGAGCACCGCGCGCTGGACATTGCCGCCCGACAGCGTGCCGATAGCGCGTTCGGGCAATGGCGGCCGGACGTTGAAATCGTCGATGAGATGCGCGGCGCGGTCCCGCATCGCACGTTGGTCGAGACGCCAGCCGCCGCGACGCAATGGCGTGCGGTCGAAGTCGCGGAGAGCCAGGTTTTGCGCGACGCTCATGTTCGGCACGCACGCGTTTTTAAGCGGCTCTTCAGGGATGGCGAACACACGGCGCTGCGTCATTTCCTCGCGCGTGGCGTGGTATGTATCACCCGCTATCTCCATCTCGCCAGTCTTCACGCGGCGTTGCCCGACCAGCGCCTCGACCATCTCTTTCTGGCCATTCCCCGACACCCCCGCGATCCCGAGTATTTCACCCGATCGAACCTCAAGCGACGCGCGTCTGACCGCCGCATGGCCGCGATCATCGTCGATAGATATATTCCTCATGGCAAGGCGTATCCGCGCTGCGGGGTCCACCGGTTTGCGCGCGACCCGCTCGGCATTGACCACGTCCATGACCGCGGTGTCCCGCGTCTCGGCGGCACCCATCATCAAACCGGCGAGCGCGTCGCGGCTGGTCGCCGATACCGCACTAGTCCCGACCTGCCTGCCCTTGCGCAGCACGGTCACGTCGTCGGCATACGCCATCACTTCGCGGAACTTGTGCGTGATCATCAGCACGGTCAACTCGCCGCGCGTGGTCAGATCGCGCATCAGCCCGAGCACTTCGTCCGCCTCTTGCGGCGTCAGCACGGAGGTAGGCTCATCGAGAATGAGAAAGCGTTGCTTCAGATACAATTGCTTGAGAATTTCGAGCTTCTGCTTTTCCCCAGCCGCCAAGCCGGATACCGGCGCGTCGAGCGGCAGGCGAAACGGCATGCGCCGCATGAACGCATCGAGTGCTTCGCGTTCCGCCGTCCAGTCTATTTTCCAGGGCAGGCTCCCGCGTGCCAGCAGCAGGTTCTCCTCAACCGACAACCCCGACGCCAGCGTGAAATGCTGGTACACCATGCCAATACCCAGCGCTTGCGCATCGCGCGGCGAAGCGATGCGGACCTCGCGGCCATCGGCTGAGATCTGGCCTTCGTCCAGCAGACCGTAACCCACCAGCCCTTTCACGAGGGTACTTTTGCCCGCGCCGTTTTCACCTAGTAGTGCGTGGACCGTGCCCGGCCGGACCTTGATCGACACATTGTCCAGCGCACGAAATGCACCGAACGACTTGCCGGCGTTGTGCACTTCCACCTCTAACGCATGCGGAGGAGTCGACATGATCAGCCACCGAGCGTGGTCAGGAGCGCGTTCGAGTCGGTTACCGCGCCGAACACGCCGCCTTGCATCGTGATCATGTGCAGCGCCGCTTGATGGTTGCCGGGGTCGGTCGCGCCGCAGCAGTCCGCGAGGACGGTGCATTCGAATCCTCGGTCGTTCGCTTCGCGCATGGTGGTATGGACGCAGACGTCCGTGGTGATCCCGGTCAACACCAGGTTCACGATGCCCCGCGTGCGCAGGATCAGCTCTAGATCGGTCGCGCAGAACGAGCCCTTGCCGGGTTTATCGATAACGATCTCGCCCGGCAGCGGTGCCAGTTCACTGATGATTTCCCAGCCCGGCTCGCCACGTACGAGGATGCGGCCGTACGGGCCGTCGTCGTCAATGCCTACGCCTTCGGTGCCCGCGCGGCGGCTGCGCCAGCGCTTGTTCGCCGGCAGGTCCGACAAATCCGGCCGATGCCCTTCGCGCGTATGAATGATTGTGAAGCCCTGCTCGCGCATCATCGCCATCACGCGCTTGATCGGCTCGATCGGCTCGATCGGCGCGCGGGTCAGCGACAGGTCATACCCCATCTTGTCGACGTAACCGCCGTGGCCGCAGAAATCCGTCTGCATGTCGATCACGACAAGCGCCGTGTTATCCGGGCGCAGGTTGCCATCGAAGGGCCAGGGGTACGGAGAAGCATTAATGAATCGGTTCATGGTCGTCGCCGCCTTGAGAATGGAGGAGCAAGTCGTTCAGCGTGTGAAGTTCAGCGTGTGAGACTCAGCTCGCCCGGTGCGCCGGCAAGCGTCCGGTCCGGACGGCAATTGATGATCATGATGGTGAGCGTGAGCACATAGGGCGCGGCGTTATACAGGTAATACCCGCTCGTCACGCCAATCGCCTGCAACGCGGGCCCGAGCGCACCGGCTGCACCGAAAAGCAACGCGGCCCACAGGCATCGCAACGGCTGCCAGCGCGCAAAGATAACGAGCGCGACGG
>NZ_JALPRJ010000178.1 GCF_030464885.1 Caballeronia sp. SEWSISQ10-4 2 | reverse complement strand
AGTCACGGTATCTTTATTATAGTAGACGTAGTATTTTTATGACACAGTAAGACTAGAGGGTCGGGTTTATCTGCGTTTTATCGAGGCAGAAGATATCTTCCGCCTGGGCCACGACAACCGAGACGTTGTCGCGTCCGCCACGCCGCAGCGCGAGTCCAACCAGCCTGGCGACGGCTTGCCGGCAGTCGCCGGATGTCAGGACTCCGCCCATCTCCTCGTCGCTTACCTCGTTGCTCAAACCGTCGCTGCAGAGCAGGAAAATGTCGCCGTCATGCAGATCGATACGGTCTGCATCGAGGTCGAGCGTGTCCATTGCGCCGACTGCACGCGTGATCAGATGTTTGCCCGGGTGATGCAACGCCTCTTCCGCGCTGAGCTGGCCGCGAGCCTTCAGTTCTTCAACCTGACTGTGATCTCGCGTCAATTGCCGCAGGCAACCCTGCCGGCAAAGATAGAGCCGGCTGTCGCCTGCCCACATATAGCCGCAGGACCGTTCGCTCGCCAGCAGTAGTACCACCGTGCTGCCGATCCGGCGCACTTGCCGCCGGGCGGCTTCCGAGCGCAAGTCCGCGTTGACAGCAAGGAGGCGCTCTCGCGCTTCCTGCATACGATCATCGAGAAGAACCGGTTTGCCGGGCGCGGGGGAATGCGCCAAGCGCTCGATCACCATCTGGCTGGCGACATCGCCGACCGCGTGCCCACCCATGCCATCTGCGATGGCCCATAAACCGTGCTCGGGCATTTCAAGGCAGGCATCTTCATTGATCTCGCGTACGAGACCCGTGTCGGTGCGGGCTGCCGATGCCCATCGAAACTCACCGGTGTTGCTCACGAGACCTCCGATGTCTGCAGCGGCGTGCATTTCTGCGCCGATGGGTTGCCGCGTTTGCGGCGAGACAGAACCGGTTGCTTCAGGCGTGCTTCGTGTGTGCTTCAGGCGCTGTGGTTGCTGCTGCGCTCGTTCGGGTTCACTGCGATGTTCGAATTCGAGCCAGTGTTATTCACGTCGATGTTCTGGAACTGGTTGATCATCTGAGCAGCATAGAAGTTGTTGTTGGTTTCGTACAGATTCACGACCGGCCCGAAGGATGGCTGCGATGCGACATAGGGCGTGATCCAGCCATACACCCAGGGCGCACCTCCGCCGTGGATGCAGGTCATTGCTTCGCGATCGAGCGTGAGATCGCGGGGAAGGTCTTCGACGATGATTGAGGTCATGGTGAGGCTCCGGTGGTCCTGCCTGGTCAATGGATGTGCTTCTTCATGCAAGGGGCATGCCGAAGCCTGTGCCGGTGCCGTGCTTTTCGTGCAGCGCCTTTTGGCGTGTGGGTTTGGGCTACGTAGCGTGAGTCGCGGCCGACCTTTGGCCGGTGAGATTGGTTGGATCGAGACCAACAGGTAGCGCTTTTTAGTTGCCGCAATACCAACATTCGCGCATGGCGCTTCACGGGGCCGCGACTTCACTTCGGCCAACCAGGCCGAGCAAGAAACGAAGCGAGTTTTCTTCGTGAAGCGTTTTTGTCATCGCCACAAAAACGCTGTTGATATCGCACCTTCTCCGCCCGTGATCCGGTAGTTGGCTCGCGCGTGCTCGGATGGTTTTATCCCTCGGCCAGTGATGGATGTGATCCAACACATCGCTCAAAAAAGTGTTGGATCTCTCGTTGTCTTCGCACTGCCGCTCACTTCCTAATTTCTCCATTCGCCTTATCCCGCAAGGCTTTGTACGCGTTGGCCCGGTTGATGCAATGACTTGATCAACCGCCGGCTTACATGCAACACCCCGGCTTCCAACCTTCCAGGAGAAACCGGTCATGTCGGGCAATCAAACATCCAGGCTCTGCGCTCGACTCGGCCGCTCAACTCCCGATGTTGCGTTCGACAGCGAACCCGCTCCCGGTGCTCATCTCGTTACCCAACGCTCGGGTTACGAACATCACGGGATCTACGTCGGCAATGGCCGCGTCGTGCACTACGCCGGCTTCGCCGGTTCGTCGCATCGCGGTCCGATTGAAGAGACCACCCTCGAACGCTTCGCCGCAGGCCGCGAGATCCATATCCGGATGCACGCCATGGCGACGTTCACGGGACAGGATGCAGTCCGCCGCGCTCGCTCAAGGCTTGGCGAAAACCGCTATCGGCTGCTGAGCAACAACTGCGAGCATCTGTGCGCCTGGGTGCTCTTTGGCGAGAACCGCAGTTCGCAAGTGGAGGCCTGCCTCGCTCATCCGAGCGTCGCATGCCGTGTGGCAATAGCAATGCTTAAGGGTTGGATCGACGCAAAAGGTCATGACGACCTGCTCGCCGCCTGACCCGGTTTGCTGCAATCATCGAGGAGAAACATCATGAATACGCAACGTGATTCACTGCGCCGGATAGTCGATAAATGGCTCGCTCCGACACCCGCCGCTCCGGTCCGCGACATCCGCTTGTGCCGCATGCAAGCGAACCATGTCCGCTATGTTCGCGTGGAAGCGCTCAGGCCGACCGGGGTGCTCGCGCTGTTCTTCTTCCGTCACGACGACGGATCGTGGCAAGTGTTTCCGCCCAAAGCCGTACGCATAATGATGAGCCCGCGCCGGTTTGCGATGTGATGCGTGGTGCCGACGTTCGTTGAATGTTGAAATGCGCATCGCACAGGTATAAGACTTTGCGGCCGATCTGTTCCTTCAACGTTGAACTTTCTGTACTAGTGCTCGTTAGAGCGCCTCGGCAATGACCTTGAGAATGGGTCCTGGCAGATTGGTTACTTCGACCGTGAAACGGACGTTGCCGGAAGGTTCCACACCCGTAGCTCCAGTTCCGACAATCTGATTGAACGCCAAAGCCATGAGGTAGGCTGGTCGTTGGCCGGACCCGGGTATGTCGACCAACCGTCGGATGAGGAGATAAGGGCTGCCCGGAAGAGAGTCAGCACGCGGGTGAACGGATTTTGCCGTCCACCACCAATGTGCGTTTGTCTCGTGTAACGTCGTATTCGACCGTTTTCGTTGGTGTAACGGCACCATAGGAAACGCCGTTCACATAGACGGTTCCGTCCTTCAGTTCAATTGTGTCGCCCCCGATCCGCGCGGTTCCCCGTTCGCCCTTTAAAACTGCGCCGGCGCAACCTTGAGTTGAAAAACTGTGGACTGTCGTAGTCGGCTTCGCAGGCTTCCTTTGCTGGTCCGGAAGGAAAAACTGTGGGACAAAAGGGCCATGTGTGTTCGAAACATTTGCCGCGCTACATGGCTGTGCGTCCTTGCTGTCGGCTCCGTGTGCGGTTCCGAAACTGATAACGCATCCGGCAAGCATGGCAATCGTCGGTGGCAACAGTTTTGTCATGCCGATATCCGTTATGTCGTGAATCCCTTAGACCGGAAGTCGATCGCCGAATAGCGCGGTATCCGTATCTGGCCGAACCCGGTGCGACGCAGACCTCGATTGATCGCTGATCGCAGCAAGTATGCGACGGGCCGTCGACCCTGAGCGGCCCTTGGCTGAGCCGGAAAGCAGACACTCATTAGGCGGCTGGTTTCCTTCCGGGTCAAACGGAATAGAACTCAAGTTGAATCGCCGCTTGATTCCGGCCATGTGCCGTCGCGACAAAGACTTCCATAACGCGAAGTCTGTCAATTGCGAACGAAGAGTTCTCAATGTCCTAACTAGGATGCACTTTATCAAAGAAAAGATTCGAAAAAGAATGGCGTCTCTTGATCTCAATAAAGGAGCGATTTATGAAAGTTCTCATTGTTGGCGCAACCGGCGCCATAGGTAGCGTTGTGGCACAAGCTTTGGATGAGCGTAAGCATGACGTAGTAAGGGTGGGCCGCACGAGCGGCGACCTTCAGGTCGATATCACCAGCGACTCAAGCGTCGACGCGATGTATGCCCAAATTGGACGCGTTGATGCGATCGTTTCAGCTGCAGGCGGACTGTTCTTGGGGCCGCTCCCAAAGATGCTGCCCGCCGATTTCAACGTTGGTCTCCAGAGCAAACTGCTTGGCCAGGTCCGCCTCGCCTTGCTTGGACAGCATATGCTGAACGACGGCGGCTCGATCACCCTGACCACCGGCATTGATGAGCCGATTCGCCAAGGTGCGAACGCGATGGCGGTCAATGCTGCTGTGGAAGGCTTCGTGCGCGGTGCCGCGATCGAGCTACCGCGCGGACTCCGTATCAACGCCGTAAGTCCGACGGTTCTGCTTGAGTCGTTGTCGAGCTACGGGCCATTCTTCCCAGGATTCGACGCAGTACCAGCCGCACGCGTAGCGCAGGCATATGTGCGCAGCGTGGAAGGTCCCCAGACAGGACGCATCTATTGTGTGTGGCAATAACTTGCGTTGAGGCTGGATCGCACAGCGGTTGGGTTCCGCCGTTTTCGCTCATCCTCGAAGAGTATGAGGTCAATCCCACCGGGCAATGCATCTGCCGGCAATTCATCGTGCCGACGCCGTTCATCTGCGTGCATACCTAATCGACGATTCAAAAGTCAGGTCGAAAACGACGCACCTCCGCCGTTAGATATCCCGTCAGGTGATCGGCAACTTTCGAGGTGTAACCGTCGTTCATCTGTCTGCAGTGACAGCCGGCAAGTTCCCCGGCGTCGCGTAGTTTCACTCGCGCTGGAGTACTGCTTCGCCCGAATCAGGTAGACGCATTTACGGAATCGCGAGCGCTGCGATCGCCACAGCGAAGGCTGTGAGATTCGGGGCTTGGCGCAGTTGGAACTGTGCGGAAAATCCCCCTACGCTGGCAACGGGCAAAGGACCCTTGCATGCCAACCCTTACCGCGTTACGTTGACAACCATCTGGCTTGCCGATGGGAGGTGGTGCGATGCAAAACCGTGTCCAGATCGCGTGCTCAGTCTGCCTCGTCGTGGCAACCGCTGCGACAGCGCAAACCCCATCCTCACAGCCCTCCGCGGGCGGGACGCCCGACAAGATTCCATTCGACATTCCCTACGGCACTACGATTGGTCTCGACACCGCGAAGAGGCTGCTCGCGATTGCAGAAGCCGAAGCAAAGAAGCACGACTGGAAAATGAACATTGCTGTCGTCGACACGCATGGCGAGCTCCTCGCGTTTGAACGAATGGACGGTGCACAGTTCGCGTCGATCGCGATATCTCAGAACAAAGCGCGCACGTCAGCAAGATTTCGTCGGGAAACCCGGATCTTCTACAATCAGTTTGAGACCGGACACGCATACGTGAACACGCTGGATGCGGGGCTCGTAGCATCGCCGGGAGGGTTTCCGCTCATAGAAGGAGGAAAGCTTGTTGGCGCTATCGGCTGTAGTGGCGGTACGGGCGATCAGGACGCGTCCGTGTGTAAGGCCGCCGCCAATACGATCAAGTAGTGCGACGCCACTGTACGCAGTAGCCGATAACGCAATGGAAGGATCGGCTGGTGAAGGTCCGCTGTCCGAGCGAACTCGACGTTCGAAAGTCGGCTTGAAAGCGCCCGCCAACGGCCGTACTGGCCGAGCCCGGTCCGACGTTGAACTGGCGGAGCGGGCCTCCATTGATCGGTCCGCGTCGGGCAGAAGTCGACCCACACGAGACAGACAGGTCGCCCCAAAGCGGCCATTCAATTTGAAAAGTGGCTCCGCCACACAACCGATCGACGCAACACTAGTCCTGAGTTCCGCCCATTTTGTAGCCATTGTTAATGGCGGCAAGTGCCTGTCAGTG
>NZ_JALPRJ010000177.1 GCF_030464885.1 Caballeronia sp. SEWSISQ10-4 2 | reverse complement strand
TTTTGGCGAATGTTCTTTAAAAACTAACAGCCGATAAGTGTGGGCGCTTGGTGCTTTGCTGAGAAGCGTGGTGGTGTTCTTCGGAGCGCTGCCGTGAAGCGAAAGTATCAAGTCTCACACTAGTATTAAGGTAGGTTTTGAGCGTCTTTCTGTAAAAGGGAAGATGGGAGGAACTTGTCAGTACGTTGAGTGAGCGACCTATTCGGAAGAATAGAAAACAGTAACAGGCATTGAACTGAAGAGTTTGATCCTGGCTCAGATTGAACGCTGGCGGCATGCCTTACACATGCAAGTCGAACGGCAGCACGGGGGCAACCCTGGTGGCGAGTGGCGAACGGGTGAGTAATACATCGGAACGTGTCCTGTAGTGGGGGATAGCCCGGCGAAAGCCGGATTAATACCGCATACGATCTACGGAAGAAAGCGGGGGATCCTTCGGGACCTCGCGCTATAGGGGCGGCCGATGGCAGATTAGCTAGTTGGTGGGGTAAAGGCCTACCAAGGCGACGATCTGTAGCTGGTCTGAGAGGACGACCAGCCACACTGGGACTGAGACACGGCCCAGACTCCTACGGGAGGCAGCAGTGGGGAATTTTGGACAATGGGGGAAACCCTGATCCAGCAATGCCGCGTGTGTGAAGAAGGCCTTCGGGTTGTAAAGCACTTTTGTCCGGAAAGAAAACTTCTCCATTAATACTGGGGGAGGATGACGGTACCGGAAGAATAAGCACCGGCTAACTACGTGCCAGCAGCCGCGGTAATACGTAGGGTGCGAGCGTTAATCGGAATTACTGGGCGTAAAGCGTGCGCAGGCGGTTCGTTAAGACAGATGTGAAATCCCCGGGCTTAACCTGGGAACTGCATTTGTGACTGGCGAGCTAGAGTATGGCAGAGGGGGGTAGAATTCCACGTGTAGCAGTGAAATGCGTAGAGATGTGGAGGAATACCGATGGCGAAGGCAGCCCCCTGGGCCAATACTGACGCTCATGCACGAAAGCGTGGGGAGCAAACAGGATTAGATACCCTGGTAGTCCACGCCCTAAACGATGTCAACTAGTTGTTGGGTCTTCATTGACTTAGTAACGTAGCTAACGCGTGAAGTTGACCGCCTGGGGAGTACGGTCGCAAGATTAAAACTCAAAGGAATTGACGGGGACCCGCACAAGCGGTGGATGATGTGGATTAATTCGATGCAACGCGAAAAACCTTACCTACCCTTGACATGGTCGGAACCCTGCTGAAAGGTGGGGGTGCTCGAAAGAGAACCGATACACAGGTGCTGCATGGCTGTCGTCAGCTCGTGTCGTGAGATGTTGGGTTAAGTCCCGCAACGAGCGCAACCCTTGTCCTTAGTTGCTACGCAAGAGCACTCTAAGGAGACTGCCGGTGACAAACCGGAGGAAGGTGGGGATGACGTCAAGTCCTCATGGCCCTTATGGGTAGGGCTTCACACGTCATACAATGGTCGGAACAGAGGGCTGCCAACCCGTGAGGGGGAGCTAATCCCAGAAAACCGATCGTAGTCCGGATCGTAGTCTGCAACTCGACTACGTGAAGCTGGAATCGCTAGTAATCGCGGATCAGCATGCCGCGGTGAATACGTTCCCGGGTCTTGTACACACCGCCCGTCACACCATGGGAGTGGGTTTTACCAGAAGTGGCTAGTCTAACCGCAAGGAGGACGGTCACCACGGTAGGATTCATGACTGGGGTGAAGTCGTAACAAGGTAGCCGTATCGGAAGGTGCGGCTGGATCACCTCCTTTCTCGAGCTCAACGTGTTTGAAGTGAAGTGCTAAAGCGCTCACGCTTATCGGCTGTAAGAAGACAGGCTAAGGGTCTGTAGCTCAGTTGGTTAGAGCACCGTCTTGATAAGGCGGGGGTCGTTGGTTCGAATCCAACCAGACCCACCATGATTCGCTTAGAAGGTGATTAATGATTGGTTAATCACGCTGAGTTGAATCTACGGACCCTCAAGCATCAAGGTACTGGGGGATTAGCTCAGCTGGGAGAGCACCTGCTTTGCAAGCAGGGGGTCGTCGGTTCGATCCCGTCATCCTCCACCAATCACCAACGCATAGCATTCTTTAAACGAAAGCGTTTAAATCAAGAGTGATTATGCATTGGCGATTGAGCCAGTCAGTAAGCGATTTTAAGCATAGCGCTTAAAGTGGTGCTGTCGTTCTTTAACAATCTGGAAGAAGTAGTAAAGAGATTCACGAAAATACACTTAGAGATGGGTGTGTGAGTAGGTGAATCAGGGTTGTGATTGTATCAATGTATGAAAAGGGGAATCGAAAGATTGCTCTTGGAATACGGCGCAACACGAATACTCAACCTATGGCGACATGTGAATTTGATTGCCCGGAGTAGGCGCTTTGCTAGCTCGGGTCTAGCCCCTAGGGGGTCGGGCCAGAGTAAGCACTGAAGTGCCCACGCTGGGCGAGAGAGACACACTCGTTATAGGGTCAAGCGAACAAGTGCATGTGGTGGATGCCTTGGCGATCACAGGCGATGAAGGACGCGGTAGCCTGCGAAAAGCGACGGGGAGCTGGCAAACGAGCTTTGATCCGTCGATGTCCGAATGGGGAAACCCGGCCCTTCTGGGTCATCCTGAGCTGAATACATAGGCTCAGAGAAGCGAACGCGGTGAACTGAAACATCTAAGTAACCGCAGGAAAAGAAATCAACCGAGATTCCCAAAGTAGTGGCGAGCGAAATGGGATCAGCCTGTACTCTTTAGCACGACCGTTAGCCGAACACTCTGGAAAGTGTGGCCATAGCAGGTGATAGCCCTGTAGGCGAAAGCGGATGTGTGGAACTAGGTGTACGACAAGTAGGGCGGGACACGTGAAATCCTGTCTGAAGATGGGGGGACCATCCTCCAAGGCTAAATACTCGTGATCGACCGATAGTGAACCAGTACCGTGAGGGAAAGGCGAAAAGAACCCCGGGAGGGGAGTGAAATAGATCCTGAAACCGCATGCATACAAACAGTCGGAGCCTCGTAAGGGGTGACGGCGTACCTTTTGTATAATGGGTCAGCGACTTACGTTCAGTAGCAAGCTTAACTGATTAAGGCAGGCGTAGCGAAAGCGAGTCCGAATAGGGCGTTCAGTTGCTGGGCGTAGACCCGAAACCAAGTGATCTATCCATGGCCAGGTTGAAGGTGCGGTAACACGTACTGGAGGACCGAACCCACTAATGTTGAAAAATTAGGGGATGAGCTGTGGATAGGGGTGAAAGGCTAAACAAACTTGGAAATAGCTGGTTCTCTCCGAAAACTATTTAGGTAGTGCCTCGTGTATCACCTTCGGGGGTAGAGCACTGTCATGGTTGTGGGGTCCATTGCGGATTACTACGCCATAGCAAACTCCGAATACCGAAGAGTGCAATCACGGGAGACAGACATCGGGTGCTAACGTCCGGTGTCAAGAGGGAAACAACCCAGACCGCCAGCTAAGGTCCCCAAATATTGCTAAGTGGGAAACGAAGTGGGAAGGCTAAAACAGTCAGGAGGTTGGCTTAGAAGCAGCCACCCTTTAAAGAAAGCGTAATAGCTCACTGATCGAGTCGTCCTGCGCGGAAGATGTAACGGGGCTAAGCAATATACCGAAGCTGCGGATGCGAGATTTATCTCGCATGGTAGGAGAGCGTTCCGTAAGCCTGTGAAGGTGCATTGAAAAGTGTGCTGGAGGTATCGGAAGTGCGAATGCTGACATGAGTAGCGATAAAGGGGGTGAAAAGCCCCCTCGCCGTAAGCCCAAGGTTTCCTACGCAACGTTCATCGGCGTAGGGTGAGTCGGCCCCTAAGGCGAGGCAGAAATGCGTAGCTGATGGGAAGCAGGTTAATATTCCTGCACCATTGTTAAATGCGATGGGGGGACGGATCGCGGAAGGTTGTCCGGGTGTTGGAAGTCCCGGTCCTTGCATTGGAGAAGGCGCTTAGGCAAATCCGGGCGCGGAATTCAAGGGTGTGAGGCCATTCACTTAGGTGAAGAAGCAATCGGAAGTGGTTCCAAGAAAAGCCTCTAAGCTTCAGTTTAACAAGACCGTACCGCAAACCGACACAGGTGGGCGAGATGAGTATTCTAAGGCGCTTGAGAGAACTCGGGAGAAGGAACTCGGCAAATTGGTACCGTAACTTCGGGATAAGGTACGCCCCGCAAGCTTGATGCGCCTGCGCGCAAAGGGTGAAGGGGTTGCAATAAACTGGTGGCTGCGACTGTTTAATAAAAACACAGCACTCTGCAAACACGAAAGTGGACGTATAGGGTGTGACGCCTGCCCGGTGCCGGAAGATTAAATGATGGGGTGCAAGCTCTTGATTGAAGTCCCGGTAAACGGCGGCCGTAACTATAACGGTCCTAAGGTAGCGAAATTCCTTGTCGGGTAAGTTCCGACCTGCACGAATGGCGTAACGATGGCCACACTGTCTCCTCCCGAGACTCAGCGAAGTTGAAGTGTTTGTGATGATGCAATCTCCCCGCGGCTAGACGGAAAGACCCCATGAACCTTTACTGTAGCTTTGCATTGGACTTTGAACCGATCTGTGTAGGATAGGTGGGAGGCTATGAAACCGGAACGCTAGTTTCGGTGGAGCCGTCCTTGAAATACCACCCTGGTTTGTTTGAGGTTCTAACCTTGGCCCGTGATCCGGGTCGGGGACAGTGCATGGTAGGCAGTTTGACTGGGGCGGTCTCCTCCCAAAGTGTAACGGAGGAGTACGAAGGTACGCTAGGTACGGTCGGAAATCGTGCTGATAGTGCAATGGCATAAGCGTGCTTAACTGCGAGACCGACAAGTCGAGCAGGTGCGAAAGCAGGTCATAGTGATCCGGTGGTTCTGTATGGAAGGGCCATCGCTCAACGGATAAAAGGTACTCTGGGGATAACAGGCTGATACCGCCCAAGAGTTCATATCGACGGCGGTGTTTGGCACCTCGATGTCGGCTCATCTCATCCTGGGGCTGTAGCCGGTCCCAAGGGTATGGCTGTTCGCCATTTAAAGAGGTACGTGAGCTGGGTTTAAAACGTCGTGAGACAGTTTGGTCCCTATCTGCCGTGGGCGTTGGATATTTGAAGGGGGCTGCTCCTAGTACGAGAGGACCGGAGTGGACGAACCTCTGGTGTACCGGTTGTCACGCCAGTGGCATCGCCGGGTAGCTATGTTCGGAAGAGATAACCGCTGAAAGCATCTAAGCGGGAAACTCGCCTTGAGATGAGATATCCCTGGAGCTTCGAGCTCCTTGAAGGGTCGTTCTAGACCAGGACGTTGATAGGTCAGGTGTGGAAGTGCAGTAATGCATTAAGCTAACTGATACTAATTGCCCGTAAGGCTTGATCCTATAACCAGTGTGTTTCTGATGAGCGAAATGCTCACACACGCCAAGGTTGAGATCAGTGTTGTGCCAACAAACACAACCCTAAGCAACACCAGTAATAACGAGGCGTGCTAAACACATGCGCTCGACTACTTCTTCCCCAGATTGGTTGCGCTGACCAAACACCAGCGCAACACCCCCTCATGCCTGATGACCATAGCGAGTTGGTACCACCCCTTCCCATCCCGAACAGGACCGTGAAACGACTCCACGCCAATGATAGTGCGGATTCCCGTGTGAAAGTAGGTAATCGTCAGGCTCCTCATCTGCTCACAAGCCGCTTTCGAGCACTTGCCAGCTAACAAAAACCCCACCCAAAA
>NZ_JALPRJ010000176.1 GCF_030464885.1 Caballeronia sp. SEWSISQ10-4 2 | reverse complement strand
GCTTCTGTTTCTTTTTCGCCGTTCGGCGTGGAAAAGAAATGAAGTGCCGCCACGCGCAGTGGCTAATAGTGATAAAGAAATCAGCTAACTTAAACCGATCGCTAACCTGAGCAGCAGCAACCCGGCATCAACCCCGACCACTAAGGCCGAAAGCACCAACCCGGCAACGACTCCGCCCACCCGCGCCTGCAGACCCAAACCAACCCGTCCACCGGCGCGAGCGAAAAACCCTGTGCGAATGAAACCCTCATTCCCGTGCCTTCCCCAGCGCGATCAGATTCCCTTCCCCAAACCCATGATGCCCACGCCTCTCGACGATTTCAAAAAACATATCGCCGCGATCGCGTTGAATAAAGGTTTGCAGAAAGAGCCTCGCAGTCCCATCCACGGCAATCGTCCCATCGACAAGAATGCCCCTCGACCGTAAAGCATCCACGTCCAGCCCATGCCCGGGCAAACGTTCATCGAGTTGCTCGTAATACCGCGCAGGCGGCTGCACAAAACGAATTCCCCGCGACCGCAAGATATCCACCGACGCAAAGATATCCGTTGCCGTCAGCGCAATATGCTGGACGCCCTCGCCCGTGTGATCGGGCAGATAATCCTGCATCAGACTCGTACGGTAAGTCCCTTCCTCATAAACGGGAATGCTCAGCGTCTGGCAAGGCGACACAATCACAGGCAGATCCTGCGCCACCTTCCAGTCCGGATGCACCGCATGAATCTCCTTGAAATGAAGAACCTGCAGATAAAATTCGAGCCAGTCCGCAAGCCGCCCCGCGCCAACAGTCTGCGTGAAATGGTCCACCTTGCTCAAACCCGAATCGTTGGCGTTGAGCATCGCGCGCGTTTCCTTCGGGTCGAGCCACGCGAAATCGATATCGTAGATCGACAAGGCTTTTTCGCTCGGCTCCTGCCGCCCTTCCCAATGGTCCACGAAATAAATGTGCGAATCCCCGATTCCCTGGATCGCAGGAATCAACAACTCGTTGGGCCCGATCCGCTCACCCTCGAAATCCCACGCCCCAAATTCGACGGCACGCTCGTGCGAGGTCTGCGCGTCGAACACTCGCAGCCCGATGGCACAGATGCCCACGCCATGCGTCTCCGCAAACCGCGACGCGAACGAATCGTCGTCGGCATTGATGAGGAAATTCATGCTCCCCTGGCGGAACAGCGTGACGTCCTTGCTGACATGGCGCGCCACCAGCGTGAAGCCGAGTTGCTCGAAAAGCATCCGCAACCGGACAGGGTCCGGACTCGAAAATTCAACGAATTCAAGACCGGCGACGCCCAGCGGATTGTCGCTGTCCTGCGGGGATTGCGCCGAGGCAGCGCCAGGCAGGGAAGCATCGTTGTTCATTGAAAATCACCTCTGAGAAAGTCCAGTCCATGTTCGCCTGCGCGCCCGCGCGCCAGTCACCGCAGGTGGAAAGCCACGCGTGCACGCGCCGAAACAGATTATCGTCTCCGGCATCAGCGCGTCAAACTGTCCGGCACCGTCTCAGCCTACCGGCTCTTTCACTGCGTTGCGGCCGGACGCTCCTGATGGCGCCGCTGGGCATGCGCCGCGAGCCGAACCGGCGCGTTCACCGCACCATAACCGTCGTACGTGCCCCGGCGCTCCACCACTTCCAAAAAGAACCGATCGGCGAACTGCTCCGTGTAGACGTGGAAAAACTCTCCACCAGCGTTGTCCCGATCGTACAGGATGCCGCTTTCGCGCATTTGCGCAAGCTGCGCCGGGTCGAGATCGTAGCGCGCTTCGAGATCGTCGTAGTAGTTGCGCGGAATGTGCAGGAGCGGCACGCCCCGCTCGCGCAACCCGGCAACCGCCGCAAAGATGTCATCGGTCGCGAAGGCAACATGATTCAACCCCGAGCCGCGATAGGTCGACAACGACTCCACTACGGCTGTGTGCCGGTCCGCCGACGCGTTGAGCACGATCCGCACGGAACCGTCGCGGCTACGCACCGCGCGGCTCCTGACGAGGCCGTACGGGTCCGGCAAGAGGACCGACGGCTCGGCATCGAAACCGAACGTCGCCTTGAAAAAAAGCACCCACGTATCGAGCGTGTCAGCGGGCAGGTTCAGGCACACATGGTCGATGCGGCGCAGATTGTCGGGCCGGCCCCGCTTCGGCGTATCGACCAGGTTGAAATCGGTTTCATAGAGCGTGGGCTCACCCGGCGCCTCATCGACGAAGTACTGCAAGCTGTTATCCGGTGCCTGCACGCCCGGCACCACGCGTTCATTAGGCCCGACCTTGCCGGAAAAAGGCGCGTAGCCGAAAGCGGCCGCGCGCTCGAAGGCTTGCGCGGCGTTATCGACGCGATACGCCGACGCGCAGACCGACAAACCATGCGCCTGATGAAACGCGCTCGCGAAGGAATCAGTTTCTTCATTCAGGAGAATGCATGCGTCGCCCTGGACGTAGAGCGTGACATTCTTCGAGCGATGCCGGCCTGCCGCGCGAAAGCCCAAGCGTTCGAGCCATTGCGCAAGCGTCGGACTGCTGGCCGGATCGACGGCGAACTCGAGGAACTGGAAACCGGTGTGTGCGGGTGCAGCGGGCGGATGGAACAACGTCTCCTTCGACGTTTCCTTCAAAGCGCCCGCACATTGCTCCTCCAGGAACAGCAGCGAGCGATAACCGTCCGCCGCCGTCGCCGCATTGGGCGCCGCTCGAAAACCGTCGTTGAAGATCTCCAGCGAGAGCGGCCCCGCGTAGCCCGACGCCAGCACCTGACGCGTGAAGCCCGCCACATCCAGATCGCCTTGCCCCGGAAAACAGCGGTAATGCCGGCTCCATTCGAGCACATCCATTGCCATCTTCGGTGCGTCCGCGATCTGCACAAACGTGATCCGGTCCGCTGGAATACGTGCGATCTCATCGACTGAATCGCCGATGGAAAGCGTATGAAAGCTGTCGAGGATCAATCCGAGGTTCGGATGATTGAGGGTATCGACCAGCCGCCAGGCATGTTTGTACGAATTGACGTGCCGCCCCCAGGCGAGCGCTTCATAACCCGCCATCACGCCTTCAGCACGCGCGAGTTCGGCGAACTGCCCGAGCTGATCGACGATCAATGCATCGCCGCCGATGGAATCCGCCGATGCGTTACTGCAGACCAGCACGCGATCCGTACCCAACTCGTGCATCAACTCGAACTTGTGCCGTGCACGTTCAAGGTTGCGTGCAAGGCGTTCTGCGGAGACCCCTTCGAAGTCGCGGAAAGGCTGGAACAACATGATCTTCAAGCCGAGGTCGGCGCAGATACGCTTGACGTCGGCGGGTGAGCCATCGAAGTAAAGCAAATCGTTTTCGAAGATCTCGACGCCGTCGAACCCGGCGCGGCTGATGGCCTTGAGCTTCTCGACCAGCGTGCCGCTGACCGAGACAGTGGCGATTGAACGTAGCATCGTAAGTTCTCTTTCAACATGCGGGACGCCACCGGTAGGGCAACGTCGCCGTATTTCCATGACCCGCTAAAGCGCCGGCAAATGCAGCAGTTCGCGCGCTTGCGCCGCCGTTGCAACCGGACGTCCGTAGTCGCCGCACAACGACGCCACGCGGCTCACCAGTTGCGCGTTGCTCGTGGCAAGCGTGTCCTTGTCCCAGCGAATATTGTCTTCAAGACCGGTGCGGCAGTGGCCGCCCAGCTCCAGCGTCCAGTGGTTCACTTCTAGCTGGTGCCGGCCGATGCCCGCAGCCGTCCAGGTTGCATTGGGCAACTCGGCGCGTAATCGCTCGACTTCGAATTCAAGAATTTCGCGCTTGGCCGGCAACGCGTTCTTGACGCCCATCACGAACTGCACATGCACGGGCGATGTCAACAAGCCCTGCTGGACCAGATCGACGGTGCTATAGAGCATGGCCAGATCGAAGATCTCGATCTCGGGCTTGACGTTGTGATCGAGCATCGACTTTGCGAGCGAGCGCACGAAGTCGGGAGGATTTTCATAGACCGTGGTCGGGAAATTAACCGATCCCGTGGCGAGCGAGGCCATGTCCGGATGCAGGTCGAGCATCGCGCCGCGCTGTTCAAACGAACGTCCGCGGCCACCCGTCGAGAACTGGATGATGATGTCCGGGCAATGTTCGCGGATACCGTTCTGAAGCGCTTCGAAACGCGAGCGGTCCGAGCTTGAATTCTCTTGCTCATCGCGAACATGCAGATGCACGAGCGAAGCACCCGCCTCATAGGCCGCGTGCGTGCTTTCGACCTGCTCGGCTATTGAAATGGGCACCGCCGGATTGTCCTTCTTGCGCGGCACGGAGCCCGTGATCGCAACCGAGATGATGCAGGGATCAGTCATGATTGAAATTCCATTGAATGAGGTGTTCGTCTGCCAGTGCGGCCATGCGGGGGAACAACGCGCCCCTGCCCTTACGTCTTTTTCATCCGGCTGGCGACCAGCACGGACAACAAGCAGCCGATGGCCAGATACGCCGCAACCGGATGCCACGAGCCGCCGGCGAAACTCACCAGCGCCACCGCGATGAACGGCGTGAACCCGCCGCCGACCACGCTCGCCACCTGATAACCGACGCCTGCGCCGCTGTATCGATACTCGGTGCCGAACAGCTCGGTGAACATCGGTTGCTGGACGCTCACCACCATGTCGTGCGCGATGTTCGCGAGCATCACGGCGAAGACCACGATCCAGACTGTCGAACGGGCGTCGAGTGCGAGGAAGAACGGCACGGCGCTCAACATGCCGACGACCGCGCCGATCATGTAGATCCGGCGACGGCCGAAGCGGTCGGCGAGTATTGCGAAGAACGGAATGGTCACGATGCTGACCGCACCCACGAGCAAGCCGATGTTCAAAAAGAACTGACGCGGCATACCGAGGTTGGTCGTTGAATAGCTGAGAGCGAACGCCGTGACGATGTACATCGTGAAGAGCTCGGCGAGGCGCAACGCGATGATCAGCAAAAAGGCTTTCGGATGCTGGCGCAACGCTTCGAAGATAGGCAGGCGTTTGGTCTGCTGGCCTTTCTCGATCACCTTCTTAACGAACTCCTGCGACTCCTCCATGCTCGACCGAACCCACAAGCCGATCAGCACGAGCACCACGCTGAATACAAACGGGATGCGCCAGCCCCAGGTCTTGAAGGTCGCGTCGTCCATGGTCTGGCTGAGGATCGAGACAATGCCCGTTGCCAGCACCAGTCCCACGCCGTAACCGACCTGCACGCCGCTGCTATAGAACGCTTTCTTTTTACTAGGCGCACTCTCAACCGCCATCAGTGCCGCACCGCCCCATTCACCGCCGACGGCAAACCCCTGGATTGCGCGCAGGGCGATCAGCAAGACCGGCGCCCACCAGCCGATGGATGCAAAGGTGGGCAGCAAGCCGATCAGCGCAGTCGACAGGCCCATCATCATCACGGTCATCACAAGCATGCGCTTGCGGCCGAGCCGGTCGCCGTAGTGACCGAACACAAAACCACCCAGCGGGCGAAACAGGAAGCCCACGCCGAAGGTTCCGAACGCGGCGAGCGTGCCCATTGCAGGGCTGACTTTCGGAAAGAACTCGGTGTTGAAAACAATCGCGGCGATGATGCCGTAGAGCAGGAAGTCATACCAGTCGACCACTGCACCGACAAAACTGCCGAGCGCCGCCTTGCGTGCACGGCTCCTCTCCCGATCGACGGTCGCGACGTCTGAAGGCTGGATAGCGATAGTCATTACGTTGTCTCTGATGTGTATTGATGTTGGGTTGCGGGACGTGGGTCCTGCGGGCAAAAGTGCACGCCGCGCTGCAGTGAGTGGAGCATAGGGCGGCGGCCTCGCCCGATCAATGATTGCCGCAAAAATTAAAACGATTATCGAACGAGAATGTGCGATTAACGATCGTTTTCCGGGTTAGCACTAGGGGGTTCGCTCGCGCCAGTGGACGGGGGTTTCGTTCGCACGCGGTCGGGGGGGATGCTGGGGTGCTGCTTTCAGGGTTGGTGGTCGGGGGGGATGCCGGGTTGGTGCTTTCAAGGTTAGTGGTCTGCGTGAGTCGGATTTTCTCTT
>NZ_JALPRJ010000175.1 GCF_030464885.1 Caballeronia sp. SEWSISQ10-4 2 | reverse complement strand
GTGCGAATTTCAGCCATGACACATCAATAGCATACCACTGTATATTTGTACAGTACTCAGTCAATACGCTGAGCGCTCTGCCTCACCGGCCTGAAGGCCGGTGCATCCCGCGCGACTTGGTGAAGGAGTTTTCGATGGCGCGCTACCTTGAGCAGCTCAGGACAAGCGATCAGGAGATTGCACCGATGGAGGATTGGGGCGAACCAAAGGGCTCGGAGCTCGGCGGTCCCGACGACCCCACCCGCTTCGACAAGTGGTGATCAAGTGACAGATGGCGTTCCACAGATTGGGGACATTATTTGGTGCAACATTGGCCCCGTAACGGGCACTGAACAGGATGGCTACCGGCCGTTCCTCGTTTTGAGCCAGCAGCGTAGAAACAACCGCAAAACACCCCATCAGGAACGCATCAAAACGCGCTACAAGCGCCCCACCTGGCTCAAGACAGCGACCTTGGCAGCAGACGCCCCGACCGGTCAAAACCGCTCTAAACGCATCAGTTCCAATGAACAGACTCATCAACCACGGCGAGAGAGGCGTGGTGACGGCTATCTCCTAAACCAGAAGCCAGAAGCCGATAAGTGTGCCGATCGACGCGTAGCGGCAGTTTTTCAGAGCTGCATCGGCTTGTTTGGCAAATACCAAAACATAGGCTGACGCGCCAACGATGACGAGGCTAAGAATAATCTGCATGACGAGCCGAATGGCTGGCTCAAACACTGGGCCGGACTTATCAGGTAACGCAGAAGGGCGCGGACGCGCGAGGGGCGGGTATCCACCCTTGGTTCCGGGCTACGAATGAACCGCCAATAGTTCCGCCACCGCCGCGGCCTACCGAAATCAGTAGGTTAAAGAGCGTCGCGATGTCTTCCCACAACCAGCTCGTAACCACAAGAGGCACGGCAGCACCTACCGCGACGCACGTGAGGATAAGAGCCCAGTTCATGAAATCTTCCCAGGTAGGTGAGACACAGGGGAACGACCGACCACACGATCACCCCGCAACCCGCAGAACTCGACGGCTACGGAAGCTGGTCGGGCTAAACCCCTCTTAACCAGAAACCTACGATGGTCCCAGCGGCTCCAATAGCCCACTTCTTACTGCCGTCGTCCACGGCCTTCACGATCACGTAGAGAGCAACACCCAGCACGACAAGAGAGATCACGACTTGCATGACCAGCCTGAACCACGATGGACCCGCGTGGGTCAACGCTGGTTTTCGCGCGTCGCGGGCATAAGGGCCCGGCGACCCGCGCGCAGCGGGCGGCCACGTCTTGCGGGGCCGGACAAACCGCTGTCGTACCGCTGAGGTTGAGTCTGCTGGGCGAGCTGGGCAGCGCCGCTCCTCGGGGCGCAGGGAGTGAAAATCTCTATCCGTCGTTGCGGCCGAGGCGAGCGGCAAGGCCCCACGGCTACAGACGTTGCCCTCTCGCTGAAACACCGCTTTGCACATCGAATCGCGAAATACCCCGGCGGCTATAATGCCCACATGACTTTCCACTCACGAAATTTTCATGCCGCTGTGGTCGGCGGCGGTCTCGTCGGCAAGACGGCGGCGCTTGCGCTGACGCAATCCGGCTTGCGTACGGCGCTGCTCGCAACGCCCGCCGCTGCACCGCCTGCCGCCGATACTTTCGACTCCCGCATCTACGCGCTTTCATCGAGCTCGCAGGCGCTGCTGGAGCGGCTGCGCGTGTGGCAGGCGCTGGAGCACGAAAAACTCGGGCCGGTGCTGGATATGCGTGTTTTCGGCGACGCCTTCGCGGAACTGCATTTTTCTGCATTCCAGGCCGCAGTGCCGCAATTGGCGTGGATCGTGGAATCGTCGTTGATCGAACGATCGCTCGATTCCGCGCTGCGTTTCCAGCCGAATCTCACCTGGATCGACTCGCGCGCGCAAGGCCTCACGATCCACGACGACGCCGCGCATCTCACCCTCGCAAATGGCGACTCGCTCGAAGCGGATCTGGTGGTCGGCGCGGATGGCGCGCATTCCTGGGTGCGGGCGCAGACGGGTGCGAAGATGCATCGGCGGGATTATCGGCAGACGGGCGTGGTGGCGAACTTCAAGTGCGAAAAGCCGCACGCTGAAACTGCGTACCAATGGTTTCGCGACGGCGAGATCATTGCGTTGTTGCCGTTGCCGGGTGACCACGTGTCGCTCGTGTGGTCCGCAAGAACCGAACACGCCGATGCCCTTCTCAAACTCGATCCCACCCAGCTCGCGGCGGAAGTCGAGAAGGCCACGCAGAACATGCTCGGCACGCTCGAATGCGTGACGCCGGCGCAGGGCTTTCCGCTTGCGCTGCAAACGGTGGACCGGCTGATCGGCCCGCGCGTGGCGCTGGTCGGTGACGCCGCGCATCTGATTCATCCGCTGGCGGGCCAAGGCATGAACCTCGGTTTGCGCGATGTCGCCGCGCTGGCCGAAACCCTCGCGGGCAAGGAAGCGTTCCGAACGGCCGGCGACCCCGTTCTCCTGCGCCGATACGAACGCACGCGTCGCGAGGACATCCAGAAACTGACGCTCGCCTGCGACGGCTTGCAGAAACTCTTCGCCATGCCCGGCACGCTCGCTCGCGCAGCGCGCAACACGGGCATGGCGCTCGTGGGTGCGCAGCCGCTCATCAAGCGCTGGCTTGTCTCCGCGGCGCTTGGTTAAGAACATCCCACATACTTCAGCTTGACGGAAACTCGAATGAAAATCACTCTTCGCCGCGCCCTGGTCACCGCAGCCACGCTGGCCGCGGTGTTTGGTATCGGCATCGCGGCACACGCCGATCAGACCACCGACAAGATCAAGGCAACGCTGCAATCGCGCATAGGCGAGGCCGACATCAAAAGCGTGCAGAAGTCCCCGGTTCCGGGGCTCTATGAAGTCAATCTCGGCGCGCAGATCGTCTACACGGATGCAACCGGCAACTACTTGCTGATGGGCGATCTCGTTGACACCCGCACGCGCACGAATCTCACCGAAGCGCGTCTCGCGGAAACGAACAAGATCGACTTCGCGAAGCTGCCGTTCGAGAACGCGGTGAAGGTGGTGAAGGGCACGGGCGCGCGCAAGATCGCCGTCTTCTCCGATCCGAACTGCCCGTATTGCAAGCAGCTCGAGACCACGCTCAAATCCGTCGATAACGTCACCGTCTACACCTTCCTCTACCCGGTTTTGTCGCCGGATTCGACGGTGAAGTCGAAGTCGATCTGGTGCTCGAAGGACCGCTCGACCGCGTGGGAAGGCTGGATGCTCGACCATACGGCGCCCACGGCCGCGGCCAGCTGCGACACGACTGCCATCGACAAAAACCTGAAACTCGGCCAGTCGATGAACGTCACCGGCACGCCAACCGTTTTCCTCGCGGACGGACGCCGTCTGCCCGGCGCGGTGCCGGCGGATCGGCTGGAGAAGGAACTGTCGGCGGTTCGCTGATTTAGCTGTCGATTAGTCGACAGACGACGAAGGAGGCGCGTGAAGCGCCTCTTTCGCTTTCATGAACTTCCACTTGCCTGATTCTGCAATAAGCGGTTCAACCGCGAAAAGCTTGGGCCAGCCACCACGCCCGGCGATAAGAACAAAGGACCTCGACGCATGACCGCCATCCGTTACACCATCGTTCCGAAAAATCCCGCAGCGCATTTGTTCGAAGTGACGTTGACCGTCGCGCAACCCGATCCGTCGGGCCAGCGTTTTGTGCTGCCGGTGTGGATTCCGGGCAGCTACATGATCCGCGAATTTGCCCGCAATATCGTGACGCTGGAGGCGTTCAACGCGGCTGGCCGCAAGCTCGCCATCGATAAAACAGACAAACATGCTTGGGCAACCGCGCCGCACGATGGCCCGATCACGCTGCGTTACGAGGTTTATGGCTGGGATTTGTCGGTGCGTGCCGCGCATCTCGATGACACCATCGGTTTTTTCAACGGCACGAGCGTGTTCCTGGCGGTGGAAGGGCAGGCCGATGCGCCCTGCACAGTCGATATCCAAAAGCCTTCTGGCGCGCACTACGCAAGCTGGCGCGTGGCGACCGCATTGCCCGAGGCGCGCGGCACGAAACGCTATGGTTTTGGCACGTATGAAGCGCCGAACTACGATGCGCTGATCGATCATCCGGTCACGCTGGGTGAATTTGCGCTCGGTTCCTTCGATGCCCATGGCTCGAAGCATGACATCGTGATTTCAGGCCGGGTGACCGGGCTCGATATGCATCGGCTGGAAAATGACCTCAAGCGTGTTTGCGAAGCCCAGATTGCGTTGTTCGAGCCGCGTACGAAGAAGGCGCCGGTCGATCGTTACGTGTTCATGACGGTTGCTGTAGCCGATGGTTATGGCGGGCTGGAACATCGGGCGTCGACGGCGTTGATCTGCAATCGCGCGGATCTGCCCGTGACCGGGCGCCCGGATGTGACGGAGGGGTATCGGACGTATCTCGGTCTTTGCAGCCACGAGTATTTCCATACGTGGAACGTGAAGCGCATCAAACCGGCCGCGTTCGCACCGTACGATTTATCGCAGGAAAATTACACATCGCTTTTGTGGCTGTTCGAAGGTTTTACGTCGTACTACGACGACCTGATGCTCGTGCGCAGCGGCCTGATCAGCGCGAGCGAGTATTTTTCGCTTCTGGGAAAAACGCTTGGCGGTGTGTTGCGCGGGTCGGGGCGGCTCAAGCAGAGCGTGGCGGAAAGCTCGTTCGACGCGTGGGTCAAATATTATCGGCAGGATGAAAACGCGGCGAACGCGATCGTCAGTTACTACCAGAAAGGATCGCTGGTTGCGCTCGCTTTCGACCTGTCGATCCGCGCGCAAACCGAGGGCAAGAAGTCACTCGACGACGTCATGCGGCTCTTGTGGCAACGCTACGGACGCGATTTTTATCATGGCAAAGCGCGGGGTATCGAGGAACACGAGGTCGAAGCGCTGTTCGCCGAAGCCACCGGCGCCGACCTGAAAAAGCTGTTTCGCGACGGTGTCCACGGCACGCGCGATCTGCCGCTCGAGACTTTGTTCGAGCCCTTCGGCATCAAGTTCGCGGCCGACGTCGCGACCAACGGCACGGCGGCGAAACCATCGCTCGGCGCGCGCATCCGCAATGGCGCGGATTGCGTGCTCGCGGCTGTCCACGAGAACAGCGCGGCGCAGAAAGCGGGGTTATCGGCGGGGGACGTGCTGGTTGCAATCGACGGCTTGCGCGTGACGGGATCGAATCTCGACACGCTGCTTTCTCGCTATTTGCCGGGCGCGAAGGTAGAGGTGCACGCATTTCGGCGCGATGAGTTGCGCGTGGCGCAGGTCAAACTCGATCCGCCGGAAGTATCGCGTTACGTGCTTTCCACCGCCGATGGCCGCGGTCCGTCGAAGCAATGGCGCGAACGCTGGCTGAAAGGTTGAGGAGCTAACAGCGGATTGTTCTACTACTGCAACAATCCGTCGCGAGTGCACAGCTTGTTCCCTGCGTCGTAAAAAAGAAGAATGCGTCCTGTCAGAGCGCGATCCGTGCTCAAACTCAACAGGACAGAGGAATCATCATGACGACCATTCTTCAAATCAATTCCGCAGCCCGCTCGCAAGGCGCCCAATCCACGTTGCTGGCTGACGAAGTGTCGGCGAAGCTGCAGCAAGCACACCCGGGTGCGAAGCTTGTCGTGCGAAATCTTCTCGCCGACAACATCCCCCACCTCGACGACGCTACGCTAGGCGCGTTCTTCACGCCCGCCGACCAGCGTAGCCCGGAGCAGAACGCGATTAACGCAAAGAGCGAAGCGCTCATCGCCGAACTGCAAGCAGCTGACGTGGTTGTGATCGCAGCGCCGATGTACAACTTCGGCATTTCGTCGCAATTGAAGGCGTACTTTGACTGGATCGCGCGCGCCGGCATCACGTTCAAGTATGGCGCGAGCGGCCCGGAAGGCTTGGTGAAGGGCAAGAAGGTGATTGTTGTGTCGGCACGTGGCGGTAAGTACAGCGGCACGCCGAACGATTCGCAAACACCGTATCTGAAGTCGTTCCTGGGCTTCCTCGGCATGACCGACGTCAGCTTCATCTTCGCCGAAGGCCTGAATATGGGCCCGGACGCCGCCGGCGCTGCTTTGGCTACCGCACGCGACTCGATCGCCGCGCTGTAAGCTTGTGAGATAGCAGGACGGTTGAAAAAAAACCGCCGTGTCGGAAGACATCGGCGGTTTTTTTATCAGGTTGCGCGAAAGACCTCGGCCTTCAGGCCGGGGATGGACAGCGCGCC
>NZ_JALPRJ010000174.1 GCF_030464885.1 Caballeronia sp. SEWSISQ10-4 2 | reverse complement strand
AAGCCCGTCACCTATTTAACGAGACGGAGTTAAAACCGTCTCCTTACCTCCCCGGGCCTGAAGTCCGGGGTTTCACGGAGGCTCTGATGAAGGCTACACATCTGCGCAGGACTTTCGGCGGCATAGATGCAGTGGCAGATGTCGACATGATCATCAAGCCGCACGATCTGCTATGCATCATCGGTCCGAACGGCGCAGGCAAGAGCACGCTGGTGGGCATGCTGTCCGGGGCGATTGCGCCAAGTTCTGGCGCGCTGTATTTCGCAGGCGAGTCCATGGCCGGCAAGCCAGTACATCAGTTCTGCAGGCGTGGTGTCGTTCGCAAGTTTCAGGGCACCAATACCTTTCTCTCCATGAGCGTGAGGGACAACCTCATCGTCGCGGGGCTCGGTGTTGCGTCACATCGTGCCTCGCCGATGCCCGATCCGGAGGCGATCCTTGAGGAAGTGGGCCTCGGTGAGCAGGCGGACGAACTGGCGGCCCGGCTGCCGCACGGGCAGCGCCAATGGCTCGAGATCGGCATGGCCATGATGTGCCGGCCGGCGTTGTTGTTGCTCGACGAGCCGGCTGCGGGCCTGTCAGCAAACGATGCACAGCGCTTGGTACGCCTCATCCACCGGTTGCGCGAGGACTGCGCCGTGCTGGCCATTGAGCATGACCTTGGCTTCGTGCGTGCGCTTGAATGCGAAACATGGGTCATGCATCGGGGGCAGATTGTCCGGCGCGGCACCTATGACGACATCGCGCGGGATGAGGAAATCCGGCGTATCTACCTCGGACGGGGAGCGGGCCATGTTGCACATTGAAGACCTGTCGGCCGCCTACGGCGGCGCGCCGGTGCTGCACCAGATCGCGCTTGATATTGCGCCCAACGAGATCGTGGGTGTGCTCGGGTGCAACGGTGCCGGCAAGTCCACGCTTGTCAAGGCGATCATGGGACTACTTCCGCAGGTGACAGGCGATATCCGATTTTACGATGAGCCGATCACGGGCCTGCGCACCCATGAGATTGCCCGCCGTGGCATTGGCCTCGTACCGCAGGGGCGCTGGATTTTTCCGAAGCTCACCGTGCGCGAAAACCTGATGATGGGCACCCGGGCCGCGGGCGGCGATATCCCCGAGATGGTGTTCGACTATTTTCCGGTGCTCAAGGCGCGCCTCAGACAGGAAGGTGGAACCCTCTCGGGGGGCGAGCAGCAGGTACTCGCGATCGCGCGGGCGTTATGCGGTCGCCCGAAGCTGCTGCTCCTTGATGAACCGTCTGATGGCGTGCAGCCGAATCTTGTCGAGCTGATCAGCGAAGTCATCCCGGCGCTTTGTCGCGCCTCGCCACTCGCCGTGCTTCTCGTTGAACAGAACCTCGATCTCGTACTGCGAAGCGCGCAGCGATGCGTTGTGCTCGAAAACGGACGCGTCGTCCATGCCGGCCCGGTCGATCCGGCCAACGGAGCGCTTGATGCGCATCCATTTGCCCGGTACCTGTCACCGGCAGGTAGCAGCGAGCCTCACTCACCTCTGGAAAACATTTTATGAACCCCGGGTTGAACCGCCGTACCTTCGTACGCAGACTTGCGCTGGGCGCAGCCGGCGCCATTGGCATGCCAGGGCTCACATACCCTGCACGGGCCGCGACGCCGCTCAGGATCGGACTGCTCGCTCCGCTCAGTGGACCGCTCACGCGGGTGGGCGAAGCCAACCGCAGTTGCGCCGCGCTCGCGCTCGATGAAATCAACGCAGCCGGCGGCCTGCTTGGCCGGCCACTCGAACTGCGGGTCGAGGACACCCAGATGTCCACGGCCGTGGCGCTCGACAAGGCCCGGCAGCTTTTCATGCGCGACGAGGTGGCCATGATCACCGGCATGGTGCTGCCGTCGGAGCGCGAGGCGGCCCTGCAGGCGGCGAGCGCTGCGCAGCGGCTGGTTGTCTACCCGAACTTTGACGAGGGGCGCTGCCATGCGCAACTGTTGAGCACCGGTCTCGCGGTGAACCAGCGCATCGAGCCCACGATCGAGTGGCTCATGCGCGAAGGCGGCCAGACGGTGTGCGTGGTGGTGTCGGATATTGGCAGCAACCGTCGGGTTCTCGTGCCTGAAATTCAAGCATCGATCGAGCGTCACGGTGGCAAGGTTCTTGACGTGAGCTGGTTTCCGTTTGGCACGCGCGACTACGGCGCTGTGCTGCAGCGCATCGCCAGCCTGGGCCCGCAGATTGTATGGCACAGCATCGGTGATGATCCGGTGACCTTCGTCAAGCAGTACCGATCGTTTGCGATGAAGCCGCAACTCGTGAGCGACATCGCGCACGAGTCGCTGTGCATCGCGACCGAAGGCGCCTCGACGGGCACGATCGGTGTGTCCTCATATTTCATGAGCATCGACAACCTTGCCAACCGCGATTTTCTCAAGCGCTATACGGCTCACTACGCGAATTCCCATGTGCCCCGTCTGGGGCCATACGCGGTGGTCCTGCCGCATGGCGAAAACACCTATGCCGGCATCCGGCTCTTTGCCCAGGCAGTGCGCGTGTCAGGCAGCGTCGAGTCGGAGCGCGTAAAGGCAGCGCTTCCCGGTGTCTCGATCGCACTGCCTCGCGGGACGACGGGTGTAAGCCACGATGGCGCTCATGTGCTGTGCGAGACCCGTGTCGCACGGGCCAGGGCAGACAACCGGTTTGAGCTTCTCGATTCGGCAGGGCAGATCGTACCGGTCTGCCAAAGCTAGTCGAGGCGGCTCAAGCAGATCATTCCTTGAGGGTCGATTTTTCTTAAAACTAAGGACTGCGATATATGAACGATATCGGAATGCTGAGCGCCAGCGAGCTGGTTTCGGGTTTCCGTCGTCTTGCCTTGTCTCCGGTTGAGGTCATGTGTGCGGTCCTCGACCAGGTAACGCGTATGGACCCCCGCGTGAACTGCCTGTGCGGGATCGATGAGGAAGGTGCATTGACAGCAGCCCGTGAAGCCGAGGATCGCTGGGCGAGACGCTCACCGTGCGGAGTGCTCGATGGCGTGCCCGTTTCGGTCAAGGATCTCGTTGCCGTGCGCGGCATGCCGACCCGGTACGGGTCGTGCACCACGAGCCCTGATGCCGAGGACTTCGACGCGCCCTCGGTCGCGCACCTGCGACAGGCCGGCGCAATCCTGTTTGGCAAGACCACGACTTCCGAATTCGGCAACAAGATCGTGACGGATAGCCCACTGAGCGGCGTGACGCGAAACCCCTGGGATACGCGCCGGTCCCCGGGCGGAAGTAGCGGCGGCTCTGCGGTGGCAGTCGCTCTCGGCATGGGGCCGCTGTCGCTGGCGACCGATGGGGGTGGCTCGATCCGTATTCCCGCCAGCTGGAGCGGCGTGGTGGGATTCAAACCGTCCTTCGGTCTGGTTCCTGAGGGATCAGCCAGCTCGTTTGCAGCATTGTCGACGCTCGGACCGATTGCGCGGTGCGTCGAGGATGCTGCACTGATGGTGGGTGTGATGGCTGGCCCGGCGAGCCTTGACCGGTTTGCGGGAGTTGACGGCGTGCGGGATTACCGCACAGGTCTTGCCGAGAGCATCGCGGGACTGCGCATCGCATTTTGCCCCGAACCGGCGGGTGTGCGTGTCGACCCTTCCATTGCTGCCTGCGTGGGAAAGGCGATGTGGTTGCTCGAAGTGCTGGGTGCGCATGTCGAAGAAGTCAAGGTACGCCCGCTTGCCGGTTATGTGGAGAGCAGGATGCATTCGATCCAGTGGGCCGTGCTCTTTGCGCAGCGTGTGCGAGCCATGAATATCGTGCAACGGACGCAGTTGGACCCGGAGCTGCGCGAGCTTGCAGCAGCGGGTGAGCGCGTGAGCACCGCGGCGTTGGTCGACGCGCTGGCCGCACGGCATACGCTCGCGCAGCAGATGGCCGGTTTTTTCGAAGAATACGACCTGTTGGCGACGCCGGTTTTCCACGTGGGGCCGCCGGAAGTGTCTGGCTTGCCCGAGGCACTGCGCATGGCGCCGCCGCTCACTTCCTGGTGTAACCAGACCGGCCAGCCAGCTGTGAGCGTGCCGTGCGGACTGACGCACGAGGGGCTGCCAGTGGGCCTGCAGATCATCGGTGCGAGAGGAGTGGATGCGCTGGTACTGCGCGCGGCGCGCGCCTACGAATCTGCACGTGGTCCGTTTCCCGCACCGCCGCTCGTGCCAGACCTCGCGGCGAGCGCGAAGCCGCAGGGGTGCGCGTCATGACACAGATATCCAGGTTGGTGATCTACACGGTCGAGCGCTGCGCGGAGCTCGGCGTAGCAGTGACGCCACCCCACCGGCAGGTGGTCGCAGCGGCGGTCCTTAACGTCGGGGCCGTGCAGGCAGAAGCGGTCCTTGAACCACTGTACGAGCTGGGCGCAGAACTGGGCTCGCTGCTCACCCGGCGTGCGATAGCAGCACTGGGCATCGCGCCGGCTGACATCCAGAGCTATGGCAAGGCGGCGCTGCTTGGAACTCACGTGGCGCTCGAGTGCGGCGCGGCGCTGCTTCATCCGCGCCTGGGCAAAGCCGTGCGGGCGTGTCTGCCAACAGCCAACACGATCATGCCATCGGTCACCAAGCGCGGCGCGCCTGGCGCCTGCGTCGACATTCCGCTGCACGGGGTCGCCGACATGTGGAGCTTCGACCATTTCGACACGGTCTCGCTCTCGGTGGCAGACGCACCCGCTTCGCACGAGATCGTGATCGCAGTCGCACTGGCCGATCGGGGGCGGCCGATGGCACGCGTGGAGCCTGGTTGAGAGCCGCCTTTGGCAAGGCTCAGGGAGTAAAGGAAAACAATATTCACGAAGAAAAAGGGGAAAAATATGTGCGACAGGCAATGGGGAATTCGGGGCAAGCTCGCGGTGGTGGTGACGCTGTGCGTATTGAGTGGCATGGCCCGTGCGCAGTCGTCCGTGACGCTATATGGGCTGGCCGACGCGTTTGCGGGCGAGGTGCGTGCGGCGGGCGCCAAGGGCAACGCGTGGGAGGTTGGGTCGGGCGGAATGACCACATCGTACTGGGGGCTCTCGGGCACCGAGGACCTGGGCAATGGCCTGAAGGCTATTTTTACGCTTGAGGATTTTTTTCGTGTCGCCAGCGGCAAGTCGGGTTCGTTCGACAGCCAGTCGTTCTTCGGGCGCAACGCGTTCGTTGGCCTGAGCGGCGATTTCGGGCAAGTGACGCTGGGGCGCAACACGGCGCCGCTGTTCGTATCGACATTGCTGTTCAATCCCTTCGGCAATTCGTTCGTGTTTTCGCCAATCGTGCTCCATAGCTATCTGGATTCGGCGATGGGCGCCGCCTCGGTGCAGAGCGATACCGCACTGGACGATTCGCTGCTTTACCAGACCCCGCAGGTCGGTGGTCTGTCAGGCAGTCTTCTCTATAGCAACGCCGGTGTCGCCGGGCATGCAGGACAGGCGAACTACAGTGCGAACGTGCTGTATTTTGCCGGGTCGTTCTCGGCGACGGCGGCCGTACAGAGTCTTCACACAGCGGCGCTGCTACTGAACGGAGCGACCACTCAGACGACCTGGCTGGTCGGCAGCGCGTATCGCCTGGCAGCGGTAAAAATCTACGCTCAATATGAGCGGGTCGATAACAACAGCCATGTGACCGACGACACGATCCAGCTGGGTGCGAGCGTGCAGGTGGGGGTGGGGAGCATGCTGGTGTCGTGGGCCGGCACGCGACGGCGTCCCGCGGACGGGGCCAATATCCGGTGGTCGACTGCGGCGCTCGGTTACGATTATCCGCTATCAAAACGCACCGACGTCTACGCCGCATATCGGTATGACAGGATCACCGATACGTCCTCGGGTAGTAGTCTGGGAGCAGGACTGCGCCTGAGGTTCTGAGTGATGCCCCGTTTGCCAGGCTCAAAGTACGGGAGCCTGACATGTGGTGCGGGGGCGGCATCATCCATGGCGCGCGAAGTGCAGGCGGCGCCATCTTGATCGCCGGACGATCGTGCCTCACGCCCGTTGTTCACTCGGGCCGGTAGCCAACCGGTTAAGCGGAAACGAGATTAGGCACCGTGTACAAGGGCTTCGTGCCCTCGGATCCGCAGGACTGGCTCATCGTTTTCGGATGAGAGGTGAAATCCGGATTGTGGCTTTACATGCCCGGGTAGCTTGTCAGTTGAAGTGCTGCGTGTGGCACGATTTCTTTCGCATGCGCACGACGGCCGCTTTGCACTTGCTCTGCATGTCGGGTGCCACTTGACGTCCTCGCGGCCCTAAAGGACCGGGATTCCTTCTGCAAGACGGCCACGT
>NZ_JALPRJ010000173.1 GCF_030464885.1 Caballeronia sp. SEWSISQ10-4 2 | reverse complement strand
ACGCGATGCGCGCACGCATCACATCTCGCTGTGGGGCAGTCTTGCGCCCGATCAGTGATCGCAGTTCCTCTCTTTCTTTCTTCGCCAGCTTCACTGGCGTTGCGTGACGGCCTCGGCTCATCTTCCCATGATAAAAAAGGCCGCTAAATATTCAACTTATTTACGGGATGTTGTACTAGGTGGTATCAATGATGTGGCTCATTACGATTAGCCCCTTGCTAATCTAACTCCACCCATGCGGGCCACAGCAAGATTTTTTCAACGTCGCATGCCCAGTGCCGCGACCACTATGATTTCCTGCACATCAGGTACTCGAAAGCGAAAACGCTCTGGTATGTCGATGGATCAGCGTGAAAGCCTAACAATGGTTAAACCGGGCCGTCGTCGCGCGCGGGCGTCAACCGCGCTAGCGCACGACGAGGGCGATTGTCACTGCTCGTCAGTGTTTTCTTTCCGTCGTGGCGTCACGACGATGGTGTCCACCAGCGCCCGGACACCCGCTCGTTCGCGCGCATTAAGTCCGCGATAACCGGCTATAAGCGCCCCTTCATCGACACTCAAAGTAACCGTCGACGGTTGGCCGGTCAGCAGGTAAAGCACGTCGACGCCGCCCGCCGAAATTGCAGCAAGGTAATCAGAATTCGGCCGTCGCATGCCTTTCTCGTACTGGAACTGAGCCTGCTTCTGGACTCCTCCTAGCGTGGCGAAGTCCGTCTGGTTTAACTTCATACGGCGTCGTTCCTGCCTGAGTCTCGTCGAAAATTCATCCATTTGATATTCTTTTAATTGACAATATAGCAAACGAGTTCTAATCTGACTGATATCGCAGAATGATTCCGATGTTACCGCACGCCTAATCGGCAAAGGCACACTTGCGCCTGCCGGTGGTCACTGCCTGTCTCGTCTATGGAGCCCTCATGCCCGGAACCTACGAAATCTACGGTGCCCTGCCCGTGCAATCCCGGTTCCGACATGCCGATGCGGTGCGCCTGGCTGAAAGTCTCGCCAAACCCGCTCATGTTTATTTTGCGACCGACTCGGTTACGCACACGCTCGTCATTCGGGTGAGCGGCCATCTATCGGAGACCGAACAGTCGGCGGTCGAGAACACGCTCGGTCAATTTTCAAACAAGTGGGCGCGCGCCGGGGCGGTCTTTAGCAGAAACCTATATGGCGATCTGTCCTTCTTGGCGATCGGGCTTGAACGTCATGTCGAACTGCTCACCGAGCTGGACGACCTGGACCAGCAGATCCGTGCGATTCGTGCAAGACAGGCGTGGATTCTGGCGCGACTTGAACAGCCTACGTGACGGCATCACCCGCGATCGTTGGCAGCGTGTCCGGCGCCGGGGCCTGCTGCCGTACCCTTACCTTCGGCGCAGAGGTAGCGGAGAAATCTCATGGAGCAGGGAGAATATGTACTGTCAGGAGCGTTACCCGTACAGGACGATCTGGACGCGGAACAGATAGACCGGGTGTCCCGTCACCTGGGCGGCATCGCCACGGTGTATCTGGCCCACGATGACGTTGCGCACTCAGTCTCTATTCGCATTTCGGGGAACATGCCGCCCGACGACACGCGCATTGTCGAGAAGCGCATCGAAAAATTCGCGGAGGAGTATTGCAGCGCCGGAGCCATCCTTCTGAGCGAGTGGAACGGCCTGTCCAGATGGCTCGTCGTCGGGATGAACTGGCAGGTCCAGTGCCTGTTGAAATTCGCCGCGGTCGAAGAGCAGTTTGCTCGGCTCGCGCAAAAGGACATCGACTTTCTGGTGCGGCTAGAGCCGAACGAGAGCGCTCAGGGCAGGCGCGGAAACCTCGTGACGTCGTTCTCGGTGGCTGTCGAAGAACCTTCCTAGTAAAAACACCATCGCATGGACGTCAAACGAACCTCATCGCAGACGGGTTAGCTGCTTGCCGCAACCGGGCAACCGGTTCATGCGGTTCCAAGAATCCGTCGCGGGTTTTCGAACGCGTCGGCAGTGACAATTATTCCCATTTAGGTATAATCAATTGGCATGACGCAATCTCCCAAGTCCCTGCGCTGGGTCGGCACGTCGAAAAAGGACTTGCTGGCGATGCCTGATGAAGTAATCGACGCGGTGGGCTACGCGCTTCATCTCGCGCAACTGGGCGAGATGCATGAAGATGCAAAGGTATTAAAGGGCTTCGGCGGTGCAGGCGTGCTGGAAGTCATTGAGAACCTTCAGGGCGACACGTATCGTGCGGTGTATACCGTGAAGTTTGCGGCCGCCGTCTATGTTCTGCATTGCTTCCAAAAGAAGTCCAAAAGTGGAATTGCGACACCAAAGCCCGATCTGGACTTGATCCAGCGACGCTTAAAGTTGGCCCAACGAGATGCCGGAGAATGACGATGACTACCGAACAAATCGAACGTGGCTCGGGGAATGTCTACGCTGATCTTGACTTACCCAATGCTGACGAGATGCGCGTCAAAGCGGATCTTGTGATACGAATTGCTCATCTTCTGAGAGACCGGGGACTGACACAAACCGCTGCAGCGAGTCTTCTTGGACTGTCACAACCTAAACTTTCCGGTTTGCTACGTGGTCAGTTTCGGGGGGTTTCCGAAAGCAAACTGATCGAATGCCTCACGCGACTCGGGCAAGACGTGGAAATTGTCGTGCGCGCGGCGCCAAAATCTCGCGGGGAAGGTCGCGTACTGGTTACCGCAGAATAGAGACATCTGACGTAGACACATCGTCGTGGCATCGCGTGCTGAGTGGAAGCGAGACCACCTTCCTCGCCAATGTATCTCGACCCGCCGGTAGCGGCGGCGCATCAGCGACGCGGGCGAGAGCATCGCACTTCGTTGTAAACTGTAGAACTAGCGAATTTATCCGCCCGGATGACAGGCAGGTCCTCCTGGATGGCGCTCGCCGAGTATATGGCGACGCACCAAATCGAAGGATGCGACGCGGTTCTACTGGACAGTGTATTAGGCGCCTCGGGAGTCATCAGGTAGCACGCTTTGTCTGGTGGTACTTTTGGTGGTATGTCTCAAATTAGAAATTCTCGGACCGGCTCCAGTAAAGCAAAAGGGAGAATTTTTCGATTCCGGCCCCGTGCCAGATATTCCAGTGAGTTCCAGCGAAGTCCAGACCTGTGACAGTTCGATGTTTCGCGGAATTTGTCCTAGCTGGCCGAGCTTGTTCCGTGAGATCTGGCGAGATCGGATGGTATCGGCTTCGCCAACGCGTCAGAACCGACGGGATAGATGTGGGCGAAGAATTCTTTCCTTTGTTGCTAGGAGTATCCGCGTTTCTCAAACGCGCCTTGCCACGTCGTTGTTAGTTCTACACCCACGACGCCGACAAACACTTCAATTTCACCACTGCCGCATCCGGTTGGCGAGAGTCCGTACCGTTGCTGCGAGCGAAGATCCCCGTGCCACTGCACACGCGAGCCGAGCGACCGAAACGCCCGAAAGCATCGCTGTTTCGATCAACTCGCGCTATGGCTTGTGAATCAAAGCGGCGCCGCCCGTCTTGCTAGACGTATCTGAGCTGATCCGCCCTGAAAGGACGAATGCATTCGTCCTTTCAAGCGCCGCATTGCCCGCGAGATCAGAACTTCTGCCGAAGGCCGACAATTACCAGCCCTTGAGTGTCGGTGCCAGAATTCACGCCAAATGATCCGATCGAAGCTACAGCCGGAATCGTTGTGCCGCCAGCAGACAGCTCATTGCCACTAGCTTTCTGCCAGCCGGCGACCGCGTACACGTCCGTTCGCTTCGAGAGAGCGTAGTCGGCACCTAGGTTGAACTGGTTGTACTCGGCCGAGCCGCTACCGCTTGACTTCGTATAGTTGTAACCTGCACCGACTCGGAAAGCTGGATTGACCTGGTAGTTCGCAAACACGGAGGCGCTGTTGAATTTTGCAGATTCGCGGAAGCTAGAAAGCGCATCTCGACCATAAACAGTATTGCTGAATGCTGCGCCAAATGTTGTCGAACCTATTGCATACTCGCCCGCAACACGGGCTATCTGGATCGACTTTGCAGAGGCAAAAGCAGAGTTGATCCCTGAGTTAAACAGGCTGTCGGATGAACTCGTCCATACCCTCGCCCCGGCAGTTGTAGTGGTGCCGCCATTCGCAAAGAAGTACCCGGCGGCAAGCCCCATCGGTCCATTGGTATATGACGCGGCAGCGCTATAGGTTTGTCCATTCCCGGTGCTGCCAGCCACACCTCCGAAGGCATAGAGCGTTTCGAGCTGAAACCCGCGTAGAACTGGCGATGTGTACTTGACCGAATTATTTACGCGAAGGCTATTATCATAGTTGTCGATATCCCCCGGGGTGGCAAACGTACTACCGAAGAGGCCATCTTCCGTGAGAGGCTGTACCAGCTCTACTAACGGATCATATTGCCGACCGACGGTGACGGTTCCGTAGGATTGGCTGGACAGTCCGACGAAAGATTGCCGGCCAAACTCCCGACCGCCCTGATTGAGCGCGCCGGTCCCAATGTTGAAACCGTTTTCGATTCGGAACACGGCGGCGAGGCCGCCCCCTAGGTCTTCGGTGCCTTTCAGCCCCCACCGAGGTCCAGACAGGTTGCTACTGAACTTAACCAATGTCGATTGATTGCCCGCTGGCGAACTGGCGTTGTGGTAGTACGCAATGCCTGAATCGATAATTCCGTACAGCGTTACAGAGCTCTGTGCGTGTGCGGCAGAAATAAACCCCGTCGATATCATAAACACCACTACCTTTTTTGCTTTCATTTAGATCTCCAATGTTAGTTAGAACTGCATAGTTTCATACAGATTTTGTTCAGCCTATTTAAGGACACTTATCGCGCAGGCAACGAAACACCGACTAGTTCTTCCGTGTCGTTTTCTTTAAGATCGGTATCGCGTCTGGCAGCGAATGCGCGGACGCGGCCACCGCGAAACCGCGCCTGCGTTTATAGCGAGAAAACACATAGTTGTCGCCCACTGGTACTATGCAATTTTTCGATCCCTGCTCTGGCAGTCAGGGCTGTTGAGGGACCGCAGAACCGATCGTAGGGCACACAAAAAGATGCGAATATGCAGTAATCGGCGCCTGCATATGCCTAAAACTTATGTATGAGAATCGTGCATCATCTTAAGCAAATCGAAGCCTTCCATCCGGTTATGGTGACTGCCGCCGTTGTGAGTTTGGCAAGCTTGATGAGGTCACGCCAACAGTTAGCCTGTCACGAATAAGTGCTGCTGAAATTTCAGCTTGGCTTCTGACTTTTTGACCGGAGGAGCGGCGACTACACCAAACTTTGGAGGCGCGAAGGCTATAACGGGGGGCTGAGAATATATAGGCGCCGAGCGCATTGGACTAATTGCGCAATACGTTCGATTCAGATGGCTAAGCGGTAGTAGTGGGAACGCTGCCCGCGCTTTCGGTTTTTCGGCGTGCACTCAACACGCGCTACAACCCGACCAACAAGTAAGGCAACGCACAAAGCCACTCATCGCAGTGAACGCTGAAGTTGGGTGTGTCCTCGGTCCTGAGATTCTCCATTCGCTCGTTTCACAGTTTCACATGCCGGACTGGCACGTGAAACGTTACTAGAGGCATGTATCATGATGTTGCCTCTTTGGCGAGCAATCGCGCAGTTCCTCTTTCTGGCCGACTGTCTTGTCAAGTGGCGTGGTCTCTCGACGCCACTTCATATGCGTTGAGCGCAGCGATGCGTTTTTGCCGGACAAGCATTCAGGTGACGTGGTGTACCCAACCGAACGTATCCGCGCTGATACCTCGCTGTATGCCGATCAGCTTGTTGCGAATACGTTGTGTAACAGGGCCTTCGTCACCGGTGCCCACATTGAACTCGCCCTTCGCATATCGAACATGACCAATGGCCGTCACGGCAGCTGCAGTGCCGCAGGCGAAAGTCTCCTTGACGCGCCCGCTCGAAGCATCGGCCCTCCACTGGCCGAAAGAATATGGTGCCTCGTTCACGTAAATTCCTTCAGCTTTTGCTAGTTCGATGATGGACGCCCGCGTAATGCCGGGCAGGATTGTTCCAGTCAGAGGCGGTGTACGAAGTGACCCATCGTCGAACACAAAAAAGACATTCATGCCACCCAGCTCCTCAATCCACGTATTCGTCGTGGCATCAAGGAAGACAACTTGGTCACATCCTTTGGTTACGGCTTCAGTTTGTGCAATTAGACTCGCAGCATAGTTACCACCGCATTTAGCCGCACCCGTGCCGCCTCGCCCCGCGCGCGTGTATTCGTCGGATACCCACACCTTGACAGTCGACCTACCTGATTTGAAATATGGGCCAACCGGGCATGCGATTACGCAGAAGGTGTATTCATTCGAGGCCCGCACTCCCAGAAAATTCTCCGATGCGAACATGAACGGCCTTATGTACAGGCTAGAGCCTTCGGTTTCCGGAACCCAGGCCTGGTCGATATCGACTAGCTTCTCCACTGCCTGAATAAATGTAGCCTCGGGCAATTGCGGCATCGACATACGCTTTGCAGACTCACGGAAGCGCTGTGCGTTCGCCAGCGGACGGAACAACGAAATCTTACCTTCCTTACTTCGGTAGGCCTTCATACCCTCGAAGATTTCTTGCGCGTAGTGTAGTACCGAGCAGGCCGGATCTATTTCGAACGGGCGCCGTGCTTCAATCTGCGCATCGTGCCAACCAATGTCTCTAGTCCATCGAATAGTGGCCATGTGGTCAGTAAAAATGCGTCCGAAAACCGGATTGGACGGCGACAATCAGCAAGTCCGGCGTAGCGACAATCATCTTGTCCGGTAGT
>NZ_JALPRJ010000172.1 GCF_030464885.1 Caballeronia sp. SEWSISQ10-4 2 | reverse complement strand
CGCCGAAGGGATCGCGTATCAACGGAAGATTGTTGAGGTGTTGTCGGCGGCTTGAGCGGTGAGCAATGAACTTTGACCCATTGCTCCGACTGGAGCGCGCTACCAGTTAAGTCTCAGTCCGGCCTCCGTTGCCCGATGCCGATCGTCGTCGTCCGCATGTAGGTACTGGCTGGTCGTCGAGATCGATGCATGCCCCAGGTTGTCCCGCACGTATCGCAGATCGACTTGACCATCCATCATATGTGAGCCCGCTGTGTGTCGCAGCCAGTGAGCGGAAGCCTGGCGCAATCGCTCTGCTGCGCGCTCGTGCGCTTCGCCCGTCGACTGCAGATGGTCGATCGCATTGTCGAACACCTGTTTGATGATCAGGTGCACGGCGCCGCGTGTCAGCGTTCGGTGGGTGCCACCGATCGGCAACAATAGCGGCGTCGTTTCACCGCCATAGGGCAGGGCAGCCAATCCGTAGTGTCGGCGATAGCGGGTCAGCTCCGCCATCAGTTCGGTCGTCGCCGGCAGCAAACGTTCCTTGTCGCCCTTGCCGGTGATCGCCAGCCACCAGCGGTCCTGACCGTCGCGATCGCGGCGTCTAAAAAAGCCGCCCATCGGATTGCTCACGACTTCCGAGATTCGCAGTCCCATCAGATACAGCAGCGAGATCAGCCAGCGCACGCGCGCGTAGTGTTCCTGCTCGCGTGCGGCGTCACAGGGCATCGCGTCGATCGAGGTTTTGACGGCCTGCCAAAGATCGTCCTCGAGGAAGCGCGTCACCCTCGGCTTAGCTTTGCGCGCGCGTTGACGCGACAGGGACAGCGGATTGCCGGCCAGGTAGCCCGCGTTGACCAGCCACGCGAAGAGCGTATTCAGAATCACAAACGCCTGACGCTCGCTAGCTGGCGAGAGCGGGCCCGCGAACGGCCGCCAGTGCGCGTCTGCACGGGCCACTTTGCGACCGGTCATGACCCAGCGCTGTGCGGGTCGCGGGTCGGCCAGAAAGCGCCGATAGAGGAGCAGGTCTTCGTGCGTGAGCGAGGAGAGCGGCTTGCGCAGTTCGGTGGTTGACCACAGCAGCAGGCGTTCGGCCTCCTTGCGATAGGTGTCGAAGGTGGCCTTCGTGTCGACGAAGCGTGCGAGCCACGCTCGGATGGCGTCGACGTCGTCCTGTGCGGCAATCTGGGATCGAGCGCCGAGCACGCGGTTCGTGCCGAGGCCACCGTCCAGTTCGGACGGCAGAGATAGCTGTTCGAGTGGCTTAGGCGACAAAAGGGCGCCGGCGGATATTGGGAGGGGCTCGGGAAACGGCATGGTGGGGAGAGGCGTCGGTTTAAGTAATTTTGTTCCCGTCAAATAATGGCAAGTTGGCGGCAACGTCAATCATTGGGAACAAATTCGCTTTAAAAAGTTTTAACCAAAATTGTTCCTTCGGCTGACACTTTAAGCAATTCTGTAGGGTTGCCGGCGTCCCAAATCATCGGTGCCCGGTTCGTGCCCATCAATGTTCCGCGTTGCCGGTCGGCGGTTGAGCCCAACACCGGCTGCCAAGTGCATCAGCACGACGATTTCGGCCCGGGGGCTGGGAACAAAAAGTCTTTAAGAATGGGTACACATTTGCTTAAACCGACGTGAGACGTGCTCAATTGACGCGATGGGTCATTTTACTCGACATTATCGTCATAATGTCTAAATTCAATATTCAGATTCAATATAATTAACGTTATACGGTATATTATCAACACATAAACTCTCCTGAGACGCTCGCCATGGACGCTTCGCCCGCCCTGGAGCCCCAACTGCACGCGGAAATCGAGCAACTGCGCCCGCAGTTTCCGCGCACGCAAGATCTGTATCGTGAGGTCTGCGTGCTGCTATTTTTCCGGCACGGCATCACGCCCACTGCGAACCGGCTCTATCAGTTGGTGAAGAAGGGCAGCATGAGCGCGCCGGCGGAAGCACTCGCGCGTTTTTGGGCCACCCTGCGTGACAAGAGCCGGGTGCGCATCGAACACCCCGACCTGCCGGCGGAACTGCAATCCGCGACCGGAGAGCTGGCCGCGGCGTTGTGGACGCGGGCGGTCGATACGGCGCAGGACCAGTTGGCTGCTGCGCAGATCGAGGCGCAACGATCGGTCTCGGACGCGCAGGCCGGGCAGGCTCGGGCCGAGGCCGAACGCGACCGGTTACATCAGGAACTGATGGGCAGTGCGGCGGCGTTGGACGCAGCGCAGACCCACATAACAGAATTGGACCAAGCGCTGGCCATCTCTGTCGCCGCGGCGTCGACGCTGCAGGAGCAGGTACGGCTCGCGCAACAGGGCGAGCAGCAGTTGCATCGCGCGCTCGAGACCGCGCGGCGGGACTTCGCCTCGGAACTGGACAAGCTGCGTGCCGACGGCGCGCTGGCGCTTGAGCGGCTCAAAGCCGCCGAAACCCGGGCGCTGCTGGAAATCGACCGTGAGCGGCAAGCGGCCGCGCGCTTACAGAAGGAGCTGGACGCCGCCTCTCGCAAACGGGAGCAGGGCGACACTCGTTATCGCACCGAACTCCAGGCGCTCCACGTGCAACTTGGCGATCTGCGCCAGCAGGTGGGTGTCCTGGAGGGCAATCTCGCGTCGGTTCAGGTGGCGCACGCGCGGGACGCCGACGAACTGGCACGCACACGCGAGCAACTGGCAATGTCGCGGGCCAGCGCCGACACACGGCGGCAGACGCCACCGACGAAACCCGTGGTCAAGCGCAAGGTGCCGCGGACACCCAGATCCTGATTCACCGCGCTACTTTCCGAGGTTGGTAGCAATGACGCGGTGATATGCTTGAAAAAGAGCCTCGCGGTTTTTCTCTCTGAACACGACCGAATTCCAACCCGTTCAGAGGTCCGCTATGCGTCCGCAACACATCAAACGCGCTGAAGTTCTAGCTCCGAGCCAAATCCGGCATCTTCTTCGCGTCACAGACGCCACGAGTCGCTATCCCGAAAGAGACGCCGTTGTTTTGCTGTTGGGGCTGGCGTGTGGCATGCGAATCACCGAGATTGCCCAAGTTACCGTCGCAGATTTCTACTTTGCGAGCGGCGAATTGCGGCGCGAAGTCTCGCTACGTGCCGCGATCACGAAGGGATGTAGGCCGCGATGCATCTATCCCTCATCGATCAAACTCATCGAGGCATTGCGCCGATACGTCATTTATCGCCGCGAGTGCGATTTGGGAACTGCTCTCGGCCGCACTCACTATCACGGGCTTAATCCGCATCTGCCTCTTGTTCTTAGCCGGAAAGGCTACCCATACTCGTTAAGTTTGAAACGGCGCAGTGACTCGGAGGTCGGTCGGACCGACTATTGGGCCGCTGATTCACTGCAGGCGTACGTCACTGGTTTGTACCGCGCGGCGGGCACAAACGGAACTAGCCATAGCGGACGCAGGACATTCGCTACAAGACTGCTCAGAAATGGCGCAACCATCGAGCAGGTCCAGCTACTTCTCGGGCACCAGGACATTGACCAGACGAGCCGATATATTGACGTTTCCCTTGCTGACGCATCGCGAGCGTTTTCTGAAGTCGTATGAGGCACGCTGCTTCACTGTTGTTGATTCAAGAATTAGGGCAAAACGCCGTTATATTCATACCGGCCAGAGCGCGATATCATGGTACGCAACGCGTATCATCAAAAAGGCCATGTCGAATCCTACCCAGCAAGAATTTTTAAAATCAGCGAAGGACGCGCTCGGTGTCACGTGGGATGAACTCGCCGAATCGGCCGGCATCAATCCACGTGCGCTCAAAACGTATCGGATGCCGGACACGTCGAAGGACTATCGGCCACTTCCTGCACTTGCGCGTGCGGCGGTCGACCGCCTGGTCTCTGGTCGTAAAACGAAAAGTAAGATTAATGCTTGACGTGGTACGCAACGCGTACCACTATAGGGCCGTGCATTAGGATTTGAGGAAACGGCAATGTGAAGGGTGGGAGAACCATCAAGAGCCGTTTGGCCGTGTCGAAGAGGAGTTTGAAGCAATGAAGCCATCTCTTGCGTTCGTAAGTCACCGAGAAGCCATTCGTCGAGTGGTTGTGGCTCATCGCGCCTCCAACGCGCGCGTGTTTGGCTCCGTCATTCACGGCGACGATTCCGAGGGCAGCGATCTCGACATTCTGATTGACCCGACGCCGGAAACGACATTGTTCGACATCGGCGCGATCCGGCACGAACTGCTGCAGCTCCTTGGTGTGCCGGTTGATGTGCTGACTCCGAACGCCCCACCTGCGGATTTTCGCGCGATTGTCCTTGCTGAGGCGGTCCCTGTATGACCTGCCAGGACTGTATAAAAAAGTACGAACGCTGTTTCAAGACATCCCGCTGGTGTTAGCAAGGCCGTCCCGGCGCTTGAGCAAATAAACCAGGTCATTACGGTTGCACAGCCAAGGATCCATGGCTGCATTCAGAGACGACTTTGTTGGGCAATTGAACAAGTTAAACAAATGAAACCGTTGCACATGTCAAAGGGGATTCAAATGTCGAATGGCAATACGTTCGTGGAACCGACCTCGAACAAGACTAAAGTGAAAATCATCAAATGGGCCATTATCGGCCTCTGTATTGCCGTTGGCGCGCCACTAGCCATCTTGTTGATCAAGGGAATCGTTGGGCTCATCGTGGCCGCGGTCCTGGGTTTGGCGGCAATCAATTTCGCGCCAGTCATTGCGATGAAGTTTGCGAACCAAAAGGTCAAAATGATTGTCACCGAGGCGGAGAAAAATCCGATTGAGACGCTATACAACGAATTGAACGACAAGAGACAGGCGGCCGAAAAATTTAAGGACAGCATCACGGCCTTTCGCACCGAAGTGAAGAACTTCGAACAGAAGACGAGCGTTTTCAAAAAGCAGTACCCCGAAGACGCCGGTCGCTTCGAGTCGCAGTTGGAAACGATGAACAAACTTCTGGCCTTCCGCGAAGGCCGGTACAAGCAGGTTCAGCAGGAGTTGCAGCGCTTTTCTGACGCCATCGAACGGGCGAAGGCGCTGTGGGACATGTCGCAATCCGCGCAGCGGATGAACAAGATCGCCGGCATGCAGTCGAGCAACACGTTTGCCCAGATCACGACTGACGCGGCGCTCGATTCAGTGATGAATTCAGTCAATAAGGCGTTCTCCGAAATGGAAACGTCCCTGATGGAGAATTCCGAGGTGCAGCAGGCAAAGGCCGCCATCGACGTCACGATTGCAACTCAGCCGGTGCAGCAGCAGTTGGGCTCGCAAGTGCAGCCGAAGTAAGCGCAGTCTTGCGCCGAAACGCGAAAACAACCTTTAGCTATTCACATAGAAGACATGAAGAAAATACTGGGATCTGCTCTCTTTCTGGTCGTGCTCGCTGCTGGGTGGTTCATCTATCACGGGGGAGTGAAGGGCTTGCTCGGTGAGGGCGAGCCACACGTCACGGCAACCGATGTCCCGGCAGCCAGCGCAGCGAGCAGCGGGTGGAGTGATTCTGACACGCCGAAGACAGCGTCCAGCACACCGTCGGGCCCAGCGCCGACCGGTGACACGTTAAAAGCGATCCTTGGCAGCGGCGTTGTGCGTGTCAGCGTGGAGAATCCGTCGAAGCCCTTTTACTCGGAAGACAACGGTAAGCCGCAGGGCTTTAATGTCGACTTCGCGAAGCTGCTTTTTTCGCAGAAGGAATTTGCTTCAGGCGATCACGGCAGCATAAAGGTGGACACGAACCACGGCGTGGATACCTACCCGGCGGTGCCAGCGCAATTGACGCAGTCCGACAAACATGGCGGCGCGGTCGTAGACGTTGCCATGGACGGGCTTACTTTCCCCGATGACACGCCGAGTGGCGTGGTTTATACGGTGCCTTATATCGACGACTTTGGTTACTCGCTGATCGTGCGAAAGGGTTCCCCGGTCAAGTCGGGGGTTGATTTGGCCGGCAAGACGGTTGGTATCCTGAAAGGAGACCCGGACGTCAAGGCGTTTGTGGAAAAAGCGTTTCCGACGAGCAAGATCGTCGAGTTGTCTGATGCGAGTATCAACGGTGAGCGCTCTTGGACTTCTCACTATCTGGACAGCGGACAGGTCGACGCCATTGTCTACGACTACCCGTTCGGCGTATCGGAGATCGAGGGTACCGATCTGACGTTTGCGGTCACGAAGCTTGATGGTTCGAATCTGGCCTACAAGATCGGAGTGCGCAAGGATGACGCCACGCTTCTTGTCTATCTGAATTCCGCTATTGCGAAGGTCAAGCAGTCTCCCGAGTATCTGAATCTGTTGAGGAAGTATTTCATCAGCAATCAGGTCGTCACTACAGCGGCGACAAGCGGCGAGAAGACCTACTTGGTCAAGGCGGGCGATACATTGAATTTGATCGCGTCGAGCCAACTGGGAAGCGCCGCAAAGTACGTCCAGATTCAGAAGCGCAACAACCTGCCGAACCCTAATCTCATTCTTGTCGGCCAGCATCTGATCATTCCAGTGTTGTAAGCGTGAGTGGGTTCTGGCGTGCGCAATCAACGAGAGGAAACGAGAGGAAACAACTATGGGTATCAAAGCGAATATCACGGCCACGGACTTTCCCGCGCAAGGCTTGATGGCAGGGAAGCGGGTGCGTGTCTGTTTTCATCACGATATGTCCCGCCCGGTGGAAGGCGTTGTGTTCCGAGACGACATAGAAGAGCCGTTTCGCACAATCATCCATCTGGACGACGGCCGGGCAGTGCTCGATACCGAGTGCCAGTTTCAACCGCTGTGACCGCGAACTAAACATAGCGTCTTAAATAATGCAGCATAGTCTTCGTAGGACTTCGTTTGGTCCGATCCAGTGCCGGAAACAGGCCTCGACGGCCGAGAGGACTT
>NZ_JALPRJ010000171.1 GCF_030464885.1 Caballeronia sp. SEWSISQ10-4 2 | reverse complement strand
GACCGCCGTCGCTGCCGTGGCCACCATCGCTGCCATGACCGCCGTCGCTGCCGTGGCCACCATCGCTGCCATGACCGCCGTCGCTGCCGTGACCACCGTCGCTGCCGTGACCACCGTCGCTGCCGTGACCACCGTCGCTGCCGTGACCGCCGTCGCTGCCGTGACCGCCGTCGCTGCCATGACCCGACCCGCCTCCCGTACTGCCGCCGGTGTTACCGCCAGAACTGCTACCGGTAGACCCGGACCCGCTACCTGAGCCCGCACCTCCCCCGCCCGAACTCCCACCGGACGAGCCACTGCCACTACCACTGCCACTGCCGTTCCCCGCCCCTCCACTTCCACCACTTGATGACCCCGAGCCACTGCCCGCGCCAGCGCCGCCGCCCGAACTCCCTCCGGACGAGCCGCTGCCACCACTGCCACCACTTGACGACCCTGACCCTGACCCTGACCCACCACCACCACCACCACCACCACCAGCACCAGAACCAGAACCAGAACCACCGCCACCGGAACTACCGCTTGACGAACCGCTGCCATGTCCGCCATTGCTGCCTGATCCTGTTCCCGCACCACTTCCGTTCGAGGTACCGCCCGCCGACCCGGTGCCGTTTGACCCGCCGCTACTGGAGTTTGATCCTGCCCCTGCCCCCGAACCGCTTCCCGAATTCCCCGCACTGCTTCCAACACCGCTATTCGCACCAGCACCGCTGCCGCCTGACGTACTACCCGAGGTACCGCCGGAGCCCCTGCCCCCACCGCCGCTCCCGTTGCCGTTACCGCTATTGCCTGACCCCGCACCGCTACCCGAAGTCCCATTCGATGCATCGTCACCATGTCCTTCAGTGGCGCCATCGGTGTTCGACCCGGTATCTGCCGCGACGGTAGAACCCGATTCCTCCGCAGTCGATGTATCGGACTCCATCCCATATCCGTCGTTCGACGGCCCACAGTCGCCCGGGATGATCTTATGATGGTTGTCGTAACAAGGAGGCAACTGTGCTGCCGAAAGATACGTGACGCCAGTTTGCGCATTGGCCATCGGCGGGATAGCGCTGGCGATGACAATGCAACTCACTCTAAGAGCGGTCTTCAACGTTTTTTTATAAGTAGTGCTCATATTTCCCCCGGGATGAAACGCGTTTTTGTCCCGCGTTCCCGTCAGTCAGGGACGCGATGTGGTCCAAGAATGGCACCGTCAAGGAAGCGTTCCGTGCGCTACGCCACGCGATCGGGAGAAGTTGGTTGGAAAGGGTGCGAGAGAGCGCAGAGAACGTTTGCGCCACAACAGCAAGGACGGTGTGGGAAACCCGATGTTGTGATCGGAAACCCTGATACGAGCCTTGTTTTATAAGGGTTTTGTAAGTTTATAGGTGCCGTCGATCATTCGATTCGGGTGAACCTTTACCGCCCCCAAACGCTTAAGTTCGGCAGCATAAAATCGTGGTTATCGGTTCGTCTTATCGATGGATCCAGGCGTTGCGCGACGCAATCGGAACGCCAGTTCAAAGCTATGGAGATGGGTGTCGAGACGCCACGTGATCGCGGGCCTGGAGGTGGAACAGAAGATGGCGAAGCGAAGGGTAACGAGACCACTGCCTGTCGATGTATCTATCGGCTGACAGGGTCCCTGTAATCGAGAGGCTCGCATTTTAAACAACGAGCCGCTCATTTCATTGCCGCTGTTCCTTGACACGCGAAACGAGTTGCGTCGGACTCACGAACTGCAGCGCGATCAGCACCCACACGAGCGTGATCGCCATGTAGATCATCGCCATTGCATCGATTGACTGAGGCGCGCGCACGCCCGTCGAAAAGACCGCGTAGTACAGCGCGACAACGAGCGTTTGCGTCGTCGGTCCGGCGGTGAAGAACGTCAGCTCGAACATACCGATGGTACGCACAAGCACGAGCAAACCTGCAGCAAGCATGCCCGGCATCAAGAGCGGCAACAGCACATAACGAAAGTATTTCGCGGTGTTAGCACCGAAGATGCGCGCAGCCGCTTCGAGATTAGGATCGATCTGCTCGATAAACGGCGTCATCACGAGAATGACGAACGGCAGCGCCGGCACGAGGTTCGCGAGGATCACGCCGCTCAATGTGCCGGCAAGGCCGACCTTGTACATGACGGTTGCCATCGGAATGCCGTAGGTGACGGGCGGGACCATCAACGGCAGCAGGAACACGAGCATCGCAAAACGCTTGCCGCGAAACTGCACGCGGGCGAGCGCATAGGCTGCGGGCACGCCCAGTGCGATCGATAGAATCACGACCGCGCCGACCACCTCGATCGTCACCCACAACACGCTCGCGAGCTGGAAGTCGCTCCACGCCTGTGCGTACCAGTGCAGCGTGAACCCCGGCGGCAGCAGCGTACCGAACCAGCGCGTCGCGACCGAGTTGACCGCGACGGTCGCAATCAGCAACAGGACGTTGAACAGGAAAAATGCCATCGAGCCCCAGACGAACATCTTCCAGAGCCGATCGCCAAGGCTTACGCGCGGTTTCATCGGCTTGGCCGGTTGTGCGCCGTCGTTACGGCTGTCGTGAGACGCAGGCGCCGCCCAGACAGATGCGTGGTTATCGGTCGCCATCAGCCTTTACCTCCGGTCACCGGACCCGTGTAGAAGAAGCGGCGTGCGCTCAGCATGCCTGCCACCACCAGCAACTGCACGAAGCCCATCACCATCGCAATCGCGGAGGCGAGTGAATAATCGTAGCTTTCGAATGCGGCTTCGGCAGCGGCTATCGAAATCACGCGTGTGGGTCCGGCAGGCGCGCCGAGCAGCACCGCCGATGGGAACACCGAGAACGCCTGCACAAACGAAAGACACGCGGCCATGGTCAGGCCCGGCATCAGCAGCGGCAGATAGATCTGGCGAAACTGCTCCCACGGGCTCGCGCCGAGCGTGGCGGCGGCACGCGCAAGCGTCGGGTCGATGCCTGTCACGTACGAGAGCGTCAACAAGAAAGCAAACGGAAATCCCGACACGATCAGCGATATCAACACGCCCCAATAGTTATGCGTAAGACGCACTTCGTCGCTATAAAAATGCAGTCCGTGCACCGCTTGCGAGAACCAGCCGTTCGGGCCGAAGTACGTCAGCATGCCATCCGCGATCAGCACCGTGCCAAGGGTCACAGGAATCACGAGCAACGTGGTCACGAACTTCTGATACGGCGAATTACGGCGCAAGGCGAACGCAACCGGAACCGATAAACCCACGTTGATGATCGTCGCCGGCACCGCGAGCTTCAACGTCACGATGATGGTGGGCCACATCGCCGTATCGGTGAAAAAGGCGATGTAGTTGGCGAACGCGGAGCCGCCGTTCATCGGCTGGAACGACAGCACGAGGCCGTACAAGAACGGATAAACAAACAGCGCGAGGATGAAGATCAGCGCGGGAGAAACCAGCCACGCTTTAGCGTCGCGCTGGACCGCGGTCGGTAGCACCACGTTCGGCACGTTCATGGCGTCTCCCCGTCGTACACCAGCGTGCGCGATGGCGGCACATGCAGGCAAATTCGTTCGCCGACGGCCACGTCACCGGTCACGCGCGCCCATAGATTACCGAACGCGGTCTTCACCCGAATCAGTGAATCGTGGCCGCCGTATTCCACTGTGAGCACTTCTGCATCGAACGAATTTTCTGCACCGGGTGAGGCTCGGTCCAGGTCTTCGGGACGCATTGCAACGCTTACGCGTTTGCTGTCGAAACCGGCCATCGGCATACCGATCAGACGCACGCCGTGCACGCTCACGGCAACGCCTTCGCCCTGCATGCCTTCGAGCGTAAATTCGGCGACGTTCCGATACCCCATGAACCGCGCGACATGCAGGTTGCCCGGCCGCTCATAGATCTCTTTCGGCGACGCGACCTGCTGCACGGTCCCCTCCCTCATCACGACGATGCGGTCGGCCATCGACAGCGCTTCGTCCTGATCGTGCGTCACATAAATCGTCGCGCGTCCGAGTTGGCTGTGAATGCGCCGGATCTCGGCACGCATTTCAATGCGCAGCTTGGTATCCAGATTCGATAGCGGTTCATCCATCAGCACGAGCGCCGGTTCGATCACGATCGCCCGGGCGATGGCCACGCGCTGTTGCTGACCACCGGACAACTGCCCCGGCAGCTTCTTCTCCTGACCGACGAGCTGCACCATCTGCAGCGCTTCATACGCGCGACGAGCGGCTTCGCTCTTCGCGACACCGCGCATCTTGAGACCGAAACCGACGTTGTCCAGCACGGACATATGCGGAAACAGCGCGTAGTTCTGGAACACCATGCCGAAGCCGCGTTTCTCAGGTGGCAGGACATCAATACGCTGATCGTCGAGCCAGATCCGTCCGCCGGTAAGCGGTTGCAAGCCGGCGATGCAATTCAGCGCCGTCGACTTGCCGCATCCCGACGGCCCTAGCAGCGCGATGAACTCGCCCCGCTGGATGTTCAAGGCAAGACCTCGCAGCGCCGCGACCGCGTGACCTTCGGCGTTCATGAAACTGCGGCTGACCGAATCAAGACGCAACTCATCAAACTGATGCTTCATGGCAGATTCCCGATACATGGAACGACGCCGTGCGGCGGTCTTGAAGCCGGGCTTAAAGCTACCCTCAAGCCGCCGCACGGTCATAACAACCTACTTCGACTTCTGCGCACCGATCTCGCGGTCCCACTTCTGGAATGCGGCGACCATCGCGGCGGCATTCAGCGGCACCACGTGCGGGCGGTCAGCCAGCAGCTTCGCGTATTCCGGCCGGCCATACTTCTTGATGACATCCTGGCTCTTCTCCGGCGCCGACTCGATCGTGACACCCTTCACGGCCGGGCCGGGATAGAAGTAGCCATCGTCGAAAGTCATTGCCTGCTGCGCGGGATCAAGCATGAAATTCATCATCTTGTAGAGCACGTCGAGCTTTTCCTTCGGCACGCCGTTCGGGATCACCATGTAGTGAGCGTCGTTGACCCACGTCATGTTGTCGAAGGCCTGGACCTTGTATTCGGCCGGCACGAGGCCGAGCGCGCGCGGGTTGATGTCCCATCCGGTCACGGTCATCGTCATGTCGCGCGAGCCTTCGCCCAGTTCCTTCATCACCGCCGACGTGCCGCCCGGGTAATACGGAATGCAGTCGTTCAGCTGTTTGAGGAAGGCCCAGGTCTTGTCCCAGCCGTTGATCGGGTCTTGCGGATTCTTGTCGCCGAGCACATACGGCAGGCCCATCAGGAAGGTGCGGCCGGGACCGGAATTTGCCGGGCGTGCATAGATAAGCTTGTCCGGATGCGCCTTGCACCACGCGAGCAATTGTTCAGGCGTCTTCGGCGGATCGGTGACCTTCGCCGGGTTGTATTCGATCAGCGGACCCGCCGGCATGTACGTCACTTCAATGCCGTAGCCCTGCGCCACGTCCTGCATCTTGCGTGGGCCGGGCGCGTATTTATCCAGGACGCCGGGGAATGCGGCGGCTTGATCCGGCAACAGTTTCATCCAGAGCTTTTGTTCAATACCTGCGGCAAGCGCATCCGTGCCGGTCAGCACAAGATCGATATCCGAGCGGCCGGCTGCCTGCATCGCCTTGATCTTGCCGGGCAACTGCGGCGCGGGTGCGTTGGTGAACGTGATGTTGGAGACGAGTTGCGGGTACTTGGCCTTGAAGGCCTCGAACGCCTTCTGGGTCAGTTGCAAATTCCCCGCCACATCGACTATGTTGATCGCCACCGGGTCCGCTGCGTGCGCAGAAGGTGCAGTGACGACGGTTACTGCAGCCACGGCGCTCAATGCCATGCACAGGACCGCCAGCTTCGCGGACAATCGGCCGGACAGAATCATTTCGTCTCCTCGCTCTTTGTATGGATTTTATTGCGGATCGATTGAGGCCGATGCCGGCCACACGACACAAATGGGACGCGGGAAGGCGCTCTTCGCGGTGCATTTATCGATGTATGTTGTCGTATGAGAACATAACCGTGACGCGACGCACTTTCCATCACCGTTAACCCTTAAAAGCAACGCCTTCAGGCGAGACTGAAAGATCGGATGGATATCGCTCTAGCCTTTCTGGATGGTCACTCCCACGATTTTATCCAAAGCAGATCGACGTGAGATCGGACACCGCATTGCACTGGATTTAATTGCGGATGCCACCATCCATGTTGTACGACAACCTATCTTTTGGATTAGCAACAAGACGTGACTTTCAGTGCGGGAAAGCAGACAAGCGTAAGACGGGTTTTAGGTTCTGGCGATCAGGGTTGGTGCGGGGCGTTCGCTCGCGCTCGGGGTTTGGGTTTGGGGTTCTTGCGCTCGTGGGGCTGAGTCTATGCCGGGTTGCTGCTTTCGTTGTTAGTGGTCTGCGTGAGTTAATTGTATTTTTTATCACTATTAGCCACTGTGCGTGGCGGCACTTCATTTCTTTGTCCTACGCGGCGTGTGTCAAGTTGTCGCGCGCACCGCTACGCAGCTTGTTTGTATTGCGTGGCAGATTCTCGGGTCGTTTCAGGGTTCAAATAAACCGAGTCTGCAAGATGCCAGTTTCGGGTTTTGCCTGACCAGCGCACAGGGTTTTGCGCCTTGGCTTGCTCGTACACAGCGCGCCGTCTGGCCAGTAATTCATCCGCTTGTCCGCTATGTCGCTGGCTCGGCGTCAAGTACTTCAACCCGCTGTGACAATGCTCATCGTTGTACCAAAGCACAAACTTTCGCACCCACAGGCGTGCCTCCTCCAGCGTATCAAATGGCCGCTCAGGCCATAACGGACAGTACTTGGCCGTGCGAAACAGGGCCTCGGCGTACGCATTGTCGTTGCTCACCCGCGGCCGGCTGAATGAGGCCTCTACATTCAGCTCCAGCATCGTTGCTCGCATCAGCGCACCTTTCATCGAACTGCCGTTGTCCGAATGCAGCACGAGCGGATGACCCGCCGTGCCTTCAATCAGACATCCTTTGGTCAGCAACGCGCTCGCGTGCTC
>NZ_JALPRJ010000170.1 GCF_030464885.1 Caballeronia sp. SEWSISQ10-4 2 | reverse complement strand
CAGGCTGGTCAATCAGGCTTGATTTAACAAGCCTCGCCCTTTCAGGGCGGGGTGACTGACCTGACAGTGGCAGCAGTACGGTACCCGAGCTTCCTGCGTCATCGATGCCCCCGGTGGTATCAGGCAACCGCGACTTTCCGAACCAATGTACTGACTTCATCAGTTCGTGCGGATCGCAACCGAGTCGGTCGAAGGTGGCTGGGGAAAGTTCGATGGAGCAGGCGACGATGCTGGCATTCCGGACTGCGAGATCAGGATGGATGCGCTGCAGGGTGAGCCCCGAACGACGATACAGGCGGTCCACGGAGCGCGATACGACGCCGATCACCTCGGTTGCGCCGAATGACGCTGCGAGCGCGAGCGCATAGGGAAACAGCTGCATGCCGGGCGCGTTGTGCTCACTCGTGTTGTCATCGTGCGATTTTTGGGCTGATCCAGCGAAGCGGGAAAGCTCCCAGAGCGTAGCCGATTCCCGGGGCGGCTCCGAGCCAAGGAGCTCTGGAAACACCTCCTTGAGCAGATATCGACCGGTTGTAGACATCAGCCTCGCGCAACCACAGATGCGACGTACCGGTGACAGAGCGACGAGATGAACGGTAGCACCGCTGTCGAACTGGTCCCACTCCGATGTCTGGTTGTCGGTTGAAGTCGGTAGCGTCCAGCCGAGGCGTCGGACGAAGACTTCATACCGGTACGCACCGAGTCCTGCCCGGATTTCTGGCGGCAGGTCTTCCAGTCTGCCTGCAGCAATGTAGGGCATCGTGTATCTCCCGCCGAAGTTGTTAGCCTCAACGGTAGGCGAGTCCAGAATGTCCTTGAACTAGGGAGTCAGGGAGGTTGCAGAAGCGAGCGGAGCGGCCGTATACCAACGATAATGCCGGCGTCATTTCGCCGTCGACAGGGCTGCCGGGAAAAGCACTGGATCCTTCGCCGCGCGCAGCACGTCTTCAGGGACGGATGAGTCCGAGCACAGCTGCCTTGACCGCGGCGGAGGTCCGGCTGTTGACGTTCAGGGCTTGCATGGCGGTGTCGATGTGATAATCCACTGTGTGCTGGGAAATGCCGAGCAGTTGACCGATAGACCAGGAGGACTTGCCGCGCGCGACCCACGTCAGACATTCGCATTGGCGCGGCGTCAACCGTTGCGAGACCGCGGCCGATTGATGTTTTCCCAGTCGCTCGAACTCGTAGTGAAACTGCGTACTGATCAGATGCGCCAGTCGCCGGGTGGCTTCCGCATTTACCACTGAAGCCTGTCCCGACAGATTGACAAGCAGGACGCGTCCCGTGGGTTCATGGATTGGAATGCTGATTCCGTTGACCAGTCCTGCTTCGAGTGCTTCGTCAAGTACACGCTGTTCGAGCCGGTTCAGGTTGGCGATGTCGCGCCACCGGTACGGGGCCGTTTGAGTGAAAGCGGTGCGGTGAACCGGATCCACGAGGGCATAGCCGTTTTTCTGGTAGTGCTGCACCCATTGATCCGGATAGTGCGCGCAGATCATCTCCAGCGCCGCTTCGGAGCAGGAAGCGCACTGTGTTCGCGAAAGCCTGCTGATCACGTAATGAGAAAATCCGAGGCACTGTGCGACACGGCCAAACGATGTGATCAGCGAAGGCAGGTCATTGGCACGCGCCAGCGGCGCGGTGAGCGCGCGAAGCGGCGATCGCGCGCCTGCCAGAACTGCGATTGGCCCGTGGCGGCGTCTAGAAGGACGGTGTCGAAGGACGTAGATCATCATTGTTCGTTCCTGGACGTGCCTTTACCAAGAGGATCCACGTGGTCAAGTCGGGTGCGACGATTTCCCAGGATTACCTACCCGTAGTGACCGAACCCGGTGCGCTTGTGCGCACCTTCGTGAAGTCGTCGCGTACGAACCGGGCGTCTGCCGCAGTGCCCGCCTTGATGCGGCAAGCTTCCATCGGGAGGAATCGATCGCAAACTGCGCGGACACGCAGCACTGCCAATACGCGCGCGAGGGTCGGCTGCCGCCTGCGTAATTCCTTACGATCCGTTACGGCTCGAAGCGCTCGAACCAGGAGGTAACTTGGTTGGTGACGGTGACAATGGAAGTAGGTTACATCGACAAACTGGATTCGTGTAGGGGCATATCTGCGAGTTCAACGGGCATCGTAGTAGTGCGTTGGAGTGCCCTGCCGACCGTACGGATACGTTTATACGCGTGCAAGGGCGGAAGTCGCTGCCGACGAAGAATTCTAAAATAATGTGGAATGCCAAGAAATTTGCAGTTCCTCCGTGTCAGTCGAACTGGACGTAGTGCGAACGCGTGTGATTGCACTGGTATGTGAGGCGAGCAGGAGATTGTTCCGGCACGAAAGCGTGAGGCGGGACATGCGTCGTTGCAGATTGACATCCTCTCCTCCCTGAAGAAGGAGATTCCTACGGCGCTACGCGATGATCACGCAGTCACTTCGCGGGTTTCTGCTGCTGGCGGTATTTCGGCGCCGCTCACTTCACAGACTATCCGGGCTGCGGTTTCCCGCCCGATGCAAGCGTGCACCGTGTCCTGACCTTCGAAAATTGCTAATCCTCTCGCGAGGATGTTTAACGCGCCGACGTGATCGGCATTGTTCTCGTACTGGCACGCGACGCAAGCAAACAGAGCCTGAGTCTTGCGGTTTGCCTTCGCTACATGATCGCAAGACGGGCACGTCTGACTTGTATAGGCCGCTGGCACCGCGACCGTGAAGGCCCCACGCCAGACCGTCTTGTATTCGATCTGACGCCGGAATTCGAACCAGCCTTGATCGAGGATGGCCTTGTTGAGGCCGGTCTTCTGAGCCACTTTCTTGCCCGGCGCTTCGAGCGTGCCCGCTGACGATTTCGACATGGAGCCGACCTGCAGGTCTTCGATACATACGAGCGCGTGGTTTTTGCTGATCGTCGTAGAAGCTTTGTGCAGGAAGTCATTGCGGGCATTCGCGATGCCGGTATGAATCTTCTGGACGCGGGCTTTCGCCTTCTTCCAATTGTTGCTGAATTTCGTTTTGCGCGACATGCGCCGCTGGTATTTCGCGAGGCGTTGCTCGTGCTTTTTGAAGCTGTTCAGTGGGACGACATGCGAGCCATCGCTCAGTGTGGCGAAACGCGCGATGCCGACATCGATGCCGACGGCCGGGCCATGCGCAACCGGCTGATCGACTTCGCGGCGCGTCAGGATCGACACGTACCACTTGCCGCCCTTGCTCGATACCGTGACGTTGCGCACGTCTCCGATTGGCGTGCGGCTGTTGCGATAGCGCATGTAGCCGAGCTTCGGCAGAGAGATACGACCGTTCTCGCGGTCGAGCTTTACCTGCTTCGGATCGGGATAGCGAAAGCTATCGGCGCACTGGCCTTTGCGCTTGAAGCACGGGAAGTCCGCGCGCCTGGCGAAGAAGTTTTGGAACGCGCGGTCTAGATCAAGAATCGCCTCGTCGAGCGGATGGCGCGGCGCATCGGCAAGCCAAGGCGTGTCCGGGCTATTGCGCCATTCAGTGAAAAGTTTTTTCATCGCAAACTTGCCGATGAACTTCCCGCCGTTGCGATAGTTCTCGTTCTGCAAAGCCAACGCCTTATTGAAGACGAACCGGCACGCGCCGGCGAAGCGGCGCATGTTGCGCGCCTGCTCGCCGGTCGGCATCAGTTCGAATTTGTAGGCGGATAGGATTTGCGTTTGTCGGAATATATTCTTGGCCCATGACTACTGACAACGATATTCGGCACGGATTTCATTACGTTTTCTTAATGCACGTCCATTTAGTCTTCGTCACAAAATACCGGCGAGGCGTTTTCACGAAGTAGATATTGGACGATATGCGCGGCATCTTCGCGCAGCTCTGCAAGGACTTCGAAGCGAAGTTGGTGGAGTTTGACGGCGAGGACGAGCGTGTGCCCCTGTTGGTGAACTACCCGCCCGTTCGGCGCGAGCTATGGGGAGGTGCGCAGTGGTCGCCGTCTTACTTCGCGGGCAGTTGTGGCGGGGCGCCGATTGCCATCATCCGCCAGTACATCGAGCAACAGCAAACGCTTCACTGAGGGTCTGCCCAAAGGACGGCTATGCCGTCCGCACTATCCTTCCTCTCCTGAAGGGCCTGGAGGGAGAGGGTTGTCGTGCGCCTGCTCAATCACAGGGCCGGGTTCATCTGTTCTCAGCGGGCGCTGGTGGATTACGTTTGAGTGCGGTCAGAAACGCCGGTGCCAAATGCGATTCTGGACACTCTGAGCTGATGCGTGCTGTTTGCTCGCCGAGCGTCCAGAATCCCGAGCGACCGAGGATGCTAGATCCTTGGTTCAGCGCAGCGATTGCGTCCGGGTCGTGGAGCATCTCGTCATCGGGCAGATTGGCGACGTCGCGTAAAAGGCTAGCGCAGCAATAGCGCCGCTGCGGAAAAGCCGCCGACACCATGCGCAAAGAGCAGGAACGGTTTGCCGGGCAGCAGCGCGGTGCAGTCAGTCAGGTTGATGATCGGGTCGCTCACGCTCACGTGCGCGATACGGGAAAAGTTCTCAGTGCACAGGCGCTCTTGCGAAATACCCAGGGACGAAATCACACGGTGCCATGCCGGCAAGTCCAGATGGTGCGGCAGGATGCGCTGGAGCGCGGTGGGCTCAAGACCTGCGTCGCGGGCTACTGTCGTGATCAACTGACGGGCGCTCAGAAAATTCTGTGCGGCGAGGCGCGAGTCCTCGTGTCCCAGTGCACCCTGCCAGGCGAGTCCACTCGCGTGGGTGCGCACGGCGAGAAGCCGGTTGACCGGCGCGTCGCGCTCGATGAGCGCGGCACAGGCGCCGTCGCTCATCAGTCCGGCCCCGTCCATCAGCCGCTCGGACGCAACGGGCATCGCGTCGGCCCCGACAAGCAGTACGCACCTGAGTGCAGGGCGCGCGACGAACATCGCACGGATAACGCGCAGTGCGCCGAGCGCGGACGCGCAATGCTGTTGGGCGAAGGAGAAGGCGTCAGCGTGCACAAACCCGAACGTGTCGCACAGGATCCGCGGCAGCGACATCGGCGGCGGGGCGACGCTGCCCTGCAGCGTATGCGTGTAGAGCATACAGTCGACCGTGTCGGGCGCAAGCCGCGATGACCGGATCAAGGCGTCGATGGCTTTCGTCGCCATTGACGCAACGGATTCTCCCGCCGCGTCGTGGTAGTAGTGAACACCGGCGCGTTCAAGCTGCGCCACGCAGGCTGCGGACTGCCCGGCTCGACGCGCCCAGCTACGCACGTCATCGACCTTCTCCGGGAGGTAATACGCGGTGTGCGTGAGACCGACGCGAGCGCTCATGATTTGCCAGTTGGCGCCGAATTAACGAAGTACCGTGCCGGAGTCCCATCTGCTTCGAAGAGCGCGCAACTGACGTAGCCACCGAGACCGACCCCCCAGGCGAGCACGAGTTCGCCGTGTCCTAACGGAAAGATATCGAGTGTTTCAGCGAGCCGCACGATGGATTCTGCTGTACCGAGATAGGCGCGCCTGTCCGTCAGGCGACGCTCGGATGGCAGACCAAGCTGGCGCGACACCGCCTCGACGAGCGGCAGGTTGACATGGTGCGCGATGACAGCGGCTATCTCGCCTGCACGACGGCCATGCTCGCGCAGCAGCGTGTCGATCAGGGCCAGCAGCGCCGGCGCGAAGATGGCATTCGTGTCGCTGAGTGTCGCAGGCAGCCCGAACGGCGCGTCCGCGCGACAAAGCGGTCGGACTGCCGTATCAAGCAGCCGCAGCCCCTGCGTCGAGGGTGAGTCGCGCTCCAGAACAATCGCTCCCGCCGCATCGCCTTGCAAGGTCCAGCGACCGATGCGGCGGGCAAATGGATGACACCATTTCTCCGCGGCAACGATGAGTATTGCGCGCAACTCAGGTTCCGCGACGAGCAGGTCCGCAGCCAGGCGCAGTGCCGTAAATACCGACGCTCCCTGCTGCTGCGCGACGGCAAACGGAAAGCAGGGCTCGCCGATGGCGGCACGCAGTCTGCCGGCAGTGGTCGTGGAGACGTGTTCGTTGAGGCTGCTGTGACAGAACACGACGACGTCAATGCACGGTGCCTCGGGGGCACGTGCGGTGCAGATCGCTTGTGCGATGTCGGCCGCAAGCCCCGACAGATCGCGATCCTTCTCGACAGGTACGATATCGATGCCGGGTTGCGCAGCGATGCCAATTGCTGCAGCCCCCGGTGACTCTGAGGGCATATCTTCCGGTGGCGCTGTGAGTTGCTGCAGGTCCAGTCCGTAGGCCGCGAACCAGTGCGGGTACACGAGGCGGGCCCATCCGGTGAGGGCCGTGGCGTTGAGCTTTTCCTCGATCTGAAACCACCTCGCCAAGGGCACGGCGGGCGGGACATAGGCCGCAACGGCCGTCACAACCGGCGCACTCATGCTCCGGAAACCTTGCCTGCAAGGTCCTCAGGCGTGAGGTCATAGAGTATTCGTCCGAGAAACTCGCCACCCATGAGGTGGCAGGCCCGTTGCAGCCCGATGCGGCGAAAGCCGATGCGCTCGAGCAGACGCTGGGAACGCACGTTGTCCTGTACGGCCCACGCGGTGATGCAATGCAGCCCGTATCGTGTGAATGTATCGTGAAGGACCCTGCTGGAGGCGTCGCATGTCATGCTGGGGTACGTCGGGCGCGACCGATCGCGCAGCACCCAGAACGGGCCCGTGCCGAAGGCATGGGTCACATCGCTGACGGCCACAAGGCCACTTGCCAGCGCATGTCCGGTGCGACCGAACATGCGGATGTGATGCCGCTGGCTGTGCAGCATGAGGTGGAGCGCAAGCGTGGAGAGTTGCTGGCGCCCCAGACCAAAATCGAACCACTGGCTGATTGCGGGTTGCGCGAGCCACGCCTGAATGGTGCTCACGTCGTCGCTATCCGGCTCGCGCAGCCAGCAGGCACCGGGTCTCGCCGCGCCGACGGTGCTGGCGGCGTCGCGCCGCGCGCCTTGAGCGGTTGTATGTGTGTTCATCAGGGTCTCCGTGAAACCCCGGACTTCAGGCCCGGGGAGGTGAGGAGACGGTTTTAACTCCGTCTCGTTAAATAGGTGACGGGCTTTCCACCCATCA
>NZ_JALPRJ010000016.1 GCF_030464885.1 Caballeronia sp. SEWSISQ10-4 2 | reverse complement strand
CGTCTCCTTACCTCCCCGGCCTGAAGTCCGGGGTTTCACGGAGACCCTGATGAATCGTAAATCCTGCGACGTTGACCTCGAAGCGCTCGTCACCGTCCGGTCTGCTTGCACGTCGATTTTAGCGAGAGACGATGCAGTGATCTCTCATCACGCCATCATGGCATTCTCCTTGACGCGATGGTTCGCACTACTGGCGCACATCCGGGATGAAGGAGGCCTCCTTCGTCCTCGCTAAAATCCAGGCGTAGCCTGCCCCCCGACTTTTCCCATCACCGCCACGATCAGGAATCAGAACCTGAACCGGTGTGGCCGCAAACCTGGCAAAGCCCGACTAAGTTTCCGCCGCTAGGGAATTCCTTACCTTATTTTCAGCACTCTTCCATCAAATAGCCCTTCAGCCTCCATCAGTTCGTGCCGTATATAAGATTGCCTGGGAAACATCTGTTTCCGCATCTTTCCGTGTTTAGCCGCGAGTGCCCGGGAAGCGAGGCGACAGCTCCTGGCCGCGAACGCAAGCCAACTCGCGAGTCGGTCAGGTATGGCTAGGCCGCCCCTGCCGGGGATACTCACACAGACGTGAATTCATTGTCTTATCAAAAAATCGTGACAACCAATCTCTCTGGCATCCGTTCCCCTTCCTCCGAGATCGTTTATCAGCACTTCAGCACGCACAACGACGCGACAAAAAACCAAATGCTCGCCTGGCAGGAGCGCACCAGCCATATCCTGGACGTGCCAGTCACGCGCGCCCAGATAGCCGATGGATTCCGGGGCACGATAGACAGTTATCGCGCCGACGACCTGGTGTTCATGTACTGCCGCACCGACCCGCTGGTGCAGATGCGTTCGGTGGCGAGAATTTCCACCGACAACGTGCGCGACTTCGTTTTCCACGTTGCGATGGAAGGAAGCATCGAGACCGTGACGGGCTTATACCCGCAAAACAAGGCGATGCAATCGGTGCCGGGCATTCTGGCCCTGGATATGAATCAACCGATGCGCATGGAGCGCCCAAGTTGCCATGTGGCGGCATTCTTCCTGCCGCGCGCGATGGTGGAGTCCATTCTTCCGGGCGCGGAATCGATCCACGGCCGGGTTGTCGAATACACGTCTCCACTTGCGCGCATGATCCCCGCTCAGCTCGCTACGCTCTGCCGGAGCCTGCACACCATGAGCCCTGACGAGGCGCACGGTGCGCTACGCACTTGCGCCCATCTGATCGTGGCCGCTTTCGGCAAGGAGACGGGTCTCGCCGGCAATGTGCGCGCGGCGGCCCGCGCAGCCATGTTCGATACTGCGCGGCGTTATATCGAGGCCAATCTGCATGAGCCGGCGCTCTCGCCCCAAAGCGTGCTCGGTGTGTCGCAATTGCCTCGCCCGACCTTGTATCGCCTGTTTGAGCACGAGGGCGGTCTTGCAACCTATATTCGTAATCGCCGGCTCCGTGAGGCTGCCGATGAACTGCTCCGGTTTCCAAATAAGGCAGTAGTCGAGATTGCCTACGGGCTGGGGTTCAAGAGTCCGGCAGACTTCAACCACGCCTTTCGCCGCGCATACGACATGCCGCCGCGCGATTTTCGGGCGCGGGCTTTATAGAAATTCACAGGAACTCGCCAGCATTTGAACGAGGCGATTAAGGCGACCAAACGCCGCCTCAAAAATGTTTTAAAACTTGAGACGCTCAATCAATCCGCCGGAAAGGGATCGCCTACACTGCGCCTCATAGGTGCGTCGGCGGATTGCATTGGCATTCGCTGCCCACGGCGAGGACGAGAATCGCCGCCGGGCAATGCGATCTCTCGGGCCATGATCACCCCGCCTCCGACGGAATTCGATTCATCGAGCTTTACTGCTTCGTATTCCTACGCCACGTTTTAGCCCCGTTCTGTTTTCCGCCGTTCACGAACAATGACGCATTGCCCAATACTGGCAAGAGCGTCATCTCGGGCAGCGTGACAGTGGCAGCATTATTTCCAAATCCCAAAACGCTTGTGAACATGGAGGGCCGCTATGCCGCTCAGCAAGCTGTCTACTAGCTTCTTCAGGACTACATCAAAGGAAACACGGGATGTAAATGTCGCGATCGACCAGTTCAATGCAGGTCCGACCGGCATTAATCTGGATAAAATCCAGGCGTTCATCAACGCACCTGGCCGGGCTCACTGGACATCGCAGGCCGGTGAAATCGTGAGACTTGAGCTTGCCATCAATCAGGCACGCCGTGCTCTTGCCGGATCAGGTCAAGTGGGGTCGACTGGAATTCTGGGCGCCACCGCGGTAGTCAATCTCAACCCCACAACATGGATCGAGACATTGTTTGATGACGCTCCGTCGCTTGACGGCGTGAGCTTTGACGGCAGCGGCAAGGAAGGAGCGCAAGGGAACACTCACAAATTGTTGTTACCCAACGGCAAAAAGCTGTTCGCGAAAACCGATCACGGGGCAAGCAAGAATAACGCGGAAACAGAGTGCGAACGCGAGTATCGCGTGTACGAAAGATTCTATAAAACCATCGTAGGACATCCCGAAGGACATCCCAATCTGGTCAAGGTCTGGGGATGGGCCGACATCAAACTCGGGATCCAGCATGAAGTCGGTTTCATCATGGATCATATCGAGGGGCCGGATGGCCGCACCATGCAGAGGTGGCTGAAAGAGGCCTGGGATCTCGGAATCATATCGAGTGCTGAATATTGGAGTTCAATCCAATACATTGGGCGCTGTCACCTCGACGTCATTCACCATCTGCAGAACGCGGGTTGGGCACACAACGACATCAAGTCCGAGAACTATGTGGTTGACTCCATAACCGGCGAGGTGATCGTCATTGACCTCGGAGGCGCGGGCTTGTTGGGCCACAACTGGAACGCCGTGACGGCAGAGTACCTGGCCCCCGAAATGTTGATTGGCGACAAGCCGAATCGAGCGGCAAAGGGAGCCGTGGCGTCTGACCTATTCAGTCTTGGTGCGACCATTGTTCATGCCACGGAAGCCGCTCACGCCTTTCACCCCGTGGCAAGACCGAACAGGGGTCTTGCTTCGAACGTAGCCCCTTCCCGCGTGGTAGGCAGCGGAGTAGACGGTCTAGCGGCCGGCCGTTATAAAAATCCGTTCGAATACGGTGTGGAAACGGATTACACACGGCAGATAAAGAGATTGATGAACGACAATCCTTTGGAGCGAGAAAAGGCTCTCGATGAGCATTCATCCAATAGATTTTTGAACGACAGTATTTTGAATGACCAGCAAACCAGGGACGTGCTGAAAGGGGTGGCTTCCGGCTCTCGTAAAGCGGACTGGGAAGATAGATGGCGTAGAGCCGGAAAAATACCACCGACTTTCACGGCAGTGGATCGGACCTCGCTAGCAAGCACTTTGAAAGACAAGATGCGCCCGTACCGGCCTGAAAGGGGTTATGGGGGCATAGATCTGCCGCCAGACATGACGAAGGAACGAGCCAGAATCGAGGAGCTTGATCTCAATCGAAAAAAGAGAGAGGTGGAGGAGATCGCAAGGTTAGTCAACCAGGCTAACGCATTTCGCATCGACACAAAGCATGCGACGCAGGTCATGAAGGAGCTATTGAAACAAATTCAAAGGGCAGAGTTAATGATTAAAGCGGCGCTGAACCGGCCGGCTGTTGCGGCTGCGCCGCCACGCCGTCGATGATCGCATCCTGGAGCCGGGTAATCTGGCTCCAGGGGAGGCCCCGAACGGTCCGTCCGAAGCTCGCGGTAGTTCGAAGAACCAGGAATAAGAAGGCCAGGCGAATTTACCGGAACGCCACCCGAAAGGACCTCACGTCATCGGGTTGTGCGGGTCGTTCGTGAGCAACGACCATGTACCGCCGCGGCCGAAGTGGGTGCCCGACCTGTGATGTTTGGCGCCATAGCACTTCTTGCCACCGTGGCGGCAGGTCTGGTGCACTTCGTCGTCACGCACCCATTCACCGACGCGCGCTTCCATGTCGCGCCACATATCGTCCTCCTTCGAGGTCCAGTCGAAACACTGGGCGCTCAACACATCCACCATGCCGACGCACGGCCCGGCATAGCGGCTGACCTTCTCCATCTGAGACATGATTTCGGCCGCCTTGGTGCATAGGGCCATGGCGTGGTTGCACGAATTGATGGCGGGAGGCGCCGCGCCCAGCGCCTTTAATGCCACAGCGGCCTTGCCGAAATGCAGCATCAGTTTCGGCAGCATTTTCTCCACGCCCGCGCCGGCCGCGCGGATCTCCTCGGTGGCGTGCGCCTCGACCAGCGCGTGGTTGAGCAGGCTGGATTTGATGATGATGCCGTCCGCTCCCTTCAGGAGGTTGAGGCCCACCTTGTCGCCGATCAGCACCGCAGTGGTCGTGCTCAGCGAAATGGCGTCCTTGCCCAGCTTGGTCAGCCCGCCGGCATCGCCGATAAACGGCAGGAAGATCGAGCCGACCGCGGCCAGTTCGCTGACGACGGCGCCAACCTTCTCGCTGGTGGTGTGACGGCTGTACCAGTGCTCGACGCGGCGCGCGCCGCGCCTGAAATAGCCGGGACGATCAACCTGCTTCCACACCGCATCGAGCATCGCGTCCAGACGCCTTTTGTGCATGTGGTCGGCCGCGGGCGAGTTCGCTGAAACGCGCGCTGTGGCGGGCCGTTCGGCACTGTAGTTCCAGGTGGCGGCATCGGATTGATGCATGCCTGCGACAATTTTTTCGCGAGCGGCGATCATGCCCTTGACTAACTCGGCAATGTCCACCGCGTCCGGCGATCCGGCTGCGGCCGCATCGGTCGGAGGAAAGGTCGCGGGAATCGCAATCGTCGCGTCCGGATGGCGCTTGGCTGGCAAGGTGTGGGTGTGCCTGTTGAGCCGCAGGCCGCTGAACGGGGCGTAACACACGTCCTCGGTAGTGCCGCCCGGGCAGCAACTGTGTTCTCCATGCGCTTCGAACCATGCCTGGAGCGCGGTCCTGAAATCGCCTTCCCAGGTGGCCCATACCTTCGCAAGCTCCTGGTATTTCTCGAGATAGAAAATCAGCAGGTCGAGCGCCGGCAGCGTGTAATTGCGCACCTTGTCACTGTGATGGATAAAGCGGGCCACCGCCTTGATATGGTTAAGCGCTTCCTCGCAGGTGACGAAGTCCGCGGCCTCGGCCGCTTTCACCTCCTTGCCGATGTCGCTCATCATCCGGTAGTGATCGACCGCCCGCCGTATCGCGTCGCCGGCTTCGACCGTCAGGAAGGTGCCGTGACTCGTGCTGGCCGCGTTCGAGGCGCTCGGCAAGCGCTTGAGCCAGTTCCGGTTGGCGCGCTTGTGGTTCTGGCCGATCTCCTCGATACCCTTGCTGATTGCCCAACTCGCCGTTGCGAGGCCGATCAGCAGCGGAATCGCCAGCCCGCTCGTGGCTAATCCGGCGATGGCCACGCTCACGGTAATGCTGACTCCGGTGACGAAGCTAACCTTGTTTTGCGTACTCCACAGAGCGAGGCCTGTCCTCACCTTGTTGGACAGGTAATGCTTGGTCAGCCCCGTATGCGCCTTCGATACGGTGTGAAAAGCGTCACCCATCATCATCTTGGCCGAGCGTGTGGCTACTTCAGGTGTATGAGGCATGACATCTCCGGCAAGCGGATATGGAAGCGGATCGACTGGCCTGCGGTACCGCGAGAACGGCGCTCACTCAAGGCCCAGCATCGAAAGGTAGGCCGCCATATCGCCCTCCTTGCGCCCGATGTCCCGCATCAGTTCCGCCAGCGACATCGGCCCCCACGACAAGGCCCGCTTGAGGAGATACGGCGTGGGGCTATGCGGCTCGTGACGCGCCAGATAGTCGGCGATATCCTCCAGCAGCCGGTACGCGTGCGACCGGTCGACGATCATGCCGGTGAGACTCGCAACGGCTCCTGTGGCAGGCATCGGCATCTGGGCGAAAGCGTGCGTGCGCGCTGGTGCGTGCAGCATTACTGCCGCCTCTTCCTCAATCTGAATTGGTGAGGAAGCAAGCGCATTGCTCACCGGAAGCACCGGCACCGCATGCTCGCCGATCAAACCCGTTGCGGCCCGGAAAAGGTGCGCCAACGCATCCGCGACAGGCGCGAAACTCGGCGCATTCGCATCCAGCCGGAGATCGATCAGCCGTGAAAAGCTGTGCCATACGTCACGCGCCACAACAAGGCTATCCCGCAGCCGTGCGAGCTCGGCGAGATTGCCTGTTCTCACCACATGCTGCTCGAGCAACTCGCGCGTCAGCACACCGTCCTCTTCTGCTCCGGATGTGGCTATGGCCCGTTGATACTCATCGAGGCTGAGCGCCGCCGGCTCACGCCCGTCGATTGCCATGAGAGGAACATTCAACGACAGCGCGAGCGCAAGCGTCTGGTTGAGCCACACAAAAGGTGCGGCTCTCGCGTCGGTATCGGCCTCCTCCAGTTGCGGATATGCGGCATCCCAATAGCGCTCGGCGAGCCCGGTCAGCAACTGCGTGCCGGCCACGAGCCCGTCGATTCCATGCAAATGTGTCCACGCCTCGCAAAGCCATGCAGCGAGCTGAAAATCCTTGCTGCGAGTCTGCAGCGCTTCACTGCACAAGGCGGCCACGGCTTTCCAGTTGGCCTTAATGAGCGGGCGCTCCCATTCCCCCATTGGCAGCGATGGGTCGTCCTGATGCCGTGCATCGCGGATCAGCCGGTAGACCGGGTCGGCGCGCAAGGAGTCGCCCACGCCATCGCCGCCCGGCAGCGGTGCGAGCAAGGCATGCAGGTCGAGGTCAAGGCCGAGGTCCACGTCCATCCCGGCGTCCAGCGTGTAAGGTGAATTCATAAGGCGTTCCAGTCAGGCGCACGGGTTGGGAAGCTCTTGGGCCAGGACAAAGGCATTTTCTTGCCGGCGGCATTCAGCGTGAGGCGCACATAGACCTGTGCGTGCGTCTGTTTCGACAGCAGTGCAAGATCCGCGGCGTTCACCGTACCCAGCGGGAAGTCGAACCTGAGCAGTTGCGCGGCGCTGCTTGCCTGCGCGCCCGCATCGGCCACGCGCTGCTGCGACACAAACGAGATCAGCGCCCACGGATCGGCGAATTGCCAGGTCAGCGTGCGGCCATCGGTGGAGAACGCTCGCTGCTGCGGATCGTTGCTTGCGTTCAGTGGCGAGTCCTTTGCAAAACGCAGCACCAGCGAGACCGGCATGCCGTACTCCCAATGCAATGCGCGCGGTGCATCGTGCAGCGACACATTTTGGTCGCCAATCCTGAGCGTCCAGTCGATCACCTGGTTTGCCGCTATCTCGCCCGTCCGGTTGGCGCGGAAATCGACGTTGACGTCATAGCCCGTCGCCGCTCCGTCAGCCGCCGGATAGAGCGGTGCGAGCAATGCGTCGACCTGCTCGAAGTTATCGACGAACTGGCGCAGCCGCGCGTTGCCCCCAAGCACGCGCTCGCCCTGGCCGTTGCGGGCTTGCTGGAAGATTCGCGAGACGCGTTCATAACGCTTGAGCGTCTGGCCGAGTTCGCCGAAATCGGCCGAACCGGCGTCCGCACTGCCTGCGCTACCCGCCCGCGCCACGCCGTTAAACGGCTGGCGCCCCGCAACGCTCTGGTTGAACGCGTCGGCGAAACCGCCCCACTGCTGCTGGAGATCGCTGACATAACCCTGGCCGCAGCGCGCGAGCAAGTTGTCGTAGAGGCGCACGTGCAACGCGCTGAAATAGTCACCGGTACCCGCTGTGGACGGCCGCGGCGGAAAGTGGCCAAGGCAGTCGCCCGCGCCGGGATCAGTCGCCACCGTACGCACGAACTGCTCCAGCATCAGCAGGCTGCTGTTAGGGTTCTTCAACTGGTAACGGTCGAGATCGCGTTCGATCGCCTGCCAGCGCTGCGCGAGCGGCGTGCCGGCATCGCTTGCACTGAGTGCGGATAAATACACGGCCGCCGGCTTGGCGAGCGCCGCCGCCCGTACGGCCTGCTGATCGAGATAGGCGCCAAGCGCTGCCGTATCGCCGATACCGAACGCCGCCAGCGCCGATGTACGCGCACCGTCCGGCGACCTGCCGGCAGGCTGCGTCGCGTACAGGTCCGAGCGCGTCAGCGCATCGTCGTCGAGACGCAGATGCTCGATCGCATCGCGCGACACGAGCGCATCCAGTTCATCAACTTGCGTTGCAGCGCCCATCTCAGTGAGCATCGCGCGAATCTTCGCAAGGCGCGCGCGTGCGGCATCGAAGGCGGCGCTGTCGGGCTCGCCTTGTATCGGCGTCACGACGGCCGCGGCTGCAACCTGATCGAGCATCAGGCGTGCGAACTGCGCGTCAAGCGCCTGTTCAACGACCGGGCGCAAGGCTCCCGGCAAGCCGGTCAGTCCATCGGCGAGGAAACGCTTGCGGACGTCGCCGAGCGCCGCCGCCTGGTCGAGTTGCGCGCGGTCCCACGTCACGGCAGAACCGTCCGGTACCGAGGGCAACTCCAGATTGCGCGGCAGCACCCAGAACGATTGATTCAGCAGCCGGGTCAGGCCATCACGCAACGCAAGACGCGCGGGCGACACCGTATAACGCGCGTCCTTGTCGCTCCACACGATGCCGCCGTCGGCGCCGCCGAAGCGCAGCGCGAGCTCGCTCCTGAACGCCCGGAACGCGGTGCCCGAGCGTTCGCGCACGCGCGCGGCCAGGTCCGGCCCGAGCAAGCTGGTTTGCGCCACGCGCGCGTACACACGGTCATAGACCGGTCCGGGCGTGAATTGTGGTTGGCGCATCCACGCGCCCTTGCCGGCCGCGAAGAGGTCCTGCTGCACGTCGATGCCCGCCACGACCGCACGGTAGTCGCTCGTGAGCTGCGTGAAACCGGCAATACTCGCGTCGGCGTCGGTCAGGTTACCCAGATGGCTGGTCACCGAGTGCTCAGCCACGAGCAGTGGATTTGCCACGAACATCGCGTTGTCGAGCTGCTGTGCGCCCTTGTCGAGCGTGCAGCGCAGCGCTTGTTGCACTGCCGGCAGGTTGATACCGCCGACGCCATCAACAGCATAGGCGCCCGCGTGATGCGCATCGCGATAAAAGTACGGCAGGCTGCCCGCCACGTTGCCCTGCAGTTCCGCACCGAACGCGAAGCGCACGGCGAGGCGCAACGCATCGGCGTTATCCGCCGCTGGCCGCTGCAAGCGCTGCATCGCCTGCAATGCTGCATCGAGCTGGGTCACCGAGCCCACGTAGCGCTGCAGCGTCCGCATCGCGGCGAGGTCTTCGAGCGCGAGGCTATCGCCTCCGGATGCATCGCCGCTCGCGCTCTGCGGCGCTGCGCAGTCGTCACCGACAATCAACTGGCCGGTGCCCGGATCGCTTGCGACGCCGGTCAACTGGCCCACCTGCGCGAGCATCGCGCGCTCCAGGGCCGTCACAGCGATCTCGCCGAACTCGCGCTCGAAACGCTGCTGAACGCGTGCATTGAGATCGTCCACGATGTCCCACGAGCCGGGCATGAACACGGTCCAAAAGGTGTCCGTGCGCAGCCGGTCGTTCAGCCCGATCAGCGCCAGAGCCTTGCTGCGATACCAGTCCGCCGGTAGCTTCTGGCCGCCCTGCTCCGCCGCGACGCGCTCCTGAGCGTCGCGGCTCAGGGCGTCGAGCGCGGCCACGAGCGGCCCGTTGCGATGATTGAGCTGCGCGGTCGCGACCACGAGGCCAAGTCCCCAACCGCCAAGCACGACGATGCCGCCCCAGCGCAGCGCGCGATGCAGCGCCGGCCGCGCGAGATGCTGCGAGCGGGAGGGCCGCGTCAGGCCGTATTCGAGAAAGATCTTCTTGTCGAAGAGATCGCGCAGGAAGGCGGGCTGAAGCATCAGGTCGTCGGCAGGCCGCACGTCCTGTCCATGAACGACCATCTCCGTGCTTGCCGTTTCGTCGTCACCGAAGCTCGGCTCGCGGTCGTACGAATCGTAGGCGGCCTCCACCACGGCAAGCCCGGACGACGTGTCCTGTTCAACGCCCCGCTGCGCCAGTTCGCTGCTGTCGCCCGTCAGGTAGATGCCGCGGAAAAAGAATGGCTCGTGATAGGCGCTCGGCCGCATCAGTTCATCGACATAAAGCTGCAACTGCGCGCGGATCGCATCGATGCGCGCAGGCAGCAACATGAACTCGCGCGCATCGAGATGCCCCGCATCGAGCGCGAACATTTCAGCGCTCGCGTCGGAGACCGCTCGCTCAATGCTGCCCATTGCCGTGTCGATCCAGTCGGCCTGATAGGTGACTGACAAGTCATAAGGCGACGACCAGCCGAGCATGCTTGCGCGCAGCGGCTCGGGCAACGCACGCGCGAACGCGGCGAAGCCCGTCAGCTTCTCGCAACCCGTCACGATGACGTATACAGCAAAGCGCATCGCAAAGCGGTTCTGCGCAAGCCACAAGCGGCGATGCACAAGCTTCGCGTGACGTACGAGTTCGAGCCGCGCGTCGGTATGATCGGCGAGCAGCATGGCGGCCGGCACGGTGACCACGACGGAATCGAATGGACGCTGCGGCCGGTATTGGCGGCACAGGCTCAGGAATTCGTCCCACGGTTTTTCGTCGCTGTCTTCATCGGGCGAACCCAGGTAGGCCGCCTTGATATCGATCACGATGCCGCGATCGAAGAAGTGCCACGAGATACCCTGGGTCGCGGCCGGACTCGCGGCTTCGGCGCTCAGCACGCTCGCGACGCCCGCCTGCGAGATCGGCAGCGGCCGCGGGTCGTCGCCTTCGCTCAGGACCATGACCCACGGTACGTTGTAGCGCTCTGAGCGCGACGCAATATTGCCTTCGATCAACTCGACGGCCTGCCGGAACGCATTGCGCAACGAATCAGCGCGCAGCCGCACGATCTTGCGCGCGGCCGTCGGCTTGCTCTGCGCGTTGTGCGCGGCGAAATACACCACCGCGCCGAGTACCGCGACAACGACCAGGATCAGCACCGCGAGCGACAGCAGGAACAGGTTGCTTGTCAGCATGTGCGAACTCCCGCGAGCGACAGCATGTGCAGCGGACTCAAACGCGGGCTCATGACTTCACCCTCACTGCCGCATCGCCGCGCAGCGCTTCGCGCACCGGCCATGATTGCCACAGCCACAATAGTTCCGATACCGCCAGCAGCGCCACCATGGCGAGCAGTCCGATCATGGTCCAGCGGCTGACCGTCGGCAGCTTGCGCGGCGCGATATGCGAAATCGTGTTTGCATAAGCGCTATCCGCCAGCACACGCTCGCGTCCGCCGAGATCGGCGCGCCGCTGATAGATGAACTCGTACAGCTCCTCGCGATAGCTGCGCAGTTGTGCTGCCGCGTCCGTGCCGCGAAAGCGGCCCTGGAACCCCATCGCGAGCGAGAACAGGCATATGCGCGCGACGTCCCGGCGCGACGGCTCCCGATCCGACAGCAATTGCTCGATCTTGCGGAACACGAGATCGCCCGCAACGTTGGTGCGAAACAGCGTCGATTCAAGCAGATACGCGGTCCAGCGTTCGCGGCCGGTCCACTGCGTGTTGAGCAGGATTTCATCGGCGAGCACCGCCTTCAGGTAGCGCGCGTCCGCCAGGTTCTCCATGTCGAAGCGCGTGCCTTCGCGATGCGACTGCAAAGTCTGGATCTCCAGCAGGTTCAGCAAATGCCGGCTCATTGCGTGAGCGGCCAGTTCCGGATCGGCCTCGGGCGCTTCCGAAAAGCGCTTTTGCGCTCTTGTGAGTTCGTGGAGAAAGCTGCGAAACTGCGCCATGATCAAGTCGTTTTCTTCGGATTCGATTCGGTTGCGTGCCATTGCCCGGCCTACCTTTTATTGACTGTCAGCCCTTCACGAACAGCAGCATTTCCTGCGGCCGCTGTGCGCTTGCACTTTCATTGGGGTTGCTGATGACGAGTGCCTCGTTTGCAATCACGAGCGCCGAGTCGGCCTGGATTTCGAACAGCAGATAGCCGGACCCCGAGCGAATGCCCAGCTCCTCCGCAAACTCCACAACCCGGCGCGGCGCACCGAGCACCCGGCGGCTGCGCAGCGACGCGTAGACCGATTGCGAGCCCACGACCGCGCCGTCCATCCATGCGAGCAGGTCGCGCTCGGACTGGCCGCGCAGGCCAATGACGAGCCGCGCGCCGAGCCAATCGCGCTGCAGCGCGATTTCGAAAGTGCCGTGGCGCAGTTCGAACTTGTGTTCCCGATACCCTTCGCTGACCTCGGCCACCGCGTCGCGCAACGCGCGCAGCAGCGGCGTGAATACTGCGAGCGGATCGGCGTGATCGTAGTCCGGCGGCACGGGCGGCAAGCCGCCGGGCATCAGCATGGAAAGCGAGCCGGACAGCGAGGCAAGCGCGAAATACAGCGCAAGCGGATGCAGGTGTGGCGTGCGCAGCACTGCTTCGGCAAGCGGCAACGCGGCCAGCAGGCTTCGCAGCCGGTCCTTCAGTTCGAGCTGCGTCAGCCGGTCATCGATCTTCGACGACGGAATCGCCGTCTGCCGCGCGACGAACGCCGCTTTGCCGCGTAACTGTCCGAGCAGCGTGGCGACAGTCGTCCACAGCGGATTGCCGCGATCAATTTCGATGAGAGGTGGAAGCCGCTCGCCAAGACGGACGACTTCGTTGTCGCGATAGACCGAACCAAGCCGCAAGGACACGTACATCGCCGACGGCAACTCGCCGGCCGCCAGCGCGAGATTCGGCATGAGGCGCGAGACGTCAGTGGGCGGCGCCGCCGAGACTTCGTCCTCGACCGGCGCGCCCGCGCTCGAGCGAAAGCGCCGCACCTCGTTGTCGCGCCGCATTGAGGCGGCGACGGGCAAGGTCAGGTAGAAATCGAGCGGCCCGTTTGCCAACTGTTCCGCGAACGGCTCAAGCGATAGTTCGAGCCTGCCGTGCCCGCTCGACTCCGCCGCATAGGACACGGCCGTGCCGTCGGGCATGATTGCGTCAAGCGCGAGCACACGGACCACGCCGGCGGGCAGCAAGCCGCTGTCGAATACGAGGCGGCGCACGCCCCAGCTGAACGGCGCGGCGGCGAGCGTCTGCCACGCGACGAGCGAATCGACCCGCGCGCTCATCAACTGAAAATGCTGTGGCGCGAGTAGCATGCCTTCGAACCATTCAACGCGGTCCACGACCGGGGCGTTGCGCTCATGCATGGCGGTTCCCCTTTTTATGCGTGACAGGAACACGGCGATAGATCAGTGCGGAATTCATCAGTGTCATTTCACGGCCGATACGGAAAACGTGTTGTTGTCGAGCTGCACCGCAAGACGGCCGCTGAACTGTTCGATCCGCACGCGATGAGCGCCCGGGTTTGCATAGTTGGCGAAGACGAGGGCCGCTGCCACGCGCGGCCGGTCGAACGTGTCGCCAGGTACATCGACACGCTGGCCGGGCACGACTTCCCAGCTCCAGTAGCGCAGCGCCTTCGGAAACGTGCTGGCAAGGTCTGCGCGCGCGGAAAACCACTTGGAAGCAGGCAATTCTGCGAGGCGCGCGAGCATGGCGTCGTCGCTCACCAGCACGACGTCGATCGCGACCGGGCTGTTGTTGTTGACGTCGTCGCTCGCCACGAGCGTCAACTGGTCCCACTTCACCTTGTCGCCCTTGAGACTCAGGAATGAGGGTGTCGCGCAACCGGCTACGAGACCCGCGATGCAGACCGTCAGCAACAGACATGCGAAGCGGCGCAAGCGCGCCGGAGCAGGCAAGATCGTTCGGCAATTCTTCATTTCGCTCCTACCCCTATGCCCATCAATACGATCAGCGATGCCGCCATCAGGACGCAAACGGCCGTGAGCGCAAGCTGGCCTCGCGTAAATGAAAAACGCAGGGCAGCGCGCGGCTCCGGCGAAGTGTGCAGATCGAGCAGCGCCAGACGATCGGCAGGCAAACCCGCCGACACGAGTGCGACCACCGTGCAGACGCAAAGCAGACTCAGCAGATTGCGCGGACCTTCGCAAATCAGATCGATTGCGACCAGCAGCACGACGGCCGCTTCGACGGGCAAGCGCAGCATCGACAGCACGAAACCCGCGTAACCGACACCTGCCACGCCGCTCTGCCCGGCCGAGATGAATGCGGCCATCACGGAGGCCGCGCCGATCAACACCATGTCGCCGACGCCGAGCGGGCAGTCATAGAGATTGGCGACGAACACGGCGGCCAGCGCGAAGTACAGCGCAGAGCCGGCGCGCACGAAGACGACGCCAAACGGCACGACGAGCTCCACGACGCCGCGGCTAAAACCGAGCCGCGTGCTCATCGCTTCGATGGTGTGGGGAATCGGCGCCGTCGCGCTGCCGGAGGTCAGTCCGATCAGCATCGGCGCCTTCAGACACGCGACAACGCGCCCGAACGGCGCGCGTGCGCTCGCGGCAATCGCCGCGAGCGCCACGCCGCATAACAACAGCGCCAGCAGCCCGAAGCACAGCAGGAAGCCGCCCATCGCGCTGAGCGTCGCGCGCTCCGTTTGCCCGACTACGTGGGCGGCCGTGCCGAATACGAGCACAGGCAACAGCAGGTTCGCGTGCTTGATGATCGCCTCAAGTGTCCGGTAAATGCCTTCGAACACGCCGTTCAGCACGCTCGTCTGCTCGCTCGTGAGCGCGGCGAACGCCATGCCGAACAGGATCGTTCCCGTGAGGATGCCGAGCGCATGGCCGTCGGCGAGTACGCGAAAGAAGTTATCCGGCACGACGTCGCTCAACACCAGCGCACCCGGCGACGCAGCCGGCCGGCCATGCCCGAAAAGCGTCATGCGCATGTCTTCTGCGTCGGACGCGCTTTGCAGCACCAGTTGCCCAAGCTGCGCGTGCGCGCCGTTCGACAGAGACTGACCCGGCGCCACGGCCACGCCGGCAAGCGTGCCGGCCGCCGCACAGGCGGCCACGAGCGCGACGGCAAGCGCGAACATCGTGCCGATACGCAGTCCCGGACGCGGCAGCGACAGCAGTTGTCGCAGTCCGAAAAACATCGCGAACACGAGCAAGGGCACAGCCGCCATATTCACGATCGCCAGATAGATCTGGCCGGCGAAATACGCGAGCGCGCCGGCGGGACCCGCGAAGACACCCGCGAACGCGCCGAGCCCAAGGCACAGCAGGAGCACCAGCGTGCTGTTCGAAAGCCGTTTTAACGTATTCATTGACGCGTGTTCCAGCCCCGCGCGAGCGCATACGATACGGTCGCGCGCGCGAGTTCCAGCGTGCTGTCGACGAGGGTCATCGGCGGCGCGGACAACTCGCGGGCCGCCAGCGGGATCTCCGTGCAACCCATCACCGCCGCTTGCGCACCGCGCGCTTCCAGGTCGGCCAGCGCCGCTGCGAGTTGCAGTGCCGATTCAGCGTACTCTCCTGCCTTGACCGCGTGGATGCACGCATCGATGCGCTGCTGGGTCGCGTCGTCTGGCACCACGGGTTCCATGCCGCGTGCGCTCAGGATGTTCTGGTAGAGCTCCGAGCGCAGCGTGCCGCCCGTTGCCAGCACCGCGACACGGCGCATGCCCTGCGGCACGGCAGCCACGCAGGTTTCAGCGATATGCAGAACCGGCGCCCGGCTGTGCCCGCGAATCGCGTCGAACCAGTAATGAGCGGAATTGCACGGAATCGCAATGAGCTCAACGCCGTTGCGGTTGAGCATGTCGATACCGTCGAGCATGGCCGGCAACGGGTCCTCGCCGGCTTCGAGCATGGCCTTCGAGCGGTCCGGAATATGCGGCAGGTTGGCGATCAGCAGCGGCAGATGCTGCTGATCGCACGCAGCGCCTGCCGTGCTTGTGAGCCGGACCACGCGATCCATGAAATCGACAGTGGCAAGCGGCCCCATGCCGCCAAGAATCCCGATCAGTGCCATGCCGTTCTCCTAGATCTTGAGCGGACGCGGGCAAATCACCGACACGGCCGCCGTGTTGCCGATGACGAGAATCAGGGTGCGCAGCATGTCGCAGAGCGGATCGACCGCGAGGAACAGGATGAACGCGGCTTCAAACGGCAGGCTCAGGTACACGCAGGTCATGCCTACAAGCGATACGGTCACGAGTCCCGTCATGCCCGCGGAAGCGAACCCGGCGAGGACCGAAGCCAGCACCACCGTGCACACTTCAACGATGCCAAGCGAGCGCCCATACAGTTGCGCGATGAAGAGCGTCGCGCAGACGTAATAGACCATCGGCCCGACCCGCAGCAGCGACACCGTGAGCGGCACCATCAGCTCGACGCGGGCGCGTGCGAAACCAAGCTGGTCAACGAGGCTTTCGATCATGCTCGGCATGCACGCCGCACTGTTGCGCGTGGCGAGCGCCAGCGCGAAAGGCGCGCGCAGCGCTTCGAGCGTCGCGCCAAGCGAATGGTTCGACCGTTTCCAGATGACTACGGCAGCCAGCACGAGCAGCACCACCGAGACAATGAAAAACGCGATCACGAATTGCAACATCGCGTGCAGCGGGCCGACCCCCGACCTGCCGAGTTGCGCCGCGCTCATGCAGAAAAGGATCAGCGGTAGCGGATAGCTCAGCCAGTGCATCAGCTTCTGGCACGCCTGGTAGATCGTCTCCAGCGCCTGGCTCAAGCCCACCGAGATCCGCTCGGGCACGCGGCCCACGGCGAGACCGAACAGCAACGCGAACACCAGCGTCTTCAGCGCATCGCCGTTGGCGAGCGCGGCGAAGATGTTGCTCGGTACAAGGCTCGCGATCACGTCATACAGGCTGAGTCCTTTCACCGCGACGTCCGTACCGTACAGGTTCATCACGGTCTCGCTGGAGCTCGAATCGTTGCCGACCATCAGGCCGAACGTGTGCATGGTCGCGCTCGACAGGTTGGCGCCCGGGCGCATGACGAGCAGCACCAGCGCGCCGACCAGCGCGACCGTCGCCGATGCGCACAGGAACACGGTAACCACGCGCAACAACAGCCGCGAGGTGCCGCCGTCGCGAAACAGGCGCTGGAGGCTGAAGATCACGGCGGACACCATGAACGGCAAGGTGGTCATCTTCAGGAGATTGACGTAGACGTCGCCTACGATGCCGAGTTTCAGCGCCTCCCCGGGCATGAGCAGGCCGAAAGCGCCCCCGAGCGCGAGACTGCCGATCACCGCCCACGGGTTGACGGCGAATGCGTAGATCTTGTTGGATATCATTGTTGCTGTCCCGGTTTTCACGATTGGACTCGTCAGTTATTCGAAGCCTGCAGCAAGGCGGTCACATCGAGTTTCGTGCTGCGCTCGGCGAGAAACTGGTTCACGTACGCGAGCAGCGCCGGCGCGCTGACGTTCACGCCAATCGCGATCGTGTCATCGAGGTCTTCCAGCGTGACGACTCGCAGCCGCAACGAGGCCGTCGGGTCTTGCTTGAGCACGTGCTTGACCTCGAACTCGTCGCGATACGCAGCCGTGACCTCGCCTGCATCCAGCGCCTTGAGCGCTGCCGCCCAGCTCGGATAACTCGTCACGCGGGCGCGCGGGAAATTGGCCAGCACGTAGGCGGAATACGATGAATTCATGACCACGCCCATGGTGCCGTCATACGTGCGGATCACGTCTGTTACAGCTCGGCCGTGTGCGAACTGGGCGAACTTCACGCGGTTCAGCAACAACGCGCGATGCAGCCGGACATAGGGCGTGCTGAAGCTGATGATCTGGGCGCGCGGCAGCGTGCGCGACAGCTTGCTGACCGCCATATCCGCCTGGCCGTTCGCGAGCAGGTCGACGACCGCGTCAAACGTTTTGGCATCGCGATTGAAGCTCACCTTGACGCCGAGCTTCGCCGCGATTTCCTTCGCGATGTCGATATCGATGCCGGTCAGCTGGCCGCTGTGTTCTTCGAAAAACGGTGGCTGGTCAACGCCGAGTACCGCCACCACGAGCTCGCCTCGACTCACGATGCGCGCAAATTCAGGCGCGAGCAGGCGTCCGTCAGGCATCCGTACGAGTCCGGTCGGCGTCGTGACAGGCACGGCGGCGGACGCGGCCGGAGTTGGCGCAGCCGGTGCAGCGGCAGCCGCAACGGGCGCGCCGGCAGCGAGCACCGCCAGCATGGCAGCGGCCCGAAGCCACATGCGAAGCAGCGCCCGGGCGGCGCGGCCGCGCCGCTGGTGCGCTCGAGCAAGAGGTAAAAGCGAAAGCGACATGTCGAATGGCGGTTCAGTTGGTGGAAGGGGTGGATGAAGCCGATGAAGCGACCGGAGCCGAATCACTGCCGGCGCTCGACGGTGTCTGCACGAGAGCACCCGAAGAGACAGCAGACGTAGCCGGCGCCTGCGGAGCAGGAACCACGAAGCGCGCACCGATCTCGAAGCCCAGCAGGAACAGCAGCACGCACAGCAGCAGCGCACAGCTCACCGCGATGCTCACCATCCGCGAGGTCATCGAAAAAACGTAGGGCATCGTGCGTCGTCCTCAGGGAATCAAAGTGGTGAACTGGGCGGGCGCGACGATCGCGATCACGCCGCCCCATGCACACATCAGTTTCGAAGCGTCCTGCAGTGCCGGAAAATTGCCGATCAGCACAGTGGGCGAGCCGGGCACCCACGGCGCCGGCGTCACCGGTATGCACGGCATCGGCGTCAGTGCGCCAAGCGCCGCCGCCGTGGCCGCCGCGACCATCGGATTGGCCGTGCAACTGCATGCGCCGAACGGCATGATGTTGAGCATCGGCACGTGGTCCATCACGGTCGCCGCCGGTGCGCCCGCGAGCACGCCGGTAGCCGGCAGCACGCTCAACGTGGCGGGAGCCGCGCCGAAGCTGCATTGCAACGTCGTTCCCGCAGTCACCTGAATGCCCATGTCAGCCCCTCACCCATTTCTCTAGATGCTTGACGAGGCGTGGCGCGCCAATCGCATCTTCCTGCGGCGCCGCTGCGGTCACGGTGCGCCAATCGCCTTGCGGCTTGCCCTTCGCGTAACGGCGTTCCTCGCGGACCTGGCCGTCAGGGCCGAAGCGGCGCACCGTGCCATGCAGCAGATCGTGCTGATACGACGAGCTCTGCACCAGCGCGCCACTACCCGCGTAATCGCGCATCTCGCCTTCGAGCAAACCCGCGCGATAGTGCGCGCGGCGCACTATCGCGCCGTCGTGCAGGTACACCGCTTCGCGCTCGAGCTTCCCGGCTTCGTAGTGAAGCCGCGAGGTCGCGAGCCCGGACGGTGCGTACGACACACTCTCACCATGTAGCACGCCGAGCGCGTAATGCCGGCGCGCCGCGACCCGGCCGTCCTGATACAGCGTTGTCACGCCGTGCAGGCGGCCGGCGGCATACGACGCTTCCTGAATGAGCGCACCGTTTGCATCGAAGATGCGCACCGGACCGCAGAGCTCGCCACCGATGTAATGCGCCTCCAGCAGCGGTAGGCCACCCGCTCCGTAGCGGATCATCTCGCCGTGCGGCACGCCGCCCAGCAGCGACGTGCGGCAAACCACTTGCCCCGCTGCATCACGCTCCTCGATCACGGTCGGCGCCGGCGCATGTACTCCAGACGCGGCTGGCGCGAGAGGCATGGCTGATGCGGACGGGGAATCGCTCATGAGATATCTCAGTTCAGCTTGATGAGCGCGCCCTTGAGCGCGAGCATCGCGCCGCCGTCGACGGTCTGCGTCGTCGACGCCTTGCTCTGCACTTCCAGTCCTTCATTGGTGAGGGTCGTTCCCGCCTTGTTGCCAAGGGTGGTGCCGGCCTGGTTCTGCATCGATGTCCCGGCCTTGATGCTGATCGAGCCGCTCACGTCGATGACAAGATTGCCGCTGACCTTCAGCGTGTAGCTGCCCGTAACGTTTTGCGTAAATGCGGCGTGATTCGTGTGGGTCTCGTCGCCGGTCACGTCAAGCGCACGCGTGCCTTTGACGGTGTGCGTCTCCTTGCCGGTCTGCACGTCGATCGTGCGGTCGCCCTTCTGGATCGTGTGGGTCTCGGCGCCCGCGATCACCGTGGTCGAAAGCGCGTTCTCGATCGACACGTTCATGTCCTTCTGCGCATGGAAGTACAGCTCCTCACTCTTGAGCTTGTCGTCCATGCGAATCTCGTTGCCCGCCGTGCCTCCCTTCGATGAACGCGACCGGATCACGCTCTGCGTCTGCAGCGACGGCAGGCCGACGGGCAGCGTGTCCTGCTTGTTGTAGACGCTGCCGGTGACGAGCGGCCGGTCGGGGTCGCCGTCCACGTAGCTCACGATCACCTCCTGGCCCACGCGCGGCAGGAACAAATGCCCCCAACCCTGCCCCGCGACCGTCTGCGCCACCCGCACCCAGCATGAGCTGTTCTCGTCGGCGCCGGCTGTGCGATCCCAATGGAATTTGAGCTTGATGCGGCCGTACGCATCGGTCCAGATCTCTTCGCCGGACGAGCCGGCGACAAGCGCCGTGTGCGTCCCCGCTACGACGGGGCGCGGCGTGACAAGCGGCGGGCGGAACGGCACCGACAACGGAAACACCTCGAACTCGTTGTCATACTCGCCGCTCGACGCGCTATGGGTCACGGCGCGCACGGCGTACGGCACGTTAAGCGCACTGTTGGCGTGGCCGCCCAGCGTGAAAGTCGTGCCGGCCGAGAGGCTGTAGCAGGCGCTGCTGCCGCGGCCAATGCGCTGGTCCATCTGCTGCGCTGCGAGCCGCAGGCTCGCCGTTTTGGTACCGTCCGCAGCCGTGGCGTAGCGGCCCGGAAAGGTGTAGCGGCTACCGCTCGCGGCGCTGCCCGAGACCGTCGAATTCGCGCTCAAAATCGCTGCGTTCGTATAGTCGTAGTCGGCCACAATATGCTCGGCTTCCACGAGTCCGGTCGACATTTCAAACGCGCGGATGCGTTTGATATCTGCGTGCGCGGCCGAATCGCTTGAGAACCAGAGCTGCGCGCAGTCCTCGCCGGCATGGTGCGCCGAGGGGCTGTCCGCGAGCACCATCGTGTGCGTGCCGTTGGCGAACGTGAAAAAGTAAAAGATACCCTCTTCTTCCATCAGCCGAGAGATGAACTGCAAGGCACTCTCGTCGTACTGCACGCAGTAGTCGCGCACCGCGTAGCTGCCTGTCACGCGTGACTCGACCGTCACGCCTGCGCCTGACAGCAGCGTCGTGACAATGTCGAGTGCGCTCTGTTTCTGGTAGATCACACGGTTGCTGCCAAGCGCGAGCAACCACAGCGTCGGGGCCATCTCAGCCGAATAAAACCCCTCCTGCGCGTTTGCGCCTACCTGCGCAAAACGCGTGACGATGCCATTGAAGAAACGGCTTGGTCCGGGCAATGCCTGCAGCGTCACGGTCACGCTCTTGCCGACGATTACCTGAGGGTCGAGCAGCTTGTTCGACGAGCGCATGCGCAGATGGAAACGGAACGGTTCCGAGATCGCCTCGCGGCCACCGAAGCCTTCGAGCAGCAGCACATCCGCGCCGAACGGCGTGCTGACCGAAAGCAAGCTGCCGAGCTGGGTTGCCGTCACGTCCGTCACATCGCTCACGTCAGCTCTCCTCGCGCGGCACGAAGCGCAACGCAATGCCGCCAGCTGGCGTGAAGGCGAGATGCACACCGCCAAACGGTTCGGCTACCGAAATGCGCTCGAGCACTTCACGCGCAAGTTCAGGCAACACCGAATGCGTAAGGATGTGATCGACATTGCGTGCGCCGCTGTCCACTTCCTTGCAGCGCTCGGTGATGACCTGCGCGAACTCATCGTTCCACGTGAGGCGTGCGTGATGATTGCGCTCGAAGCGCTGGGCAAGCCGCGTGAGCTTCAGGTTCACGATCGACGTAATCTGTGCGTCGCCCAAGTGGTAGTACGGCACGAGCACAAGGCGGCCGAGAAACGCCGGGCTGAACTGCTTGAGCAGCGCGGGTCTCAGACGCTCGATCAGCACTTCAGGCGGCGGCCGTCGACCACCCTGGCACGCCTCGGTGATGACGTCCTGCGCGGCATTCGATGTCAGCAGGATCAGCGTGTTCTTGAAGTCGATCGACACGCCTTCGCCGTCTTCCATCACACCCTTATCGAAGACCTGGAAGAACAGTTCGAGCACATCCGGGTGAGCCTTTTCCATTTCGTCGAGAAGCACGACGCTATAGGGGCGGCGCCGCACCGCTTCGGTCAGCACGCCACCGCGCCCGTAGCCGACATAACCCGGCGGCGCACCCTTGAGGCCGGAGACGCTATGCGCCTCCTGGAACTCGGACATGTTGACGGTGATCATGTTGCGCTCGCCACCGTACAACATGTCGGCAAGCGCCGCGGCCGTCTCCGTCTTGCCGACACCGCTCGGCCCGACCAGCAGGAATACGCCGACCGGTTTGCCTGGGTCATCGAGATCGGCGCGGAACGTGCGCACGCGCCGCGCGATCGCATCAAGCGCCTCGTCCTGGCCGACTACACGTTCGGCAAGCTTGTCCTGCAGATAGAGGACCGTGTGCAGTTCGTCGGCAAGCATGCTGCCGACCGGAATGCCGGTCCAGCCGGAAATCACGCTCGCGACCATGCCTGAATCGACGCAGACGGGCACCATCGGTTCATCGCTCTGGACCGCTTCGAGACCCTTCTCCAGGCGACCGAGATTGGCGCGCAAGGATGCGCCATCCTCGCCTTCGCTCTCGGCTTCGTTCGTTTGCTCCTGTCCGGCCAGATGCCGCGCGATCTTGCTTCGCCACGCGAGGATTTCATCGACGGCACGCCGTTCGGTGGCGAGCTTGTCGGTGAGGCGGGCATGCTGCGCGCTGCGCTCTTCGAGCTGAACCGCGAGTGCACTGATGGCGTCGTCATGGTCCGCACCCGTGGCAGCTTCGTGGAGCAGGATACGCAACTGGTTCTCGCCCGACTCGATCGCGCGGCCGAGCGCCTCGATCTCTTCAGGCACGCCGCTCTGGCCGATCGCGACGCGCGCGCAAGCGGTATCGAGCACGCTGATCGCCTTGTCCGGCAACTGGCGTCCCGAGATGTAGCGATGCGAAAGTTTCACCGCGTCGCGCACGGCCTCGTCGAGAATCTCGACGCCGTGATGCAGAGACAGCTTGGCGACCATGCCGCGCAACATCTCAATCGCAACGGCTTCGCTCGGCTCCTCGACCTTGACGACCTGGAAGCGCCGCGCGAGCGCCGGATCGCGCTCGACGTATTTCTTGTATTCGGCCCATGTGGTGGCCGCAATCGTGCGCAGCTCGCCGCGCGCAAGCGCCGGCTTGAGCAGGTTGGCCGCATCGCCCTGGCCTTCGCTGCCGCCCGCGCCGATCAACTGATGCGCTTCATCGATAAAGAGAATCACCGGCACGGGTGAAGCCTTCACCTCCGCGATCACAGACTTCAGCCGGTTCTCGAATTCGCCCTTCACGCCGGCGCCTGCCTGCAGCAACGCGAGGTCGAGCGAACGCACGCAGACGTTGACGAGCGCGGGCGGCACCTGCCCCTGCACGATGCGCTGCGCGAACCCTTCAACGACAGCCGTCTTGCCGACGCCGGCTTCTCCGGTCAGGATCGGATTATTCTGGCGGCGGCGCAACAGCACGTCGATCAACTGACGGATTTCTGCATCGCGGCCGCAGATCGGATCGATTGCGCCTTCGCGTGCGAGCGCGGTCAGGTCGACTGTGTATTGTTCAAGCGCTGAACCACGGCCGTTGCCACCCGGCGCGGCGCCCGGCGGCATGACCGGCATCGAAGCCTGCGCGGCGGATGTTTGAGCGGCCCCCGCTGCAAGGACCGGAGCCGAAGCCCGTCCACCGTCTTCCGATGAACCCGCAAGCACAGTGGCCAGCGCATCACGCAAGCTTGCGCGCGGGATGGCCAGCAACGCGGGCGCTGAATCGAGCAGCATTGCGCGCAGGCTATCGACTTCGAGCAGTGCCAGCAGGATCGTGCCCGAGCGGACCTGCTGCTCGCCGAGCAATATCGAACTCAGCAGCCACGCCTCCTGGAACAGCGGCGAAAAATTCGGCGACAACGCCGGCGTGCGGCCATTGCCGCGCTTGAACTGATCGACCGTTTTTTGCAACTGGGCGATGACGTTCGCCGCCGGCACGTTGAAACGCTCGAGGATCGCGCGCAGGTCGGGCGCATCGGACTCGAGCAGTTGCAGCAGCAAATGCTCTACATCCACGTTGTAGTGGGTCTGCCGCACGCAGAGTTGCGCGGCCAGTTCCATAGCGTGCTTGCATACCGGATTGAGCCGGCTCAACAACGTGCGAATATCGATATCCATAAGTGATTGGTCGCTTTATCTTTATGTATGCCGCATGGGCGCAACGGCAGCCGCTGCGCGCAAGCTGAGCCGAACCGGCGCGGGCCGCGCTGCGCTAACTTCGCCTGCGTCGCCGCGCCGGCTCGCAAGCCACGACGTCCAACCGAGCCGGGCCGCCGACGTACCGCCCACAGTGCAGGCCGCGCGTGGCGACCCGGGTTGCAGCAGGAACTGGACGTCGAGGTCCTGCTGGAGATAACAGCGAATCAGCCACGCAGCCGTTTCATGCGCGCCGCCGCCCGGCAACAGTGCCGTGAAGCGCGCGGGATCAAGATCAAGAAATTCGATACGAATACCCGCCGCCTGATCCCAGCTACGCCGCCCGAGCACGGCAAGGCCGCCGAGACGCGGCGCGCGAGCGCCTGCGCGGGCAAGACGAAGCGTGTCGCGTGCATCGATCTCACGCCAGCCGCCAACGAACTGCGCGCCCCGCACGCGTACGCCAAGCCGGTCGGACAACAGCGCAAGCAGCCCAGTCAGCGAGTGCGGCGCGCCGCCGAACAACCCAGCGTGACGAAGCCAGAGCCGCGCGCCTCGCGGACCTCGTTCGCCACTGTGCAGACCGAGGTTGCCGAGCGCGTCGAGACAGGCCGCAAGCGCGGCGTCGTCGGGCTCGCGGCCGCTCAGGCCCGGCGCATGCTTCTGCCGGCTGCGGTACAGGAACGACAGGAAGCGATGATTGAAAATGTCCAGGAGATCGGCCATTGCCGGCTCGCGTGCCGTGCGCCGCGCCAGCACCATCTCCGTGAACGGCAGGGGCAAGGGGCCGTTCGCGCCCGCGAGCGTCATCACTGGCGTGCTCAGCATGTAGGTCTCGCGCGGTGTCTCTTCTACGTCCGGCAGCGCGTGACGACGCACCGTGCGAATATCGCTGGCTTCGAACGCGAGTGACACGTACCCCTTCAGGCGCACCGCTTCATCCGCGCCGTCGCCGGTCCCGAGTGCCCGCGCCCATGGCTGCGCACGCTCCAGCAAATGGATGGCCTGGAACAGGTCGAAACCCTGCGGCTGCGCGACCAGGCGAGCGATCAGAGCAGCTGCTGGCAACCGGTCATCGGCTCCCATTGCTTCCATATCTCGTCTCCCCGGCGCACTACCAGCCGTACAAAGGAATTGACCGACGTGTACATCGCGAAGAAGCGCGCAAGCACCGCTCCCATCAGCAACGGCGAGCCGCCGACAAACGCGTCGGCATCGAACTCGACGCTCACCTCCGTGCCGCGGCAATAGCCGCGCCACGCTTCACCGCCCACGTGCGCCGTGACGTTACGCGCCGAGATGCTCCTGATGCCGCGAATCTGGTCCTGCTCGCGCGGTCCCTCCGAGGCGAACAGGCGCAGCATCTCCTGCAGCTCGCGCTGACCGGTGGCCCCGTTGACCAGCGAGTGATAGTTGCGCGTCAGCAGCGATACCAGCCGCCAGAGCGTGTCGCTGCCGAGCGGCGGATTGCGTTGCGCAGTCGGTTCATAAAGACAGCGCACAGTCGTGTTCTGCGACACCCGTTCAACCAGCATGCGTGCACCGACCGGCACCTGTTCGGCGAGCCGGCGGTTGGTGCACAGCACGTTCGCGTAGACGACCGGCGCATCGGGCTGGCCGGTTACGTTGCTGGCATCGACGAAACCCAGGTACACGTCCACGCCGGGCACGTTGCTGCGCAAGCTGTGCTCGCGGCGGGCGAACCAGAACATCGAATCGCCGCCCGCCTCATTCCTGCCGATGTGGTCGGCCGCCGTGAAACACGACAGCGTCGTCGCTCGATCCTTGGCCGGATCGGACACGACCACCGACAGGATCGAATGGATCTCCGTGACCGGTTCGCGCTTCTGGTCCGCGACGAGCCGGTATTCGTAAGTGCGCTGGTCGATCACGACCGGTTCGCTCGTCTGCGAGAACAGGTTCACGATCGGCGTGCAGCCGAGCCTGAAATGCGGTGCGCCAAGCATGCCGAGTCCGCGCGGCACGTGGTCCAGATGCAGCACGACGTCGCAGGTGCGGCCCGTACCCAGACGACCGGCGGGCAAACTCAAGTCGAAGAAATGAAACTTGCGCGGGAATGCAAAATACTCCTGCATCAGCCCATACGCCGGATGCGCGTGCGACGGCTGCGGCAGCACGCTGTCCTCTTCGGCGTAACCAACCTCGCGCCATGAGGACGGCGACAGCATCACCGCCGGCCCCTGCGCCGGACGCAACGAGACATCGGTCACGCCCGACACGAGCAGCTCATAGAGCGGCATCGTCACCATCCAGTCCCCGTGCAGGTGGATGCGCAACTGCGTCAGGTCGAGTTCCGAGAAGTCGACTCCCGCCTCGCATTCAAGCGTGAGGCACAGCGTCGCGTCCTCGCCGAAGACCGCCCGGCTGATCTTTAACGGCCACAGCACGGTGTCCCATGCAGTGCGAAAGCGGCACGACTCTCCTTTTTCGGTGCGGGCGGCAAGACCCGTGTGACGCGGCACACGAAACCCCGCTGTCACCTTTCCCTGAGTGAGATCGAGATCGAACTGCGCGATGGTCATCGACGGAATTGTCTGCACCAGTGAAGGACAGACGTTCTCGAGCAATGCCCCGGCAATTTGCGGAAACGCCTGATCAAGATCGCGATGAACACGGGCGGCGAGAAACGCGGTCGCCTCGATCAGACGCTCCGTGTGCGGATCAAGCGATTCGGTGCCGTGCAGCGCGAGGCGTGCGGCGACCTTCGGATATCGCTGCGCAAAGTCGGCGCCCTGCGTGCGCAGGTACGAGAGCTCACGTTTGTAGTATTGAAGAATGTCGTCGGGCGCCATCTCAGTCAAGCTCCAGCGCACGCGTCTCGACGGCGCCGCTGCCGTCAGCGCCACTCACCAGTTCGAAGAAGACGTGCTCAACCGACTTTCCCTGGCGCATGTCGCCGTGGATGGCGAGTACTGCGTGATCCTCACGCCCCGGCGGAAATTCGAACGTCACGGTGACATTCGCAAGCCGCGGCTCGAACAGCTTGATTGCATGCCGGATCGCATTGGCTATCGCGTCCCGATCCGGGCCTGAACGCAGCGAACGTTCGGAGAAATCCGGCACGCCGTAGTCGGTCACCGTCCCGTCGCTCTGGAGAAATGCCGCCATCGTCAGGCGCGAACGCGCATTGAGCAGACGCGACAGTTCACGCGCAACGGATTGCCGAAGCGCATCCTCGCCGAGCATTGATGCGTCCGCGTTCTCGACGAGACGCTCGAAGAGAGGCAGGGGATAACCGTTGGCGATTGCCGACATAAACGCGAAACCGGTTGAGCGAGTTGGACCGTCGCCCGCTTGCAGGCGGGCGACGTTGTGTTACGCCTTGGGAGCGACGGCCTTGTTGGTCGAGCGATCCCAGCCGAACGGTGCAGTGCCCTTTTTCGTCGAGTCCGTGTTCTGCTGGGTGTATTGCGACGTCATCGCCGAATAGTTAATCGACAACGAATCCATCATGTCGGAGCCACCGCCGCTCGTCGCAATGTTTGCGATCATCGCGTTGGTGAGCACGTATTTCATGTGCAGCATGAACTTGCCGCCTTCATTGCGCCCGATGGAAATAGTCGCGTCGCCGAGCTTGGTGCCGGCGGCGCACGCCGCGTACAACGCGGGCGTTGACTGGTCCGTGCTCTTGCTCACCGAGAATTCGGAGAAAGCGGGGCGCCCCAGGGTGCGCTCCGTGTTGGAGGAATCGATGCCCATCGGCATTGCGACGCTGTGCGAAAACGACATGAGCAGGATACCGTCGGCGAAACCGTCAATCAGCGAGTTACCCTTAATATCCTTGAATTGAAGGATGATCGTATCCATGATTGGCCTGAATTAGAGTGTTATAGGAAGACAACACAACGCGCAGCGCGAAGCCGCGCGTCGTCCATCAAGCTGCCGCGGCGGGCAGGTCTGCAACCAGACGAATCGATGCCGTGAGCTCTTCCATCTGGAAGTGCGGCTTCAGGAAGCAGGTCGCGCGATACGCGCCCGGCTTGCCGGGAACCTCGGTGACATCGACCCGCGCTTCGCCCAAGGGGAAACGCGCCTTCTGCGCATGCGATGCCGCCGGGTTGATCAGCACGTAGTCGGCAATCCAGTTGTTCAGATACGTCTCCACGTCGGCGCGCGACTGAAAGCTGCCGATCTTGTCGCGCATCATCACCTTGATGTAGTGCGCGAAGCGCGACGCCGCGAGCACGAACGGCAGGCGTGCCGACAGTTGCGCGTTGGCATTGGCCGCATCCTTGTTGTAGACCTTGGGCTTGTTGGCCGTCTGTCCGCCGAAGAAGGTCGCGAAGTTCGAGCCTTTCGAATTGACGAGCGCAACGAAGCCGAGATCGCTCAGTTCCTTCTCGCGGCGATCGGTGATCGTGACTTCGGTCGGGCATTTGAGAACAACATCGCCTTCGCTGGTCTTGTAGGCATGTGCGGCGATGCCGTCTACCTTGCCGCCGCCTTCAACACCGCGAATCGCGGTTGCCCAGCTATATTTCGCGTAGGCATCCGTGATACGCAGGCCGAGTTGATATGCGGCGTTCGCCCACAGGTATTTGTTGTGATCCGTGCCGTCGACGTTTTCTTCAAAGTTGAAGTTCTCAACCGGCTTGGTCTTCGCGCCGTACGGCAAGCGCGCCGCGTAGTTCGGCAGCACGAGCGTCACGTAGCGCGAATCTTCCGACTCGCGGAAGCTGCGCCAGCCGGCCAGTTCAGCGCTTTCGAAAGTCTTCGACAGATCGCGTGCAACACCGAGTTCGGTATAGGACTTGAGATCGAACAGGCTCGGGGCCGCTGCTGCGATGAACGGCGCATGCGCGGCCGCCGCGACGCGCGAGATGCGCTCGAGCAGCGCGATGTCCTGCGGGTGACGGCCAAATGCGTAGTCGCCGATCAGCAGCGAATACGGCTGACCGCCGAAGGTACCGTATTCGTCTTCGTAGATCTTCTTGAACAGCACGCTCATGTCGTGATCGACGGCCGATTCGAGATCCTTGAGCAGCTCTTTCTTCGTGACGTTGAGCAGGCGCAGCTTCAGGCGCGTGCTCGTCTCGGTGCCGTAGACCATGTCATGCATACCGCTCCACGACGCTTCGAGCGCCTGAAAAGCGGAATCGTGCATGATTGCGTTGAGCTGGTCCGTGAGCAGCTTGTCGATTTCAGCGACACGCTCGTTGATCATCGCCACAACGCTCTTGTCGGGGCTCGTGCGCATGCCCTCGTCGAGAATTTGTGAGGCAAGCTGACCGATCAGCTTCTTCGCGTAGACTCCCTGCGAAGGTTCAACGGCCATGTTGCCTTCCTGAACGATGCGCTCAAGCAGGCTGAGCTCGCTCACATTCGTGGTCGTCCCGGCTACCGCGACTTCGGCGGCAGAATTCGTTTCCATTGCATTACCCCTGGGAAGTTCGTTGCGTCAGCGACGCGGAGAATGGGTCCGTTTTTGTCCGTCTTGGTCCGATTGGGTCCGTTACTCGGACGGCAAGTCTTCGGCCACTGACGCGGCGGACGTATCGCCCGCTTGCGCCTGGCTCTGCACTTTCTTCAATTCTTCGGAATTCTGCACAATGCTTTCGAGCATCGAGTCGAGTTCGTCGTTGCCGTCGAGCTTCGCGAGCAGATCGCGCAGCTGTTGCCGGGCTTCGAGCAGCTTGGCGAGGCGCGGCACCTGGCTTACCAGGCTTTCCGGATGGAAATCGGAGAACTTTTCGAAATGCAGCTCGACCTTCAGGTTGCCTTCGCCTTTCATGGTGTCGGGTACCGACAGGTCGAGGCGCGGGCGGATCTTGCTCATGATTTCGTCGAAATTATCGCGATCGATTTCGACTAGGCGGCGTTCCTTGAGCTTGGGCAACGGTGTTGCGGGTTGACCTGAGAGATCGGCGAGCAGGCCGACGACCATGGGCAATTCACGCTTTTCGACGGCATCGCCGAGCTCAACGTCGTAGGTAATCTGAACGCGCGGGGGGCGATTGCGTCCCACCCACTGCTGTAAACTGTTGGACATGAACCTCTCCGGGAATGAGAAAATCTAGTGCGTTGGAAATCACCCAACTCGCAGTGATCGTCTGCGGGTGGACACGATAAACAGTGGGATTGGGAAGCGATGACGCACGACAGCCCAGGTGCTTGTTGCTAGCGCACCTGTAGCAGGGTCAATGCAATCCCCCGACGCATTGACGACGACGAGTGTAGGTCGGTGGTTGTGGCCGAATTGATCGGGTGTCTCAGTTTTTGAAATAAATTTCGGGGATGCGGGGACGCTGCTCGCCGGGGGGTGGTTGGCTTAGCGGTCAGGGTTGATGCCCCGTTGAGATAGCGCATTCAGCCAAGTTTGAACGACACCCGGCACAATGTACTACGAACGCTGAAAGGACTTCGCGTAGGCCGGACCCATCTATTCGGAGAGGTGATACGCAGGAACAATCCCGACTAATGGCGAACGCGTGCGTCAACTCCTAGAATTCAGATCCGCACCATATCGGTCACGCGGAGCGCCAAACAAACTATCCAATAGGAGACAGACGTGATTAGTGTCAGCCGCAAACTTGAAGTCAATCCCAACGATAGCTCGGAACTTGTACGTCTCAACCGTCAACAGGTATGGGAAGGACTGGTTCGCAAGGCGGAAAATGCTGTCCCTTTTGTCGCAGCGATCACTCGTTGTTCAATCGTTGAGCAGCATCCGCACCGCTTGATCCGCGAGATCGTGCTGCATGGGGAGACGATGCGTGAATTGATTCTGTTCTTCCCCGAAGGGCGCGTCGAATTCATCCGCCTTTCTGGGAAAGCGAAAGGACAAATCAAGAACATCCTGGAAGAAGATTCGACCGGAAAACTGTACCTGCGTTTTACGTTCGATCTCGTGCTTGATGGCGTTGAGGGCGGCAGCGCAGAAGAAGTCGAGTTCGCCGATAGTATGGAAGTGGCTTATCTGGATGCCGTGAATACGACGTTGCGCAGGATTCGCGAAGAAGCGGTAGCAAGGGCTTCGTGAGTTTGCGGAGGCGGCGGGCAATGCGGAACTCATGTTCCCGCATATGCCGCGATGGAGGCAAGAGCCAGAGGTACTGGCCTCTTTGAACTTCCGGACCATTGAAAATGTCAGTTAGCAAAGCTGTCATTTTTTTTAACGAGTGCGAGGCGGTCGTAAAATCAGACTACACGCCGAAGTTGAGCCACAGTCGGCGGTAGTCGCTGAACACTACGCGTGTTCGATCGGCCCCCGTGAACGCCGCCATCGCGTCAAGTAGCGCGAGAAAATGCAGCCAGATCTGTATCCGGCTGCTTTCAGTTCGCCTAACTGTAGAGACTTACATCTTCAAAACGTCCAGCAGCTTCTGCTTCCCGTCAACGTACTCATAGAGCGAGATTGTGGTTTGCCTAAGATCGCCGTGCGAATCGAATTGTGTCAGCCCGATTACGCCGGCGTACGCAGTGAATGGCATTGCAGCAAGAATGTTCGCGGGCTCGATCGAACCCGCGCGCTTCATCGCATCGACGATGATATACACCGCGTCATACGTAAATGGCGCATAGACCTCGATTCGCTTATTAAAGCGCGCGACATAGCGGCTCTCGAACGCCTTCCCTTCTGCCATCTTCTCAAGCGGCATGCCGGCGATCGAACAAATGATGTTCTTGCTTGCGTCGCCCGCGAGTCCCGCCACCTTCGGCGTACAGACGCCGTCGCCGGCCAGTATCTTCACGTTCATCGCCGGTTGCGTCGCCTGCCTGGCGAGCGGTCCGCCCGTCGAATCCATCCCTCCATACATGATGACATCGGGATGTTCACCCTTGAGCCTGGTCAGGATTGCCCGGAAATCGATCGACTTGTCTGTGGCTGCGTCGTGTGACACCACGTTCTGCCCGCGCTTCTTGCTCTCTTTTCAAACTCGTTCGCGAGTCCTTGCCCGTATCGATTGTGACACTCATCATGACGTTGGTGTGATAGATCGCGTGGCCTGCGCGGTCGGACGTGTCGAAGCACATCGGCTCGAAATTGAAATGCGTACAGAAGCGCTCCAGCGCGACCGGATCGGCGCGGCGTGAACGCGCCGCATAGGCCACCCGGGCTACATGATCGAGCACCGTGGCACCAGTTCCTTCCAGGAAAACACCGTCGTACTCCAACCCTGAGTAGTCGATCACGTCCTGCACCCGGTAATTCGCCTTGAGCATCTCGACGACATCCGTGCGGCGCTCACGCCGGCGGTTCGCGCAGTGCATCGGGTACAGCGCAATGTGACCCCCGGCGTGGGTCGATAGCCAGTTGTTCGGGAACACCGAATCCGGCGGCCGACCCTCGCCGTGATCGTCAAAAACGTGGGTGCGTACGCCCGCTGCCTCCAACGCCGCCGCCGCGTTCGTGACTTCGTTGCGCGCGGCGGCGGCGACCCCTGCCCTCTCCTCGTAGTTGTGTCCGGCGTCGCAGCGCTGGAAGGCGTTGTCCGCCGCGGTCTCCGGGTTAGGGTGGAAGCAATGCGGCCGGATCATGACAACGGCGCTGGGCGCCTGAATCGAAATAAGGCTCATGAAAGTCGAGTAGCGGGAGTGATGGCTCGTTTTGCCAGTTGGTTCGTCATGCTTAGCGGCCAAACACCAACGAGCCGTAGGTGCTCGTGCCTGCCACCTCGGCTTGATGGGACCCTGCCAGTTCGCCGAACAGGTTCTTTGGGTCGACGACCGGCGGGATCAGCGCAACCTCGACGCCGGCATTGCGTGCCTGGGCGAGCGCAAACAGATATCGCAGTGCCGAGTAGTCTTCGAGCGCAAAGCCTACCGAATCGAATACCGTCACCTGATCGGCACGTTCGCGGCCGGCCACTTCGCCGCGCAGTACGCGCCAGAGTTCGATTACTGGGAAATCACCCGGTAGTTGCTGAATGTCGCCTTCAATACGCGTCTGCGGTTCGTACTCGACGATCACGCGCGCGAGACGGAGCACCTCGGCGTGGAGTTCGGTCTTGCCCGGGCAATCGCCGCCCACTGCATTGATGTGCATGCCCGGCTCGATCATCTCGGGGGTAATGATCGTTGCATACGCCTTGTCAGCCGTGACGGTCGTCACGATGTCCGCGCCTCGCACCGCATCGGCTGTCGACTTTGCGCGCACGACGCGCAGTTCCGGGTGGCCCGCGAGATTGCCGATCAACTTGTCCGTCGCACGCGCATCGACGTCGAACACACGAATCTCGTTGATACCGAGCAGCATATGGAACGCGAGCGCCTGGAATTCGCTTTGCGCACCGTTGCCGATCAACGCCATGCTCCGCGAGTCCGGGCGTACAAGCGCCTTTGCGACCGCGGCGGACGTTGCCGCGGTGCTATTTGATCAAGTCTTCGGCGACCGGACTTCGCGCGGCAAGCCGCACATCAGCGTCAGACCTTTTGCAATAATGCGGTCAGTTCGGTTTCGGTCCGTCCTTGGCGGCTCCAACGGCTTCGTCGCCCGCAGAGAGCGCGGATACGACACGATTTCGTCCCATGGCCTTTGCTGAGTAGAGCGCTGCGTCAGATCGTGCCATCAGGTTTGCCAGCGTCTCGTTAGCTTGATATTCATCTACGCCAGCACTGAACGTGCACGTCACTTCTCCACGAGGTATGGCTAACGTAGACGCAGCCAGGTGCAGGCGCAAACTGTTCACCAACGTGAGCGCATCGGCTCTGGATGTTTCAGGGAGCAGTATTGCAAACTCTTCCCCGCCAAGACGCCCAAAAATGTCTCCTCGCCGGATACCCTGCGACACGATCGAGGAAAAGTGGGATAGCGCGCGGTCTCCAGCCGCGTGGCCGTGAGCGTCATTGACGGCCTTGAAGTTGTCGATGTCGAGGATTGCAACCGCGAACCGGGACCTCGTGCGGTTTGCACGCTCCAACTGCAACTCGGCCTGAGCCATAAACTCGCGCCGCACGAGCGCACCCGTCAACTCATCGATAGCTGCCAACTGCTCCATCCTCTCCCCCATACGGTCATACGCAAGCATGAGCGCGCCGATAGACAGACACGGCAGGGTGATGATGCCGAGCCCGAGAAACGCAATGTTCATTGGCGTCGGCTCGAGAAACCGTGTGTGATGTTCCCAGCCGAGGCAAACGGCCAGCCCGCGAGCAATATGAACGACCCCGCCGAGCGCGGCGACAATCGCTACGAATTGGTAGCTGTACCCCGGTCGGTGTAGCGGCCTCCTGGTGTAGGTTGTCCAGCCCACCAGCAGACGAACATAGGCTAAAAAGATAGATATCAGAACAATCCGGGCACTGACGTTCGGCGAAAAACAGGTCCAGTAAACAACGCCGATTACCAGCATCGCGTACGCCGCAACCTCATAGGGCCGCGAAGGTCGAAGGCCGAAGAATAGTCGGCAACCTTGCAGGACGAGGAATGCGGCACCGGCGAATAGCGTACTCGTAGCGATAACCGTCAGGGGCGTCGGCGAACTGCCATTCAAGGCCAACGCAACAAACGCGGCCACAATCAGGATGTTTGCACTGATCCAGCGAAACAAGCCGGGTATCCCGGACCGCACCAGCGAGCCAAATACGACTACGCTGATCGCGCCGGACATAATTCCGACGACGTAAAAAGCGACGGGACTGAACATATACTTTCAATGGGAAATATGACTGAAAAGATTCGCGCGAGTCGAATAGGTAGAGCGCCGGACATTCTCGTCGCCGCCTCGCACAGAGGTGCCGGACGACGACACTCGCGGCTCAAATGATACGCTCTGGGATCAAATCTTCATAAAAATGCGATGTGATGTCGCATTCTCTCGCGCTGGCGTAGCGGCACGTCGCGTGCACGGCTGGAAATAACCGAGGGACTGGCTGAAGTGACTTCGATTGTCTCAGCTCGGTCCACAACGGACCCTTCAGATTTGCCCATAGCGGCCATTCACCATATGCTGCAAACCGCGCCGGTAGGATACCGCCCGTGCCCTACTCTTATCGCACTTAATCGGCCAGTGAAATTCCAGATTGAGGGCAAAGTCGGCATCTCGGCTCCGACGCATCAGATCAGCCGCGCAATGAAATCGTTGCGTAGTCAGGGACCGTCTTCATACGCCTCGCTAACGGATGAGGGCGGTCACGCGGCCCAGAGGAAGCGAACATGTGCTTCACCTGCCAAGCTATACCAGTCAGCGAAATCACAATCGAAGCCTAGTCTTGCTGTGTTAGTAGCGGCGTTGTCGCGTTAGCGTGCCGAGAACAGCCACCAGCCGACCCGCAGGCGCGAGCGCCAAAGGTGCGGCTTCGCGATGCGCGTCGCACGCAGGCGTCTCTCTCATGCGTTGTCCCAATCCATCAGCACGTCGAGTTGCCCAGACATCGAATGAACGCGGCATGTCATCGTGCTGTACTCAAGGAACGCTTCGCCACACGGCATGGTTGGACTATTACTCGCCCGGTCAAATCACCTGAGCAACGGTCGCCGGTTGTTCGAGAAAACCAACGACTTCGTCTGCCGAAATTGGCTTGGAATACAGATATCCCTGAACCGTCAGATCTCCAAGTGTTTTGAGAATGGCCAATTCGTCTCTTGTCTCTACGCCTTCAACAATACAATCAAGGCCCATATCTCGACTGAGCGCGAGAAGAGACTTGACGATCTTATAGCTCGCGGGGTTTTTGTTTAGATCCGTGACAAAACTGCGATCGACCTTAATTTTGGTGAGCGGCAGCGCATGGAGGTGCGTCAGGCTCGAAAAACCTGTGCCAAAGTCGTCCAGGGAAATGCCGCATCCGAGCGATCGCAAAGTCTCTGTGGCACTACGAACTTGCGAAAAATCACGAATAAAAGCAGTTTCGGTTATTTCGAGATCCAGGCGAGCGGGATTGAAGCCACTCCTCCTGATCTCCGTAATTATGTCGAGGACGTTCTCGGGCGAGCTAAGATCGTGGGCAGACAGGTTAAACGAAAGACGGATGTGACCAGGCCAAAGTGACGCGTGCGCCAGCGCCTTTCTCAATAGCGTCAGGGTGATCGCCAAGATCATCCCTGTTCTTTCAGCAACGTGAATGAATTGCGTTGGCGAAACTGAACCCAATGTGGGACTGAACCAGCGAGCAAGTGCTTCGAATCCGATTGTCGTTCGACTCGAAACATTGACGATCGGTTGGAACACTACCGTCAGTTCGTCTTCAAGGATTGCGTGTTGTAGCGCCTGTTCAATTTTCGCATCGGATCGAATTTTGGCGTCGTGATCAATGGAAAAAAGTGTCACCTTGCCACGACCCGCGCGCTTTCCGTGATAGAGCGCATAGTCGGCGTTTGCAAACAATTGTACCGTGTCATTTGCCATATCGGGATAGACGGAGAATCCTAGCGATCCGCCTATTTGCAGCGTTGTATCCCCCAGCGACGCAGCAGTTCGTATCGCAGAACAGATCAGTTCTCCAGTCGCCACAAGTTCGTCTGTATCGCCGAAGTTTGAGGCCACAATCGAAAACTCATCCCCGCCGAGCCTTGCAACATAGTAGTTTTCTGGACATATATTTCCCAGGCGCTTCCCAATAGTCTGAAGCAGTTTATCGCCGGTCGCATGACCATAGATGTCATTGATGGGTTTGAAACCATCCAGGTCGATAATGCCGACGGCGAGACGGGTTCCATCGGATTTCGCCTTCGCATACGCGTTGTCAAGGTAGGAAAAAAATGCGCGACGGTTAGCCAAACCCGTCAGGCTGTCAACATTTGCAAGGCGGAAATTTTCCGCACGCGCACTCACCATGCCGGTAAAGTCACGATAGTGGACCATCAGTATGGCGAGCATGGCCGCGGAGACAAGCGCGGTGTTGATGGCGATTGCGACAAAGACCAGGTTCCCTGACAGGGAAAAGAAAATGACAAACGAGCCGTTGACGATGAAAGCAACCGTGAAAGCGGCCGGCCGCAAATGCATCAAGCAGAAAATCACACCGATAACGGTGATCGCCATATAAAAGGCTACGTGAACCTTTTCGTAGGCGTCGCCGTAGGGAAATAGCATGAGTGCCCACAGCGTGAAAGCAAGGGCAATAATGCTTGAGAGCCGTTGGGTACGGGACAGTGCCTTTAACGCAATATCGCGGGTTGCGTCCTGCTTCGAAAGACGCAGCCAACTGATCACCCGCATGACTGAGATCACGGTCATGACAACCGGTATGTCGATTGTCATCCATCGCGGCGCGACGTGCATGTGGGTCACCGCCAAACCCCATGTATTGATCATCAACATCACGTACATGAGCGGCATCTGAAACGTGAAAGCTCGATACTGAGCGATCAGTAGATCTGGATCGTGTCTGGGGATAGCCGCAATTTCTTTAACGGCTTTCAACCATTTCGTGAGCTCCATTATTACGCATCCTTGCGCTCTATCGGAAACAAGTCCAATCCGCGACATCTGACTATAAGATTCCAAAGGAGCGAGGCCAATAGCCGTGGCAGTTATATCGGTATACGGCGATGCGCTTCGATCTCTGTAGTGAGACCGGGGTAGGGATTTCCTGAAATTGTTGTAGGGATATGTTTCTTGAGTAAATGTGACGAGGTCGGGAGCACGGTGGAGCAAGGTCATGACGGTAAATCTGAACGCCCGGCCGAGTTATTGAAATTTCCCTGCAATTGTTTGGTATGGCACGCGAAAGGAGGCTGAACTCCCGGTTGACCGTTAGCGCCGGCCCATCTCACTCATTACACGCTGCATCAAACATCGGTGGCATGCCATCGGGACCACACGACTGCCTATCCGCCGCCTGCCCCATCTCCCCGAAGATACTGCCGCCGCGTTTGATCCAGTACGTCGGAAGACCAAAGCAACCTCAGCGGTTTTCCTGCTCCCTGAGCCGCTTGCGGTGAGCGGCAACCTTCGCGCGGTTACCGCAGATCGCCATGCTGCACCACCGGCGGGCGTGGCCACGGGTGTGATCGGCAAACATCAACGTGCATCTAGGGCCTTCGCACGCTTTCACGTACGTGAGGTCTTCCTCACAAACGAGTCTGGCCAGCGCCTCGGCTATCGGCATCAGCAACGACGCTGCTGACTGCCAGCGTCGATTCGCGCGAAGTTCAAAGCTCGTCACGCCACCCGCGATATTCGTGACGATTTCACCGTGCTGCTGATCCCGCTCGAGCAGTTGATTCAAGGGTTCGATCTCACGCAGGTCTTTGGCGACCAGCGGCCGCCCCTTCCTCTTCCGGACAAATTCCCTGAACCACTCGCGCAGATCGCGGGCCCGCGCCGCGACGTCGTCGAGCTCGGCAGCCGTGGACCGAACACGTATTTCTTCGAGGGCTGCGCCGGGCACCAGCTCCGCCTGTTCCAACCAGGCAAGCAGGCCTTCCCCGTCGCTGATCCAGTCGACTTCTTCATCCACCGGCGTCGCGACCGAGTTCAGAAAATCCAGGCCAGGTGCATCGGCGACGAATATTGCGGGGATCTGACGGTAGTCCATATCTCATGACGAATGCAAAGTGACGATCAGCACACTGTAACCGCTAAAAATGCTATTGACAAGTTACATGACTCGTTTGTAACCTTTAAAAACCGTTTAGGCGGTTACAGAGCACGCGACGCGATGTGCGTTCATCACAAGCAGCACCCCGTCTTCAAAGGAGCGAGAAATGTCTATTGGCAACGTGAGCGCGGTGCTTGTGCACGGCGCATGGGCAGATGGCTCAAGCTGGAGCAAGGTCATCGAAGGTCTGAAGGCACATGGCATCAATGCAGTCGCGGCGCCCCTGCCGCTTAGCTCTTTGCGTGACGACGTGGCAGCCCTCGATAGAACGCTCGAACGCATCGACGGTCCGGTGGTGCTTGCCGGGCACGCTTACGCCGGCGCGGTTATCGGATCGACGCACGCCGACAACATCAAGGCGTTGGTCTACGTAGCGGCGCTTGCGCCGGACGTTGGCGAAACTGTGGGCGACGTGTTCTACCGCGGCAAAGCGCACCCGCTGGCGCCCAAGCTCTCACCGGATCGTCATGGCCTGATATGGCTGCCCGAGGAGGCATTCGCAGCGGCGTTCGCTCAGAACGCGGGGACGCAGGAGCTGACAGTGCTCGGCGCGGTTCAACGTCCCATTTCGGTTTCGTGCATCGGCGAGGCGCTCGGGCGCCCGCTCTGGAAGGATCGGCCGAGCTGGTTCCTGATCGCCGAGCAAGACCGGATGATCAATCCCGACACGCAACATTTCATGGCACAGCGCATGAACGCGCACGTGCATTCACACCAGGTCGATCACACGCCTATCGTCACGGCTCCTGACGCCGTCATCAGCGTAATCGTCGAAGCGGCCCAAACAGTCTCGGTTCGTTAAGAATACCTGCAACCTGTCATTTCCAGCAGACCGTTTATACCCAATCCGGAGTGAACCCATGTTCTCTATTTCCTATCGTTACGCTGACGTCGACCGCCTCAAGGTGTTCTATCGCGAAGCGGGTCGTTCGGGCGCGCCGAAACTGCTGCTCCTCCACGGCTTTCCGAGTTCGAGCCACATGTTCCGCGACCTGATTCCAAAGCTCGCCGAGCACTTTCATATAGTCGCTCCCGATCTGCCTGGATTCGGCCAATCGGACATGCCGGGCCGCGATACTTTTGCCTACACGTTCGACAACATCGCCAACGTTATCGAGCGCTTCACCGAGCAGATCGGTTTCGATCACTTTGCCATGTACGTGTTCGACTACGGCGCGCCGACGGGCTTTCGGCTTGCGCTCAGGCATCCCGAGCGGATCGCCGCGATCATCTCGCAGAACGGCAATGCTTACGAAGAGGGTTTGAGCGAAGGCTGGAATCCGATCCGCGCCTATTGGCAAGATCCTTCACGCGCCAATCGCGATGCACTTCGCGCGTTGCTGACGCACGAGACGACCGCATGGCAGTACACGCATGGTGTACCGGACACGGCCTTGGTGTCACCGGACGGTTACTCACTTGACGACTTTTACCTGAGCCGGCCGGGTGCGGACGAGGTCCAGCTCGATCTGTTCGGCGACTACCGAAGCAACGTCGCCTTGTATCCCGCGTTTCAGCAGTATTTCCGCACCCACCGGCCGCCTTTTCTTGCCGTGTGGGGAAAGAACGATCCGTTCTTCCTGCCCGCGGGCGCCGAGGCATTCAAGCGCGACCTGCCGGATGCGGAGGTGCGTTTCTTCGATACCGGCCACTTCGCGCTGGAAACTCATGCGGCAGAGATCGCCTCGGCCATTTCCGGATTTCTGATTCGCTGACGTGTTCGCTGACGTGTTCGCTGACATGCGAACGCCTTGCCTGCATCAACAACGGTGTTTTCAAGCTGGAGGAGAAACGAAATGTCCAAGAAGGTAGCAATCGTGACGGGCGCGAGCCAGGGTATCGGCCGCTCAACCGCCATCAGGCTTGCGCAGGACTTTGCTTCGGTTGTGCTCGTTGCGCGCAATCGCGAGAATCTCGACCAGACTGCTGACGAGGTAAAGAAGGCCGGTGCCGAGCCTTTCGCAATCGATCTCGACCTGTCGCGCCCGCAGGCCGCACAAGAAGTCGTGGACCAGACACTGTCGGCGTTCGGGCAGATCGATGCGTTGCTCAACATCGCGGGCGCGGTGCCGCAGATCGATGTCTTCGAGATGACCGACGATCAATGGGACCGTGGTCTCGCGTTGAAGCTGCACGGCGCGCGGCGATTGACGATCGCGGCGTGGCCATCGTTGAAAAAATCGTCAGGATCGGTGGTGCTGATGTCGGGCAACTCGGCGCTGTTTCCCAAAGCACCGTACGCAGCCGTGGGCACGATCAACGCGGCGATTGTGGCACTGGCGAAAGCCTTCTCGGATCGGGGGATTGCAGACGGTGTGCAGGTCAACAGCGTGCTGCCCGGCCCGGTAATGACGGGTCGGCGGCAATCCTATCTGGAACATTGGGCACCGCTGCACAACATGACTGTCGAAGAAGCGACCGCGAGTTTTCCTGTTGAAGCGGGGATCGCCCGATATGGCACGCCCGAGGAGATTGCCGAGCTGATGGCGTTCATCGTGTCGCCTGCGGCTCACTGGATGACGGGCTCGACGTTGAGAATGGACGGCGGCGAGGTCGAGTCGATCTGAATATCGATTCTGACTGTTGAGCTGTAAATAGGGATCCGGGGTGCCTGTGCGCAAAGCCGGGTCCCGAGCAACGCGGGCGAGTTGAAATACACGTCCGCTAGCTTACAAAGACATTCCGACGCCGCCTGGCAAGACGGTCCCGGGGCAACTTCGGCCGGTGTCATATCTTCGCCACGTGCGACGGTTACGGTGCCTTACCTACACGAACAATGTCCCCACGATGTCGTCGATGTCCGAGCACGGCCGCGAAAAGCGAGACGCTGCGTTCAAGGCAGCCCAGGTCAGTGTCCTGTTAAATGCGGCTTTGATGACGATGCAGATCACCATCGGCTGGCTGGCTTACTCGGACGGTTTGCTGGCCGACGGCGTTCATACGCTGACAGACCTGGCCGCAGACGGGATGGTGCTAGCGGTCCTGCGCCTCAGCGCTACAGCGGCACACCGGAGCATCAACGGTCAGGACGACCGCTACGAAACCATAGGATCACTGCTTATTTCCCTCCTGTTGATCGCAACGGGAATGGAGACGCTGTGGAGCAGTCTTGCGCACATGACCACCGCGACCAATGTGGCTGGCGCTTCCACCGTCCATGCAAGCGCGCTGGTCGTCGCGGTGTTTGCGATCGCCGCCAAAGAAGGCTTGTTCCGATACATCATGTCGGTGGCTCAACGCACCCGTTCAACCATTCTGGTCGCGAGCGCCTGGCACGCACGCTCGGATGCGATCTCCGCGCTTGTCGCCGCGGCCGGAATTTTGGGCAGCATGGCCGGTGTGGCGATATCGGATCGTCTGGCTGCGGCGGTCATCGGAGTGATGATTGCGCGGATGGGCTTCAACCTCGGCTGGAAAACCTTCAAAGATTCCTTCGGCCGAACCGCCAGCGAACCAGCGGGGCATTAAACCTTCCCTTTCAAATAGCCGGAGCAGCGGCATCACAAGCCCTGCGCCGGTGCTCCCACGCAATGAACCGCGACCCTCTTCATGCGCGCGGCTATCATGTCGTTGTATCGAAGCTCGAGTGTTCCTACGGCAAGGGGTCGCTTAGACGCTTCGTACCCTTCGCTCGCCCCGCGAGCTAACAATAAAGCTCGCAATCGAGATCTTTTACACTCGCAAGGAACGCAACGAAATGAATGTGAACGGGATGAACGACGCCGAGTTTCCTGTGCAAAAACAACTTGAAGCTTATAACGCCCGGGACATAGAGGCCTTCATGCAATGGTGGGCCGACGACTGCGAATACTATGAGTTCCCATCGCGATTGTTAGCTAGTGGCGCCACCGAAGTCCGCAAACGCCACGTCGCCCGGTTCAGCGAGACCAATCTTTCCGGCAAGCTCATCACGCGTATATCGCTTGGCAATATGGTGGTCGACCAGGAGGTCGTGACTCGCACCTTTCCAGACGGTCCCGGCGAAATCGATGTGGTCGCCATCTACGAAATAGGGAACGGAAAAATAGAGAAGGCGTGGTTCAAGATGGGGACGCCCAGGTTGCATGCTGCCAAGACGCAGTGAATGCCCGGGCCCTCAGGCGACCCTGATCTAGTCGCGAAAAATCCTTAAGGAGAGCACGTTGCCGTCCGCCAGTCTTCTTCTCTACACCGACGCTCAGTTCGCAAGCCCGTACGCCATGTCGGCTTTCGTAGCGCTTCATGAAAAAGCGCTGTCGTTCGAGATGGCGACGATCGACTTGGCGAACAACGCCAATCGCGAATCGAGCTTTGCAGCGATGTCATTGACACAGCGCGTCCCTACCCTGATTCACGATGGCTTTGCTCTGTCCGAATCGTCGGCAATCACCGAATACCTGGATGAGGTTTTTCCGGGCACGCCTTTGTATCCGGCAGACCCGCATCGCCGTGCGCGGGCGCGTCAGATCCAGGCCTGGCTTCGCAGCGATCTCACGCCGATCAGACAGGAACGATCAACCGAGGTGCTGTTTTATGCGCCCTGCAGCACTCCGCTTACCGCTGCAGGACGTGCATCGGCTGAGAAATTGTTCGCCGCGGCCGAGGCGTTGCTTGCGCCCGGCACCACAAACCTCTTCGACGATTGGTGCATCGCTGACGTGGATCTTGCGTTGATGCTCAATCGCCTTGTCCTCAACGGAGATCAGGTGCCGCAAAGGCTGGCTGACTACGCCAGATTCCAGTGGCAACGACCATCGGTACAGCTTTGGGTCAATCGAAAACGGCCGCCGCTCTAAACAACGCGAGGCCATCGCGAACGGCCACAAGTGCGAGCGCCTTTGTACCGGCTAGCACTTAGAACCGCGCCATCCGTCCCTCGTCCGGAATCTTGACACGGATACGGCCGCCTTCAGGTGGCGCGTTCGTTCATGCAGCGACGCAGCCGCCGATGTCGCCTGCTCCACCAGCGCCGCGTTCTGTTGCGTCATCTCGTCCATCTGCACGACAGCCTGATCTTTCTGCAGGACGCATCGACGGATACTTAAGCCTTTAGACAAGCCAAGGTGATCCTGACTCCGACCGGAAAACGCCGCTCCTGACAAGATCTGACAGGGGAAGCAGATAAGCTGCTGTTCCGCCCCAAGCGAAACATTCGCCGCAGCCGCCAACACGGCTTGCAACCCCATTGCGACCCCACCCAGAAAACGATAACGATGTCGGACACAGAAAACACCGCACTGAAAGAGATCTTCAACGAACGCCGGTTCCGTGACATGGCGCTCGACGTCAAGGCGGTTTATCCACCATTCGATACACGCCGTTTTCTCAAGATTTCGCTGGCCGGGCTTGACGACCTGACCTTGATGCAGCGCCTGCGCCGCATGACCCAGGCGTTGCATGCCACCCTTCCCGCGGACTACGGCCAGGCGCTCGAGATTCTTCGCGCACTTGCACTGCGCATGGAGGCAGGATTCTCGACGCTGGTCCTTCCCGACTACGTCGGACAATACGGTCAGGACGACTTCGATGGTTCCATGGACGCCCTGAAGTTTTTCACGTCCTTCGGCACCTCCGAGTTCGCCGTGCGCGAGTTCCTGCGCAAGGATCTCACGCGTGCACTGGCCGTCATGAAAGTCTGGTCACTCGATGACAACGACGCCGTGCGCCGTCTTGCAAGCGAGGGCAGCCGTCCGCGCCTGCCATGGTCTTTCCGGCTCGACGCGATCGTCGCCGATCCTTCGCTGACGGCGCCAATTCTCGAAAACCTTCGCTCGGACCCGAGCCTCTATGTCCGCAAGTCAGTCGCCAATCATCTGAACGATGTGACCAAATCCCATCCTGAATGGGTGCTGGACCGGCTCGCGACATGGCCGATGGAAAACGCCCACACAGCCTGGATTGCAAAGCGCGCGCTGCGCTCACTGATCAAGGCTGGCAATGGCCGCGCATTAGCCGTGATCGGTGCGGGCGGCGTGCCGGATGTGAAGATCAGCAAGTTCGCCGTGATGCCTCGGCAGATCGCGTTAGGCGAGCGCGTGACCTTGTCATTCGATCTTGCTTCGAAGTGCCCGGAAAGCCAGCGGCTCGTGATCGACTACAAGATGCATTACGTGAAGAAATCGGGTGTGACGGCCGCGAAGGTGTTCAAGCTCAAAGAGTTGACGCTCGATAGCGGCCAGCGGGTATCGATTGAACGCACGCAGAACATCCGGGACTTCACCACGCGTGTGCATTACGCCGGGCGGCATGAGGTCGAGATCCTGGTGAACGGGGTGTGCCTCGCCAAGGGATATTTCGATCTGAGTTGTTGAGCGTCAGAATGCTCTAACGCGCTCTAACGGTTTACGCACCTCTGAGGCGGCGGCAAGACCTTCAACCAGCGCACGTTCCGGCCGTTGCAACGCCTCCAGATTGCGTACGCAGATCAGGAGCTGGCGCGTCGCCCAGCGGTCAGTCAACTCCACGGTACGCACGCCCAGCGAGCCTCTGTACCGCTTCGCTGCTGTTGCCGGCACAATACCCAAACCCGCGCCGTGCTCGACCATGCAGCATATGTTTTCGAAGGTCCGCACGCGCGCGCGGAAGTAGAAATTCTGCCCGGCAAACAAAGCCTGCTCGCCCAGATATTCCTGAAGCGCGCTGCCGGCGCTCAGCCCGATGAAGTCGTGGTCGACTACGTCCCTGAGCGCGACACGGCGACGTTCGCCAAGCGCGTGATCGCGGGCGACGATCAGGACCAGCTTGTCCGTTGCAAACGGAAAGGTCTGCAGCGTTCCGTGTTCGACAGCATCAGAAACAATGCCTATTTCCGCTGAACCGTTAAGGATTGCCCTGACGGTTTCGGTGCTCTGCCGCTCCTTCATGTCGATATGCACGTTAGGGTTGTGTCGAAGGAATTCGGCAAGGGGGCGAGGCAGGAATTCCGTCACGGCCGCGGTATTCGCCCACAGGCGAATACGCGTTTTACGGGCATCGGAATGCTCTCCCAGTTCGCCGCGCATCCGCTCGATCTGACCAAGCACCAGCCGGGCATGGTGCGCCAGCGTGTCCCCTGCAGGCGTGGATTCAACCCCTCGACGGCCTCGCTCCAGCAGCGGTAACCCCAGCGCTTCCTCCATGCCTCGCAGTCGCGCGCTGGCGGACGGCAACGACATATTTGCCTGAGCCGCACCGTGCGTGATGCTACCCGTTTCGAGGATGAACAGGAAAAGGCGCAGGTCAATCAGATCGAAGCGCATGGGCGAGGAATTATTGATTAATCAGCCTTAGTTATACCCTAAGGCACAGTACGTATCTTCCGCATTGTGGCCATCGCGAATCTGGGGAGAATGAGGCAGATCATTTTCCCGGAAAGTATCGATGACCTCTCCTGCCGCCGCGCGTGTCGCGGTCATAGCCCTGACCTTCCTGATCGCCGGCATCGTAAAAGGCGTCACGGGCATGGGCTTGCCGACCGTAGCAATGGGTGTGCTCGGAACACTCATGCTGCCAGCCGAGGCTGCGTCGCTGCTGATCCTGCCGTCGTTCGTCACCAACGTCTGGCAGCTTCTGGCAGGCCCGGGCGTGCTCGCGCTCGTCAGGCGCTTCTGGCCGATGATGGCGGGCATCGTGATTGGCACGGTGGCCGCAGCGTCGTTCATTGCGGGTAGCGGCGGGGTCTGGGCGGTTGCGGGGCTCGGGGCCGCGCTGACGCTCTATGCGGCCTCCGGGTTGCTGTCCTGGCGCTTTTCCGTGCCGCCCCGGCATGAGCGGCGCCTGTCCCCGGTCATCGGCCTCGCGACCGGCTTGGTGACGGGAGGAACAGGCGTTTTTGTCGTGCCGGCGGTCCCTTATCTTCAGGCGCTTAATCTGAAAAAAGAAGATCTGGTCCAGGCGCTCGGACTATCATTTACCGTATCCACGGTGGCGCTGGCCATCGGGCTCGCGCGAGAAAGCGCATTCGCAATCGACGACATGGAGCGCTCGCTGCTCGCTGTCGTCCCTGCGCTGCTCGGAATGTGGCTCGGTCAACGCATACGCGGCCGCATCAGCCCGGCGACCTTCCGCCGATGGTTCTTTATCTGCATGCTGGCGCTCGGTCTTCAACTGCTGTTGCGGCATTTTATTTAAGCGTTGCGCCTGGCGCGTTCCACCGGTTTCAAACACCCGGGAGATCTAACTCGATGCTCTCTACATTGCTTGAAACACTGGGTGCGCTGGCGGTATTGGCCAGCCTCGCGATCAATATTCGCGGGCTTTTCGACCGGCGTCGCTAGCCTCGGCGAAACCCGCCAATAGCGCGAATGCCGAGGCGCGCCGGAAGCTACCCGGCGATCAGCGCCGGTATCTTATCCACGCTTTGCAGTCTCGATCAACAATCTCACGAGCGCGTCTGCATCCTGTTCGGTTGTGCGCCACGAAGACACGCTTATCCGAAACGCCGGTCGCCCCTGCCAGACCGTAGGCCCGAACCAGGCCTCGCCGGACGCTTGAACTGCTTCACGAATGGCAACGGTGTGCGCATCGGTTCGTGCGCGAACCAGGACCTGGTTCAGCACGACACGGTTAAGTATCTCGAATCCCGCCTGCTGCAGACCCTCTGCGATGCGCCGCGCCAGCGCACAGTGCTGATCTACCAGGGAAGCCACGCCTTCACGTCCCAACGTCCGCAACGCGGCCCAAACCGGTATGCCGCGAGCCCTTCGCGAAAACTCCAGCGTCAGGTTTTTCTGGGCGTCTCTCGCCCCGGTCAAATAAACCGCATCGCTGTTCATTGCGGCGGCTAACGCTTCACTGTCGCGGCAGATTGCCATGGCGCAGTCATAGGGCGTGTTCAGCCATTTGTGCGCGTCGGTGGTCCAGCTATCGGCCGCTTCGATTCCCTGCGTCAATTCCGCATGCGAGGAAGCGCGTGCCCACATGCCGAACGCGGCATCCACGTGCACCCACGCGCCGGCAGCTTTGGCTCGAGGAATGAGCGTATCGAAACGATCGAATTCTCCCGTGTTGACCTCGCCCGCCTGCAGACAAAGGATGGTCATGTCGTCCAGCGGGGGCAAACGCTCCGGGTCCACCTGACCATGCCGGTTAACCGGCGCGACGATGATCTTGCTCATACCAAAACCAAGCAAGCGAAGCGCCTTCTTCACGGTGATATGCGCAAGCTCGGAAACGACGACCTTGACCTCGGGTGAGCCTGCCAGTCCATCGTTGTCGAAATCCCAGCCCTGGCGGGCGAGCAGCACGCGACGCGCGGCGGCAAGGCAGCTCAGTGTGCACGCCGTCGCGCTGGTTCCGAACCCCACAGCACTCTCGCGAGGCAGGTCCAGCGCTTCGAGCACCCAGCCAGCCGCCACCCGTTCGAGTGTGGCCGCGACGGGTGAATTGTCGAACGACGATGCACATTGGTCCCATGCCAGCATCAGGCGTTCCGCTGCGGCAGCGGCCGGCAACGCCGCGCCCACCACAAAGCCGAAGTAGCGAGGCCCGTTCGACACCACCGTGGCAGGCGAACCTGTATCGTCTAATAACCGTAGCACTTCTTCCGCAGCATATCCGCGTATCGGCAGCGGTTCGTTGAACGCAGCAAGTGCCTGCAACGCGGCTGCGTCGGGGAACACTCGCCGCCCCGGGATGGACTCGGTGTAGCGCCGGGCCCGGTCATCGGCTTCGGTCAGCAGGGTAATCTCGTTCATGGACTTTTCCGATTAATTAAACAGTAAGACGAGGTTCGCGGATTTTGCCTGGCATGTACCGCAATGTCAGCCCCCAGAACACCAGTGCAAGCAGGCTGATGCCAGCGCCCAGCAGGCAGACTCCCAGCCACCCCGCGCTCGCGTACATAGTCGTGGATGCAATGGCGCCGAGTCCGCTGCCGATGGTGTAGAAAAGCATATAGCAACTCACCATCCGGCTGTGCGCATCGGGATGCGTGTTGAAGATCATGCTCTGATTGGTCACGTGAATAGCTTGGCCACCAAGGTCCAGCGCGACAATGCCGATCCCCAGCACCCACAACGGCTCCGCAATGAACGCCAGCGGCAGCCACGAAGCAAGCAGCAGGATCAGCGCCACGCCCGTGGTCCATTGCCCCAGCCCCCGATCCGCCCAATGACCCGCACGGGCGGCCGCCAACGCGCCTGCCACGCCCACCAGACCGAATGCACCGATCACCGTATGCGAGAACGCGTGCGGTGGTGCACTCAGGGGCAGTACCAGGGCGCTCCAGAAGATGCTGAAGGCAGCAAACATCAACATGGCGATGACGCCGCGGATCTGCAGTACCCGCTCCGTGGCCAATAGCGTGAACATCGAGCTAAGCAGTTGCAGGTAAGGCAAACGCTGTGACGGCGGCCCCTGTTGCGGCAGTGCTCTCCAAAGCGCGCCTGTCAGCAACAGCATCAAGACCGCGGACGTTAAATAGACCGCCCGCCAGCCACCCAGATCAGCTATTGCGCCTGCCAATACACGCGCCATCAGCAGGCCGATCACAACGCCGCCCTGAGCCGCTCCGACCACACGCCCGCGCTCGGCAGCCGCCGCTGCCGTTGCCGCATACGCGATCAGTCCTTGCGTCATTGCGGTGCCGAGCAGGCCGACAGCAGCCATGCCCGCGAGCAGCCACGCCGCAGAGGACGCGGTCGCGACAACAGCCAGCGCCGCACACAAGGCAATCGCCTGACCAAGCGTAAGACGGCGCCGATCAAGCCGGTCACCCAACGGCACAACGAACACTAATGCGAACGCGCACCCGGCCTGCGTCGCGGTAATGATGCCGCCGACAGCGCCGCGCCCGATCCCGAAATCGACACCAAGCGCATCAAGCAAGGGCTGCGCGTAATAGACATTGGCGACACTGAGACCACATGCGCAGGCGAATAGCATCACGAGCGCCCGAGGCATGGCCGCAAGCTTCCCATTTTCCGGCGACGCGCCAGCGTGCCCCCGCAAGACTTCAGCAGCCACAGTGGATGTAACGCCTTCTTCACGAAGCTGCACCTTCAGTCCCTCTACGAAACTAGTTTTAAATAAAAACCATTTGAAGTGTAGATTGACCAGTTTTAAAATGCAACTGCGTGAATATCGGAGAAGCGAGAGGCGTTGCCGCGTCTCGGCACATCAGGAGAAAACATGGCCAAGCGCAAAAGCATGAAAGGAGACTCGTGTCCGGTGGCGCGGTCTCTGGATATCGTCGGTGACCGCTGGGCCCTTCTCATCATCCGGGACGCGTTCGATGGCGTACGCCGCTTTGGTGAGTTCCAGCGCAGCCTGGGCGTGGCCCGCAATATCCTTGCGGATCGCCTCAAGACACTGGTGGAGGAAGGCGTCCTGGCTATCGCGCCGGCCTCCGACGGCACGTCGTATCAGGAGTACATCCTGACGCCTAAGGGAGAAGGCCTGTTTCCGGTGGTGATCGGATTGAGACAGTGGGGGGAGCGTCACCTCTTCAAGCGAGGCGAACGTCACTCGGTGCTGGTCAAACGCGCCAGCGGCAAAGCAGTGGGGCCACTGGAATTCCGCACTCGCGACGGCCGTAGTCTGGAGCCCGGCGAAACCCGGGTAAAAAAAGTGCCCGTCGACACCGAAGCCGACGTTTAACCAACGCGCCCGCCTACCGCTGCCACGGCGCACCCGACGCCGGCCCCGCCTTGCCATACTGCTGCGACGCCTTTCGCACGATCGACATATCGACCTCACCTTCGTCAGCCAGCGCCTTGAGCGCCGCAATCACGATGGATTCGCGATCCACTTCGAAGAACTCACGCAGCGCCTGACGCGTGTCGCTGCGGCCGAAGCCGTCGGTGCCAAGCGTCACGTAACGACGCGGCACATAAGCGCGGATCAGTTCAGGCACAGCACGCACATAATCGGTCGCTGCGATCACGGGACCACGCGACGCCCCAAGCATCGCGCTCACATACGGCTCGGGCGCTGTCTCGCCGAGCCGTGCAAGCCGCTCGGCGCCCATGCCGTCGCGCTGCAACTCGCTGAAGCTTGTCACGCTCCACACGGCCGCTTCAATGCCCCAGTCCTCGCGCAGCATCCGCTGCGCCGCGATAACCTCGCCGAGAATCGCGCCTGCGCCGAGCAGTTGTACTTGCGCGGCTTCGTCCGGCTTCGTCGAAAGTGGGTACATGCCTCTGAGAATGCCTTCACGCAGCGTCTCGAGATCACCGCCAGGCACCGATGGTTGCGCGTAGTTCTCGTTCATCACCGTGATGTAATAGAACACGTCATGCTGGCGCTCGACCATCTCGCGCATGCCCTCGTCGATGATAGCCGCAACCTCATACGCAAACGCGGGATCATAGGCGCGGCAGTTCGGTATCGTCGATGCCACGAGATGGCTGCTGCCGTCCTGATGCTGCAGCCCTTCGCCGCCGAGCGTCGTCTTGCCCGCGGTCGCACCGATCAAAAAGCCGCGTGCACGCTGGTCCGCCGCGGCCCAGATGATGTCTCCGATACGCTGGAAGCCGAACATCGAGTAATAGATGTAGAACGGCAGCATGGGCAGATCGTGCACGCTGTATGACGTGGCCGCGGCGATCCATGACGACATCGCGCCCGCTTCCGAAATGCCCTCTTCGAGAATCTGCCCCTTGGTGTCCTCGCGGTAATAGAGCATGGAACCCAGATCTTCCGGCTCATACAATTGCCCGAGCGGCGAATAGATACCGACCTGCCGGAACATGTTCGCCATACCGAAAGTGCGTGCCTCGTCGGCCACCACCGGCACGATGCGAGGACCCAACTGTGCATCTCTCATGAGGCTGCTGAACATGCGCACGATCGCCATGGTGGTCGACATTTCCTTCGCCGCCGCGTCGAGCGCGAACTGGCCCCAGCTTGCCATCGGAGGGACGATCAGCCCCTTCGACGCCGCTCTCCGCCTTCTGGGCAGATAGCCTCCAAGGCCCGCGCGTCGTGCGTGCAGATACTGCATTTCCGGGCTGTCTTCCGCCGGCTTATAGAACTTCACGATCTCGACATCGGCGTCCGACAGCGGCAAACGGAAGCGATCGCGAAACGCCTTCAGGTCGTCGAAGCCAAGCTTCTTTTGCTGGTGCGTCGTCATCCTGCCCTGACCCGATGTCCCCATGCCGAAGCCCTTCATCGTCTTGGCAAGAATCACCGTCGGCTGGCCTCGATGACTCAGCGCCTTCGCATAGGCCGCGTGGAGCTTGCGCACATCGTGGCCACCGCGACGCAAGCCGTCGATGTCTTCGTCGCTCAGATGTGAAGCCAAGGCGGCGAGCTCGGGATTCTGGCCGAAGAAACGCTCGCGGTTATAAGCGCCATCGTTAGCCGAGAAGGTCTGGAACTGGCCGTCGACGGTATGCGCGAACGCACGCAGCAACGCGTTGGTCTGGTCACGTGCGAACAGCGCGTCCCAGTCCGAACCCCACAAGACCTTGATCACGTTCCAGCCCGCACCGATGAACTGGGCTTCGAGCTCGTCGATGATGCGGCCGTTGCTGCGCACGGGACCATCGAGCCGCTGCAGGTTGCAGTTGATGACGAACACGAGATTGTCGAGTTGCTCGCGCGCGGCAAGCGACAACGCGCCGATCGATTCCGGCTCGTCCATCTCGCCATCGCCGAAGAAGCCCCACACCTTGCGCGCCTGCGTCTTCGCGAGGCCACGATTTTGCAGGTAGCGCATGAAGCGCGCCTGGTAGATCGAGTTGATCGGACCAATGCCCATCGAGCCGGTCGGGAACTGCCAGAAATCCGGCATGAGCCACGGATGCGGATACGAACACAGTCCCGGACCGGCAATCTCCTGGCGGTAGTGCTGCAAATGTTCTTCGCTAAGGAATCCTTCAAGGAACGCGCGCGCATACACACCCGGCGATGAATGCGGCTGGAAGTACACAAGATCCCCGCCCGTCCCTTCCCCGGCGTCCGGCGCCGCGGCGCGGAAGAAATGATTGAAACCCACTTCGAAGAGATCGGCGGCGGACGCATAGCTCGCAATGTGGCCGCCGAGTTCGCCGTAAGCCTTATTTGCGCGCACGACCATCGCGAGTGCATTCCAGCGTAATGCGGCAGCGAGCTTTTCCTCGATCTCCAGATTGCCCGGATAACGCGGCTGCTCTGCTACCGGAATTGTGTTGATGTACGGCGTGACGCGCGCCCTCGACGACTCGATACCGAGCGACAGCGCATGCTCGGCGAGGCGGTCATAAAGGTATTGCGCGCGGTCGCGCCCGACGTGCTCCGTGACCGCATCGAGCGCCTCCAGCCATTCGGCGGTTTCCTCGGGATCGCTGTCTTCGCGCCCTCGGGAGATCGAGAGAATCTGTTCGCTTCCGCTGGATAAATCGGTCATGGCACGGCTCCGCTTCGAATGGGGGATGTCGCTGCTTATCAATACAGCTTAACTATCCCGTCGCAGAATGTGCCTCTGATTTGCTTTTACATAGCCGCCGCAATAGTGTATTTATTCTGCGTATGCCCACCTTTCCAGAATATTCGAGCTATGACGACATCGCCTAAACGCCTGGACCGTATCGACATCGGCATCCTGAACCAACTGCAGCAGAATGCGCGCATCACGAATTCGGAACTGGCGCGGGCGGTGAATCTGTCGCAGACACCTTGTTTTAACCGAGTACGAGCCCTCGAAAAGCTAGGGCTTTTTAAACAGCAGGTCACGCTGCTGAACCCGGAACCGCTTGGGCTACGGATCAATGTGTTCATTCAGGTCAGTCTGACGAAACAGGATGAAGACGCGTTGCGGCGTTTCGAAGAGGCGATCGGCGAGCGCCCCGAGGTGATGGAGTGCTACCTGATGACGGGCGACGCCGATTACCTGCTGCGAGTCATGATGCCGGACATTCAGGCGCTGCAGCGCTTCATCATTGAACGGCTGACGAAGATTCCTGGCATCTCGAACATCCGTTCAAGTTTCGCGCTCAAGCAGGTGCGATATAAAACCGCGTTGCCGCTGCCGTCGTCGGGACTGACCTTGCACGAACCCGACGAGAATGCCGATACAGAGTGGAGCTAGGGTTGAGCGCAACGCCATTGGCGTGAAACCCGTATCGAATGGCATCTGCGCCGCAGCGCATCAAATGCGCGTTCACTGGGGTGCGCGTCACCCGAAAGAGCGTTCATCTTTATGTCTTTTTAATACAAAAATAATTCAATTAACTTTCATTTTCTTTAATAAATAGATTAAAACGAAAGCAATCCGATTGACGTATCGCATGCAAAAAGTCGAGACATACCGGGGTTAATACCAGTTTGGCCGATCGTTCCGAGCATCCCATTAAACAGCGGCGTACACTCCCCTTGCCGACACAAGCCGGGCGCCTTATGCGGCGCGGCACAGCGAAGGCCACGGCCACGTCGTCATAGTTAATCAATTACGCGAATGGGGGGATTACGGTAATGAGCTGGACGCGAGAACAAAGAAACGTGACGATTGCGGCCTATTTAGGCTGGACACTCGATGCCTTCGATTTCTTTCTAATGGTTTTCGTATTGAAAGATATCGCCGCGGAATTCAATACGAAGATTCCGGAGGTCGCTCTTGCGATCACCCTGACGCTCGCGATGCGTCCTATCGGAGCGCTGATCTTTGGCCGTCTCGCCGACAAGTACGGCCGGCGCCCGACGCTGATGATCAATATCGCCATTTATTCTCTGCTTGAAATGCTGTCCGGCTTTTCGCCGAATCTCTTTACGCTGCTCGTGTTGCGCTCGCTGTTCGGTATCGCGATGGGCGGTGAATGGGGTGTGGGTTCCGCCCTCACGATGGAAACCGTGCCGACCAAAGCGCGCGGCTTTGTTTCGGGTCTTTTGCAAGCGGGTTATCCGAGCGGTTATCTGCTGGCTTCCATTGTGTTCGGCGTCGCGTATCAATACGTGGGCTGGCGCGGGATGTTTTTTATCGGCGTGGCGCCTGCGCTGCTGGTCTTATATGTGCGTGCCCACGTGCCGGAATCGCCGGCATGGAAAGCCATGGAGAAGCGGCCACGGCCCGGATTGCTCAAGACACTCAAGCAAAACTGGCAACTCTCCATCTATTCAATCGTCCTGATGACCGCGTTTAACTTCTTCTCGCACGGCACCCAGGATCTTTATCCGACCTTCCTGCGCGAACAGCATCACTTCGACCCGCATACGGTTTCGCTCATTACCATTGTCCTGAATATCGGGGCGATCTGCGGCGGGCTGTTCTTTGGGACGATGTCGGAGAGAATCGGGCGCCGGTGGGCCATTTTTATTGCGGCGTTGATTGCGTTGCCGGTTTTGCCGCTCTGGGCTTTTTCTAGTGGCCCGGTAGCGTTGGCCGCTGGAGCCTTCCTGATGCAAATATCTGTTCAAGGGGCTTGGGGCGTTATTCCGGTTCACCTGAATGAGATTTCCCCCGATGAGATTCGCGCCACGTTTCCCGGGCTCATTTATCAATTGGGAAATCTGCTGGCTTCGGTCAATGCCACCATGCAGGCGTCTATCGCTGTCAAGAATGGCGATAACTACGGGCTCGCCATGGCGTTGGTCGGCGGCACGGTCGCTGTGGTTATCGCGGCGCTTATTTTCTTTAGCCGCGAGCGGCGTGGCATTGATATGACCGAGTCAGCCCAGCATGTCGGGGCTCAAGGTCCGGTTTAATCGTTTTTATCCAATGGGGGCGTGCTGGCGCCCCTTTTTAATTGAATGTCTGCCAACCGGGTATTATTTTTCACTTCCCCAGTACGATCGTTCTCTTTTTAGAGAGCACGCTCCACAAAATGGCTTGTCGATCTCGCCAAAGGTTTTTATCGTGATTAGAACGCCCGTTTTAATCAAAGACTGCAATCGACAATTCGGACCGCCACGACGGTCCCGGAGACGCCAGTGCCTACCCGTTCCACCGCCACATCCGGCGATACCAAGACGCGTCTCCTGGACGCCGCCGAAGCGCTGTTCATCGACGCCGGCTACGAAGCCATGTCGATGCGGCTCATCACCGCCCGCGCCGGCGCCAACCTGGCCGCCGCGAACTATCACTTCGGCGGCAAGGACGCGCTGATCCACGCCATGCTCACTCGTCGTCTCGACGGCCTCAATCAGGACCGCCTGGCGCTTCTTGAACGCTTCCAGTTGTCGCTTGGTCCGCAACTCACGTGCGAGCACATCCTCGGCGCCATGTTCATCCCTGCGCTCCAGCAATCCCGCTGCCCCGAAAAAAGCGGCCCCGCGTTGCTGCGCCTCCTCGGCCGCGCTTATGCCGATCCGTCACCTTTCATCCGCAACTTCCTGCGCGGCATTTATGCCGACGTGGCCGAGCGCTTCTTTCGCGCGTTTCAAAGCGTCCTCCCGCATCTGCCCCGCGAAGAACTCGGCTGGCGGCTGCACTTCTGCATGGGCTCGCTCTCAGGCATCCTCGCCGGTGCCGATACCAACCACCTGATCGACGATTTCACGCAGGGCCAGCGTCTTGAAGACCCACAATTAATCGGCCGGCTCGCGCTTGTCATGGTGGCTGCGCTCAAAGCGCCCCTGCCTCCCGCGAACGGCTCGTGTCCGTTCGCGTCCATGTTCGCCGAACACGAACCGGCGGCGTCGAACGGCGCGGCGACCGTAACGGTGAACGCTTCAAACGAAGAGCCTCTGACACGCGATGCCGCATCGCAACACGCGACCGCCTAAGTTGAAAACGACCACGCCGGGTATGTAATGTGCTGACAAATTAAGCTGCCGATGCGCACCGCCTCCAACCCGTTCTCGCCGCAAAATATCGAACAACGTCAGGAGAGGTCGTCATGACAGCCAGCTTCGTGATTGCATTGTTCGTCGTGAGCGGCGGTTTGCTTTACGTACAAGCGCCCGCTCTCGCGTGGCTCGCGTGGGCAGTCATCTGGGTGGCTGCCGGCTGGTACGCAGGCGTGACTGGCCCGGTCCCCGCTGCCCTCCTTGCGATCGTCTTCGTGCTGCCCGCGCTCGTTCTTGCCATCAAGCCGTTGCGCCGCGCGCTGCTCACCAAACGCATCTTCGATGTCTTCCGCAAAATCCTGCCCGAGATGTCGCCGACCGAGCGCGATGCAATCGAAGCCGGCACGGTCTGGTGGGATGCGGCGCTATTCTCCGGACGCCCGAAGTGGGACACGCTGCTCGAGCTCGGTGCACCCGCGTTGACAGCTGAGGAGCGTGCTTTCATCGACACCGAATGCACCCAGCTCTGCGATCTCGCCAACGACTGGGAAACCACAGCGGTCTGGCAGGACTTGTCGCCGCAAACGTGGGACTTCATCAAGTCGAAGGGTTTCCTCGGCATAATCATTCCGAAGCAGTACGGCGGCAAACAATTCTCCGCCTACGCGCATTCGCAAGTCATCATGAAACTCGCGACCCGCTGCTCTGCCGCAGCGGTTTCCGTGATGGTGCCCAACTCGCTCGGCCCCGCCGAATTGCTGATGCACTACGGCACCGAAGCGCAGAAAAATCACTATCTGCCGCGTCTCGCGCGTGGCGACGAAATACCCTGCTTCGCGCTCACCAGCCCCTACGCCGGATCGGACGCGGCTGCGATTCCCGACGTGGGCATCGTCTGCAAGGGTGTGCATGAAGGGCGCGAAATGCTTGGCTTTCGCGTCACATGGGAGAAGCGCTACATCACGCTCGGACCGATTGCGACCGTGCTCGGCCTCGCGTTCCGCGCGCTCGACCCCGACCATCTGCTCGGCCCCGCCGATGAAGCCGGCATCACCTGCGCGCTCATCCCGACCACGCATCCGGGCGTGAATATCGGCCGCCGTCACTGGCCCTTGAATGCGGTCTTCCAGAACGGCCCGAACTCGGGCCACGATGTGTTTATTCCACTCGACTGGGTGATTGGCGGACGCGCACAAGTTGGCAATGGCTGGCGCATGCTGATGGAATGTCTTGCTGCCGGACGCGCGATCTCGCTGCCATCGTCGAACGTGGGCATGGCGAAGCTGGCCGTGCGTGGCACCGGCGCATATTCGGCGGTGCGCCGGCAGTTCCGCACCGCGATCGGCAAGTTCGAAGGTGTGCAGGAAGCGCTCGGCCGCATGGGCGGCAACTTGTATGTGATGGACGCGGCGCGGCGCTTGTCCGCGCAAGGCGTCGATCTTGGCGAGAAACCGTCGGTGATTTCTGCGATCGCGAAATATCACATCACCGAACGCGCGCGCAAGGTGATCAACGACGGCATGGACGTGGTCGCGGGCAAGGGCATCTGCATGGGGCCATCGAATTTCCTGGCGCGCGCCTATCAACAGGTGCCGATCTCGATCACGGTGGAAGGTGCGAATATCCTCACGCGCAGCCTGATCATCTTTGGTCAGGGCGCGATCCGCTGTCACCCGTATGTGCTGAAAGAGATGACCGCAACACGCAATGTGGACAGGACCCAAGGGCTGCACGATTTCGACAGCGCGTTCTTCGGTCACGCAAGATTCACGGCATCGAACGTGGTGCGTTGCTTCGTTTTTGCCTTGGGCGGCAGCGTGCTGATTCCGAAACCTGCGCGCGCCGACACGCGTCTCGTGCCTTATTACCGCGCGGCCACTCGCCTTGCCACGGCGTTTGCGCTGCTCGCGGACGTATCGATGTTCGTGCTCGGCGGCGAGTTGAAGCGGCGCGAACGTCTCTCGGCACGACTCGGCGATATCCTCTCGCAGCTTTACCTGATCTCGGCCACGCTAAAGCGTTTCGAAGACGATGGCCGCCCGCACGCCGATCTGCCGCTCGTGCGCTGGGGTGTCGAAGATGCGCTGTATCAGGCGCAAACGGCCTTCGAAGGCGTGCTCTTCAACTATCCGAAACCGCTCGCCGCGGGCCTCGTGCGTGCGCTCGCTTTTCCGTTCGGCATGCCGCATCGCGTGCCGGGGGACCGGCTGGGGAGCGCTATCGCCGAGTTGATGACGACGCCCGGTGAGGCGCGCGAACGCCTGATTGCGGACTCGTACGCGCCGCCCGCCCATATCGATCCGATCGGTTACGGCGAGTTGATGTTCGCGCTCAATCCACGTTATACGGAGATCGAGCACAAGCTGCGGGACGCCGTCAAAGCCGGACAGATCCCGCCGATGCCGCAAAACCTGCCCGAACTCGACGCGTGGGCGGCGTCCTGCGAGATTCGTGGTTTTGTCGATGCAAGCGAACGTCAGGTACTCTCTGACTACGCGCGTTACGGCGCGGAAGTCGTCAAGGTCGACGACTTCGGCCCGGATTTCGGTATGCTCGATGCGCTGAAGAAACGCCAGCAAGCGCTGGCGAACGAGCCGGAAGAAATCCATGCATGATCCTTCACACAAGCGCTAAACCGCTTCTCAGGCAGGCATGACAGGCAGGCATGAAAGATCGCTATCTCGACTTCGTTAATTCACCCTTCGGCGCGAGCGTCGCGCGTTCCATCGGCTTGCCGCAACCCGAAGTTTTGCGGCGGCATGCGGCGGGCCGCGCGGAATTCGGCGGCATAACGGCGATCGGCGCCGGACCGTCGCCCACGCTGTTCGAACCGCTGATCACGCTGCTGACTTCCCTCGGCATGACGGGCGTTGCGCATGAAAGCGCGCTCGGCTGGTTGTCGGTCGCAGCGAGACATGGCGCGATGAGCGGCCGCTTCGAACCACGCGCGCCGGGCGCGGCGCCAAACGACCGCATGCAAGCTCTGATCTTCGATGCAACGGGTATTAACGACAGCACGCAATTGCATGCGCTCCACGGTTTCTTCCACGACGCAATCCGGTCGGTGGCGAAGAGCGGCCGTATCGTCGTGCTTGGACTACCGCCTGAATCCTGCACTTCGCCGCGTGCCTGGACCGCGCAACGGGCGCTGGAAGGTCTGACGCGTTCGCTCGGCAAGGAAGCCCGCGGCGGCATTTCTTCGAACCTGGTCCAGGTGGAACCAGGCGGCGATATTGAAGGGACGTTGCGCTTCCTGCTCTCGCCGCGCTCGGCTTATGTATCGGGGCAAGTGGTGCGTATCGATGCCACGCCCGCCTCGCCGCCCGCCGACTGGAACCACCCGCTCGCGGGCAAACGCGCGCTCGTGACAGGCGCGGCGCAGGGTATCGGCGCGGCGATTGCGCAAGTGCTGGCCGAACGCGGTGCGCATGTGATCGGGCTCGATGTCCCTCAAGCGCAGGACGCGCTCGACCAGACCATGCTTGCGCTTGAAGACGCGTGGCCGTCGCAAGGCGCCCATACGGCGCTCCTTGCGGATATCGCCGCGCCTGAAGCGCCCGCGACCATCGCGGCCGCGCTGCTGGCAATGGGCGGTATCGATATCGTCGTGCACAACGCCGGCATCACGCGCGACAAGACCATCGCGAAGATGACCGAAGCCGCGTGGGACAGTGTGATCGACGTGAACCTCTCGGCGCAGGAACGTATCGACGACTTGCTGCTCGATCAGGACGTGCTGCATGAGGGCGGCCGGATCGTGGGGGTATCGTCGATCAGCGGCATTGCGGGCAACCTCGGCCAGACCAACTACGCGACGTCGAAGGCCGGCGTGATCGGCCGCGTGCAGAGCATGGCGAAACCACTGCGCGCTCGCGGCATCACGATCAACGCGGTCGCACCGGGGTTCATCGAAACACAGATGACCGCGCGGATTCCGCTGGGGCTTCGCGAAGCCGGACGGCGCATGAATTCGATGAGCCAGGGCGGGCAGCCCGTGGACGTGGCCGAGACTATCGCGTGGCTCGCCAGCCCCGCGTCCGCCGGTATCACCGGCAACGTGGTGCGCGTCTGCGGACAAAGCCTGATTGGAGCATGACCACATGAGCATGCTGCTTCCCTCAGGCTCGCCACGCATGCGCACGGTGATCCTGGAGACCTTGCCGCCGCCGGTAAAACTCTACGGCCGCGCGCTGCAAGGCATTTTCAAGCGCGCGGGCGTTGCCGCCGAATTGCCGCCGCTGCGCCTCGTGCGTCCGAGTGTCGCGCTCGATCCCGAGCAGATCGGCCGCTATGCGCGCGTGTGCGGTTTTATCCCGGAGCACGGAGTGCCGGTCACGTTTCCCCACGTGATGGCGTTTCCCCTGCATCTGATGCTGCTCACCGATCCCGCGTTTCCGTGGCCCGCCATCGGCCTCGTGCATGTGTCGAACAGCGTGCACTTGCGGCGCACGCTGCACGCGGGGCAGGCGCTGCGAATCGAGGTGGAAAGCGGTCCGCTCGTGGCTCACGATAAAGGCCAGGCGTTCACGCTGCATACGCGTATCTATCGCGGCGGTGAAGCGGTCTGGGACGCTGACAGCGTGTATCTGAAGCGCGGTGTCGCAAGCCGCGGCGGTGTTTCCCTTGCCGCCCCCGATACCCCGACGCCCGTGCTGCTTCGTGAAGCTCGCTGGCAGCTTCCCGCGCAACTCGGCCGCGATTATGCAAAAGTATCCGGCGACTTCAACCCTATCCACTTGTATGCACTGTCGGCGAAAGCGTTCGGTTTTCCACGCGCGATCGCGCACGGCATGTGGACGCTCGGACGCACGCTCGCGGCATTGCAACCGTCGAAGCAACTCGGCGCCGCTCATGTGCACGGCGACTTCAAGTCGCCCATTTTCCTGCCCGCCGAAACCACGCTGTGGACCGCGGCTTCATCGGCGACGGCACGCGACTTCGAAGTGCGTGATCTCGCCGGTGAAAGGCAGCATCTGCACGGCCGATTCGAGTGGGAATTCACATGACTCAGGCCTTGGACAATCGAGTGGGAATTCACATGACTCAGGCCTTGGACAAACGTGATGGTTTGAACCCGGCCACGCTGATTAAACCCGGCCTCAAAGCGCCCGCCGTATCCCTCGACGAGACCTCATCATGACTGTGAGCGCCCTTCCCGCCGTGCGTCGCGTGGCGATCCTCGGCAGTAACCGGATTCCGTTTGCGCGCTCCAACACGGCGTATTCGACGGCATCGAACCAGGACATGCTGACGTTCACGCTGCAAGGCCTGATCGATCGATATGACCTGCATGGCCTGCGTCTCGGCGAAGTCGCGGCGGGCGCGGTCATCAAGCATTCACGCGACTTCAATCTCACGCGCGAGGCGCTGCTGTCCACGACCCTCGCCCGGGAAACGCCCGCCTACGATGTCAGCCAGGCCTGCGGGACAGGCCTTGAAACCGCGATCCTGGTCGCGAACAAGATCGCGCTCGGACAGATCGATGCGGGCATTGCAGGCGGCGTGGACACGACGTCCGACGCGCCTGTTGGCGTCAACGAACGGATGCGCAAGATCCTGCTCGAAGCGAACCGCGGCAAGTCTACGGCACAGCGTTTGAGCGCGCTCGTCAAGCTGCGGCCGGACATGCTGGTCAAACCCTCGCTGCCGCGTAACAGCGAACCCCGCACTGGTCTTTCGATGGGCGAACACTGCGAGCTGATGGCCAAGCGCTGGAAGATATCGCGCGAGGCGCAGGACGAGCTTGCGCTCGATAGTCATCGCAAGCTGACGGCCGCGTATGAGCGCGGTTTCTTCAACGACCTGATGACGCCGTACAAGGGTCTTTCACGCGACAACATCCTGCGCCCGGAGCTCACGTCCGAGCGGCTCGCCGCGCTGAAACCCGTCTTCGACCGAGACGCCGGCACGCTCACGGCCGGCAATTCCACGCCGCTGACCGATGGGGCGTCGGCGGTGCTGCTGGCATCGGAGGAATGGGCGGCCGCGCGCAACCTGCCCGTGCTCGCGTATCTCACGCTCTCGGCGACTGCGGCCGTCGATTTCTTCGACAAGAAAGAAGGCCTCCTGATGGCGCCCGCTTACGCCGTGCCGCGTTTGCTCGAACGCGCGGGGCTGGCCCTGCCGGACTTCGATTTCTACGAGATCCACGAAGCGTTCGCAGCGCAAGTGCTGTGCACGCTCGCGGCCTGGGAAGACGAGGAATACTGCCGCACGCAACTCGGGCTGGACGGCCCGTTCGGGTCGATCGAGCGGGTTCGCATGAACATCAACGGCGGGTCGCTGGCAACGGGGCACCCGTTCGCCGCGACCGGCGGCCGGATCGTGGGAACGCTTGCCAAGATGCTCGCGCAAGAGCCCGCCCCGGCGCCCGGCGATACCCGCACGCGCCGCGGCCTGATCTCCATCTGCGCGGCGGGCGGACAGGGCGTCGTGGCAATCCTCGAGCGCTGAAGGCGGCCGGCACGCCGCTGAGTTTTGTCGACGATCGCCGTCTGAAGATAAAGTGCCCCACCCCGGAATTTCCGGTCTCCGTGATCCGTTCTAAGACAAGGAAAGATTTTCGCCGTGAACTGCGCGACGCGAAAGTAGCCAAAGCAGAACGAACGGACCACGGAGAACTTCATGCATCGAGCACGACAGCGCCGCCAAAACCACAAGCGGATCCGCGTAGTTGCGTGCGTCTGGAACCTGGTGAGCGTTGTTGCGCTGGTAGCCATCGCCGTGCCCGCCACCTTGCGTGCACAGGAAGCAACCAGCACGGGTGTGGCGGCGTTGCCTACGTTCGCCGCCACATCCGCGGCAGGTCCGGCGCCCTCCGCCAGAGCAACAAGCGCGCCGCCGAAGACGCCCGCGGCACAAGTCGGCACGCTCCCGCTCGACGCCCAGGTTCGCTGGCTAAGCCACGCCGCGCTGAGCGGCATGCTCGCCGACATGAGCGACGCGGCGCTCGTGTCGCTGTTCAAATCGCTCGATCCGCTTGCGCTGCCGCGCTATCTGAAGGAAGGCCCCAACGGTTATCCGTCGTACGAGTTCACCATGCTCAAGCGTGAGCGCATCCACGACAGATGGCCGGATCGGGCCGACCACATGCTGGTGCGCGTGACGCGCGACCCGCTGCGGGTCTACGCAAAATGGTTGCCCGACGGCGCGCACGCGGGCCAGGAAATTCTCTACGACGAAACTGCGCGTCCCGACGAAATGTACGGACATCTGGGCGGATTTCTGAATGTCATGGCGATGTGGACATCACTCGACGGCTCGCTTGCGCGCTCGCAATCGCGGCATTCGGTACGCGATCTCGGCACCGAATTCATCACGCAGCAGTTCCTGGCCGAAGGCAAGAAATTCGCCGAAGCCGGGGTCACGCGCGCCAACGCCATCGAGGTGAAAACCATCGATGGTGCGCGCGTGGTCACTTTCACTTACGAAACCCCTTCTGGACAGCCCGATTTCTACGCCAAGAAAGAAATACTGGGCCTGGATTTGAGACGGCCGTATTTCCGGACGGCGGAATCCTTCGACAACGCCGGCAAGATTTTTGAAAGCATCGTGTTCCAGAACATCGTGCCGAAAACATTCGACGACGCAGCGTTCAACCCGAAGAATTCGGCTTACGGTTTTTAGGCGAATGCCGGATTATTTTCAGGGCCGGTTCACGCGTGGCTTTGGGCGCGTTTTAAGTTTCGCCTAAGACTTGATCGGTACCCTGCCCCAACTTCATCGACACTTCATGCGCTGTCGCGTGGTGCGGTCGAACCGCTGCACGACATCAAGACTAAGTTTTAACGAAAGGAGTTCGTCATGAACCTCCGCAACGCATCGGCTCCTGTGCGGGCCATCAAACGACTACTGAGCCACCACGAAATCGCGACGCTGCTGTTGCTGCTGCACGCGCCGATCGATGTGATGGCCGCTACCCCCGACGTTGCCTCGCTGAGCGAATACGGCTACGTCGAGATGGTGTCGCCCACGCCAGGCGAGGCCAAGTTCCGCTTGACCGAAGACGGTAATGCGGTGCTGCGCGGGTTGGGCATCAAGTAAACCCCCGAAGTAGATATCGCCACGCAGATCGCGAACGCGCTTCGCGACATTGCCGATTCACCGCGTTACCCCGCACGACAATCTCTGGAATAATCGATTGGCTGATGTTTCCCCCAAATCGAAAGGAGATTTGCAATGCCCTCTGCAATGCCCGCTTCCCGGCCCAGACTTGCCCGCGTTCTGCTAACCAACGACGACGGCATCGACGCACCCGGCCTCGCCGTACTCGAAGCCGTGGCCGCGGAACTCGCGGACGAAGTGTGGGTCGTCGCCCCCGAGCACGACCAGAGCGGCACCTCGCATTCCATCAGTTTGCATTCGCCATTGCGCGTAAGCCAGCACAGCAAGTACCGCTTCGGCGTGCTCGGCACACCCGGCGATTGCGTCGTGATGGCCGTGCGCCATCTGATGAAGGACGCACCACCCACGCTCGTGCTCTCAGGGATCAACCGCGGTGGCAACCTCGGCGTGGAAACCATGTTCTCCGGCACCGTCGGTGCAGCCATGACGGGCTTGTTGCTCGGCTTGCCATCCATTGCATTGAGCCAGACCTTCAGTGACCGCGACAACGTGCGCTGGGACACCGCGCGCGAACTCGCGCCCGATGTGATCCGCTCGCTCGTGGCCATCGCGCACGACGCGCCGACCTGCCTCAACGTGAATTTCCCGGATATAGACGCCGCTTTAGCCGGCCCGCTGACACCGACGCGTCAAGGCGTGGGGCTGGTGGAAGGTATCGATGTCCTGCCGCAAACCGACCCGCGTGGCCTGCAATATCACTGGCTGCGTTTCCAGCGTGGCCCGCGAGAGAACGCGCCCGACAGTGAAACAGCAGTGGTGGCATCGGGCCGCGTGTCGGTGACGCCGCTGCATTTCGAACGCACCGATGAACGCACGTTCGCTGCGCTGACGGCGGCGCTGGCGTAAGCGAGCGAACTCACGCGGCAAAAAAACGTCGGCCTTGCCGCGGTCCATCCGCCACTTTCTAATCCGCTACGCGCGTTTCAGGTTCTTCATCGAAGATCTGGAACTTGCGCATTTTTTCCCACAGCACCTTGCGGCTGATACCCAAATGGCTCGCCGTATCCTGACGCCGCCAGCCGTTTGCCTCGAGCGCCGCCAGCACGCGGTTGCGTTCGTTCATGTCCCACTTGCTGCGATCGACAAGCACTTCCGCGCTCAGTTCCGGCGGCACCGGCTGCGACGTGCGGGCAAGCGCAAGCAAGCGCTGCAGCCGCGCGGTATCCCACGATCCCACTTGCCGCACCGTCACGCCTATGCGCTCCGCCAGATTACGCAACTCGCGCACGTTGCCGGGGAAATAACTATCCGCAACGGCATCGGCTAGCCAGTACGGCAATTCGGGCAAGCTCGCAAGCTTCTCCTGTCCGACCACTTGCGCGATAAAGGACTTGAACAACGCAATCTTGTCGAGCGCGCCCCGTTCCTCCAGCGACGGAATCTTCAACTCGATCACGGCCAGCCGATAGTAGAGATCCGCGCGAAAGTCGCCGTTCTTCACGAGTTGCGGCAGGCTCTTGTTGGTCGCGGCGACCAGCCTGAAATCCACCTTGACCGGCGTAGCCGAACCGATCCGCGTGACCGCGCTGTCTTCCAGCACGCGCAACAATTTGACCTGCTGATAAAGCGGCATATCGCCGATTTCGTCGAGGAACAGCGTGCCGCCATCGGCCTGTTCGAAGTAACCCTTGTGCGCAATCACCGCACCGGTGAACGAGCCTTTCGCGTGACCGAAGAACAGCGATTCGAACAGGCCATCGGGAATCGCGCCGCAATTGACCGGCACGAACGGACCTTCGGAATACCGCTTGTGATGCTCGTGCAGCATCTGCGCAATGCGCTCCTTACCCACGCCGGTTTCGCCGTGCACGAGCACGCTGGTGTCGCAATCGGCGAAGGTCGTCACTTCACGCAGCAACGCCTGCATGCACTCCGCATTCGCAATCAGCGCGCTGGATTCCTGGACCTGTTCGCCATGTGCACGTAGTTGCTGCGCGAGCTTGGCCACCATCCGGCGCAACTCCGCACCGGTGAAATCGAGTGGCAGGATATGCGAGTAGTCGGTGGGGAAAACAGTCGTGTCGCGCTCACGCGGCGCGGCGCCCACCCAGATGACCGGCATGCCGCGATGCGCTTCCCAATCACGCAATGCGAACGCGCCCGTGTCGATCACGCTCACGCTCACAATGGCGATCGCCTGGCGCTGGGAGTCCTGCCCGGCGGCAATCGACATGCCGTCGGCACGGATCACGTCGACTTCAAAACTCGACATGCAGCGCACCACCTGCTCGACGATATCCGCCTTGCCTTCCCACACGTAAATATCGAGGTCGTCGATTTTCGTCGTTGGTCTCATTGCTCGAGTCTCATGGCTTGCGTCTTTTGGTTTGGTAGCCGTTGCGTGGTTTCAATGCTTGCCTTCGTTACCGTGTTAACGGCGCCTGCGAGTCGCGGGTTCAGTCATCGATTCAATACTGAAGCTGCGACTGACCGCAGGTCAGCGATATATCGTGAATCGTGCTTACACCAACCTGTGCGCCGAGGAGTTGCAGCACCGGCCCAAGGACCGTGTCCAATGCATTAAATATCGGCGTCAACAGAGGCACGACGAAGTTTGCAAGGGTCTGCCCAATGGCCGACCCGAGCGGAAGTGGTATCCCGAGCACCGACACCGTCAGTCCGTTCGGAGCAGACAACTGCGTAGCCAAACCCATCGTCGCGTTATACAAGACGCCGCCGACCTGGTTTGAATTCGTCGTTTGGTAGTCGTCGGCGTTGCCCGCAATGCCGTCGAATGTCATCGTCACCGCATTCGATGCAGCCACCACGGCGGGAAACGATGCAACCGTCTGAATGGTGATGAGACCGAGTACGTTGACAAGCGTTGCCGGTGAGCAACTGTACGGCGCGGACGCGGAGAGGTTTGTCGGCGCGTCACCTACGCACACGTTGGCGAGGCCTGTCTGAACGCCGATCACCGAGTTGCTTGCTGCCTTGGTTGCCCGGCATTGCGTGGACCTCAACCACGCCGTCCCGGGCGCTACGTAGATGTTGACCGGCAGCGTCACGATCGGTGCGCCAAGTCCGAGCGGCAGCCCCTGCAGCGCGCCGAGCGTCACCTTCAGAAACAACCGGACCTGGGCCGTGTTTGCGAGCGTCCGCCATGCGCCCGCCGGGGTCTTCCCCGCTTCGCCCACAGCCAGCACGGGCGGCTGGATCACTTGCAATTGCAATGTAGCGGTCGCCAGGCCAAGAAGGTTCAAGCCCGTCGAGACATTCACCGCGGACATGCCCGCCCGCGCGATTTCGGCAACTACAAACAGCGCATCGAACGGGCTGATGGTCGCTTTCAATGCAGACTGAGTATCGGCGAGTCCGACTTGCAGCAGACCCGTTGCGCCGTTCACCGCACCGATTGCAATGGTCTGCGAACCGGGGATATTCGCGTTCACGACGGCCTGCAGCGCACCGAGCGCCACCGACAGATTCGCGTTCGCCACTTGCGTGGTCTGCAACGCAACGAGCATGAGTTTGACGAGCTGCGCGGCCGTGAGGTTCAGCGCGAGCAATTGGTCCACGGTGCCCACTCCCGCTGCCGCGACGAGATCGCCCACCTGGATCCGCGCTTGCGCCAAGCCTGCATAACCCGCTGCCGAGATCTGCAACGAGCTGATATTGGTCCCGAGCATGGCGTTCAGCAGACCGGTAATGACCGTCGGGTCGATGCTTGCCGTCGTCGTGCCGATGGTGAACGCGCCCACGTTGACCGCTTGCGCAACTCCCGTTGCGCTGACCACGCGCCCTGCCCCCAGGAAGAAATAAGGAACTTGCCGCGATACCGTCACCTGCACCGCGTTACTCGGCGTAGCCGACGCCGCGAAGTAACTAGGCGCGGCGTAAAGCGTCGGATCAAAGCGCCCGCATGACGTCGTGATGGTGTTGCCAGCCGCCGACGTGCTGAAGCCATTTGCGCCCGCGCTGCCGATCGCCGTGGCGGGGGCGCGCGAGCAGGTATCGTCGACGACCTGTGCGCCCGCGTTCGCCGCGAGGTCCGCCACACTCTGCAATACGCGACGCTGATAAAACACGTTACCCACATCGATAACGGCAAGCGCCGCGACCGCTACCAGAAGCCAGAACACCGCCAACACGCTCGCCACACCGCGCTGGCCCTTGCGGCCACGCGGTGCCACCCTGCCCGGCGATGTCGGCAGCCGGTTCATATCAGTTCTGGCCTCCGCCGCCTGCAGCGCCGCCGACCGTACCCACCGACGAATCCAGATGCTCTGGAATCGGGTGATTAAAGGATCTCAGATAACGCGCGTACGCGGCGCTGGCTTCCGCACCGAGCATCGGCTGTGCCGGCGCGGCCATCTGACCGCTTCGTTGCAACGCAAGCAGCGATAGCGTGGCGTCACCGATCAACGTGACATGACGGGCGACGGTGACCGTCTCTAGCGGAACCCCCGTCTGCGGCTGTGCCTTCGGTTGCTCCTGTGCCTGTAGCGCTGATGGTTCAGCCTGCGCCGTCAACGGTGTCTGCGTCTGTGCCGCCGTGCAGGCGGCAATTGCCATCGACCCCAACGCAACGATCAATCCCGCGGCCAAACCGGTCACGCCGCCCCGCCCCCGCATCGTCCGATATTCGTTCATGGATCTTCCCCTCAACGCGCGATCACTTGCGCTTGTTTGGCCGACATCGCGCCGGACTGATCGAACGTCTGGGTCAGCGGCAATTGCGCGTTCAGCAGCGAGTCGACGGTCTGGACCGTCTGTGGCGCGCGCGCTGTGGGAACACGCGCACGCTCGGACGTCGCCGACGTGACCTCAGCGACCCGCGCGTGCGAGGCCTGTGCCGCGGCCGCAGCGATACGCTGGGCATCCGTGCGGATTGCCTGCTGCACCTCCGGCGAAAACTTCTGCTGCGCGATCAGCCCCTGCGCTGCGGCAGGCTGGCCGTCGGCGAGCAGGAACAGCGCGACGTTGCTCAGGATCTTCGGGTTGTCCTGCGCCAGCTCGGCCGCTTTCATCAGCGGTACGCGCGCGCCCGTCACATCGCCGAGACGCAAACGCGCGTAACCGAGATCGGAAAGCGTGAGGGCGTCGGTTGGCTCCAGGCGCGAAGCGGTATCGAAAGCTTCGGATGCTTTACCGAACTCAGCCGCAGCGCCCGCCAGCAAACCAAGCCCGCGATACCCCCGCGCCACTAGCGGCGTATTCAGCAACTTCGTGTAAGCATCGGCGCTGCTCTGCGCCTGGCCGGTCTGACGCAAGGCATCGGCGCGCAGCAGCGTCGTGTCGGGCGTTACGCCGTACTGCTTCTCATACGCGTCTATATGCGCAAGCGACGCGTAAAACAAACCCTGCGCCTGCATCCGGTCGATCAGCGCGAGATACATGCCGGGCGTATCGGGTGCGTCCTGCTTCTGCTGCGACTGCTGGAGCGCGGCTTCGCGCTCCGCCTGTACGCCAACGCCATAACCGCTTTCCATCTTCGACGCACAGCCGCCCAGCGCCGCCAAGGCGGTACAGGCAAGCACCAGGACAACAGCGGGCAGGTGACTCTCAATTGCGATCGGTTTCATGGCTTTACTCTCTTCAACGTCTATCGGTGCAACGCGGACAGCGAATGGAACACTGCGATAAACCCCGGACCGGCCGTCATGATCAACAGCGCGGGCAGCAAGGTCACGACCATCACGCCGGTCATCTTCACGGTCAGTGCGCCGATCCGTTCACGCAAGGTCGCACGGCGCGATTCGCGCAAGCGGTCGCCGAACTGGCGTAACGGTTCCTGCACCGCGCCGCCGTGTTTGTCGACCTGGACCACGAGTCGCATCACGGCATTCAGGTCGTCGCTTTCGTAACTCGTCGCGAGCCGGCTCAGCGACTGCTCACGCGTGCGTCCGGTGCTGAACTGCCTGTGGGCAAGCGCCAGTTCCTTCGAGAGCACGGGCAGCACGGTTGCGAAGTCATTGATCATCACTTGCAGGCTCTGATCGAGCGACAGGCCGACACCCTGCAGCAAACGCAACAAATCGACGAACATCGGCAGCTCGCTTGCGACCGAGCGCTGACGCGCTTTCGCCCTGCGCCGCACGAGCCACTTCGGCAGCATGAAGCCGAAGCCGAGCGCACCGACCATCCACATGGCAAGGCGAGGTTCGCCGCTGTACAACCCAAGCACCAGCAGCGGCAGCAACAATGCGCAGCCAATCCGCGCCGCGAAGAAACGCGCGCGCGCGTTGGCGTCGAGGAAACCGCATCGATCCAGCAAGCGCCGGTCTTCGGGCGCCACGACGATCGCCCCGAACGGCGTGTCCAGCCAGCCCGCTGCCGCACGGCTGAGCGTATCGGCGAGGCGCAGCAGTCGGCCGCCCCTGGCGCGCCCTCGTCCGGTAACGCCCACGTCCTTCGCGTCCGCTGTCTGCCGCGGCTCCTTCGCTGCAGCGGTCGTGTGCGCCGCCGTGCTGGCCGCGCGTTGATCGAGTGCGTGGTCGAGCGTGCGCGCGCCGCGCTGCAGGCGCGCAAGACCCGTGAATGCGAGCACGCCGAACAAAGCGCAGCCCAGCGCGGCAACCAGCAAGGCAAGAGCGAACACAGTCTGGGCGGTCAAAAGTCAGTCCCTCAGGCGCGCAAGGCGATACAGCAGGAAAGCGCCAAGCATTTGCAGTCCCAACGCCGCATACACGAGGCGCTGGCCGAACGGGTCGGACCACATCGCCTCGAAGTACGACGGGTTGGCGATGATCACCACGCCGCCCAGCAGCGCCGGCAAGAGGCCGAGCACCCACGAGGACAAACGCGTCTCGGTGGACAACGCAATCAGTTCGCGCTCGGCCTGTTCGAGATCGCGCATCAGCGCGGCCATGCGGTCGAGCATCACGTCAGAGCGGCCGCCGTATTTCACGGAGATACGCAGCACCGAGCCGACCAGCTCCAGTTCACGCACGTGATACACCGAGGCCACGTGCTTCAACGCCACATCGATTTCAACACCCGAGCGCAACATCCGCGAAACCCGGTCGAGGCAGTCGCGCAAAGGCATGTCCGTAGTCGTGAGCGCGGCCTGGAACGCGGCTGGCACGCTATTGCCGATCGTGATGAGCCGCACGATGCCGTCGAGGAATACGGGCAACTGGCGCGAGATACGCTGATAGCGCTTCTGTGCGCGCCATGAGAGAAATGCAAATACACAGAGCACGCCGAAGGCGATGAAACCGAGCCCGACGAGCCAATGTGTACGCAGACCGACCCAGCACGCGCCGGGCAGGATCACTGCGCAAGCGGCCGACAACAACGTGCGCGGACTGGCGATGCCCGCGCGGCTCATCAGATTGCCGAAGCTGTAGACAAGACGCGCCCGCAGATGACGCAAGTTTTCGCGCACGCCGTGTGGCGCGGCATTCGCCGGCATCGCCGCGAGACCGGCACAACGCTGGCGCTGGCCGCTCTGGACCGGTGCCGCGGCCGATACAGAGCCGTGCGCCGACGCCACGCGCCGGTCGACAAAACGGTCCGTCAGCGCGCGTTCGCGGGTGTCCTGCGCGCGCTGCCACAGCAACAGCCCGCCGGCCGCGCACAGCAGCGCCACCACCAGAACGAGCCCGATGCCGCTAGACATTAAAGCCTCCTCCCGAGCGGCCGAAGCCACCGGCGGCGGCGCCCCGCCCGAAGCCGTCGTTGAAACCGTCGCCGCCTCTGTCGTTGCCTAGCGCCTGCCGGTATTTGGCAAGCTTCGGCGAGCTCGGATGAATGCCGAGCGAGACCCAGTTGTCCAGCTCCTCGCCACCGTCCCCCATGACCGGTTCATAGCGGTACAACTCCTGCGTCGCGACGATGTTGTCGGAAAGTCCCGTCACTTCCGTCACCGACAAGATCCGCCGCCGGCCATTGGACAAGCGCCCGATCTGCACGATGAAATCGATAGCGTTCGCGATCTGCCGCCGCAAGCTCGACTCCGTGCCCTGGAAGCCGGCAAAACCCGCCAGCATCTCCAGCCGGTAAAGACATTCGCGCGCTGAACTGGCGTGGACGGTGCCCATCGAACCGTCGTGGCCGGTGTTCATGGCCTGCAGCATTTCCAGCACTTCACCGCCGCGCACTTCGCCCACGATGATCCTGTCCGGCCGCATCCGCAGCGTGTTGCGCAAGAGGTCGCGGATCGACACCACGCCGGCGCCGTCGAAGCCGCCCGGACGGCTTTCGAGCCGCACCACGTGCGGGTGGTTGAGCGAGAGTTCGGCAGTGTCCTCGATCGTCACGACGCGTTCATGCTTGGGGATGAAAAACGCGAGCGCGTTAAGGAGTGAAGTCTTGCCCGAGCTCGTTCCGCCCGACACCAGCACGTTGCAGCGCGCGGCAACCGCAGCGTCGAGCAACGCGCAGATTTCCTGGTCGAAGGTCCCGTTCGCAAGCAGGTCGTCGGGCCGCAACGGGTCGCGGCGAAACTTGCGTATCGACACCACTGGCCCGTCGAGCGACAGCGGCTCGATCACCACGTTCACCCGGCCGCCGTCAGGCAGGCGGGCATCGACCATCGGATTCGATTCGTCCAGGCGCCGGCCAATCGGCGCGAGAATGCGCCGCACGATCCGCAGCAAATGCGCGTTGTCCGCGAAGCGCACCGGGATCTTCACAAGCATGCCGTGGCGCGAGACGTAGACGTCGTCGAAGCCGTTGATCAGGATGTCTTCCACGGCCGGATCGGCAAGCAGATCCTCGATCGGTCCGAAGCCGGCCAGTTCCTTGGTCAACGCCTCCGCCACCAGCCGCACTTCGCTCTCGTTCAGCGGAATGCGCCGCAGCCGCACGAAGCCGTCGATCTCCAGATCGACGAACTGCTGAATCGCCTGGCGCGACCAGCGCCCGAACTCGGCCCCCAGTTCCTCGATTCGCGTAAGCAGATGTTCGTGCGCCGCGTTCTTGATGTCCTGGAACTGCTGGGTATGCGCGAACGAAGTGGCGTCGTCGGCGAACTCGATGTCTTTTGCCATCGTCTATGACCGCTTGAAAAAAGTGGAAAAGAGCCGCTTGGAGAGTTGTTTGAAGCCGCTCGCCGCGTCGGCGGAAACCGCCGTCTTCTGCTTCAGTGCAATGGGTTTCACGCCGTCCGGCAACGGCCCGGATGTGGCTGTGATGCTGTCGGCCACGGCTGCTTTCTGGCCGCCGAGCCGTGCGACCAGCGGATCGAGCGCACGCACATAAGCATCGCGTTCGGCGATATCCGCCAGCAGCCGCCCCTGGTTCACCGCGCGTCCGAGCGCCTGTGCGCGCGCCGGCAACACCGCGAGCAATGGCAAGCCGAGCCGCTCGGCAATTTGCTCCGCGCCGAATTGCAGCGTCGGGTCGAACTTGTTCACGACCAGATGCAGCTTCTGCGGCGCATCGGCGGCGTCGCGATCCTTCGGCGCGTGTGCGTCCACATCGTGGAAACGCAAACCTTCCAGCAGCTCCATGGCCGACACCGCCGACGCCACGTTTGGATCGCAGACCAGCCACACGTGGTCAGCCGCCCGCAGCACTTGCGCGACGAACTCGAGGTTCGTGAAACCGCCTAGATCGACGATCTGGTGATCGAAGAAGGTCCGCAGCCGGTTCAAAAGATTCACCGCCGACGCATACGACACCTCGCGCATCGCGGTGAGATCCGCCGGCAGCGTAGTCACGGCAAGGCCGCTTGCGTGGCGTCCGAACGCGGTATGCACGAAGGTCTGGTCGAAGCGGCGCAGGTTGCGCACGGCATCGACGAAATTGAACTCGCTTTGCATGTCGAGCAGCACAGAACTGTCGGCGGCGGGTATGCCAAGGTCGAGCAGCGCGGCCGTCTTCGACGCCGCCGTGCCGCGCTTTTGCAACTTCACTGACAGATTGGCCGCCAGCGTGCTGACACCCACGCCAACGCGCGCGCCGAGCAGCACCGTGATGTGGCCGTGCCGGCTGGACATCTGTTCGGTGTGCGCCGACCGGCTCGCGTGCTCAATCAGTTGTTTCGCAATCCGTAATGCCTCGGCGGCCTCGCCCTCCACGTCGATGAAATCACGTACGCCAGCGCGCAATGCCGCGATCGCGCTGGCCGACTGCTGCAACGATCCAAGCGCAACGATGGCGACGCCCGGGAATGCGTCGTGCACGGCGCTCGCCATGGCGGTCGCGCTCGCGATGCTCGCCTCCGGCGCTTCGAGCGGCGCACGGGCGAAGTCGATGAACACCAGCGTGGCGCCCAGCGTCGAGATCTTCGGCATGAGCGCGACGGCATCAAACGGCACATACTCGAGCGCGCCCAGCGTGCCCAGCGCGTGCGCGAGCCACGCCCGCCGCCCCGCATCCGAGCAGACGCACAGGAAGCGTACGCCGGGCGCACGCGTTTCCACGTCAGTCAAAGATTGAACTCTTGCGTTCATCGCCGCTTTCTCCTGCCATATCGGCGCGGGCAACGCTGCCTGCACATCTCATCGCCCCCGCTGTTCCGAACGGACCTGCACGCGCCTTCACCGCCTGCCCACAGCCCCCTTTGTCAGACCGGATGCCCGTCATTTCGAGAATCCCGGCACCGCTTCACGCGACGCAAAACCACCGATGAACGAGCGCCACACAGGTCCGTCGCGTCGTTCGGCCTGCTCACCGGGTGTCGCGGGAAGGACCGCTCCCTTTGCGATCGGCGAGACCAGATGCGGCGTCACGATGATCACCAGCTCGCGATCGTTCTGCGTGTACTGCAAGGTCTTGAAGAACGCGCCGATGACGGGCAAATCGCCGAGCATCGGCACTTTGTCGACGTTCGACGATGTTTCCCGATCGATCAGGCCACCGATCACGAAGCTCTCGCCATCGCCAAGTTCGACGGTCGTATCCGCGCGCCGGGTGATAATCGCCGGCACCGAAATACCGTTAATGGTCAGCGCGTGCTGGAAGTCGAGCTGGCTCGCTTCCGGTGCGACTTTCAGCGCGATCCGCTGCGGCCCGAGCACGGTCGGCGTGACCGTCAACCCAATGCCGTAGGGTTTATAGACGATGCTGATCGTGCCAAGCGACTGCGGCACGGGGATCGGAATTTCGCCGCCAGCGAGGAAACTCGCGCTTTGCCCCGACAATGCGACGAGCGTCGGTTCGGCCAGCACACGTGCCAGGTTATTGGATTCAAGCAGGCTAAGGTTCGCGAAGAGACCGCGGGAACCCAGGTTCACGATCAGGTTGAAGGCGCTGCTGATAGGCGACGCGGACGTGACCTGTAAATTCGGGGTCGCACCGCCCGTAACTGACGTCAGCGACGAAGGTGCGAAAGTGCCGAACGCAAACGCGTTGTTCTGCTTGAAGAGATTGAAGCCCGCTTCCTTCAGCACAGCCTTGCTGAACTCCACGACCTTCACATCGACCTGGACGACAGGGCTTGTTGCTATCGTCGATGCATCGAGGACGGCGCCTTCCTTCGCGCCCCCGCCAGCAAACGGATCCGGAGCGCTGTCGTTTTGCCCTCCAGAATTCTTGCCGACCGATCCCGCGGGCGCATCGGACGTGCCGCCGGTTTTTGCGACCGACTCGTTCGCCACGGCCACTGCGCGCTGATGTGATTCCATCGTCGCGGCGGACCCTGTGATCACCGCCGTGCGGCCAAGCACGTTCACCGCGGGGGTATCGCTGCCGAGCAATTCGCGGGCGGCCCGCGTGGTGACGTTGATCGTATAAGTACGCGGCGCGGTTTGACCACGCTCCCACACCATCATTTCGGTGCGTCCGGCGTTTTTCCCCACCAGCAATAAACCACCGCTTGCACCGTCACTGCTCTTGAGCCAAAGCACGTCTGCGACCGTGGGATCTCCCACGGCTACGCGCTGCAACACGTGTCCGGTCGCGATCTGCTGCTGGGAGCCGACTGCGATATCGATGACCCGCGACGCCTGGGATTCGGTCGCGCCGGTGGCAGGCCTGGCGGTCTTCGCGCTGGCGACCGGACCCGACACACACGCGCAGACCAGCGCAGCGAGCAGTACCCGCCGAGCGCCAGAGACGCTACGTCCTCGATAAGCAACCTTGGCTCTCATGATTTTTTTATATATTGACTGCGTACTGCGGTGTCGCCATACGGCGGCATGGCCCCGACCTTGCTTTTGATGCTGGTTGCTGCAATTCATCCATCCGACATACTTCTATTTGTGTTTACGGCAGCGCCGGCGTTTTCAGTACGTCACTTTTTCCCTACGTGCACCGCGAATCAATTCGAGATCATTCGATGCCGGCTGGACACGCGGCGCACGCACCACGGGCATGGCGGGCATGGCCGGCAACGGCGGCATGGCGGGTGTCGTCCGCGACGCCCGCGCGCTATGAGAACCGGCCAGCGCCTCCAGCGACAATCCCGCTGCGGCGCGATTTGCACCATTATTCGGCATCCTTAGCGATGCCAGAAGCGGGGCGATGGCGAGCGTCTCGGCTGTATCGGTATCGGCGGGATTGCGCAGCGCCAGCACCAGCCGGCCCACGCCTTCGGCGAGTGTGAGCGCGTCGATATCGGCGGTACGCACGGCCAGCACCGCCGTGCGTGCACCCGCGCTGCGCGGCGCATTGGCCGCGTTAGCCGCGGCATCGGCGGCGTCCGATGTGCCGGGCAGCGTCGCATCGCCGAAACTGAGCACGCGCACGCGCGACAACAACAGCCGCGCCTGCGTCGCATCCACTTCTGCGTCAGCGCCGGGACCGGCGGACATATCGCGCTTGAGCATGAAAAACACATCGACGAAATTGCCCGGCCGCACTCGATTGCCCACCGCGTTGCCTTCGTCGACCCGCACGGCGATGGCACGTTCGCCGGGCGCGACGGCATCGGCAAGTCCGGTCGTGAGGTTTGCTTCGGCGAGCGGCGTGTTCGCGGCAATCGCGACGAGCGGCACGCGCCCTACCAGCGCGGTAGCTTCGGCAAACTCGCCAGCTCCACGCGATGGCGCCATCCGCAAGGTCAGTACATCGGCCTCGATCGGCTTGCCGGCGGGCAGATCGCGCGTGGCCACGACCACGGGGAAACTCGGCTGACCCTGCACGACCTGCGGCACCGGTGCCGGTGGACGGCGTGAGATGGACCACGCGAAAATGCCGAGCAGCACGGCGAGTACGATCAGGAAAACAGCGAGGATGCGGGTGATGTTAGCCATGATGGTCGTGGTCGTTTCAAGCGCGAACTCCGCTCAAAACAGGTTCTCCGGGTTCAGTTGCACCATGGCGCTAGCGGTGAGACTCGCTGGCAACGGCAGGCCGATCAAGGGCAGCGAAGGCACCAGCGGCCGGCTTGCGTAGTTGTAGATGAGCGCCACGTTCACGCATTGCATCGTGGCGTCGAAGCTGCACGCCGCGTACGTGGCTGTGCACGGTGCGCTGCCCGCAAGCCAGTTCACGAGACCCGTCGCCGTGGTGCAGGCCGCGCTCGCACGCAGCGCAAGTGAGCTGGCCGCGCTGGTCGCGCCGGTCTGGTAACGCAGCGCCGCGCGCGCGCCTTCCGATGCAGCCAGCGTGAGCGATTGCTGCGCGACGAAGATCATGCTGTAGGTAACTATCGCGTAGAACACGAGGAAAAACAGCGGAAACACGATGGCGAATTCCACCGCCATGCTGCCGCGCTGCGCCCGGCGTCGAGCGTTGAATGAGGTACGACGCGCGAGAGCATGCGCGTGATCACACGGGTGAGCGTTGGGCGAGACGCATCGCGCCGATCTGAGCGGAATCATCGCGCGGCCTCGAAGACCTGCAGCGTCAGGCTGCCTATTGCGGACACTGCGAGCAACGCCGCATACGGTGTTGCCCGGCGGCCTCCGACAACAAAGGTATGACGGGCCTGTCGCGCGGCGCCGCTCCCGGTGATGTCGTGAACATCGCCAACAAAAGTGTCGACGCTCTCAGCGGTCTTGCGCTTCAGTTCGATCACCGCCGACGCAATCAAATACAGCGCGTGGATACCGGCGGCAATGCTTGCCACGATCCATAGCGCGGGTAACGCGTGAACGCCGCACCACGCACCAAGCGTGGCGAACACCTTGACGTCGGCGGCGCCCATCAAGCCGAACAGATAGAACGGCAGGAGCAGGATCAGCCCGGCTATCAGACCGAGCGCAGCATCGGATAGGTCGATGTGAAAGGGTGAATGGCCGCTCGCGACCAGTACGGAAGCCACCGCCAGTCCCGCAATAACGAGCCAGTTGGGGATACGGCGCGACCGGCAATCGAATAAGACGACCGCGAGCGCCCAGCTAATGAATAACGCGGCGTTAATCATGATTTGGACTCGCTTCGGCCAGGCAAACTAATCCCGCCGACCGCTTTTTTAAAGCAGTCGATTAGAAAAGCCCGGCGTCACGTCTGCGGACAGCAGATCCCCTGCGTGTGATGCGGATTAACGCACAACACGCAGTGATCAGCTATACCGGCGAATAAACCGGTATAGACAACAATTGCTACGCAAGAAAAATGTGACGCTTGATGCCCAGCAACGCGAAGCTCTTTTAGATCGCAGTCACAATGGCCGCGAACACGGCTGTCAGCTTTGTCGTAACGTTACCTATCGATACCGCGAGTGCAACCGCGATAAGGCCGGCAATAAGTGCGTATTCGATGGCAGTGACACCGCGTTCGTCTTTGACGAAGTTCTTGATGAAATTAGACATGATGCTTTCCCTCGGATATTTTTAATGGCCGTGTAGCAAGTGATCCGGCATTCTTCTGGGTCGCCGCCAGCGGGTTCTCGCTTCCCGCAGGCTAGGCTCCACATGCCTGGTTGCGCGTCATTACGCGCGATTTCACTTGCCTCTTCTCTCAAGTTCTAGATATGTAGTCGATGTTGCCTCCATCAGTCAGGATGTCAAATGATGCATCCCTGAGACGATTTATAGCCGAACGGTATCTCGAAATCAACGGGTAACACGCAATATTTCATCGGTTGTTACCCTTGACTGGTAAGGTTTGTGCCGCAACAACACTTTCTACTCAAACGTTTACCTATACGTGTCAATTTTTGTCGCATCGATAAAAGACTTGTACGGCTAACTATCTAGTTAACGGTCCATGTCTCATTAACTTTATGATTTTCTATCTAGGGCGTTCCCCCTAGCCACTTCGCGCTATTCGCCGGCCCAACGACCCCTCGATATTGGTAATCGTTCGCACTACCGTGAAGGGTTGAATGCATGGAGGCGTACACGAGATAAAACGTGATTGCACTCGATTGCGCGTGATCGAGCGGGTATTAAGCGTCAGATGCGTAGTGGGATAAGCCGTTAGATCAGCAACGCGCGTTACGCCGTGATGCGTAACGACCTCGACCGCACGTTACGTTACGTGGCGTCTCAACACGGCTTCAGCGCATCTCGCTCCGCTCTTCCGATCTCCCACAAAGCCATGCCGGGCCTTGTACCGTCTGGTTAACCCAGCGTGCATTCCAAACCGTTCGTGCGCCTCCATTCAAATGGCACGCGTCCTGCAATTAGACGATGGCAGTTCAAAAAGAAAAAACTAAATACCATCCGAGGGCGTTATGAAGACTATCCAAATCCAAAGCGATGCATTGCGCGTCACCATCCTCACCGCAGCTATCGCGACCATGCTGGCCCTTGGCGCTTGCGGCGGTTCAGGCTCAACCAGCAAGCAATTAGGCAGCGCAGCATCCGGAGCGATACCGACAAGCGGCAGCGGCGGCAGTACGACAGCAGGCGGAGGAACGGGATCGGGCGGTATGGGCTCGAGCGGCACAGGAACGGGCGATGGAACGGTCGCCGGCGGCGGCACCAGTGATGGCGGGTCAGGCACGGGCGGTGGCGCAAGTACGGGCGGTGGCGGATCGGGCGGAGGGACGGTTATCGGAAGCGGCGGCGGTACGGATGGTGGCTCCGGCGGTGGAACAGGCAGCGGCACGGGTGGTGGAACAGGTGGCGGCACGCCCGTCACGACCCCGGTTGCAGCCGTAGCCGGTGGAGCCGGCAACGTTATATCAGCAGTGGGCAATGCGGTGACGGACGTAGGCACGGTCGTTGGCAACGCAACGATTCCCGGTGTCAGTGCCAGCACGACACAGGCAGCAGGCAGCGTCGTCTCGCATCTCGGCGGCGCGGTCGATGCGCTTGGCAACGGCGTCTCGCAAGGCCTCGGCCAGATTGGTTCGAGCGCCGACCCGGTGGGCACGACGCTCGCCAGCACCGGTAACGTGGTTCAGCAAGCAGGTGCCGCTGTCAGCAGCGCAGGCGATCTCGTAACGAGCGTCGGCAGCGGCCCGCTCTCCCCGCTCGCACCCGTGACGACGCCGTTGGGCAACGTGGTAAGCACGCTCGGTGATGTCGTCACGCAAGCCGGCGGTGCGCTCGGCTCGACGCTCTCAACAAGCGCGGTCAGCCAGATCACGCAACAGGTCAGCACGGCGATCACACCGATCACAGCGCTGGCTGAATCGCTGACGCAGACCGTCGGCTCTGCAACAGGTCTTGGCGCACCGGTCAATAACCTGCTCACCACGGTTGGCAACGTGCTGGACTCGGGCGGTCACACGCTGGCATCGACGGGTAACAATCCTCTTGCGACGGGTCTGGGCGGCGTCGTGTCCGCTACGGGAACCACGCTCGCGTCGGCCGGCGGCCTTGTGAACGGCACACCGGGCACGAACCCTCTCTCGCCGATCAACGGCATTCTCTCTGGCCTGACGGGTGGCGTAGGCGGCACGGGAAGCGCAGGCGGCCCTCTCGCTCCGGTCACGGGTCTCGTCGGCGGCTTGACCAGCACGGTCGCAAGCCTCGGTGCGGCGCCAGGTGCGGCCGGTCCGCTGGCTCCCGTCGCAGGTCTCGTCAATGGCTTGACGAACACAGTGGGCGTGGTCGCAACCGGCGTAGTGACGCCCGTGGCCGGCATAGTGGGCGGTGCCACAGCCGCCCTGACCGGCGCGACCTCGGGTGGTGCAGCAGGATCAGCTGGCAATCCGCTGGCACCGGTCACCGGACTTGTCAGCGGCTTGACGGGTGCCCTGAGCGGCGCGACATCCGGCGCGCTCGGCGCGGGCGCAGGTGTAGGCGCCGGGACCACGACAACGAAATCGCCGTCGACCGGCACAACGACGGCCACCTCTGGCGTAGGCGTCGGAGTGGGTCTCTCGAGCACCACGGGCAGCGGCGCAGGCAGCAGCTCGCCGGGCAACCCGCTGGGCGGCGTCACAACGTTGCTGGGTGGCCTGCTCGGTGCTCACAACAAGTGATAAGAAACTGCCTCGAGGCGATTGCCTGGAGCGATGACTCGAGGCTGTCGGGTCCGTGAGCCGAACCGCCCCAGGTTCCGGTTCACGGTTTGAAGCTTCCTTCGTTACGTCCTTGCGACGAGGAGGGTCGGGTCCACGAATCCCTCAATGATCCTTATCAGTGTCCAGTAATACCTCGTCTTTCCCGGCGCCGCTCGCGGCGCCGGTTTCACATCCGGCCAGACATCACTGCGATATAGACAAACACTCCGCACGAAAATGCAGCAAGTACAACCAACAAAAAAACTCCGTAATAAATGAGAGCAAATGGGATTAGACGAGAATAAATTGGAATAAAAGCAAAGGTTAGGGCTGCAACGAGCCGTAATACACAGGTAAAGAATAGAAGAAGCATAAGCATCAAACGATGACGAACGCAGCAGGACTTCGGGTCATCCCTGACCCGGCCTGCTCCGCAGTTCGCACGAAAAAAGCCAACGAGGGCCGTATCGTGAATATCAAGGAATGGAAATGGACGCTGCTGCTCACGGCGGTGGCGGCGCATGCCGCCGAAGCGCAGACCAGTGGGCAGGTCGCGCGGCCGGCCGTGGCGGGCAATCCGCTCGACGCGTTGCCGCAAGTGAACGCGCCGCAAAAACCGCCGACCGTTACCATCGATATCCAGCCGCAGACCCCGCACATTCAAGAGCTGCTTGCGCGTCATTTGACGCCGCAAAAGATCGAGGTGGAAGGCGTAAAAGCCATTCCCTTCGATGAAGTCGCGCAACGTTTCACGCCGCTCGTGGGCAAGGATGTCACCATCGGCGAATTGATGGAGACGGCGAACGGTGTGACCGCACTCTACAAGGACCGCGGTTATGCGCTCTCCTTCGCCTTCGTGCCCGCGCAGACCTTCGAAAACGGCGTGGTGCGCATCACGGTGGTGGAAGGGTATGTATCGGAGATCAAGGTCAGGGGCGATCCCGGCGCTGCTGAAAAGCGCATCCGTGCCGTCGCCGAGCGGATTCGCGCCGACCGGCCGCTACGGCAGGACACCTTCGAACGTTACGTCAACGTGCTTGGCCTCACCCCTGGCGTGAAGATCGCGGCGACCGTCGCGCCGCCGCAGACCACTGATGGCGCGGCCACGCTCGATCTCGATGTCGAGCGCAAGCCGTTCAATTTCGCGACGGGTATCGACCTGAATCATCCGAGCGTGCAAGGCATTGTGAGCGCGACGGAAAACGGCATGCTCGGCGAGGGTGAGACACTGGGTGCCTCGGCGTTGTTTCCCAAAGGCCGCAACGACCAAACCTATTTCGCGGTCAACGGCGCGTTGCCTATCGGCACCGATGGTTTCACCGCCAAGGTCGATGCTTCGCATTACTATGGACATCCCGTCGATAACCCCGGCCTGCCCTCATACGTCGAGCGCACGGTGGTCAACGACAAAGTCTGCCTGTCCGCGTCGTATCCGTTCGTATTGAGCAATACGCGCAGCCTGATCGGCACGGTGGGCGCGTACGCTTCGCACGACGAAGACCGCTTCAAGAACACCATCACGGGCGCGCAACTTGGCCAGCGTTCGCAGGTCCGCGTGACGACGTTGCAACTCGACTACACCGGCGTCGATACGGGAACCGTCCGGCGTGCCAGCGTGAACGTGGCGAAGGCGTTTAATGTGCTTGGGGCATCGAAGTCGGCGGACACCAACATTCCCGGCGGCGTCACGACGAACCCTGCGTCGCTCACCTTCGTGCGCACCGGTGCGACCCTCTCGCAGAGCAACGAATGGCCGTTCAAGATCGGCACGACAATAGCCGCGACCGGCCAGTACAGCGCGGACTCGCTGCCGACGTCGGAGCAGATCGCGTTTGGCGGACAACGCTTCGCGCTCGGCTATCAGCCGGGTGAAGTATCGGGGGATTCTGGCTGGGCTGCGTCGGCGGAAATCAACCGGCCGTTTGCGATCGGCCTTGCGTTCTTGAAAACGTTCACGCCGTACGTTTCCGTCGATACCGCCCATACCTACCTTCATGGCGGCGCCGCGAAACCTACCCGGCTCGCATCGATAGGCGTAGGCTTCCGGATTTCGGATGCTAAGTACTACAGTCTGGATTTATCGCTGGCGAAACCTGTCGGCGATGCACCGGTCGAAGGGAATGGCTCGCGGAGCCCGCGCGTTAACGCGACATTTTCATACCAGTTCAATTAAAGGGAGCGTTTGTTCCGCGCCGCGCCGGACGCGAGCGGAACAAACGCTCCCTTCTAGAGGAAGTCCTATAAAACGCGCTCAACGCTTTGACGTATTCTGTGCAGCGAGCAACGAGCCGATGCCCACGGCATTACATCAAGAGACGTTTTACCTCAAGGAGGAAGCATGACGGGTCTCACCCACCGTACACATCGACATTTCGGACGCATCCTGCTTGCCGGCGCACTGCTCGCCTGCGCAGCAACAACGATGGCGCAGGCGTCATCGCCCACTGGACTCTGGCAAACCATCGACGACAAGACCGGTCAGCCCAAGGCAGTCGTGCAGATCGTCCAGGATCCCGACGGCACGCTCAGCGGCAAGATCCTCACCGGTCTCGGCAGCAACGACGATCCGAACCGCCGCTGCACCGCCTGCACCGATTCACGCAAGGATCAGCCAATGAAAGGCATGACGATCATCAACGGCATGAAAGCCGATGGCGACGGATGGGAAGGCGGCCAGATCCTCGATCCCGAGAACGGCAAGATCTACAAGTGCAAGATGCATCTCGACGACGGCGGACAGAAACTCGTGGTGCGCGGGTATATCGGCGTGTCGCTGCTCGGACGCTCGCAAACCTGGATCCGACAGCAGTAAGGGCGCCGGCTTCGTTGCTCTCGAACGAACCTATGGCGCAAAACAAAACCCGGCTGGAGACTTAAAGTCTCCAGCCGGGGTTTTTGTGCACAAGCTATCTTGCGCCCAGGCATTACGCCGCGTGGCGCGCGCCATCGTTCACGTATTCGACCGGCGCGGCCGGCATAAGCGGAATCAGCGGCACGAGCACCGTTCGTGCATCACCGCTCACGCTGCCAGAGCGCGTCGGATCGATGCCTATCGCATGTCCGGCACGTTCGCCAAAACCCTCCGGCAACTCAATCGGCACCCGCATGCGCGAGGTCATCAATGCGTATAAACCTTCGCTCGCCAAATCGAACAATTGCTGCATCACACGCGCCAGCACGCCGGATTCATGCCATGCCTTGAAGCGCCGGTGACACGTCTGATACAACGGATATTTACGCGGCAAGCTCGACCATGAAGCACCGCTGTACGTCACCCAGAGCACGCCGTTGAGCACGGCGCGGGTGTTGGCAAGTGGCCGTCCGCGCAACTCGGAACGGGGACGCAGCTCAGGCAACAACGGCGCCACCATTTGCCATTCTTCGTCGGACATATCGCGGTAAGGCTTCATGGTTTTCTCCAATCACAGGTAAGTGATTAGAAGATACCGATCCGCCCGACACCCTGGTATCAGATATGTCCGAATCTTGAAATACGGCTCAGAGCCTTACAGCAGTAAGCTCACATCGAAATTATGAGTCTCGCATTGTCAACTCGCCCGGTCGGCCAGCGCTGCGTCAGGTCAGCGATGTATCTACCAGCCGACGCTCCGACTCCAGATATTCCTTCGACTGCATCTCCGTGATCCGCGATACCGTGCGCGCGAATTCATTGGCCATCGGACCTTCCACGTACAACTCTTCAGCAGGAACTGCCGCCGACATCAGCAGCTTGACCTTGTGGTCGTAGAACACATCGATCAACCACGTAAAGCGACGCGCCTCCGATGCATTGCGCGGCGACATCTTCGGTACATCGGAGAGAATCACCGCGTGGAAGCGGCTCGCCAGCTCAAGGTAATCGTTCTGCGAACGCGGACCGCCGCAGAGCGTAGCGAAGTCGAACCAGACCACGCCATCGGCTTTGCGCAACGCCTTCAGCTCGCGCTTCTCAATACGCAGGATCGGGCTTTCGTCCGGTACGGCTGCGAGCTTCGCGAAGTCGGCGCGCAGGGCTTGATCGGCGGCGGCGCCCAAGGGCGTGTGGTATGCGGTCACTTGCGAAAGTGTCCGCTTACGATAATCCGTACCGGCATCGACATTGATCACATCGAGTTTCGACTTGATCAGCTCGATGGCAGGCAGCAGTCGGTCGCGATGCAAACCATCCGGATACAAAAGGTCAGGATCGTAGTTGGACGTCATCACGAATTGCACGCCCGCCCCAAACAACCGGTCGAGCAGGCGATAAAGAATCATCGCGTCAGCGATATCGGAGACGTGGAACTCGTCGAAACAGATCAACCGGTAGCGCTTCGCGACGCGTCGCGCGAGTTCATCGAGTGGATCGGCCGTGCCCTTCAACTCCTCCAGCTCGCGATGCACCTCGCGCATGAACTCGTGGAAATGCAAACGCGTCTTGCGCTGCACCGGCACCACCGCGAAGAAGCTGTCCATCAGGAAGCTCTTGCCGCGCCCTACACCGCCCCACATATAGATGCCTCGCGGCAACTCCGGGTGCACGATCAGCTTCTTGAATGCATTCGAGCGGCGTGCCTTATAAGCGACCCATTCGTCGTAGCAGCGCTGCAAACGTTCGACCGCCGCGAGTTGTGCGGCATCCGACTGATAACCCCGCGTCTGCAGTTCGTGTGCGTAGTATTCGGTGACGTTCATGGTGCGAGGGTTTGACCGCCCTGAAGATGGGCTAAAGAGGCTAAAGGCCGTGGATAAAACAAAGGCGAGCGGGAAAACTCCCGCCCGCCTTCGTCCTGCCGCTCAAACGATGCTGCGCGATGCTACGTTCACATATTGAGCGCGCGTTTGTCGACGGCGAGCGCGGCTTCGCGCATCACTTCCGACAACGACGGGTGCGGATGGCAGATCCGGCCGATATCTTCCGACGCCGCCTTGAACTCCATCGCCACAACCGCTTCAGCGATCAGGTCCGACGCGTTCGCCGCGATGATGTGGCAGCCGAGCAGTTCGTCGGTCTTCGCGTCGGCGATCATCTTCACGAAGCCGTCAGCCTTGCCGATACCCAGCGCGCGGCCATTCGCCATCATCGGGAACTGGCCGGTCTTGATCTCGCGGCCTTCGGCCTTGAGCTGCTGCTCCGTCTTGCCGACCCACGCAATTTCCGGTTCGGTGTAGATCACCCACGGAATGCAGTTGTAGTCGATATGCGGCTTCTGACCATCGATGATCTCGGCCACCAGCACACCCTCGTCTTCCGCCTTGTGCGCGAGCATCGGGCCACGCACCACGTCGCCGATTGCGTACACGTTCGGCACGCTCGTCGCGCAATGGTCGTCGACGGGAACAAAACCACGTTCGTCCGCCTTCAGGCCGATGGCTTCCAGACCGAGGTTATCCGTATTCGGCACGCGTCCGATCGACACGATCAGGCGATCAGCGTCGAGCGTCTGCGCGTTGCCGTCCTTGTCCGTGTAAGCCACCGAAACGCTCGAATCCGTCGTCTTCACTTCGCCGATTTTCACGCCGAGGTGGATGTCCAGACCCTGCTTTTTGAATTGCTTCGCGGCTTCTTTTGCGAGCGAGTCGTCGCATGCGCCGAGGAACGCGGGCAACGCTTCGAGCACGGTCACGTCCGCACCCAGGCGACGCCACACCGAACCCAGTTCCAGACCGATCACGCCAGCGCCGATCACGGCGAGCTTCTTCGGTACGGCATCGAACGACAGCGCGCCTTCGTTATCGGCAACGATTTTGTTGTCGACCGGAATGCCCGGCAGATGACGCGCCTTCGATCCCGTCGCGATGATCACGTTCTTCGCGGTCACCGTTTCGGTTTCTGCTTCGCCGCTGACCTCGATCTGCACGCCGGCGTCCGTCTTGCCGGTAAACTTCCCATGGCCCTTCAGCCACGTGATCTTGTTCTTGCGGAACAGGAACTCGATGCCCTTCGTCATCTTCTCGACAATGCCTTCCTTGCGGGCAAGCATCTTCGAGAGATCGAGCTTCACATCGCCTACGTTGATACCGTGATCGCCCAGGTGATGCAAAACGTTTTCAAATTCTTCCGACGATGCCAGCAACGCCTTCGACGGAATGCAGCCCACATTGAGACACGTGCCGCCGAGCTTCAGATTGCCGGCCGGGTTCTTCCAGCTTTCAATACACGCAACCGACTTGCCGAGTTGCGCTGCACGAATCGCCGCGATGTAACCGCCAGGGCCCGCACCAATCACGACGACATCAAATTCTTTGGACATGACTATCCTTCTCTTGTTGGATACATGGCGCGTCCGAGTCTATCGAACGCGCCATGAGTCCCAAATAAGGTTTTACCGCTTGATTTAAAGGCCTAACGCTTAAAGGCTTACAGGTCCAGCAGCAAGCGGGCCGGATCTTCCAGCGCATCCTTCATCGCGACGAGCGACAACACGGCTTCGCGGCCGTCGATGATCCGGTGGTCGTAAGACAGCGCCAGATAGTTCATCGGACGGATCACGATCTGGCCGTTCTCGACCACAGCGCGTTCCTTCGTTGCGTGCACGCCCAGGATTGCGGACTGCGGCGGGTTGATAATCGGCGTGGACAACATGGACCCGAACACACCGCCGTTCGAGATCGAGAACGTACCGCCGGTCATTTCTTCGATCGACAGCTTGCCGTCGCGCGCTTTCACCCCGTATTCAGCAATCTTCTTCTCGATGTCGGCCAGGCTCAGTTGATCCGCATTGCGAACGATCGGCACCACGAGACCACGCGGCGAACCGACGGCAATACCGATATCGAAGTAACCGTGATAGACGATGTCGTTACCGTCGATAGATGCGTTCACCAGCGGATACTTCTTCAGCGCGTGGACGGCAGCCTTTACGAAGAACGACATGAAGCCAAGCTTCACGCCATGTTCCTTCTCGAACTTGTCCTTGTATTTGTTGCGCAGATCCATCACCGGCGCCATGTTCACTTCGTTGAACGTGGTCAGGATGGCGTTCGTTTGCTGCGACTCGAGCAGACGCTCGGCAATACGGGCGCGCAGACGCGACATCGGCACGCGTTGTTCCGGACGATCCTTGAGCCACTGGTCAGCACCCGGCGCCTTCACGTCCGGCAGGGACGGACGGGCAGCCTTGGCGGGAGCGGCTGCCTTTGCAGCAGGCGCCGAGACCGAAGCAGACACAGCCGGCGCGCCTTGCGTCGCGGCCAGTGCGTCGCCCTTCGTGATGCGGCCATCGCGGCCCGAGCCCGAAACCTGGTCGTTCGAGACGTTCTTCTCGGCCAGGATCTTGGCGGCAGCGGGAGATGCAGCGGTGTTCGAAGCGGCAGCCGTTGCCGGCACGGCTTCTTGTTGAGCTTGCGCAGCCGGTGCCGGCTTCACTTCGGCGGCGCCTGCAGCGGCAGCAACCGGTGCAACGCCCGCCTTCGCTTCCGTGTCGATCATCGCGATCACTTCTTCCGCGCCGACCACATCGCCGTCATGCTTGATCACTTGCGCGAGCACGCCTGCAGCGGGTGCCGGCACTTCCAGCACGACCTTGTCCGTTTCGATTTCGATGAGGATTTCGTCGATAGCAACTGCTTCGCCCGGCTTCTTCTTCCACGACAGCATGGTGCCTTCCGACACTGATTCGGAGAGCTGGGGAACCTTGACTTCTACAATAGACATTATGTTTTTTCCTGAATGTATCTGGGTACGACGTAAATCGAATCGTCGTCAATTCGTTATGAATTTCGTTAAGCTCGAGCCGTGTGAACGCTGCGCGCTTCAACCGAAAAGCGAGCGCTGCTTCTGCATTCCACGTTCAAAATCGAAACTCGAATCACAGGACAGCGCGTGAAAAACCGGGGAGCCGCCAAAAGCGACACTCCCCGGTCACAACCGCTTACTTCGAGATCGTCTGCGCGCCCTTCAGCCGGCCAAACGCGCCTTCGATCAGCGCCTTCAGCTGCTCGTAGTGCTTCGCGTAATAGCCGACTGCCGGGGATGCCGATGCCGGACGGCCGCTGTAAGCGAGCTTCTGTCCTTCACGCATGCCTTCGCGCAGATGGTGCTCGACGTAAAACCAGGCGCCCTGGTTCTGCGGCTCGTCCTGTGCCCAGACCACTTCGTTCGCGTTTTCGTATTTCTTGATTTCCGCGTCGAACTGCTTGTGGGCGAACGGATACAACTGCTCGATACGGAGGATCGCGACGTCGTTCGCCTTCGCTTCGCGACGATGCGCCACGAGGTCGTAATACACGCGGCCCGAGCACACGATCACGCGCTTGACCTTCTTCGGCTCGACCGCGCCATCCACTTCGCCGATGATCGGCTGGAACGAACCCTTCGCCAGTTCCGACAGATCCGAAACAGCTTCCTTGTGACGCAGCAGCGACTTCGGCGTAGCGACGATCAGCGGCTTCCTGAACAAGCGGATCATCTGACGGCGCAACAAATGGAAAATCTGCGCCGGCGTGGTCGGCTGGACCACTTGCATGTTGTGATCCGCGCACAGTTGCAGGAACCGTTCGATACGTGCCGACGAGTGCTCCGGACCTTGCCCTTCATAACCGTGCGGCAGCAGCATGGTGAGACCGGAAACACGGCCCCACTTCACTTCGCCCGACGAGATGAACTGGTCGATCACGACTTGCGCGCCGTTCACGAAGTCGCCGAATTGCGCTTCCCACGCGACGAGCGTGTTCGGCTCCGCCGTCGAATAACCGTACTCGAAACCGAGCACCGCTTCTTCCGACAACACCGAGTCGATCACGGTGAACTTCGCCTGACCTTCAGCGATGTTCTGCAGCGGAATGTACGTGCCGTCATTCCAGCGTTCGCGGTTCTGATCGTGCAGCACGGCGTGACGGTGCGTGAACGTGCCACGGCCCGAGTCCTGGCCCGTGAGTCGCACGGCGTATCCCGATGCCACCAGCGAGGCGTAAGCCAGATGCTCGCCCATGCCCCAGTCGAGCTTCGCTTCGCCACGGCCCATTGCGCGGCGATCGTTGATCACGCGCTCGACCAGCGGATGCACCTTGAAGTTATCGGGAACCGTAGTGATCCGTTCAGCGAGACGCTTCAGTTCTGCCAGCGGCACGGCCGTGTCGGCGGCGTCGGTCCACTTGCGGTTCAGGAACGGCACCCAGTCCACCGCGTACTTGCTCTTGTAGTTCGAGAGCACCGGATCGACCGTGTGATGACCGTCGTCCATTGCCTGGCGGTACGCCTTCACGTAACCGTCAGCGTCTTCCGCCGTCATCACGCCTTGCTGTACGAGCTTTTCAGCGTACAGCGCGCGCGTACCCGGATGTTTCGCAATCGTCTTGTACATCAGCGGCTGCGTGACCGCCGGCGTGTCCTGCTCGTTGTGACCCAACTTGCGGAAACAGATGATGTCGACAACCACATCCTTGTGGAACTGCATGCGGAAATCGATAGCCAGCTGCGTGCACAGCACGACCGCTTCCGGATCGTCACCGTTCACGTGCAGCACCGGCGCTTCGATCATCTTCGCCACGTCCGAGCAATACAGCGTCGAACGCGCATCACGCGGGTCGGACGTCGTGAAGCCGATCTGGTTATTGATAACGATATGCAGCGTGCCGTGCGTGCCGTAACCGCGCGTTTGCGCGAGGTTCAGCGTTTCCATGACCACGCCCTGACCGGCGAACGCCGCGTCGCCGTGAATCTGGACCGGCAGCACTTGCAGGCCGTCGACGTCGCCGCGACGATCCATGCGCGCCTTGGCCGACCCTTCGACCACCGGGTTCACGATTTCAAGGTGCGACGGGTTGAACGCGAGCGACAGGTGCACCGGGCCGCCGTCAGTCGAAACGTCCGACGAGAAACCCTTGTGATATTTCACGTCACCGGCCGGCAGGTCATCGACGTGCTTGCCTTCGAATTCGGCAAAGAGGTCAGCCGGCATCTTGCCCAGCGTGTTCACCAGCACGTTCAGACGTCCGCGGTGAGCCATGCCGATAATGATTTCCTGCACGCCCGCTGCACCAGCGTGGCGCACGACTTCGTCCATCGACGCGATAAAGCTCTCGCCGCCTTCCAGCGAGAAACGCTTCTGGCCGACGTATTTCGTGTGCAGGAAACGCTCGAGCCCTTCGGAAGCCGTCAGGCGCTGAAGAATGTGCTTTTTCTTGTCGGGCGAGAAATTCGGGGTGGAGCGGATCGATTCGAGCCTCTCTTTCCACCAGCGCTTCTGTTCCGGATCGCTGATGTACATGAACTCGGCGCCGATCGTGCCGCAGTAGGTGTCACGCAATGCCTTCACGATCTCACGCAGCGACGCCTGCTCGAAACCGAAATACAGGTTCTGTGCATGGAACATCTGATCCATGTCGGCTTCGGTGAAGTCGTAGAACGCGGGTTCGAGCTCAGGGATGGCCGGGCGCTCGCGGCGCTTCAGCGGATCGAGATTGGCCCACTGGGAGCCGAGAAAACGGTACGCGCCAATCAGCGACTGGACATAGACCTGCTTGCGAGCGGTCGCCAGATCACCACTGCTCTCGCGCGGCACGAAGCCATTCGATTTCGCGCGTTGCGCAAACGATTCGACGATCGGGCCGTGGGCCACGTCGTTGTGATTGGTCCCATCCGATGCAGGCACGTTCTGCAACGCATCGAAATAGGTACGCCAGGTCTCGGGCACTGACGCGGGATTATCGAGATATGCCTCGTACTGTTCTTCAACATACGGGGCATTACCGCCGAACAAATAAGAGTTCAGCTGGGAATTCTTCATCATTTTTACGCTCACCTTTCTTCGAGTTTCTCGAGAAATAGCGGGTTACTCAACCTTCCGCAACACGGCCTGACCGTTTAGCGGATTGCGCGAATCAAGTCTGCTTGGAAGGACCTAAAACTGGCAATACTTTCGCTAGCATAGCACAGGTCAATAGGTCGACGCGCGGATGGTCGCAGCCAGGATGCTTATCCAGCGGGCTTTCGAGGATCTTTCGCGAATAAGGGACGCATTAAACACGAGGCGCTTATGCGCCGCTTTTGCAATAAAAAAGCCGCCCGAAGGCGGCTTTTCTTTTTCCGACAGGCTGCGCTGTGTCAGCTTAGTCCACTGCGCCCTTGCGGCTGGCGCTGCGGCGCTCGTGTTCCTTCAGGTAACGCTTGCGCAGACGGATGGATTGCGGCGTGACTTCGACCAGTTCGTCGTCGTCGATGAATTCGACCGCATATTCCAGCGACATCTGGATCGGCGGCACGAGGCGCACCGCTTCGTCCGTTCCCGACGAACGCACATTGGTCAGCTGCTTGCCCTTGATCGGGTTGACGACCAGGTCGTTGTCACGGCTGTGGATGCCGATGATCATGCCTTCGTACAGTGCATCACCCGGCGACACGAACATGCGGCCGCGATCCTGCAGCTTCCACAATGCGTAGGCGACAGCTGCGCCGTCGTCCTGCGAAATCAGCACGCCATTGCGACGCTCGCCAACACCGCCTTCCTTCACCGGCTGATACGAGTCAAACGTGTGGCTCATCAAACCCGTGCCGCGCGTGAGCGTCAGGAATTCCGACTGGAAGCCGATCAGGCCGCGCGCCGAAATACGATACTCAAGACGCGTACGGCCGCGCCCGTCCGACGCCATGTCGAGCATTTCGCCCTTGCGACGGCCCAGTTCTTCCATCACGCCGCCCTGGTTTGCATCTTCCATGTCGACGGTCAGGTTTTCGTACGGCTCGTGCTTCACGCCGTCGACTTCGGTCATCACCACGCGCGGACGCGACACGGCGAGTTCGTAGCCTTCACGACGCATGTTTTCCACGAGAATGGTCAGGTGCAGTTCACCGCGGCCCATCACTTCGAACGTGGTTTCGTCGCCGGTTTCATTCACGCGCAACGCCACGTTGTGGTTCAGTTCCTTGAACAGGCGGTCGCGGATCTGACGGCTCGTGACGAACTTGCCTTCGCGGCCAGCCAGCGGCGACGAGTTCACCAGGAAGTTCATGGTCAGCGTGGGTTCGTCCACGGTGATCATGGGCAACGCTTCCGGGGTGTCCACGGCGCAAATGGTCACGCCGATGCCAATTTCCTCGATACCGTTGATCAGCACGATGTCGCCGGCTTCGGCCTCTTCGACCTGCACGCGCTCCAGACCCTTGAACGACAGAACCTGATTGATCTTGCGGTTCAGGATCGCGCCGTCAGGACCCGAGCGCACGGAGACAGCCATGCCCGGCTTGATGCGGCCGCGCGTGATACGGCCGATGCCGATACGGCCGACATACGACGAAAAGTCGAGCGACGTAATCTGGAGCTGCAGCGGCGCTTCCGGATCGGCCGGGCGAACCGGAACGTGTTCCAGCACGGCGTCGAACAGCGGGCGCATGTCGCCTGAGCGCACGTCCGGGTTCAGTCCGGCATAACCGTTCAGGCCCGACGCATAGACAATCGGAAAATCGAGTTGTTCTTCGGTGGCGCCCAGCTTGTCGAACAGGTCGAAAGTCTGGTTGATCACCCAGTCGATCCGCGCGCCCGGCCGGTCGACCTTGTTGATCACTACAATAGGCTTGAGTCCCAGCGCCAGCGCCTTCTTCGTCACGAAGCGCGTTTGCGGCATCGGGCCTTCAACGGCGTCCACCAGCAGCAGCACGGAGTCGACCATGGACAGCACACGCTCCACTTCGCCGCCGAAGTCGGCGTGTCCGGGGGTGTCCACGATGTTGATGTGCGTGCCTTCATACTCGACCGCGCAGTTCTTCGAAAGGATCGTAATGCCACGTTCCTTTTCGATGTCGTTCGAGTCCATCACGCGCTCGACCACTTGCTGGTTCTCTCGGAACGTGGCCGTCTGGCGGAGCAGTTGGTCGACGAGCGTTGTCTTGCCGTGGTCGACGTGGGCGATGATGGCGATATTGCGGAGGGCGCGAGTCATAGGAGGCTGAGGAGCTTGTACATACAGTTGAGCGCCGTGGGTGCAAGCAGCAGGCCGTGGAATCAGCTCAAAAGGAAACGTCCACGCCCCCCGCACTCGGCGCGATGGGAACCCGAGAGTGTAACACGCCGACGTGTCCACTTCCTCCCCATCGTGCAATAGGACATAACCCGGAAGCGCTTTTCTATTTCAAGACAGCCGAAAAACGCCGTCAATGCCTGCCTTCACGGCTCAGCGGGTCTTGCGCCAATCCCAAAATAACGACATCGACGTAAACAGGCAGCGAATTAAGAGGACTCTTAAAGTACTTGCCGGGTCAACGATGCGATTCTATAATGTTGCATAGTCAATTATTGCAGGCGCACGAGTATCCATGAGCGACGCCCCTCGGCCAGTTCCTGAAATTTCAAACTACGAACTCAGCGAAAGCGTCGGTTATCTGCTTAGCCGTGTCCGCTCGACCTTGTGGAACCTGGTCACGCAACACACCATGACTGACCTTGGCATCACCAGTACGCAGGCCAGCATCATGTTCATGCTGGCGAGCGGCCGGGCGCTTGCCGCCGCCGATCTCGCCCGCGAATACGGGATCGACGCGAGCGCCGTTACCCGCCTGATCGACCGCCTGGAAAAGCGCGGACTCATAACACGCCTGCGTAGCGAGGAAGACCGTCGGGTCGTCCGGCTGGCGCTGACCGACGAAGGCCATGCGCTCGCCGGGCAGATTCCAGCTATTTTTACAAAGGTACTAGACAAGCTGCTTAGCGGTTTTACGCCTGAAGAAGTAGGCTTCCTAAAAAGCATGCTGCGTCGAATTCTGCTCAACTCAGGCGACCCGGCATGCGCAGCGTTGCTGGGAATGCAGGACAAATCTGCCTCTAAATCCTCTTATTGATGTCACGCCGCGCGCTTCGAATCGGCGCCCGGAGAACAACGGCCCACCCCGAAGCGCCGCCGTTGAAATAAAAATGAAAGAAATTAGTTGCAGCGTCCATCTTTACATCCAATATCAAAGAGCCGAGCGATGAAACTCTTTTATTCGTCCGCGCCCGCGCCCATCGCTGCGCGAAGCGTTCTGGCCGCCGCCGTGGCGGCGTTCGCCCTTGCAGGTTGTGCAAACTACGCCGGCATCAAAAGCGACAAGCAAATCGCCCAGCCGCAAAACGACGCCCTGCAAGCGACGCAAAGCCTGCCGTCACAAGGCGGCCAGTGGCCGTCGCTCGACTGGGCCAAGCAGTTCGGCGATCCGCAATTGCCGCAACTGATCGACGAAGCGCTGGCCGGCAGTCCGTCGATTGCCCAGGCGCAAGCGCGGATTGCGAAGGCGTCGTCGTATATCGAGTCGTCGCGCTCCGCTCTTTATCCGAAGGTGAACGGCTCGTATTCATGGTCGCGCGAACTGTTTTCTGGCAACGCGCTCTATCCGCCTCCTTACGGCGGGACCTGGTATAGCGAAAACAATGCGCTCGCGAGCGCGTCGTGGGATCTCGACCTGTGGGGCAAGAATCGCGCGCGGTTGAATCAGGCGGTATCGCAGCAGAAGGCCGCCGAGGCCGACATGCAGCAAGCGCGCATCACGCTCGCGGCATCCGTTGCGCAGACCTACAACCAGCTCGCCCTGCTCTACGCGCTGCGCGACGTTGCCCAGCGCGAGATCGCGAACCGGGTGGACATCGGACGCATCACGAACGGCCGTGTGCTCGCGGGCCTCGATACAAACGTGGAAAGCCGCACCGCCGAAGGCAATATCGCGACGAGCCAGACGAACCTGTCCGAACTCGACGGCCAGATCACGACCACGCGTTATCAGCTTGGGGCACTACTCGGTCAAGGCCCGGATCGTGGCCTGAAGATCGCGAAGCCGGTGCTGAATACGAAGATCGAGGTCGCGCTGCCGGACAACGTGCCCGCGGATCTGGTGTCGCGCCGCCCGGATATTGTCGCGGCCCGCTGGCAAGTGGAAGCGGCGACGTCGAACATCAAGGAAGCGAAAGCCGAGTTTTTCCCCGATATCAATTTGTCGGCTGCGGCAGGTTTCGACGCATTCGGCTGGGGCCGCTTTCTCACTGCGGGCAGCCGTCAGTACACCGTGGGACCGGCCGTGCATTTACCGATCTTCGATGCCGGCGCGTTGCGCGCACAGCTGAAAGGTCGTTACGCGGACTTCGACCTGGACGTGGCGAACTACAACCAGACCCTGATCAACGCGCTTAATGACGTGGCCACGCAGATTGCATCGATCCGTTCAGTGGATCAGCAAACCAGCGATGCCACCCGCGCCCTCGATGCCTCCACGCATGCATACCAGCTTGCCGTGATCCGCTACAAGGCCGGTTTGTCGCAGCAATTGCAGGTGCTCACCGCCGATCAGAACCGGCTGGCGAACGAGCAGACCGTGACGAACCTGCGCTTGAAGCGCCGCGACCTGCAACTCGGTCTCATCAAGGCGCTGGGCGGAGGTTTCGACGCCGCCGACATGAACCTGGCCATCGACGGACAGACATCGAAGAGCGCACCTTCGCAGACCGCGTCGGCCGCGCCCAAGCTAGCCAACTGAATCGATTAGCAGCAATCCAAGACAAAGAATACGGAGCCATTCATGAGCGACCCTCAACAAAACGCCGCAGCCGCGCAGGCACCTAAAACCAACAACACCAAGCGCCGGGTTCTGATGAGCCTGATCGTACTGGTCGTGATCATCGCGGCTATCGCTTACGGACTGTATTACTTCCTGATCGCGCGTTTCCACGAAAGCACGGATGATGCTTACGTGAACGGCAACATCGTGCAGATCACGCCGCAAGTGGTCGGCACGGTGATCTCGGTGAATGCCGACGACACGCAAACCGTGAAGATGGGAGACCCGCTCGTGGTACTCGATCCCGCCGACTCAAAGGTCGCGCTCGATCAGGCCGAAGCGAATCTCGCGCAAACGGTGCGCCAGGTCCGCACGCTGTTCGTCAACGACAACCAGTTCGCGGCGCAAGTCGCGCTGCGTCAGTCGGATCTCTCGCGTGCGCAAGACGATTTGCGCCGCCGCATGACGGTGGCGCAAACGGGCGCGGTCTCGGGCGAAGAAATCTCCCACGCCCGCGATGCCGTGCGGGCCGCGCAAGCGTCGCTGAACGCCGCTCAACAAGAGCTTCAGTCGAACCGTTCGCTCACCGCGAATACGACCATCGCGAGCCATCCGAACGTGCTCGCCGCCGCCGCGAAGGTCCGCGATTCGTACATCAACTACGCGCGCAACACCATGCCGGCGCCGGTGACGGGTTATGTCGCCAAGCGCTCGGTGCAGGTCGGCCAGCGCGTCTCGCCGGGTAATCCGCTAATGGCGATCGTGCCGCTCAATAGCGTGTGGGTCGACGCGAACTTCAAGGAAGTGCAGCTCACGCATATGCGCATCGGCCAGCCGGTCGAATTGACGGCGGACGTCTACGGCTCCAACGTCGTGTTCCACGGCAAGGTGATCGGCTTCTCGGCAGGCACGGGCTCGGCGTTTTCGCTGCTGCCGGCGCAAAACGCAACCGGCAACTGGATCAAGGTTGTGCAGCGTCTGCCGGTGCGAATCGGGCTTGACCCGCAGGAACTTGAGAAACATCCGCTGCGCATCGGTTTGTCGATGAACGTGGACGTGACGATCAAGAGCGAGCAAGGCGGCCAGCTTGCGGCGGCGCCGAACACGGTGTACCAGACCGACGTGTTCGCCAAGTACGGCGATCAGGCCGATGCCGAGATCGCCCGCATTATCGAGGCGAACGAAGGCAGCTCGGGTCCGGGCACGGGCGGCTCGCAGAAGACGTCGAAGGAAAACGTGCAACCCGCGTCGAAGCAAGATCTAGCCAAGCTGATGTAAGCGTTTTTCAAGTTCTATCGGGCCTGTCATATGTCTCAAGCAAACGCCGTTCATGCGCCGCTGGAGGGCGTGAAACTCGTAATCGGTACGATCGCGGTTTCGCTCGCGGTGTTCATGAACGTGCTCGATACGTCGATTGCGAACGTGTCCATTCCGTCGATCTCCGGCGACCTCGGGGTATCGTCGGATCAGGGCACGTGGGTGATTACGTCGTTCGCGGTCGCCAACGCAATCTCGGTGCCGCTGACCGGCTGGCTCACACAGCGCTTCGGCCAGGTGCGTCTGTTCATGACGTCCATCGTGCTGTTCGTGCTCGCGTCGTGGCTGTGCGGACTCGCGCCCACATTGCCCTTCCTGCTCGCCGCGCGCGTGTTGCAAGGCGCGGTCGCCGGGCCGATGATCCCGCTCTCGCAGACCTTGCTGCTCGCGAGTTACCCCAGAGCGAAGGCGCCAATGGCGCTCTCCATGTGGTCAATGACCACCCTCATCGCGCCAGTCGCCGGCCCGATTCTCGGCGGCTGGATCTCCGACAACATCTCATGGCCGTGGATTTTCTACGTCAATATTCCGGTGGGCATTGTTGCGGCGATCGCCACGTTCGCGATCTTCCGCGAGCGCGATTCGGTGATTCGCAAGGCGCCCATCGATACGGTCGGCTTAAGCCTGCTTGTGATCTGGGTCGGCTCGCTGCAGATCATGCTCGACAAGGGCAAGGATCTGGACTGGTTCAACTCGACCACCATTGTCGTGTTGACGTTGATTGCAGTGATCGCGCTGGCATTCTTTATTGTGTGGGAGCTGACCGCGGAACATCCGGTCGTCGATCTGTCACTCTTCAAGCTGCGCAATTTCACGGGCGGAACGATCGCGCTCGCCATCGGCTATGGGCTGTACTTCGGTAATCTCGTGCTGCTGCCGCTATGGTTGCAGACCGATATTGGCTATACCGCTACCGATGCCGGTCTGGTGCTCGCGCCCGTCGGATTGTTCGCGGTGCTGCTCTCGCCGGTAGTCGGCAAGTTCCTGCCGCGCACCGATCCACGCAAGATCGCAACCGCCGCCTTCCTCGTGTTCGCGCTCGTGTTCTGGATGCGCTCGCGCTATACCACGGGCGTCGATACCTTCTCGCTGATGATGCCCACCTTGATTCAGGGCATCGGCATGGCTGGGTTCTTCATCCCGCTCGTGTCCATCACACTGTCCGGGCTGCCGGGAAACCGGATTCCGGCGGCATCGGGATTGTCGAACTTCGTGCGGATCATGTGCGGCGGTATCGGGACATCGATTTTTTCGACCGCGTGGGATCGTCGGTCGAATTTTCATCACGCGCAACTGGTGGAACAGGCCAATTTGTATAACCCGAACTTCAACGCTTCCATGCAGCAGTTCGGTGCGGCCGGTTTTAGCCAGCCGCAGGGTTACGGGCTCTTCAATAGCATGGCGACCCAGCAGGCCGCGCAGTTGGGCGTGAACGATCTGTTCTATATATCGGCGGGAATATTCGTCGCGCTGATCGCGCTCATCTGGATCACGAAGCCCGATCGATCAGGCGGCGGAGATTCGGCGGCCGCGGCTTCGGCGGCGCATTGAAGCTTGTTTGAATCGCTAATAAAAAACGCCACGGAATTTTCTTCCGTGGCGTTTTTCTTTGGCGAGGCGGCTCTTTAAACCGTCGATACCACCAGTCGCTCCGGCGCCAGCACGCCCTCGCCCGCTCGTGCTACGCCGAGCAAACGCTGGTCATCGATGGCATAGACACGCACGCGGCCCGCTTCGGCCGGCGCATCCGCAATCTCCGATAACTTCAAGCGCTGGCCTTGCGCAAAACGGCGCGTGGCATCGGCGTCGAGATGAACGGCCGGAAACGTCGTCAGCAATGCATCCACCGGTTGCAGCCAGCTGTCGCGCTCGGCTTGCGTAGCCTCTGCAAGCGTCTCGAGCGTGACCGCGTGTTCGAGCGTCAACGCGCCTACGCCCGTGCGCCGCAGCGCGACCAGATGGGCGCCACACCCCAGCTTCTCGCCGATATCCTCGGCAAGCGTTCGCACGTACGTCCCTTTGCTGCACGTCACGCGGAACGTCACGTCAGGCAACGCACACGCGATCATTTCAAGCGCGTGAATGGTCACGTTGCGGGCTTCGCGCTCGACCGTCTGCCCGGCTCGTGCGTATTCGTACAGCGGTTTGCCGTCGCGCTTGAGTGCGGAATACATCGGCGGGACTTGCGCAATCTCACCGCGGAAATGGGCCATGGCTGCGTGGATCGCGGCTTCGTCGCAAGTGACCTCGCGCGTTTGCAGCGCTTCGCCTTCGGCGTCGCCCGTCGTTGTGCGCACGCCGAGACGCATCGTTGCTTCGTAAGTCTTGTCGGCCTCGAGCAAATCCTGCGAGAACTTCGTCGCTTCGCCGAAGCACAGCGGCAGCAAACCGGTCGCGAGCGGATCGAGCGTGCCCGTATGCCCGGCCTTCTTCACCAGATAAATTCTTTTAGCGCGAATCAGCGCGTCGTTACTGGAAAGACCGAGCGGTTTGTCGAGCAGCAACACGCCATCCAGCAAACGACGCGGAATCTTCGGACGAGCAGAACCGTTCATCGATCAGGCGCCCTTCTCGTCGTCTGCTTTGTTTGCTTCGTCTTCTTCGTCGTCCTTCGCGCGCGTCGAATTCGCTTCATCGATCAGCTTCGACATTTCCACCGCACGCACGACCGTCTGGTCGTAGTGGAAATGCAGCGTCGGCACGGTGTGGATATGCAGGCGCTTGAACAGCAGGTTATGCAAATGCCCCGCTGCGTGATTCAGCCCGGCTTCCGTTTCCTTCGGATCGCCGGTCAGCGTCGTGAAATACACTTTCGCGTGCGCGTAGTCGGGCGTCAGTTCGACGCTTTGCATCGTTACCATGCCGACGCGTGGATCTTTGATATCGCGCACCAGTTCGGAAAGATCGCGCTGGATCTGATCCGCAATCTGCACGTTGCGATTAGGGGAAGTACGTTTCTTGGCCATGATGTTTCCGTAAATTTGTATGCCGCCGGATGCCGGCCTCGCACGAGCGTTCGACCAGGCAAATAAAAAGGGCGGAGCGGGCGTGAAGCCCACTCCGCCCTCGAGTCCAGCGGTGAATCTTTTATAGCGTACGTGCGACTTCGGTCACTTCGAAGATCTCGAACTGATCGCCTTCCACCATGTCGTTGTAGTTCTTCAGCGACATACCGCACTCGAAGCCCTGACGCACTTCCTTCGCGTCGTCCTTGAAGCGCTTGAGCGAATCGATTTCGCCCGTGTGAACGACCACGTTGTTGCGCAGCACGCGCACCATCGAGTTCCGTTTGACGAAACCGTCGGTGACCATACAACCCGCGATCGCGCCAATCTTCGGCACACGGATGATCTGGCGCACTTCCACCATACCCGTGATCACTTCGCGCTTCTCCGGCGCCAGCATGCCCGACATGGCCGCTTTCACTTCATCTACAGCGTCATAGATGATGTTGTAGTAACGAATGTCGATACCGTTCGACTCCGCCACCTTGCGCGCCTGGGCGTCGGCTCGTGTGTTGAAGCCGATGATGACCGCCTTCGACGCCGTCGCCAGATTGACGTCCGATTCGCTGATCGCGCCGACCGCGCTGTGCACGATCTGTACGCGCACTTCGTTGGTCGACAGCTTGACCAGCGACTGCACCAGCGCTTCCTGCGAGCCCTGCACGTCGGCCTTGACGATCAACGGCAGGTTCTGCACGTTGCCTTCCGTCATGGACTCGAGCATGTTTTCGAGCTTCGCTGCCTGCTGCTTCGCCAGCTTGACGTCGCGGAACTTGCCTTGACGGAACAACGCGATTTCGCGCGCCTTGCGTTCGTCCGGCAGGACCATGACTTCTTCGCCTGCGCCCGGCACTTCCGACAGACCTTGGATCTCGACCGGAATCGACGGACCCGCGGACTTGATCGGCTTGCCGGTTTCGTCGAGCATGGCCCGGACGCGACCGAAAGCCGTGCCCGCCAGCACGATGTCACCGCGATTCAACGTACCTGACGTCACCAGGATAGTTGCGACCGGACCCTTGCCCTTATCGAGCTTGGCTTCAATGACCAGACCCTTGGCCGGTGCATCGACAGGCGCCTTCAGCTCCATCACTTCCGCTTGCAGCAAAAGGTTTTCCAGCAAGCTTTCGATGCCAACACCGGTCTTCGCCGACACTTCGATGAACGGCGAATCACCACCGTACTCTTCCGGCACGACGCCTTCAGCCACGAGCTCCTGCTTCACGCGTTCAGGAGCAGCACCCGGCTTGTCGATCTTGTTGATCGCCACGACGATAGGCACGCCACCCGCCTTCGCGTGAGCGATGGCTTCCTTCGTTTGCGGCATCACGCCGTCGTCAGCCGCGACTACGAGAATCACGATGTCCGTGGCCTTCGCGCCGCGAGCACGCATGGCCGTGAAGGCCTCGTGACCCGGCGTGTCCAGGAACGTGATCACGCCGCGAGGCGTTTCCACGTGGTAGGCGCCAATGTGCTGCGTAATCCCGCCCGCTTCGCCAGAAGCCACCTTCGCGCGGCGAATGTAATCGAGCAGCGAGGTCTTGCCATGGTCGACGTGACCCATGACGGTAACCACCGGCGGACGCGGCAGGCGTTCGCCCACTTCTTCCTGCGTTTCGCCCTCGACCAGCATGGCTTCCGGATCGTCCAGCTTGGCCGCAACCGCGCTGTGACCCAGTTCTTCGACGACAATCATCGCCGTTTCCTGGTCGAGCACCTGGTTGATCGTGACCATCTGGCCCAGCTTCATCATCACCTTGATGACTTCTGAAGCCTTCACCGACATCTTGTGCGCCAGATCTGCCACCGATACCGTTTCCGGCACGTGCACTTCCCGCACCACCGGTTCCGTCGGCGCCTGGAAGTTGGTCTGATCCTGATGTTTGCCACGGCCCTTCGGGCCGCCGCGCCAGCCGCGGTCCACACCGCCGCTGGTGTCGCCACGCGTCTTGATACCGCGACGCTTGGCTGCATCGTCCTGCCAGCTGCTCTTGCCGCCGGCCTTTTTCTTGTCCGGTCCCAACGACGGCGTGGTCGCAGCCGGTGCGCCTGCGGCCGGCTTCTTGGCGACCGCCGGGCGTGCCGGAGCCGAGCCTTCCGGACGTGCAGGCTTGTGCAGCGTACCCTTGGCTTCCGCAGCCTTGGCAACTTCCGCCACCTTGGCGGCAGCAGCAGCCGCAGCCACGACTGCAGGTGCCGGCTCAGCCGGTTTCGCCTGCTGAGCCTTGCGCGGCGTATTCATCATTTCGCGGATAGCGCGCGCTTCAGCTTCAGCTGCTGCACGGCGTTTCGCGATCTGGTCGTGCTCGGCACGCGCCTTTTCGGTCGCGGCGCGCGCGGCATCTTCCGCCTTCTTCGCGGCTTCGCGCTGAGCGGCACGCTCGGCGGCGGCCTTCTCGTCGACCTGCGGCGCAACGACTTGAGCCTTCGCCGGTCCGTCAGCGACGTGTTCCGCCTTCGATTGAGCGCGGGACTCCGGACGAGCCGTGGACGAAGCACGCGAAATTTCCGCGGCTTCCGCCTGGGCGGCAGCACGCTTCGCCTCTTCTTCCTCGGCACGGCGGCGCTCGGCCTCGGCAGCCTCTTCACGCGCGACCCGTTCCGCCTCTTCGCGTTCGAAGCGTTCCTGACGTTCCTTCAACTCCAGCGCTTCCTTCTCGAGCAATTCGGCAGCTTGACGCGCCTCTTCGTCCCGACGCTGCAATTCGGCTTCGTCCACTTCGTCTTCTTCGACGTGGTTCGCACCTTCGACGACCTGTTCAACACCGCTCTCGTCGCGCTTCACGAACACGCGCTTCTTGCGGACCTCGACCTGAATGGTGCGAGCTTTACCCGTAGAGTCGGATTGCTTGATTTCCGACGTATGCCGGCGGGTCAAAGTGATCTTGCGTTTGTCAGCATCGGCGGAACCGTGCGACTTGCGCAAGTGTTCGAGCAGGCGCGATTTGTCCGTCTCGGACAAATCGTCATCCTCGCTCGCTTTCGTCACGCCAGCCGCCTGCAACTGCTCGAGCAGGACGCCCGCAGGCATTTTGAGTTCCGCGGCAAATTGGGCTACGTTGTTACTCGCCATTCATTCCTCTTGATGCAAGGACAAATTCCCTGCTGTTTGATCGGGTCATGCGGCCTAACGGCCGCGATATGTCAGTGCGCCATGGTCATTTCTCACTGGAACCAGTGTTCACGTGCTTTCATGATCAACGCCTTAGCGGCATCCTCTTCAATACTGGTCATCTCGACCAGCTCATCCACAGCCAGCTCGGCGAGGTCGTCGCGCGTCCGGATCTGATGTTCTTCGAGCTTCGCGTACAACTCATCGGTCATACCTTCGAGGCTCTTCAGGTCGAGCGCGATGCCCTCGACCTTCTCTTCGTTCGCTATCGCCAGCGTCAGAAGCGCGTCACGAGAGCGGTTACGCAATTCGTGAACGGTGTCTTCGTCGAAGGCTTCGATTTCGAGCATTTCGTTGAGCGGCACATACGCGATCTCCTCGAGGCTGGTGAAGCCTTCGTCGATGAGAATGTCGGCCACTTCCTCATCAACGTCGAGTCTCGCCATGAACAGGCTGCGCAACGTGCCACGCTCTTCGTTCTGCTTCAGCGCGGACTCGTCCGGCGTCATGATGTTGATTTGCCAGCCGGTCAATTCGCTGGCAAGACGCACGTTCTGGCCGCTGCGGCCGATGGCAACCGCGAGTTCATTTTCGTCCACGACGACGTCCATCGAATGTTTCTCTTCATCGACGACGATCGACTGAACGGCGGCCGGCGCGAGCGCGCCGATCACGAACTGAGCGGGGTCCTCTGACCATAGCACGATGTCGACGTTCTCGCCACCGAGCTCATTTCTCACCGCCTGCACCCGCGAACCGCGAATCCCGACACATGTACCGATCGGGTCGATGCGCTTGTCGTAAGCAATCACCCCGATTTTCGCACGCACGCCAGGATCGCGCGCGGCCGCCTTGATTTCGAGCAGGCCCTGCTCGATTTCCGGCACTTCCATTTCGAACAGCTTCATCAGGAACTCGGGCGCCGTGCGCGAGAGTTCGATCTGCGGGCCACGTGCCGTGCGGTCGACCTTCGCGATATAAGCGCGAACCCGGTCGCCGACACGCAGGTTTTCCTTCGGAATCAACTGGTCGCGGCGCAGGAGCGCTTCCACACGACCCGATTCGACGATGAAATTGCCCTTGTCCAGACGCTTCACCGCGCCGGTCATGATCTTTTCGCCGCGCTCCAGGAAGTCGTTCAGGATCTGCTCGCGCTCAGCGTCGCGAACCTTCTGAAGAATCACCTGCTTGGCAGCCTGCGCGCCAATCCGGCCAAACTCGATGGACGGAATGGGTTGCTCGATGTAGTCGTCGATTTGTGCGTCAGGCTTCTCTTCCTTCGCTTCGAACAACAGGATTTCCTGATCCGGTTCCTGCAGGCCGGCTTCGTCCGGCACCACTTTCCAGCGACGGAAGGTTTCGTGCTCACCGCTTTCACGGTCGATCGCCACGCGGATATCCACGTCTTCCTCGAACAGCTTCTTCGTTGCCGAAGCAAGCGCTGCTTCGAGCGCTGCGTACACCACGTCCTTGTTGACGTTCTTCTCGCGCGCCAGCGCATCCGCCAGCATCAAAACTTCGCGACTCATTGTTTGCGGCTCCTAAAGTCAACTTTGGGGACGAGACGTGCTTTATCGAGGTCTGCGAGCGTGAAATCGAGCATCGCAGCGCCGCCGTCCTTCCCTTCGAATTCCAAACCAATCGACTCGCCGTCCGGGGCATGCAGGATGCCACGGTACGACTTACGCCCGTCCAGCGGCTTCTTCAATGTGATAGTGACTTCGCTGCCCGCGAAGCGTTCGAAATCCGCCAATTTCTTGAGCGGACGATCGAGACCCGGCGACCCGACTTCGAGCCGTGAGTAATCGATATTCTCCACTTCGAAAAGATATTGAAGCTGACGTGTGACTTTCTCACAGTCTTCAATCGCGATACCGGCGGGCTGGTCGATGGAGATACGCAGCAAACCGCCTCCCGCGCGCTCGATATCGACAAGTTCGTAGCCCAGGCCCGAGACCGTGGTTTCGATGATTTCCGTCAGTTGCACAGTGAAAGACTCCAAGATGTTCGCGCGCTCCACGCCGAACACCTGCGGACCGCGCCTTGAGCCGGCGCGCATTCGTTGCCCCAAGATGCTGAACCGAACGGCCAAAAAAAAATGGGCGCAACGCCCATCCTTCTGTACCGAGATCACATCCGGGCGGCGAAACAAACACCATGCCCAGCGACTTTGTGATGTTAGCCATTTTTCGGGATAAACGCAACCAATACGCCCTGTATATAGCCCTTTGGTGGCTATTTACCAAGCAAATCGAAGGCATTTAGTGCGCTTTTGTCGGACTTTCCCGAGGCTAAAGTCATCGCGCGGAATTTCACTAACGGGTGAGCTGGCGATCCGCCTGCCCACTAGCCGTCGCCACGAAGTACCGCGCCCTCGCGCATCCAGCTGTTCGATCGGCGCGACGTTTGACCTTTAGTTTAGCGTCCGCGCGTACGGTTGCGCGGCGCCGGGCGCGCGCCGCCACGGCCTGCGCCGCCCGCGTTGCCGCCATTACCTTGTGCACCCGCGCCAGCCGGGCCTTGACGGCCGCCCTGACCGGGGCGCTTGCCGCCACCATTTGCCGAGCGCCCGCCTGCCCCGTTGCCATTGCCCATGGCAGGTGAACCTGGTGGACGACTGCCGCGCGGACCGCCGGCGGAGCCGCCCGGACGCGGCATTGCGCGGTTGCCGTTCGCTTCGCCGCCCGCTCGATTGCCGTTTGCTTCCCGGCCGCCGTTGCCGCTGCGTGCGCCGTAACCGCCTCCGCTGCCGCTGCCTGCATAACCGCCACTTGAGCCGCCGCCGAAACCGCCGGGCGCACCACGCCGGCCGCCCGTCCCGCCGGGGCCACCGCGCGTCGGCGTCTGGGCGAATCGGCCATGCGAACTGAGCACGGGCTCACGCGTGATGATGCCCATCGATGTTTGCAGCGGATCAGGCTGCACGCGCGGCGCGGCGCTGCGCGAACCCCGCTCTTCGGCCGGCGCCTTGAGTCCGACCGATGCCAGCAGGTCACGCACTTCATTGTCCTCGAGTTCTTCCCAGCGGCCGCGCTTGAGCCCCTTGGGCAACGCGATCGGGCCGTGCCGGGTACGGATCAGCCGGCTCACCATCAGGCCGGCCGCTTCGAACATGCGGCGCACTTCGCGGTTCCGGCCTTCAGCCAGCGCCACGTGATACCAGTGATTCGTGCCTTCGCCGCCGCCATCGCGAATACGAAGGAAATTGGCCGGGCCGTCTTCCAGCTCCACGCCGTGCAGCAGCTTCTGGCGCATGCCTTCCGACAATTCGCCCACCACCCGCACCGCGTATTCACGCTCGACGCTGTAACGCGGATGCATGAACCGGTTGGCCAGATCGCCCGATGTCGTCAGCAGCAACAAACCTTCCGTGTTGAAGTCGAGCCGTCCGACCGCGAGCCACTTGGCCGTTTTCATCGGCGGGAGGTTGTCAAAGACCGAAGGACGGCCCTCGGGATCGGCGTGACTCACGATCTCGCCCGTCGGCTTGTGATACAGCAGGATGCGCGGGGGTTTGCTCGCGAGCTTGCGCTTCACCGGCTTGCCGTTGATGCGCACCTGGTCGGTCGGCATGATGCGCTGGCCGATGTGCGCCGGCTCTCCATTCACCGATACCCGTCCTGCCACGATCAGTTCTTCCATATCGCGGCGCGAACCCATGCCGGCCTCGGCGAGCACCTTGTGAAGCTTCGGGGTGTCGTCGTCCGCTTCCAGCACACGTTTCTGAGGTGCGGTGCGGCCGCGGCGCAACATGGGAGCACGCACGCCGCCCGTGGTGTTGTCGGCGTCGAATGCCGGCGATGTCACGTAGGCGAAAACGTCGTCTTCCGCACCCGCTGCCACCGGCACGGCCGGCGCTGCGGCGCCATCGCCGCGACCGCGTTTTTGAGCCTGCCCCGGTTGAGCCTGCCGCGCCGGGCGACGGCCGCCTTCGCGCGGCGCCTGGCCTTCGCGAGCACCCTCGACCGAACCTTCACGCGGACCGCGGGGCTTGCCGCCCGACCCGGCGCGCGCATTGTCTGCGCTACCCGCACCGTTTCGCGGCCCGCGCGAACCCGCATCCTTGCGCGGCATCCGCACCTGCGCCGCGACTACGCCGTCCGGCGGCGCTTCAGCGATCACGCCACCCGGCGCAACCGGCGGCGCACCATCGGCACCCTTCGTCTTGGCGACGGCGCGACGGCGCGCGATCAGGCTGCGAGGCCCCCGCCGCAAGCCGCGACGCGGACGTTCTTCACCGTCGGCGGGTTCGTCGTTGCGTGTGCGTTCGCCTGCGTCGGCCTGGCCATGTGCTTCATCGGCACGAACGGGGCGCTCGGATTCGGGCGAATCGCTGTCGTGGGAATGTGTCAAAACAACCTCAATTGTGTCGGGTCGCGCGCCCGTCGCAGGCGCGTCAAAAAATCCGGCCGATGGTGATTAATAGCCGAATGAAGGTTCGTGCAAACAGGCCTCAGGCGCGGCGCGCAGTCTGGTCGTCCGGTGCGTTGAATTCGTCGATTTCGTTTGATTCGTCCGGCGCATTCGATGCGTCGAATTGGTTCGATGCATCCGGTGCGCTCGCGTTGTCGTCGAAGCCATCGGATTCATCTGCGGCGCGCGGTAATGCGTGTTGCGCGGCGTCGCCAGTCAGTGCGCCGGCATCCGGCGCCTCGCGACGGTTGTCCGCGTCGCCTGGCCTCGCGTGCGTCTGGTTCCGGTTGATATCCACAACCGCTTCGTGCGGCTCCGGACCGGTCGCGGACACCGCATGTTGCGGTTGGAATTGCACCGGTGCGTTCGTTTGCGCATCGGCGTTCGTCTCGTTCACGGGCTCGTCAGAACCGGCCTGCGGGTGCAAAAGCGGCTCGCCTTCTGCGTGGACTGGCCCCGGCGCTGCGGGTTCCCCCACATGCATCGGCTGAGCCGCGTCATGCTTGGTCATACTTGCCGAAGCATCCGGCGTTCCTGAATCGGCAACATCGACGACCGCCCCATGCTCGCCATCCGGCTTTCTTTCGGCGATAGCCGTCGAAGTTGGGCCCAAGCCCGCGTCAACATCAACGTCAACATCAACATCAACATCCGATATGGACTCGGACGGCGTCGATATTTCCGCATCCGGCGCATCGGGCAGCGAAGCGGCTTCGTGCTTCGATCCCACCAGCCCTTGCGACAGCGCGGCACCGATGGCGGCCACCGGATCGTCGCCAGGAAAATCGATCGCATGCTGCGCGAGCAACGACGCTTCCAGTTGCGCAGACGGATTATCGAGTGCGGGCAGTTCGTCCAGCGCGCTCAGGCCCAGGTCATCCAGAAACTGCTTGGTGGTGGCATAAAGCGCGGGCCGGCCGGGCACGTCGCGATGACCGATCACCTCGATCCAGCCGCGGTCTTCCAGTTGCTTCACGACCTGCGTGTTCACGGTGACGCCGCGAATTTCTTCGATGTCTCCACGCGTCACCGGCTGCCGGTAACCAATGATCGCGAGCGTTTCAAGCACGGCTCGCGAATATTTTGGCGGCTTTTCCGGATGTAGCCGGTCGAGATAGGCCCGCATTGCAGGTTTGCTCTGAAACCGCCATCCGGACGCTAGCGCCACCAGTTCCACGCCGCGTCCCGACCAATCCTGCTTCAGGGCGTCGAGCAAGGTGCGAACCGTGTCTGCCGAGATATCGTCGACGAAAAGCTTTCGCAACTCGGCGAGTTTCAGCGGCTCCTGCGCGCAGATCAAGGCAGTCTCGAGGACGATCTTCGCCTCTTGGGTATTCATGCAGCTAGATAGGACCCTGTATGGTCTATGAACCGTTCAAGTCAGGCCGAAAACGAAGGACGCCGATTACTCGAACCATTCGCAACGCTCAGACTGGGAAACCGTGGACGAGGATACTGACGACGCGCTCGCCCGATTTCTGATCGGTCATATTGATTGGGAGCACGCACCGGGGGGAAGCAAAACACGGGATCAGATCCTGATCGCCGAGTTTTTCCCAGCCGGACGAAGTAGCACTTTCCAAGGCGGAAGCGCGTGACTGGACGCATATTACGCAAAAACAAACGGTGCGTAAAGGTGAAACATTGGGTCGCCGCAAGACTCACGTCAGGCGGGCCTCGCAGGTGACCGCTTCTCGCCTGCCTCCCTGCCCTGCGGCCCAAATCCTTCAGCCCCGATGCCCCGTTGCGTGTGACGAAGCCGGGTGCGCCTCCATAAACGCCCGCAGACGTGCTACGCCGGCGTCCAGTCGGGCGGTGTCGCAGGCATAACACCAGCGCACAAAACCCTCTCCTTCCGGACCGAACGCGCTGCCCGGCGCAAGTCCGAGCGCGCTTTCGCGCACCAGCGCCTTGCACAACTCGAGGCTGCGGTCCGCGCCCGGAAGCCTGAAGAACAGGTACATGGCGCCGGCGGGCGCCCGCACGTCAATACCCGGGATGCGCTGCAATGCCGTCACCAGGTAGTCGCGGCTGGCGCGCAGGTCAGCGACCAGCGATCGCGTAAATTGCTCGCCGTCCTTCACCGCGGCGATCCCCGCCATCTGGACGAACGAAGGCGCGCAAGACGTGTTGTACTCGACCAGCTTGGCAAGATCCTCCATCAGACGCTCGGGCGCGACGATCCAACCCAGCCGCCAGCCCGTCATCAGCCATGCCTTCGAGAAGGAGTTCACCGCGATCACGCGTTCGTCGCGGTTCGCCAGATCGAGGAACGAAGGCGCGACCGTGGCGTCATTGCCGTAATAGAGGCGTTCGTACACTTCGTCGGCGACCAGCCAGATGCCAAGCTGCCTGCACCGGTCAAGCACCGCTTGCTGCTGCTCGCGCGTCATGACCCAGCCGGTGGGGTTGTTCGGCGAGTTGACCATCAGCATCCGCGTACCGGGCGTCAGCGCGGCAAGCAAACGGTCGAGATCGAGCGTCCAGCCGTCGGCACCATACGTCAATGCGACCGTTTCCACGGTAGCACCGAGAATCTTCGGGATTTCGACAAGATTTGGCCACAACGGCGTGACAGCCACTACCCGGTCGCCGGCACCCGCGACCAACTGCGTCGCCAGCATCAGCGCATTAACACCGGCGCTTGTCACAGCAATTTCCGCAGGCCGGGTAGCGCCATGCAGCTTGCCGACGTAAGCGGCGAGCGCTTCGCGCAGCGGCGCCACGCCCAGATTGTGCGTGTAGAAGGTTGCACCATCGGCGAGCGCGCGGCTGGCAGCGTCGCGGATAAATTGCGGCGTGACCTGATTCGATTCGCCAAACCAGAAAGGAAGCACATCCGGGACACCGAAACCCGCGTTGGCGACCTCGCGAATCTGCGACGGGCGCAGCGCGCGGACCGCCTCACGTGCATTCGGCGCGCTTTGCGCACTCGCCCTCGCACCAAGTTCCGAGATAACCGCTCCTTCTGACTCGCTCATTGCCGCCTCCGCCGATGGAAAGCGAAAGTCTAACGCGACACCCTCGGAAAAGCGCTGTACGGCTCGTGCGTTAGCCATCAGGCCAGTTTTACGCGGAATCGCGAAGCCTGCGAGATGGCTAAACCGGAGAAATAAGCTCGAGGACCGCCTACGCGCTTCGCCATCCCCCCTCCGCGAATCGGCTAATCCAGCTCTTCAACCCGCTTCGGCAATCCGGCGACCAATCCCCACACCGACTCCGCCGCCGGCGATAACGACCGGTCACGCCGCCGCACCAGTTCCACCGTTCGTTCAACCCGCGGCACGAGCGGCAGCGCTAACAGCGACGAATTCGCCGGCAACGGCAGGGCCAGCCGCGGCAGCACGCTAATCCCGACGCTCGCCTCCACCAACCCGAACACCGTGGCGGAATGGCCGAGTTCCTGCACCACTTCGGCGATAACGCGATGCTCGCGTAGCACGGCATCGATAATCGGACGGCTTCCGGAGGCGTGATCCAGCATGACGAGACGCTCTCCTGACAGTGCCGCCCACGGCACCTCCTGCGCGGCTGCCAGGGGATGGTCCTGCCTCACGACCGCGCAGAACGAGTCGGTCATTACGACTTCGCCATACAGGTCGTCATTGGCATACGGGCCGATAGCCACGCCGAAATCGACTTCGCCGGACTTGACCTTGCGGATCACGTCGCTCTGCAGGTCGTCGCGCAAACCCAGCGAAATCAGCGGGAATTCCCGGACACACGCGGCAATCACGAGCGGCATCAAGCGACACGCCACGGTCGGACTGGCCGCCACGATCACCCGTCCGCGCCGCTGCTGACCAAGATCGCGGATTTCGTTGAGCGCTTCATCGAGGTCTGACAGCAAGCGCGACACACTGCCCACGAGATTCGTGCCGACATCGGTGAGTTGCACCTCGCGCGTGGTCCGATCGACCAGTTTCAAGCCGATTTCCCCTTCGAGCTCGCGCACGCAGCGGCTCACCGCCGACTGCGTCAGGCCGATTTCATCGCCGGCCCGACTAAAACTCTGCAGCTTCGCGACTTCGATAAACACGCGTAGCTGCCGCAACGTCACATTGAGCACCCGACTCATACCCTATCCTCATCAATCTTTCTAATTAATGCAGATTGTAGATCAAAGGTCGCCAAGAAAACGGTTTCATAACCGTCGCGCTGCGGTGCAGCAAAAATGCATCTGCGCACGCCGGATGGGCTTGCTGCACTTGATTGGTGATTGTCCCGATTTCATTAACTGCACTTATAGCGTCTCATACGGCCCATGCTGGCACCGCGCCAGCCTACTGCCGCGAGGCTTTCCGACCGATCGATACAAGCATGGCACGGTTCTCGCATTTACTTGTGCAGAGGTCGGCGCCATTGCAGTTCTAAACGCAAATCGTCCGTCGCAATGTCTGCTCCGACCTTACCTGGGTTCGATCTTCGAATTCCGACCAGAGTGCGCGGCGCGGGGCAGCGCACCGGGGTTAGCTTCGCTGAGGTGAAACATGATGTTCGACGATTTAAGAGATAACGAGTGGGCGCTGGTCGAGGCCTTGTTTTGCGCAGAACCGGCACGCAGTGAACGGCGCGGCCGTCCGCGCGTCGAAGCACGCGCTGTCGTCAATGCCGTGTTGTGGGTCCTGTCCACGGGCGAAGGCTGGTCGAAGTTGCCGGGCCGTTACCCGTCGCCGCCGACCTGCCGTCGCCGGTTCGACGAATGGCAAGCAGATGGTACGCTCGCCGAAATTGTGAAGCGTCTCGGCAACAACGGCCGTGAAGTGTCGCTGCGGGGCCGGATCGGTTCTACCGCTGCGAAGCCGCCTGCACCGCCGAGCCGCGACCGTCTGCGTGGCGCATTCTGGACGAATCCGGAATCGTGGCGCGCTCCGGTCAAGATGGCCTGAGACTCTGTTTGCGCGGCAAGTTGCACGTTCGGGCTGTATGGTCGATCGCTGTACGACCCACGCTGTACGATCAGGCTTACGCGAAGCACCCGCGCGCAGGTTTCCTGCGCTTTACCCGGGCTCCCACCCGATGCGTTCCCTCGAGTGACGAGCCACCGGTCTGCGCTCGCAGACCGTTTTAGTCAGTCAAAAATTTGCCGGCAAGCGCTCGCTTTTCGTTTATCGAAAGCGAGCGCATGACGTGCATTCTCGTTTTGCGCACATTGATATTGCGACCACGCGAACACCCGTCTCGCAATGACTCGTCGTGTCCGGTCCCAACGCTCACGAAACAACTCTTTACCAATATTTACAGCACCCTTTCGTGCACTGGCATAGCGTGTGAAGCTGGCTAGCGGACCGATATCCGGTCCGAAGGGGAATTTTCATCATGAAACCAATGTCACTGCTGGCGTGCGGCATTGTGGTTTCATCGCTTTGTACGGCGATTCAGGTGCACGCCGAATCACCAGCGGGTAACTTCGCGTTGCGCGCCGATACGCAGGCCAGCCTGCAGGCATGGAAGAAGGAACAGATGCGTGGCCGCAAAATGACCGAGCCGGCGCCACGCGGGGATTTGCGCGGCGATATAGCGAACAACGCACGCACGCGGCCGGAGCCTGATCGCGGGGATCGTCAGCATCACCGTTGAGTAGCCGGCGTGCACATGAGCACATGGCCGCCAGAATGTTGCCGCGTATAAGCTGTTTAAGCTGTTTAAGCTGTATTTAGCTGATGGGGAACCCTTCCCCGTCGCGCAAGTCGGAAGTTATGCCATGAGCACAGCGTGGCAGTAGCAAATCCGGTATGCCCGTATCCTTGCGATACGGGCTTTTTTTCGCCGGAATTTTAGTCGCCGTCATCAGCGCGCCACTCTCGCCACTTCGTTTCGATGGCGTAACCGCGGCACACCCGTGGCGCAACCGTTTGCCCGACCTTCGAGCACTGCGAAGCACACACCGCGAAACGCGGTGGATGGGAAGGTTTTAAGCGCGCGCTTCGGCCATCGGTTCCTGAATCACCGCCGGAGAATAGGGTGCGGCGCGGTGCAGATCCCATTCCATCGAACGTTCGTCGCGCGCAAGCCGGGAGAATTCGAGTTTGCCCCGCTCGGTGACCACTGCAATATCCACAGGTGCGTGAAAACCGGGCGCGGGTGCTACGGTGCGTTGCCGGACCAGTTCCAGCAGGCCCAGGTCGCGCAGATGGCTGAAAACGTTAGGGCGTTTTGCCCACGGAACTTGACGATACTGCGCTCGCCGGAGCGCTTCTAGTACGGCTTCGTTTGAATACGTGGTCATCTCGTTATGTCTTCCAGTGCAGCCGTGACGGCGCCACATGGCAGTAAGAGACTGCCAGCGGCACCGACTAAACGCGGCACGCCCCGAAACCAGTCAAAATGCCGACTCTGCGGCCCCTGACCGGAACTCGCAGCCGCCGCTTGCGCTAGGTGCTGCTTGTTTCTGCTTACCGCTACTTATAATTCCGAGCGCCCGTTAAACGCATTACACAACTTTCGCAACGCGTTCCGCAGTTCCGGCGATGCATTCTCAAGAATGCGATGACCACGAAGCGGATTATCTCGAAAACCTATACGTTACCTCAAACCAAATTGGTTCTTATAACTTTATTGCTGCTTTTCTTTGCACTGTTCGCCGTTTGGCGACAGCGCAGGCGCGCCGTCGCGACTGTTTGCATCGTGCTGTTCTGGGCGCTGGGGGCGGGTTGGCTTTCGGCACCGCTGCTCCACCTTGCGCAGCGCGGTTTCGAAGAGAAGTCGACGCCGCAAGACGTGCATTTCGCATCGCGAACGACTTTTGTGCTGCTTGGCGGAGGCACCCGCTACGACGACGACAAACACCTGGTTCCCAAACGTGATGCATTTGTACGCATTGTTGTCACAGCCGAGCTGTACCGTGAGTGCAGGCGTGCAGGCGGTGCCTGCCGCGTGATCGTAAGCGGGGGCAACCCTCAGCATCACGAACAAGCGGAAGCCGACAATTACGCGCCCTTCCTGCTCGCTCGCGGCGTAAGCGCCACCGATCTCGTGCGGGAAAATGAAAGTCTCGACACGTACCAGAACGCTCGCAATGTCGCGAGCCTCGTGCAGCCCGAACGTGACGAGACGCTGGTATTGATTACGTCGGCTTATCACATGCACCGGGCGTTGCTTGCCTTCAATGCTTTCGGCATCAACGCGCAAGCTTTCGTCAGCAACGCGCGGCAATCGAAGGCTACGTTCTTTCCGCGGTCGCGTGGTTTCATCGACGCGGAAACCGCGCTTCATGAGCTGGTCGGCGTCGCACGCTTTTACGTGTACAGGAGCTTGCGGCTGTATTAGTCGAGCTGCCGTTACAAATCGTGCCATGGAACCGACGGGTATCTCGAAATTCAGTACTAGAAACCAATGAGCTTCGCCGGTATTATCGCCGGCTCAGTCAATCGACTGGCCGGGCTGATGCTCTGTTAGAGTCAAAACGCAGTGTCATCGCTGAAATGTGACAACACTGTAACTACATGTAACGATTCGCGGGCAGGATCGGTATTTGCTGCGCAACGTGTAATGTCTCGCCAATCGGGACAGGCCAACCCGGGTTCAACGAGTCTATGGAGGTAACAATGAAGAAAATGTCCCTGGCAGTCTTGTTTTCCCTGAGCGCAATGACCAGCGCAGCATTCGCGCAATCCGATCAGGGCGTCACGATGAGCACCGATCCGGCCAAGATCTCCGATATCGAGCAGCGCGCGCAGGACCTGCAGACGCGCCAGTCGAGCATGCAGACCGAAATGCCGATGCACAAAGGCACCATGCATCACAAGAAGTCGGGCATGAAGCATTCGAAGAGCATGGCCCAATAAGCGATTCGGTGTATGCGTCGCAACGGCGCGCAAACGTTAGCCGTTCGGCGAAAAAAGCCGGATATGACGCACGAGGCGTCATATCCGGCTTTTCTTCGTGGCGCCAACTTCAGGCAACGATGCGTTCGCCGACGCGGCGTATGCTACATTCCGCGTCGATAAATTGAATCGCACTCGTGTGCGGAGGAACGTATGAGCAACATCCAGCTGGATATCGAATGGACGGAAGCAGCTTCGCGCAAGATTGAAAAGCTGATGCCGCGTAACGCGAAAGACAAGGACGCGTACCTTGCGCTGCCGCCCGTGGAGTGCCTGCCAATGGAAGGCGATGTGCTGTTCCTCGGCCCGGACGGCAAACAGCAGCCGTTCATTGTGGCCGAGCGTCAGTACCATCACGACGGCGACGCCGACTGGACCATCATCCTGATTCTTGACGTGCCGCACGAGACACATTGATGCATTGATGCATTGACGTTCGTGCACGGCTCGATGCAGCCGTTCAGAGCTTCGCCACCACGTTGATTTCGCCGTGTTCGATCAGGTCCGGCAGTGTCTTGCCGAGCGCCTGGATATGTGGCGTCCGGTTGTGCTGCGCCAGCGCCGCCTCGCTCAGCCACCGCTCGAAGAACACGAACCGGCGCGGCTCCTTGATGTCGCGATGCAGGTCGTACTGAAGTGCTCCGGGTTCCTTCAGCGTCGGCGCCACGATGCCTTGCAGCGCTTCCTTCAGTTTCTCCTCGTTGCCCGGCTTGGCGACGAATGTTGCGACCACGGCGATTTCCGTCATGACTTGACTCCAGAGTAAAGGATCAAGCATAACGTTGACGCCGAGCGGTCGCAGAAACGGCCTTGGGACGCACAAGAAAAAAGCCCGCGTTCCCTTGGGGAGCGCGGGCAAAAGCCGTCGCCCTACGAGGATAGGCGACGGGGCCATCGAGATCCGCTTGGCCAGCGGACCGCAATTCGAGAACAAAAATGGGTGACACGCGGCGATGTGACACAGCAATGCGCTTTCGCCGCGGGCACCAGCAGATTACATGCCATAGATGCAATGTAATCCCTATGCGATTGATTCCTATAAGCTTTCCCGCACATAAAAAAGCAAAAACAGCGTCTGATCCAAGACAATGTAACTACTTCCTGTAACGCGACATCGACATCATCAAAGCTCGACTCCCTTCGCTCGAAGCGTAACGTGGCGACTTCGGTTGCTCGCGCGCGTTACCGCGCATTCCCGCGCAAAATGCTTACTCCATTGCTTTAAATACTCCCCGACACATAAAAAAACCCGCCTTGAAGTCAGGCGGGTTGGTCATGGTGCTCGGCGTCTTCTGGTGGCGTTCAACCGACTGCTTCAGTTTCCTGAACCAGCCGCCTGAAAGCCGCCGGCATGCACTTCAATGCAACTGGTCGTCGAGCAAGCCCATGATCTGCCGCGCTTGCGGCGAGGAGTCGACGTTGCCCTTGCTATCGATGATCGACACGCGCGTCTGCGTCTCCGTAAGCGCGCGCACGTTCACCTCATAATTCTTCGCAAGCTTCTCTTTCTTGCCGTGGAATACCTGGTTCCAGAAGCCCTGCTCGGCCGACGTCATGTCCTTGGGATCGACATACCGGACGAAGTAAATGCCTCGGCCACGATCACGATCGTCGACGGTGAAGTTCGTGCGGTCCAGCGCCAGGCCTACACGCAGCCACGCGCGATCGTAGGGTTCCTGCAGGTTGATCTCAACCGAGCTGGCCTCCGGCACCACGTCTTCCTTGATCGGCGTCTGCGCCGCGAGGGTGGCGTTCTGCGCGGCCCGCTGCGCCGACGTAGCCGCCGATGGCGAGCTCGCTGCCGCGGCAGCAGCCATGGCTGCGTCGGTCGCGCCGGTCTGGCCGCTTGCCTGACGCGCGTCGGCCAGCCCGAGGTTCGCCATCAAGCGCTTCAGGTATTCGCCTTCCAGCGCGGGATCGTTCGGCTTGGCTTGCCACTGGCTTTGCTCGTTATTGGTGCCCGTGAGCGCTTCGCGCATGCCTTTCTGGCTCACGAACACATACGTGCCACCGTTCGGCGCTGCCTCGAGCCGGGTACGGTACTTGTTGCGTTCGGCGGCAACGTAGGAGTTGCCTGTTGCCATTGTCAGCGTGTTACGAATCAGCCCGTCCGAGATCTGCGGATGCGTTTCGTTCCAGTCGGTTTCCATGACGCCCTTGTCGCGCGCGTCCACGACCAGCAAAAAGCCCTGCTCCTGCCAGAAACGGCGGATCTGCGGCCAGACCTGTTCGGGCGTTTTGCTGTCGATGACCAGCCAGCGCTCCGTGCCGTCACGCTGGATATGCATGCCGGACACGGGCGGGATAACCGTGGGTGCGTTCGGGGCGGCCTTCTGGACCTGCTGGAGATCAGATAGCGATGCCTGCCCGCCCTGCGGCGGCAACGAGCGCTGATCCCCCGTTTCATCGAGCAGATTGGGCGGGACGGCGAGGGATGCCTGTTTTGATCGGGAATCGCTCTTGTAATTGATTGCATTCGGAGACGACGTACCGCATCCGGCAACAAGGCCACCCACCATCAAGAGGGCCGCCACCTTCAAAGCCGGCTTGTTCACACGAAAATCTGTCATGTTTGGGAAATCCTTCCGCTACGCCACGGCGTTTTCCGTGGATCAACCAAGCATTTTACCGGTCCCACGCTCCGCCGTGCAAAAACAGTGCCCCTGACGCCATACGCCCCAAATGACAGAACATTAACGACATGCACCCGGGCACGAATTCCGGACCTTGAAATTCGCATGGACGTCGTGCGCCCGGGTTCTGCCAACCGGGATCTTTCTGCACACTTTCGCGCATCCGTTTCTACGCCCTGTCCTGCTCGCTTTTCTTACTCCCCGAAATCTCTTTTCAATCTCATAACTCGTTTTACTGACCACGCAAGAGACAATTTATGACATTCATTCTTGCTTTGTCCTAGTCTCATTTTCACAACCAACACGTTGTTTAATAAGCACTTTTAACTATTTATGCTGAGATTTTTAAAGACCCTGCAAGACAATTCCTAACTCGTTTTTTGAACGCATCGCGATCCTAAAATTAGTTCTCGACAACAAGAACGGCCAGGAGAACGGAGTAACGCCATGCCTCACGTCAAGTCTCTCATCCCTCTTCGGGCAACCGCTGCCTCGCTGGTGATTGCAGCAAGCGGATCGGCATACGCACAACTTGGAGCCACTGTCGCGATTGCTGCAATGGGTTCATCGAGTTCATTGGACACAGCGGATGCATCGGCTGCCGTGCTGCACCAGGCCGCTAACAGCGCGGTGCGCTAGCAGGAATCAACCGATGCCAACCAGATTCGCGTGCGCCAGTACGTGGCGTCATCGGGACAGGTTTATGCCGTCAGCTGGGACGGCCCCGCCATGCCCGATCTCGCAGCACTGCTCGGCACATGGTTCGATCGATATCGACAAGGCGCGAGCGCGGCCTTACCCAATGCAAATGGCCTGCCCTCGTCACGCGTGAGCAGCAGCGACCTCATGGTGGAAACCGCCGTACGTTTGCGCAATTTCAGCGGCCGCGCGTCAGGCAACCGTCGCGAACTGGCGTGCGCCATCGCTGCCGGACCCCGCGGCGCGCGGCGCAACCGCGCTTAACGCCTCGCGTACTTGCGACGAATAAACCTGCGCGCGTTCATTCGATGCGTTCGCAAGATTGTCCACGAGCGCGGCGCTCGATGCCTGCGACACGGCCACCAAGGAGACGGGCGCAAGCGCGACGAATACCGCGGCGCCCACGCGTGTTCGCCGAATGGAGCCCGCGACCTTCAAAAGATCGTGCGAGCCGGTCGCACGCAGACCAACGGACACTTCATTCTGCTTCTTCGATACCACGCGCTGCGTCTTGTTCATTGCTTTTGCTCACTCAGGTCTTGAGACACGCGGACGCGCCCTCGGAATCATTGGCATCGGCCTGGACGGTCGATCAATCCGGGCCGACGACTTGAGCGTGCGCAGGAACGCGCACAGCCGCCGAATTGCTTCAGCGGCTAGCAGACGGTCATCAATGTGGTTCCTGTCAGGCAGAAAGCCGGTAGCACGCTCGTGTGCCACTGTGACAGGTCAAGATAAATTTCCCCGATCAGAAAACTCTTAAAACGACGGGAGATAGACCATTCGATAGAGATCTCGAGCTTCTACTACGCACTATTTGTGCATTTTTCACTGAGATGACGCAAGAAGGTTTCCGGCTATCGAGGGGCCGTGTATCCTGAGTGAGCTAAAACGTCTTGTGCGCGTGCAGACAAGAAACGCGCAAAAAATTAAAACCGGCGGCCTCAATTGAAAAGATGGCGGCGTTGTGAACAACGCCGCCATCTTTGTCTCCGCCTGTTATTTTTTGACGCTCAAAACAATCACTCAACCGCGCGATCGTCTTCGTCGAAGATTTTTTGCGCCAGATGGAACGCCGAATTCGCTGCCGGGACACCGCAATAAATCGCCGTCTGCATCAGCACTTCCTTGATTTCGTCACGCGTGACGCCGTTGTTTTTCGCCGCCCGCAGATGCAGCGCGAGTTCTTCGCTGCGGTTGAGCGCGACCATCATCGAAATGGTCAGGAGGCTGCGCGTATGGCGCGGCAGGCCGGGACGCGTCCAGATGTCGCCCCATGCATAGCGCGTGATCAGGTTCTGGAATTCGGTCGTGAGATCAGTACGATTTTCAAGCGAGCGCGTGACATGCGCATCGCCGAGCACTGCACGACGTACGCTCAGGCCTGCTTCGTAACGTTCGTCTTCGGTCATGTCAGGCTCCCAGGAAATCGAGCAGCGTTTTAGTGTAAACATCGGCTTGCTCGATGTTCGACAAGTGCGCGGCATCGAGTTCGACATAGCGCGAGCCCGCAATGTATCCGGCCAGCTCGCGCCCTTGTGCAGCGGTCGTGGACTGGTCGTGCGTGCCCGAAATGACGAGCACCGGCGCCTTGATCGTCCTGGCTTCTTCGCGCGCATCGGCGTCGCGAATGGCCTCGCAATTCGACGCGTAACCTTCGCCCGATGTGTGGCGGAACACGTCGCGAATACCCGACAGCATAAGCGGCTGCGCCGCCGTGAAGCCGGGCGTGAACCAGCGCGACAGGACGGCGTCGACCAATGCGGGCATGCCGCCTTCTTCACGGGCCTTGGCCGCACGAGGCGTCCAGATCGCGTCCGAGCCAATCAGCGCCGCCGTGTTCGAGAGCACCACGCGTTCAAAGCGCTCGGGGTGCCGTGCCGCGAGTGCGATGCCGGTCAGGCCGCCCATCGAGAGGCCGCAATAGTGCACACGCTTGATGTTGAGCGTGTCGAGCAAACCGATCACGTCGCCTGCGAGCTGATCGAGCGTGTACGGACCCTTGGGTGAGTCCGAACGGCCGTGGCCGCGCGTGTCATAACGCAGCACGCGATACTTCGTTGCGAGCGTTTCCACTTGCGGTGTCCACATCGACACGTCGGCGCCGAGCGAATTCGACAGCACGAGCCAGGGCGCGTCGCTGCCGGCAGTGACGTCGACGCGATAGAAGAGTTGAATACCGTTGACGGCGGCAAAAGGCATTACGGAAGACTCCTGGATGAAGGGAATCGATGCAAAAGCAACGCCGCATCGACGAAAGCGTGCGCCTGACCGGCGTAGTTCGCCGGGTCGAGCAACGCTTGCAGTTGAACAAGAGACAGGTGCTGGGTGACACGCTCGTCGTTCGAGAGCACGTCGTAAAGGGTCGCGCCGGTCGCCACGGCTTGCTTTGATGCATGCTCCACAAGCGTATGCGCGTCGAGCCTGCCAATACGGTCACCGAGCGCAAGCATCACGGCTTCGCCGAGAATCAGTCCGTGAGTGAGATCGAGATTGGCGGCGAGCCGTTCGGTGTTCACTTCGATATTCGACACGATCGCCGTGATCTGTGCGAGCGCACCGCCCGTCAGGCGAGCAAGATCGGGCAGCGCTTCCCATTCAGCCTGCCAGCCGCCAAGCGCGCGTTCATGCTCCTGGACCAGGCCGCCGAATACGGTCGCGACCAGGTTCGGCGCGCGCATCGCGGCGGTGAGAACAGCGGCGCAGCCGACGGGATTGCGCTTGTGCGGCATCGTCGACGATCCGCCCTTGCCTGCTGCAGCCGGTTCGGCCAGTTCGCCGATTTCCGTTTGCATCTGCAGCGAGATATCTCGGGCTATCTTCCCAAGCGTGCCGATGAGCATACCGAAGCACGCCGCTGCTTCCGCGATGCGGTCGCGTTGGGTATGCCACGGAAGTGAAGGAAGGTTCAAGCTGAGCTCGTCGGCTAAAGCCTGAGCGACCAAAGGCGCTTTGTCCCGCAAACTGGCCAAGGTGCCCGCCGCGCCGCCGAACTGCAGCGCAAGCACGCGCGCCCGGCATTGAGCCAGACGCTCGCGATGCCGCATCAACGCATCCAGCCACTGAGCGAATTTAAGGCCAAGCGTGATCGGCAAAGCCTGCTGGAGCCAGGTCCGGCCGATCGCCGGCGTTCCACGATATTTCTGCGCCTGAAGCGCCAACGCGTCGGAAGCCTCGTTCAATCCGGCTTCCAATAAATCGAACGTCGCGCGCAGTTGCAAAACCGTGCCGGTATCGATGATGTCCTGACTCGTCGCACCCCAATGCACGAATTTAGCGGCATCGGCGTCTTTAAGTTTGACCGCGGCGGTCAGTTGCTTCACCAGCGGAATCGCGAGATTGCCGCCGGATGCGGCGCCGGCCATCAACGCGTCGGCATCGATGAAATCAGCGTTGCACGCAACCACGATCGCGTCGACCGCGGCCACCGGAATCACGCCATGAAGCGCCGATGCCCGCGCGAGCGCCGCCTCGACATCCAGCATCGACTGAACGGTCTGGCGCGCGGACCACACGGTGTTCATCTCACGCGTGCCGCAGAGCAGATCCGTCAGCCGTCCCGCCGCCGAAAATGTCGGCTCAGACATCACACACGCTCGATGGCGATCGCAATACCCTGCCCCACGCCGATACACATCGTGCACAGCGCAAAGCGTCCGCCGGTCCGATGCAACTGATACGTCGCGGTCGTGACCAGGCGCGCGCCGCTCATGCCGAGCGGATGGCCGAGCGCGATCGCGCCGCCGTTCGGATTGACGCGAGGATCGTCGTCGGCAATGCCGAGCAGGCGCAGCACGGCCAAGCCTTGCGATGCGAACGCTTCGTTCAGCTCGATTACATCGAACTGATCGATGGTCATGCCCAGCCGCTTCATCAGTTTCTGCGATGCCGGCGCCGGGCCGATACCCATCACGCGCGGCGGCACGCCAGCGGTCGCAATGCCCAACACGCGAGCGCGCGGCACGAGACCAAAACGCTTCGCGCTGTCTTCATCGGCGAGGAGCAAGGCCGCGGCACCATCGTTCACGCCCGATGCATTGCCCGCCGTCACCGTGCCCTCCGGACGCACCACGCCCTTCAGTTTCGCGAGCGCTTCCATGCTCGTTTCGCGCGGATGTTCATCCTGCGAGACCAGCACCGGATCGCCCTTTTTCTGCGCGATGGAAACCGGCACGGTCTCTTGCGCAAGCGTTCCGTCCTTCTGCGCGCGTGCCGCTTTCTGCTGGCTGCGCACAGCGAACGCGTCCTGATCTTCGCGGCTCACCTTGTAATCGGTCGCGACGTTTTCGCCCGTTTCCGGCATCGAATCCACGCCGTACATTTTCTTCATCAGCGGATTCACGAAACGCCAGCCGATGGTCGTATCGAAGATCTCTGCCTGACGCGAAAACGCCGTCGTCGCTTTACCTTGCACAAACGGCGCGCGGCTCATGCTTTCCACGCCACCCGCGATCATCAGCGCCGCTTCACCCGACTTGATCGCCCGCGCGGCCACACCGATTGCGTCCATGCCCGATCCGCACAAGCGGTTGATCGTCGAGCCCGGCACGCTGTCCGGCAAACCGGCCAACAGCGCCGACATGCGCGCAACGTTGCGATTGTCTTCGCCCGCCTGGTTCGCGCAACCGAAGATCAGGTCATCGACGGCGTTCCAGTCCACGTCCTTATTGCGTTCGATCAACGCGCGCAGCGGCACGGCGCCGAGGTCGTCGGCCCGTACTGAGGACAACGCGCCGCCGTAACGGCCGACTGGCGTGCGAATCGCGTCGCAAATGAAAGCTTCTTTCATGCCCATCTCCTTGACTACTCCCTGATTACGCTTCGAGCGTCGAAGCCGCTTCGAGCGGTTCAAACGTCAGCGGCACTTGCGCCAGTTTCTGAAGTTCGTCGAACGACAGACCTTCGATAATTTCCCGCACCACGAAGCCATTCGGCGTCACGTCGAACACACCATGATCCGTGTACACGCGATTCACGCAATTCACGCCCGTCACCGGATACGAACATTCGGCCACCAGCTTGCTTTCGCCTTGCTTGGTGAGCAGTTCCATCATCACGTAGACCTTCTTCGCGCCGATTGCCAGGTCCATCGCGCCGCCGACAGCGGGGATGGCGTCGGGCGCGCCCGTGTGCCAGTTCGCGAGATCGCCCTTGGCCGACACCTGGAACGCGCCGAGCACGCAGATGTCGAGGTGGCCGCCGCGCATCATCGCGAACGAATCGGCGTGGTGGAAATAGGCGCCGCCTGTGAGCAGCGTGACGTGCTGTTTTCCGGCATTGATCAGTTCGTCGTCTTCCGCGCCTTTCTCCGGCGCCGGGCCCATGCCGAGCAGACCGTTTTCGCTATGCAGGAAGATTTCGCGATCGGCTGCGAGATGGTTGGCAACGAGCGTCGGCACGCCGATGCCCAGATTCACGTACGCGCCTTCCTGAATGTCACGGGCGACGCGTTGCGCCATTTCGTCACGAGTCAGTTTTTTCATGTCGATGTCCTTGCTTGATGCATTCGTTGTTGCGGCTTGGGCTAAGAAGCGAGCCTAAGAAGCTAGCCTCAGAATCGCCGCATGCGCTGCTTGCACAAAAGCAGCTCTGTTTAAGCCGCTTTCGCTGCCACCAGCTCTGCCGCGTGCACCGCTTGCGGCACTTCGATCACGCGCTGCACGAAGATGCCCGGCGTCACGATGTCTTCCGGATCCAGCGCGCCGAGCGGCACCACCTGCGAGACCTGCACGATGGCCGTCTTCGCTGCCATCGCCATGATCGGTCCGAAGTTGCGCGCCGTCTTGCGATACACGAGGTTGCCCCAGCGGTCGCCCTTGAACGCCTTGATCAGCGCGAAGTCCGCATGCAGCGGCGCTTCGAGCACGTAATGCCGGCCATCGATAAGACGCGTCTCCTTGCCTTCCGCCAGCTTCGTGCCATACGCCGTGGGCGTGAAAAATCCGCCGATGCCCGCGCCCGCCGCGCGAATGCGCTCGGCGAGATTGCCTTGCGGCACGAGCTCGAGTTCGAGTTCGCCCGCGCGGTACAACCCGTCAAACACTTGCGAATCGCTCTGGCGCGGAAACGAGCAGATGATCTTGCGCACGCGTTTCGCTTTCAGCAGCGCCGCCAGACCGGTCTCGCCGTTGCCCGCATTGTTGTTCACGATCGTGAGCTCGCGCGCACCCTGTTCGATCAGTGCATCGATCAGTTCAGACGGCATGCCCGCCGTGCCGAATCCCCCGATCATCACGGTCGCGCCGTCCTGAACGTCCTTCACCGCTGAACTCAGCGAGTCGAAAATCTTGTTGATCATGCCGTCTCTTCCTTTGACGAATGCTGAATGCATCGAAGCCGCATTGCAACTGAACCGAAGCGCGCCGGGTGACCTGATTTCGACCGGCATTGCTTGCATCTTTAAGTTCGCTGTGCGAACATAGATTCGTTTAACGAACAAGCGTCATGGTATTCCCGCATTCGTTGCGTTGTCAATGAACCTCGGGTTTGTACCGATTTGTCCGCGATTTACCCGCGATTTACCCGCGATTTATCCGATTCACAGGACGAAACCACGATGACCACCTCTTCTGCCGAAGCCCAATTGCCGGACCCGGAGCCATCCTCCCGGCCGGGCGATGCTTATGTGCAATCGTTCGCGCGCGGTTTGTCGGTGATTCGCTCCTTCGATGCTACGCGCCCGGCGCAGACCTTGTCGGAAGTCGCTGCTGCGTCCGGGTTGACTCGCGCCGGCGCGCGCCGCATTTTGCTGACGCTCCAGGCGCTCGGTTATGTCGATGCAGACGGCCGCTATTTCACGCTCACGGCAAAAATCCTCGACCTCGGTTTTGCCTATCTGACGTCGATGCCGTTCTGGAATCTCGCCGAACCGGTCATGGAAGAGCTTGTTGGCCAGGTGCACGAGAGTTGTTCGGCCGCCGTGCTGGACGGCACGGAAATCGTGTACGTGCTGCGCGTGCCTACGCACAAGATCATCACGATCAACCTGTCTATCGGCAGCCGTCTGCCGGCGTTTTGCACGTCGCTGGGACGGGTACTGCTCGCCGCCCTCGACGACGACAAACTCGACGCCGTGCTTGACGCCAGTGCGCTGGAAGCCCGCACGCCGCGTACGATCACCGATAAACCCGCGCTGAAAGCCGCGCTCGCCGTGGTGCGCAAGCAAGGCTGGGCCATCGTCGACCAGGAACTGGAGGAAGGCCTCATTTCGATGTCCGCGCCCATCCGCGACCGTCAGGGACGCGTGATCGCGGCGCTGAACATCAGCGGCAACGCGCAGCGCAAGAACGCGAAGCAGATGGTGAAAGTGTTCCTCGAACCGCTGCTGGAGGCGGCCCAGCGCGTCTCCGAAATGGTCGCGAGACGTGGCTAGGCCAGGCGGAGGCCGATCAAATCATGGCGATGAAACCCGGTGAACTAGCGCTGCACGACCTCGATCTGAACCTGATCCCGTATCTGGTCGCGATCGAGGAGACGCGCAACGTGAGCCGCGCGGCCGAGCGGCTGGGCGTGAGCCAGCCGCGTGTCAGTACGGCGCTCGGCCGCTTGCGCGAGTATTTCAACGATCCGTTGTTCGTGCGGACGTCGCGCGGCATGGAGCCGACGCCGCGCGCCCTCGCGCTCGTGCCGGTGGCTCGTGAGGCGCTGAACCGGATCGAGCGCGGGTTGCTCGATACCCAGCATTTCGATCCCGCCGTCACTACCGACACTTTCGCCATCGCGCTCTCGGATGTCGGTGAAATCGTGTTCTTGCCGCGCTTGTTGCAGACGCTTGCCAGCGTCGCACCACGGGCGAATCTGCGGTCGGTATCGTTGAAACACGATCAGGTCGAACGCGGCCTGGAAAGCGGCGACATCGATCTGGCCGTCGGTTATTTCCCCGATCTCGCCGGCAACAATTTCTTCCAGCAGCGGCTCTTTTCGCATCGCTTCATTTGCCTGATGCGGCGCGATCATCCGTGCTCACGCGGCCCGCTGACGCTCGCGCAATACGTGGAATGCGGCCACGCGGTCGTGCGCGCGGAGGGACGAAGCCAAGAGGTCCTGGAAAATTACCTCGATAAAAAACGCATCCATCGCCGCGCCGTGCTCGAGACGCCGCATTTCATGAGCTTGCCGTTCATCCTTTCTCGTACCGACCTGATCGCGACCGTGCCGCATGCCATCGGCTACGCCTATGTGGCTGAACACGCGTCCATCACGCTGGCTGAACCGCCGCTGCCCTTGCCGCACTTCGATCTGAAGCAGCACTGGCACCGGAAATTTCACAACGATCCGCGCACGATGTGGCTGCGCGGCGTGGTCGCATCGCTTTTCAACGATGAACTCGACGAGTGGCCAAAGCGTCCCGAGCAATCGCGTCGTGACGACAAACGCCGCTAAACTGAGCGCTTTGTTTCCTGTTGGGAAAGTGTCATGGATGCCGAGTCATGGATGCGTTAACCAGCTTGCGAGTGTTCCGCGATGTTGTAGAAGCAGGCAGTTTTGTAAAAGCTGCCGAGCGGCTCGATATTTCCACGGCGATGACCAGCAAACACGTCGCGAATCTCGAACGGCAACTCGGCGTGCGCCTGTTGAACCGGACCACGCGCCATCTGAGCCTGACGGAAGCCGGCAGCGTTTATTACGAGCAGTGCCGGGAAGCGCTGGATATCCTGCAAGCCGCGGAAGCCGCGGTCGGATCGCAGACCGATCAGCCGCGAGGTGTGTTGAAGATCACCGCGCCGGGCTGGTTCGCGACCGCGAAATTCGCCGATATCCTGGTTGCGTACCGCGCGCGTTACCCGGACGTGCTGATCGATCTGAGGCTGGAAAACCGCTTCGTCGATCTGGTGGAGGAAGGCTACGACATGGCGTTGCGCGCAACCTCGGAACCCTCGCCTACGATGATCGTGCGGCCACTCTGCAACGTGCCGTTCGTGCTCGTGGGTTCGCCGGACTATTTGAAGCAGCGGGGTTATCCGCGGCATCCCAGCGAACTCAGCGAACGTCGTGAAATCGTGCTGCCAACTTACACCAGTGTGGACACGGTTGAGTTTTCCGGTCCCGATGGGGTTTTCGTGGTGAAGAACAACGCCGTGCTCAAGACCAACGACAGCTCCATGTCGCTACAGCTTGTGCGCGCCGGACTTGGCCTTGCCTACCTCCCTGAATGGATCGTCGCGCAAGAACTGGCGTCGGGTGTACTGACGCATCTTTTCCCCGAGTACACGACGTTCGCGCCGCGCGTCTATGCCGTCTACACGAGCCGCAAATACATGACGACGAAGGTGCGTACGTTCATCGATTTTGTCTCGGAAGCACTCGCCGCCGATGATTCCGTCGACGCTTCCATGCCACGCGTCAATGCGCCCGCCCGCTCCCGCGGCTCCTCGCGATCGCCTCGAAAACCAGGATAAATCGTATTCAAATCACGTAACCGCTCGTGTGAAGATCGCGCCGATTCGCTCGTTCAATTCCCTGGAAATGACGACCGAAGGCTCTTTCCTTCCACTACCAAGACTGCCAAGCGGCGTGTGATGAATTTCCCCTGGTTTCCGTTGATCCTCAATTTTCTCCTGCTGGCAGCGGCCCTGTTGATCTGCAACACTGAACGCCGGACGCCGCGCACCGGCCTGGAACGGCGAGCTGATATTCATCGGCTTCTGCGTTCTGGCGATGGTGCTGGATTTCACGCTGACTTTTGTTTTCGCTTCCGCGACGACCGCGGATCGAGAGCGTTACATCGATTTATCGTCGCTGTCGGCCTTTGGCAAACATGCAATGGCGTATGCGATTCCCTGTGCCGTTGCTGCGTTGCTGCGTTGATGGCGGTGAGATTCCGGCTGCGAGAGCGGCGTGCGGAACCGTCGGTGGTTATTCAAACGTCAGAGTACACGCAGTCGGAGTTGCGGTATTGAGGTTGGCGGTCGTGCGGGTCTGCCTCGATCGGCCTAAGCCGCAGGGCCGTTTCCGGCATCTGCCACGATGGCGGAATGAACGCCATTTGCTCCATCGATGAGTGAAACTGACGGGCTTTGGGTTCAAAAATGAGCCCGCAGGTTCTAAAATCCAAGACTGTCTGATATACTTTGCGTCTTTCGGGGCGTAGCGCAGCCTGGTAGCGTACCTGCATGGGGTGCAGGTGGTCGGAGGTTCAAATCCTCTCGCCCCGACCAGTAAAATCAAGGCCTTACGAGCATTCGTTCGTAAGGCCTTTTTTATTATGTGTTGTTTGACTCGAACATTGACCCCAACACAGCGTCGGTCTGGCGGGCCTCGTAAGTCGTGTTGGGAAACGGAATTAGTAAGACTCAGACTGGTTTTTCGTTAGACGGACAAGACCGAAGTGATAAGACTTGCGGGGAAAGTGGATGACTACTGCATGACGCTAACGCGCCGCCCAGTTGGCGGTTGCCGCTGCGGTTGTCGTGGTCGATCGCGTTGATCGCGTCGTCGAAAATGATGAGCGGCGTGCGTACGCTGTGAGCCTTGGCGAGCAGGATCGCCGCCCCGAGGCAGCGAATTTGTCCTTCGCCCAGCGCGGCCAACGCATTCACGTGTCGCGGTAGCAAAAGTTACGGCCATTCAATTGAAGCGCAGGCACCGGACAAAGTCCAAACCGAGAGCGCGCAAGCTCAGGCAGCAATTTGTCACCTTCGCTCCAATGGCATGCGGAATTTCATTCCAGATCGAAAGCGCCCGCTTTGAGATCTTTCCTGAAATGCTCTAGCCAGTCGCCTTCGTCGCCGATTCTGTATTCCTTCGTCACCCGCGTCGATAGTCTGGTAATGACGACATAGCCCTGCAGACCGAAATTCTCGTCGCCTTTGGGATCCGTCGTATCCGTTTCCTGAAGACTGAAATCATCTCTTGCCAGACCAATGCGCTCCAAGGTCGCAAGAAACTCCTTGTGTTCATCCGGTTCGATCAGTCGCATCTTCAGCCCCTCGTGTGTCCGATGGAAATATCGCGGCCCCGTGTGTCGATGGGCCGAGACTGGCGCTCAAGCGTAGAAAGCGCACGCAGCAGCGATGAGAGAAACTTCGCAATCGGCCCCACTAGCCTTACCGCTTCGGCCCTTTCATAATTTCCGACTCCATCGCGTTCCACTCCTCGCTCGCCTCGGTGGGATCCATCTCTTCTTCAACGGAACCCATTGCGCGCTCGGCGGCCGCTTTCGTCTCGTCTACCGAGGCGTCGAATTCGTCGTTGTCGTCACCTGGGGGTTGCAGCATGTCTTTAAGCATCGCGCTTTGCTCCGGGGTGAGGTAACCACCGAAAGGTGGTATCAGGGTCAAAGTCTGTCATGGCTTTCTCCGGCGTGCGGCTTCCTTTTTAGTGTAGCGCCGTTGCGGATCCGTGATGCCATGAAAGGGGGTGTTTGACGTTGAAGATTCGATGTGGAACGTGTGCCGCCGGCCAAGACAGTCTCAGTCCTGCCAGGTGCGGCCATTCCGCTATTACACCCGATCGTCCCTTGTCGCGTGAACATCAGACCGTGAAGACTTGTTTGCAGCATTCTTGCGTCCGGTTGATCGGTAGCCGCGTGGCCATAGAACTCCGTTTCAAAGCGCCACAAGAGATAGCGAGCGTCTCGTCTTCACAGCTGGCGCCGCCCCCCACCAAGCCCGCCACGGATCTATAAATAGGTTTTCCTAACTATCCGAGATTTCCGGCCCATCGTCAGGATCAACGACTGTACCGACCGGCAAACCATCTGGCACCCGCTTGACGGTCAGCACAAACACGTCGTTGGATGGCTCGACATCCACCTCGCTGGTACGCGGATTCCTTGACTGCACGTGTACCGACCAGCAAAGCGTGATTGTCGCGATACGGCACGACCTGTGTGGAAAGCGATATATTGATCGCTTAACCTGACCCGCCAGCAAGCTTGAACTGGGAATAGGAGTTTGATATGCAGTGAAACAGAACTGGCTTAACAGGCTGCGGAAATACAGGCCGACTTTACTGAACCATGAGCTTGATCAGAATTTTCGGCGGGGGATTTCTCATAGTTTGAAATATGGACCGGTTAATTTCGGTTTTCGGACCTGTTGATGACGTTCTCTTGCGCATTTTTGGTTCACTGCGGCTGCTACGCACGGAGTTGTCCCAAGGTGCGCATGCGCACGAGGTTGTACGCGGTCATCGTCAGCACGAACATCTGATCGACCTTCTTCAAGCCGCGCACCATCACCTGGCGCATACCGCCGATGCTCTTGGCC
>NZ_JALPRJ010000169.1 GCF_030464885.1 Caballeronia sp. SEWSISQ10-4 2 | reverse complement strand
AACACGCTGGCAAAATCAAGCCATCTGCAGCCTCCCAGTTCTACTCGTTGGTGACATAAGCTATCCTCATCATATCGGCTTTGTACGACTCAACCGCCTTACCGCGACAGAACCCTCTCGAACGCCGCGCAACGCATAGGCCGATACGGCTGGGTTTTCGGCATTCACGAATGCGTGCGACCAGTTGGGTGCGAGGGTGGGGCCGCTTGTCGTGGCGGCAGTGCTCGCGACGCGCGGCGACTACCAGCTGGCGTTTGCTGTCATGGCCGTGCCCGCCCTAATTAACCTGTGTTTTCTCACGGTGGCACGCCTGGTTTTTCCGCGTCCCCAGGACATGGAGCAGCGCACGCCGAGCACGGGAGAGGCGGGGGGCTTCCCGACACTTTACTGGGTCTACCTCGCCGGCGCGGGTCTCGTCGCGGCAGGCTTTGCCGACTATCCGCTCATCGCCTATCACTGGGTCAAACATCACACGCTGACAACAGAATGGATTCCAATCTTCTATGCCGTGGCGATGGCAGTGAGCGGCGGAGCGTCGCTCGTGCTCGGCCGCCTGTTCGACCGCTACGGATTTAAGGTGCTGATCGGATTGACCGGCGTCTCGCTATTCTTTGCGCCACTAGTGTTTTTGGGCGGCAATTTCGGACTGGCAATTCTCGGCGCCGCGCTGTGGGGCATGGGCATGGGCATGCATGGCATCAGAGCCCCCGATTGCACGCTAGGGAAAATCACTACCTCCGCCCTGCAGAAACCCCTTGGTGGACTTTCGTATCGAAACTATAATCTTTCGAAACAAGGGCGTTATTTTCGAGATTAGATATATGCTGGCAAACAAGAGTTCCCTGAGGCGGCGCCTGCAGATCGTTGAACTGGTCCGCAAGCGCGGCGAAGTTTCGGTCGAGGAGCTCAGCCTGGCGTTCGACGTGTCTAGCGTGACGATTCGCACTGACCTCACCTATCTCGAGGAGCAGCGTTACCTCGTCCGCTCTTTCGGGAAAGCTCGCTATCTCGCCCAGCGGTCGGGAAATAACGTCCTCATTCCGGAGGCCGACGGTGCGGCGCGAAAGGCTTGGGAGACGGCGATCGCCCGTTTCGCGGCAGAGGCCGTCGATGATCATCAATCGCTGATGCTGGGCGCTGGGGACATAGTCCACAAGATCCTGCCGTTTCTCTCGGACAGGGCGAACCTCGCGCTGCTGTTGCAGGACATTGGAATGGCACAGACCGCGCAGCGCTTCGTTCACTGCGAGTTACTGCTTACAGGCGGGCAGCTTGAGCAAGGCGCCACGGCGTTGACTGGTCCCGACGCGGAAGCGGCGGTGACGCGCAGATCAATCGACCTGTGCATCCTGGAGGCGTCGGGTCTTGATCGGGACGGCAATCTTCTTTGCGCAGATCCCGCAGTTGCGCGCGTATCTGAAGCGGCTAGGCGAGGTGCCGCCCGCACGATCGTAGTCGCATATCAGCCGCAACTGGCTGAGCACGACGGAAATGTTTTCGGGAACGTTTCTGACATCGACGCTCTTTTGCTCGATGACGGAATTGACCCGCCGACAATGGAGCTGATGCCGAGCAAGGGCCTCCAGCTCCACAGAAGGGAAAGCGGAATTCTTGAGTTTCGCAAATGCACAGCCTAGTCCACTGGCAGAGGAAGACACACCATGAATTTGAAGCAAAACACCATCGTCGCAGCGCTGGCTGCTATCGCCTCGTATGCCGCTGTTCCGATGGCGCACGCCGATCAGGTCACTATCGGTGCATCGCTTCTCACGCAGCAGCATCCGTTTTACGTAGCTCTGGCCGATGCGATGAAACAGGAAGTGCAGAAAGACAACGCGAAGCTGTACATCGCGATTGCACATCAGAACCTGAGCAAGCAGATTGCAGAAATCCAGGATTTCGTCACCCGCAAGGTCGATGTCATTATGATTTCGCCCGTTGACTCAAAGCGCCATGGCTAACACTGAACTCCACAAAGCCGGCAAGGCCGGCTATATCCTGGCGATGGGTGAGATCCTCGTCGAAATTATGGCGACGGAGCGCGGGCAGTCGTTCCGGCGCCCGGGCACCCTGATCGGTCCGTATGCGAGTGGCGCTCCGGCGATTTTCATTGACCAAGTCGCGCACATAGGCAGCCGCTGCGCGATGATCGGTTGCGTGGGTGGTGACGACTTCGGCGCGCTCAACGTCGAACGCCTGCGCTCCGACGGTGTCGACGTATCGGGTATCTCGGTCATCAAATCCGCCACGACTGGTAGCGCTTTTGTCACATACCGGGAGGACGGCGAACGCGATTTTATCTTTAACATTGCCAACAGCGCTTCGGGGCAATTGTCGGTCGGCAACATCAGGGATGACCTGCTGAAGGACTGCAAGCACTTCCATGTGATGGGGTCGTCGCTGTTTTCGTTTCGCATCATTGAAGCGATGAAAAAGGTTATCGAGATTGTCAAGGGCCACGGCGGGACGGTGAGCTTTGACCCGAACATCCGCAAAGAAATGCTGCGCATTCCGGAAATGCGGGAGGCGCTGGACTTCATTCTCGATTACACGGACGTCTTTCTGCCAAGCGGACATGAAGTGACGCTGCTCGCCAGCGCAAGCACCGAGCACGGGGCTATTGAAGAACTGCTAAAGCGCGGGATTCGCGAAATCGTCGTCAAGCGCGGCAAGGATGGATGCAGCTTCTATGATGGGCTGAATGAAATCCATATTCCCGGCTTTCGAGTGCAGGAAATGGATCCGACGGGCGCCGGCGATTGCTTCGGCGCAACGTATATAGCCTGCCGCTTGCAGGGATTCGGTGCAGACAAAGCGTTGCGCTACGCATGCGCGAGCGGTGCGCGGGCCGTCACTTGCCGTGGACCGATGGAAGGGACAGCGACGCTTGCCGAACTCGACGAATTCATTGCGAAAGCTGGGGAGCAAACCGATGCATAACATCGTGGCGCGCCTGGCCGGTGAAAATCCGGCGGCGCAAAAGATGAAAGGGATCTATTCCATCTGTTCTGCTCATCCCTGGGTGCTGGGCGCGGCAATGAAGCAGGCACTGGACGATGGCACGCCGCTTTTGATTGAGTCGACTTCGAACCAGGTTGACCAGTTTGGCGGCTACACGGGAATGAAGCCCGCGGATTTTGTGCGTTTCGTCCACCTTATTGCAGACCGCGTGGGGCTTTCCAAAGACAGACTGATTCTAGGCGGCGATCACCTTGGCCCCAACGCATGGCGAGCTCTTCCGTCCGAAGAGGCGATGCAGCGAGCGGAAGCGCTCATCGACGCGTATGTGGCAGCGGGGTTTTCGAAAATCCACCTCGACACCAGCATGAGCTGCGCTGGCGATCCGGCTCGACTCTCAGACGCAGTGGTTGCGCAACGAGCCGCGCGTCTGTGCGCCGTTGCCGAGGCGGCAGCCGAGCGCGGGACCAAGGGGACGAAACCGGTCTACATCATAGGCACGGAAGTGCCCGTGCCGGGTGGTGCTGCCGAAGAGCTCGAAACGGTAGAGGTCACTCGCTGGGAGGCCGCGCTGGATACCGTGGCTGTTCATCGCGATGCTTGGCGTACCCATGGGCTGGATGCCTCCTGGCAGCGTGTTATCGCGCTTGTTGTCCAGCCGGGCGTTGAGTTCGACCATACCAAGGTTGTTAATTACAAGCCGGAACTGGCGACCGAACTTTCGAAAGTCCTTGCCCAGCTGCCTGGCATGATTTTCGAAGCGCACTCGACTGATTACCAGAAGCCAGAAGCACTGGCCGCGCTGGTGCGGGACGGTTTTGCCATCCTAAAGGTGGGACCTGGCGTGACCTTCGCGCTGCGCGAGGCACTCCACGCGCTGGCGGACATTGAATCCGAACTGATGGCAGAAAGTGGCCGATCAAACCTGCGCCAGATCGTCGAAAGGGTAATGCTGGCCAAGCCGGGCAACTGGGAAAAATATTACCACGGTGATGACAGGGAAAAGCGACTGTTGCGCACGTACAGCTACAGCGATCGCGTCCGGTACTACTGGGCCGATCCCGAGATCGAAGCAGCGGCGCAGAAGCTGATCAGCAACCTAAATGGGGTCGCCATCCCCGAAAACCTGCTAAGCCGTTACCTGCCGGAACAGTATTGGCAAGTTCGTCGGGGCGCGATCGACGCATCCCCGATGAGCATCGTGCAGAGCAAGGTCCGGCACGTCATCAGTAAGTATGCGGCAGCGTGCATGGTCTGAAGGCGTGCGCTCATGGCGGGCTGGCATATCGTCAAATGAAGACCGGGATGAAACAAAAGGAGACGCACATGCGGATGAACGACAAGGTCACCTTCGTCATCGGGGCTGCAATCGGGATACACACGGGGATGACGTCGCGGGATTCCCGCTGGAGTTGAATTCACGTTCGGACAGGCGATCAGATCAGCTATTCAAGACCCACATCGGTCTATCAATCGCAGCCGAACCGGTCGAATCTGACCGGAGGCACCTATAGAAACGCGCGATCAAGGAACAATATGGTCTCTAAGTCAAACACCTCTTACGATTTTACGGATGCTGTTGTTGTGATCACTGGCTCAGCGGCCGGAATCGGACGAAAAGCTGCGGAACTATTTGCAGACGCGGGTGCCACCTTGGCGCTCATGGACCGCGCAGAGTCGGTCAAAGAAGTGGCCGCAGGTTTGGGCTCCAAACATACCGGTTGGGTTGTTGATGTCACTGACGCCGAGTCGGTAACCGCGGCGGCGAATGAAATTTTGGCGCTTTGTGGTCGCGTGGACGTGTTAGTCAATAACGCTGGTATCGGACCCCTTGCGCCGGCGGAGAATTTTCCATTAGAGACGTGGGACAAAACAATCGCCGTCAACTTAACCGGACCATTTTTGGTCGCCCGAGCGTTCGCGCCACTCATGCTCGCGCGGAAAAGCGGAAGGATTATAAACTTGGCGTCGCAAGCCGCAGTCATTGGCATCGAGGGTCACCTTGCCTACTGCGCGAGCAAGGCCGGAATCATCGGAATGACAAATTGTATGGCGCTCGAATGGGCACCTAGGGGAGTTACGGTCAACGCCATTTCACCAACGGTGGTTGAGACCGAACTAGGTCTAAGTGGGTGGGCGGGCGAGATAGGGGAGCGAGCCCGAGCCGCAATACCAACTCGTCGGTTTGCGAAGCCTGCCGAGATAGCGTCCGCCATAATGTACCTGGCGAGCACGGAAGCGGCCATGATAAATGGCGCAAACCTGATGGTCGACGGAGGCTACACCATCACCTAAGTCTTACGCACATTAAGTGATCGGGTCGATGTAGCCCGGGCTTCGTCATACGAGAGAGCGACCAACCAATCGTAAATCCTCTCGTGCGTTGGTTCATGTAAACGGCGAGATCCGTCTGGCTTGCTGGGTAAATAGTCAAGAAGAAATACTGAACGTCATTTTACGGTGGTGCAGCACCGCTTCGGAATCAGGTTTTCAGTTCCCGGCAGGGCTCATTTAAATGCAGTATCCGACTTTTTTTGGAGAACTAAGAGTTATCTCGTAAATATCTTTTCGCTTATATAGTAATTCGGCTGCGAGCATTTCATTCATGATTGAGGCGCTCCGCCAAATTTCGGTGCTTGATTAATATTAAGGAGACGGAAATGAAGACAAAACTATATCGTAGTCAGGGAATGCGCACGTTATGCCGTCGTCTCACCGTGATTGCGTCCGCGTGTAGCATCCTGGGTGTATGCAGCGTTGCGCATGCCACCACCGTGACGATCGGCGTACCCAACAATAACGATCAGATTGAGCTCAAGAAGCTGTCACCAGCTTTTGAAAAGGCTAACCCTGACATTCAGTTGAAATGGGTGGTGCTTGAGGAAAATGTACTTCGTCAGCGCCTGACGACGGACATCACGACCAACGGCGGCCAGTTTGATGTTCTGGCGATCGGAACATACGAGGCGCCGTTGTGGGGGAAGCGAGGGTGGCTCGTTCCAGTGAAAGACCTACCGGCGGACTACGACCTCAACGACCTGTTCAAGACCGTGCGCGACGGGTTATCTAATGACGGTAAGCTTTACGCGCTTCCGTTCAACGCAGAAAGTTCGATGACGTTCTATCGAAAGGATTTGTTCGCGGCAAAGGGTCTGACGATGCCCGACCACCCCACCTACGAACAGATCCAGGGATTTGCTGAAAAATTGACGGACAAGGAGAACGGCGTATATGGCATTTGCCTTCGCGGCAAGGCGGGTTGGGGGGAGAACATGGCTTACGTCGGTACCCTCGTTAACACGTTTGGCGGCCGATGGTTTGACGAGCAATGGCATGCACAGCTCACCTCTCCTGAATGGAAGCGCGCAATCGGATTCTACGTGAACCTCTTGCAGAAATACGGTGCCCCTGGAGCCAGTTCGAACGGATTCAACGAAAATCTTTCCTTGATGACAAGCGGCAAGTGTGCCATCTGGGTCGATGCAACCTCCGCTGCCGGCATCCTGTACAACAAAAAGGAATCTTCGGTGGCAGACAAGGTGGGATTCGCGGCGGCCCCAGTCCAGGATACAGTTAAGGGCTCTCACTGGCTGTGGTCTTGGGCGCTCGCGATCCCAAAGACGTCGAGATCGCAGGATGCAGCAAAGAGGTTCATCGCGTGGGCGACTTCGAAAGAATACATCAAGCTGGTCGGAGCCGATATCGGCTGGGCATCCCTCCCACCCGGCACCAGACTCTCGACCTACCAGCTGCCTGAATACAAGGCTGCTGCTCCGTTTTCAGAGTTCGTACGGAACGCGATCGAGACGGCGGATCCAGATCATCCGACCGCGAAGCCGGTGCCATATACCGGCGTGCAGTTCGTCGGCATTCCGGAGTTCCAGTCGTTTGGCACGGTAGTGGGTCAAAGCATCTCGGGTGCGGTCGCCGGGCAAACGACCGTCGATCAGGCGCTGAAGTCCGGGCAGGCGATAACTGATCGGGCGGTACGCCAGGCCGGCTACCTGAAGTAATGCACGCGCTGCAATCCGGCGCGGCAGAGCGGGCCGCGTGACATACAAGGCACGGCCCGCGCATCGAGAGGTGACACGATCATGAGTCAACTTAATCCCCCCCTCCCACACGGTTA
>NZ_JALPRJ010000168.1 GCF_030464885.1 Caballeronia sp. SEWSISQ10-4 2 | reverse complement strand
ATGGCAAAGGTACGGCTGGGACGAGCCGTGTAAATCGAGAGGTTTACGCACGGTTCTGTGGGCGGCTGGTGGTGAAATTCCACCGGCCGACCCGGCAGCGACCGTGGAAAAGTCAGCCGTTGAGGATGGCAGGTAAGTATTGAGAAGATGAACGAAAGTGAACCGTCCGATGACGCATCGTTATTGCCTTAAAGCACTGTCAAAACTGGGGACGACTTCCAGCTCCAGGATAAGTCGGGACGATACCTGCTTACGGTCCCGATGGCAGTCGGTGTATAGGCGGCATGATCTCAATACAGGCTTTGGTACGGAACGTGAGAACCTTGCTCTGGATGTGAAGGAAAATGACAAGTGGCAGACACCATGAGAAAGAATACCGATGCCAGAGTGAGGGGCGGAGCTGCCCGTAGTAGTGTTGAAGCCGTTGTAATGACGGTGGAGCGAAGGGGCGGCGTTATCCGGTTGACGAAGGTCACCAACCTGCATTGCGGGGATGAGTGACGTGACATCAACAAAACCCTATTGCATAGCAAGGCGTATGGTGTGGGAAGCGTATCAACTGGTGAGGGCTAACCGCGGCGCTGCCGGCGTGGACGAGGAAACGATCGCCATGTTCGAGCAGAACTTATCGGGAAATCTTTACAAGCTGTGGAACCGGATGTCGTCGGGGTCGTACTTCCCGCCGCCGGTTAAGCAGGTTGAAATTCCGAAGGCCAAGGGCGGCACTAGGAAGTTGGGCGTGCCCGCGATGAAATGCCGCGCCATGCAGGCTTTATATCTGTTGGCGTTGGAACCCGTTGCGGAAACCACCGCCGATCTGAATTCTTATGGGTTCAGGCCGGAACGCTCGACGGCTGACGCTGGAGGACAATGCTTCATTTCTCTGGCAAAGAAGGCGAGTGCGGAATGGGTGCTGGAGGCCGACATCCAAGGCTGTTTCGACAAAATTTCCCACGACTGGATGATCGCCAATATCCCCACGGACAAGGTGATCCTAACGAAGTGGCTCAAAGCGGGATATGTGTATCAAAACGAACTCTTCCCCACTGACGCCGGCACCCCGCAAGGGGGAATTATTTCACCGGCGGCAGCCAACATGACACTCGATGGCCTCGAAGCGATGCTAGCGGAAAAATTCCCGCGAGCGAAACCGAGGGGACTGAAAATGAACATGGTGCGTTACGCGGACGATTTCATTATTACCGGCCACTCGAAAGAGTGGCTGGAACGTGAGGTCAGGCCCGCAGTAGTCGAATTTCTGGCGGAACGCGGGTTGGTCTTATCGCCAGAAAAGACCAGAATAACGCACATCAAGGATGGGTTTGATTTCCTCGGATGGAACATTCGCAAGTACAACGGCAAGCTACTGATGAAACCGTCGAAAGCGAACGTCAAGGCGCATCTTGACAAAATTCGTGAAATCATCAAGGCCAACAAGACGGCTAAACAGGCGAGCCTGATAAGGCTGCTCAATCCTGTTCTCCGAGGATGGGCGCAATACCACAGCCACGTAGTCGCCAAGAAAGCCTTCGATCGAGTTGATCACGAGGTCTGGTCAATGCTATGGCGATGGGCGGTAAGAAGGCACCCTAAAAAAGGAGCCCGATGGGTGAAGCTCAAATACTTCAAGACCCAAGGTTTCCGGGACTGGGTATTTGCCGCCACAGAAAACAAAGAGGATGGCACGACAAGAGAGGTCATCTTGCTCAAGGAATCGGATACGCCAATAAAACGGCATATCAAGATCAAAGCGGGCGCCAATCCGCACGATCTGCAATGGGCGCCGTACTTCGAATCCCGATGGGGTAAGAAGATGCTGAACTCGGTACGAGGTCGCCATAAGCTGTACCGCGTCTGGCTAAGGCAAGATGGCCTGTGTTCTAACTGTCAGCAGCCCATCACGATGAACACCCGCTGGGATGTTGCGCATATCGTGAAGCAAGCTGATGGCGGGACGGATGCAGCCAGCAATCTCCAAGTGCACCATCTCAATTGCCGTAGAAATCCGCAGTATGCCGGAAGATGAAGTTGTGCTACCGGGTGTCGATAGATGCCTTTGTAGAGGCTTGAGCCGTATGCTCCTAAAGGCGCACGTACGGTTCTTAGGGGGCAGCAGCGCAGCAATGCGCTGTTGCTACCCGACCAGGACCATCGGGCCATCAAACGCATCACCCGGCCAATGCTTGGGTTCAAGGAATTTGGCTGCGCTCGCGTCATTCTCAGTGGCATTGAAATAATGCACATGATCAAGAAGGGGCAGATGAAATGCTCAGGAAAAATCCGTTGTCCGCCGCTCAGCAGTTCTACTCGCTCGATTCATAAGTAATCCTTGTCATATCGCAATTACTCGACTCGCTGGTCTTACTGCGACGTAACCCTCGAGATTCTTTACGCCGTTTCAACGGCTGCTTGAGGAAAGAACGATTGGTTCGCTTGGCAACGAGAACTTTGCGATGAATGACGCGACGCCACCTCAACGGAATAGACGATAATTCGGAGCCGTGCAACACGGGCTGTGTTAAAGCGATAGTTGGCAATTTTTCCATCAAAGCGAAAAGCGACATTTTGGGTCAACTATTGCTTAAATGGTCAACCGCGCACGCAGCGAAATCCCGCATACACATATTGATAATGTGCCTGAAACCAGTTGCGAAAACTCGGTCTCAGCATGCATGCCGCCGTGCGTGGCGAACCACCTTTGAGCACGTAATGCTGGTCGTCGTAGAAGTTCGCGGAGTAACCCAGATAGAACGGAAACGGCTCGAATCCGGGTAACGGCCCGAAGGTCGTCGACGTCCATTCCCAACCGTTGCCGAACTGCCCGACCACGCCCGCCGCGCTGCGATTTTCCGGGTGGGCATGGACCGGTGAAGGCTCCCATCGGCGGAAATCGAAATTGCCTTGCTGAGCGTGCGGGGCATTCGGGGCAAACTCGGCGGCGCGTTGCCATTGTGCTTCCGTCGGCAGCGATTTGCCCGCCCACTTCGCGTAGGCGCTGGCTTCGGCGTGGCTCACATACACCGGCCAGTCTGCAGGCAGCGCGATCTCGTCAAACATGGTTCGCAGCTTCCAGCCGGCGCCGTCCAATCCTTCGGATGACTTATCACGCACCCAGAACGCCGGTTTGTTAATGCCTTCACGTTCCTTCCAGGCCCAGTCACTCTCACGCCAGTAATCGCAATGCTCATAACCGCCGGCATCAATGAAATCCAGCCAGTCCGCGTTCGTGACCATATAGCGGTCCATCTCGAACGCGGGCACCTCCACGCGTTGTTCACCGAACTCGTTGTCCCAGCCGAACGTGCCGCTGTCGCGTGCGAGGCCGAGCGTCGCCACGCCGGCGGGCACGTGGACCATTTCGCGCGCGAGGGTCTTGTCGAGCGGATGTGCCGCGGTGTTTTCCGTGACCGTCGGTCCGGTTTTCTGGTGCAGCGGCAATTGATGCAGCATGTACGCGAGCGTTTCCGCGTGCATCAGCCGATGTTCGATCGCGACCTCCAGCAGCGTTTCGGGCGCGTTTTCCAAAGCGCCGGAATTGCCGCGCTTATCTTCAAGCTTTGTAATTTCGACGGGGTCGAAACGCGCATCGATATCATCGCGAATCTGCTGAACATAGGCGCGAATGGTGGCAAGCGTCGGCCAGTCGTGCGGCTGATCGCTTGGCAGGCCGTCATCGACCGGATCAATGCCGAACGCAAATAACTGATCGAACTCGGGATTGGGGCTGGGCAGGTCGAAGAGGCGCTGATCGAACAGATTCCGATCGAAGGCGTCCAGATGCCCGATGTAGAACACGATCCGATGCCGCTCGGCAATCGGGCGTTCATACAGGAATTCGGGTTTGACGATGGAGAACAGCGTGTCAGTAGTCTGACGTGCTTCGCGCAAGCGGGCGAGCAGCGGATGCAACGGGGTAGGTTCGCGATTCATTTCGCTCTTGTCTCCGGGCATGGGCCGATGCAAAACGATTAATCGTAGCAGAGGGCATGCCAAGTGCGCTTAGACCACCAGCGCATAGCCGGCTAGATCGCGCGCAGACCGTCGAAGTCGAGGATCTGGATAAGCTTGCCGTTTGCATCGATGAGACCCATTGCCTGAAAACGCGACAGCGTCCGGCTGACCGTTTCAAGCGTGATGCCGAGAAAACTGCCCATGTCGTCGCGCGTGAGACGCAGGTTGAATTCGTTGCCGGCGTAACCGCGGTGTTTCAGCCGGGCGGACAGATCGAGCAGCAGGGCGGCGACACGCTCGTCGGCGCGCAAGGTGCCGAGGATCAGGGTTTGCGTCGACTTCCGGACAATTTCGCGGCTCAGCAATTGCAGCAACCTGCGCTGGAGGGCGCTGGTTTCGCGGCAGGCGCGTTCGAAATGCACATGCGGAATCAGGCAGACTGAACTGTCTTCGAGCGCGACGGCGTGACATGCGTGCAGGCCAGTGTCGAAAGCTTCGAGGCCGAGTGCGTCGCCGCCGAGATGGAGGCCCATGACCTGCTCGCGGCCGTTGCCGTTCGCCGCTGATACCACCGTCTTGAGCGAGCCCGAGCGAACGGCGTAGAGGGTGTCGAAGGTGTCGCCGACGTGAAACAGCGTTTCGCCGCGCTTGATCGTGCGAGCGTTGACGATGACCTTCTGGAGCGCGTTGACGTCCTCGGAGGACAAACCTTGCGGCAGGCAGTAGTGCTGCAGGGCGCAGGTTGAACAATGGGCGGCGTGACGCGAGGGCGCGTTCGAAAGAGGGGCGGAAGCCCCGTGGACGGTTGGCATGGTTCGCTCGCTTTTTAGTTCGTTTTGATCTGGAACAAGGAAATTGTCCCATCGATGCCATGCGCCCCCGGGTGGCAAAACGTCGCGCGATAAAGGCCTTTACCTTTATGAAGCTGGTGCTTCGTCGCTGCCGGCGGCTGAAGGAATCAGCAGCACCGGTAGCGTCGCCTGCCGCAAACACCTTTCCGCGACACTGCCGAGTATCAGCCGCTGGAAACCCTTTCGGCCGTGCGTGCCCATTACAAGCAGATCCGCGCTGAACGCCGCGGCGGCCTTGAGCACTAGATCGGCCACATCGTCCATGGAGGAAGCCTCACCGATCGCCACTGAGCCCTCTACGCCGCGCCGTTTCATCGCGGCGAACGCTTCGTCGCCGAGTTTGGCGCCCCGGGCGGCGAGTTCGTCGCGCAGGACCGAGGGATCGTAGCCCGGCACGTCGTAATAAACCGGCGCGCTTTCCACCACGTAATACGGTTGCAGCACAGCGCCATGCGTGGCGGCGAGTTCCAGCGCGGACTCGAACGCGCGGTGCGAGGTGCGGCTGCCGTCGATGGCCACGACGATTCGTTTGAACATACCGTTCTCCTTGAGCGGTTGAAACGCACGCGACGTGCATGCGACGGTTTTATCGATGAAAACAGTCGCGCCTGATTACCGAGCTTACAAATTTTACGACCGTACTAATCTGACGAACGTTCCCCTTTTGTCGATGCACGGCCGATCCTGACCAACCGGACAAAATAATGCCGTCATACAATCCGGGGCTTGATGTTGGTATTTAATCCCTCTTTTCATTTTCCTAACTCACCCAGCCCGTGTCCCAGTCCGCTGCTACGTCTCCTCCCGAATCTGCAACTCCTCTGCCTTTCCGTAACGCTCTCCTCGCGATGCTCGGCATCGGTCTGGTCAATATGCTGGTCGCACTCGACCAGACCGTGGTGAGTACGGCGCTGCCGTCGATCATCGCGGAATTGCATGGTTTCGAGTATTACGCATGGATTGCGAGCGCGTATTTGCTGGCGTCGGTGGTGACGGTGCCGGTATTCGGCCGGCTCGGCGATTATTTTGGCCGCAAACGTTTCGTGATTGCCGCGGTGCTGACGTTCACGGCGGCTTCCGTGTTGTGTGGTGTGGCCAACGACATGCTGTTCCTGGTCATCGCGCGCGGTTTGCAGGGGGTGGGCGGCGGGATGATGGTCGGCACGGCGTTCGCGTCGATTCCCGATCTATTCCCCGATCCGCGCTTGCGGGTGCGCTGGCAGGTGGTGATGGCGGCGTCATACGGCATTGGAACCGCCGCGGGGCCGTCGCTGGGCGGCTGGATGAGCGAGCACTGGGGATGGCGTTCCACCTTCCTGATCAACCTGCCGGTGGGCATCGCCGCGTTTTATTTCATCTGGGCGCATTTGCCGAACTTTCGTCGGCCGCGTGAGGGCGCGGTGAAGATCGACTGGCTGGGCGCGGGGCTGGTTGCGTTGGTGCTGGGCGGTTTGCAGACATTCATCGAAGCCGTGCCAAAGAGCGGGCTGACCACGGGGAACGTGGTGCTTGCCGCCTGTGTGACGGTTGGCGCGGTGGCGTTGTTGATCTGCGAGCGTCGCGCAACGCATCCGATCATTCCGCTCGATCTGTTCAAGGATCCGCAGCTCGTCACGTTATTCACGTTGTCCACGCTGTCGGGCTTCGTGATGTTTTCGCTGATCTTTTTTGCGCCGCTTCTGCTGCAGGGCGGGTTTGGTTTATCGCCGCAGGAAGCGGGTTTATTGGCAACGCCGATTGCGATGTTTATTGCCATCGGCAGTTTTATCAACACGCGCATCGTGATTCATTTACGCAAGCCGACGTTCATCTTGTCGATTGGATTCACGTTGCTGATGTTCGCGTGTATTGCGTTGGCGTTTGCCAGCGCTTCCACGCCGCATATCTGGATCGAGATCCCGATGGCGGGGATTGGTATTGGCCTGGGTTTCGTGCTGAATAACCTGAATGTCTTCGGGCAGGAGATTGCCGGGCGCGAGCGGTTTGGCATTACTACTGCGTTGTTGCAATCGACGCGTATGGTCGGCGGGATGCTGGGGACCAGCGTGGTCGCGACGATCGTGCAGCATCATTACCGGGATGTCATCACGCGCACGTTGAGAGTGCTTGGCGAACCGGCGAGTTCGGCGTGGCTGCCAAGGTTCGACGATCCACGGATCCTGATCGATTCGGCGTTGCGGGGGAAGTTGCTGGCCGATCTGGTGCCCGCCGGGCTGGATGGTCCGGCGCTGATTGAGAGCGCCCGGGAGGTGCTCGTGCAGTCGATTCACATCGGGGTGGCGCTGACCGCGGTGGCGGCGTTATCGGCGGTGCTGATGGTGCGAAGGGTTTCGCATATTACGTTTCGGAAGGGTTAAGGGTGGGGTTTTCGCTCGCGCTCGGAGGGGGTGGTCGCTGGCGCTCGTTGGTCGGGGGTGGTGCCGGGGTGGTGCTTTCGGCGTCCGTGGCCGCCACGCACAGTGACTAATAGTGATAAAGAGAACATCCAACATATAACGACCGCAGGCCTAACAGGCTGCGGAAATACAGGCCGACTTTACTGAACCATGAGCTTGATCAGAAT
>NZ_JALPRJ010000167.1 GCF_030464885.1 Caballeronia sp. SEWSISQ10-4 2 | reverse complement strand
CCATGCGCTTATTGCGCGATGACGGTAATGCCGACATTTCTGTATAACGACATGCATTAAACGACGCCGTCCAATTTCGGATTTTGCATATTCCACAGCGAATTGGCGCGCCTCGGCTTCGGTCGCAAAGCAACCGAGCGCACCGGTGGCTTGTCCGTCACCGTTTTCGTCCGTGATAATGGCCGTCGACCTAAAGCCAGACGGGTCCTGTGTGACTATCGGGACAATCACGTTCCCTATGTAGTCAACGGATGACGAATGATACATAGACGAATCCTCTCTGTTGCCAAGTAGCAAAGCCGAAACATTAGTCCGACGTTCCGCTGACGTCGCAACTTTCGAAGGATTGCTTGGTAACAGCGAGGAGTTTCGGCACTGACCTACTTCTTTAGATTATTCCGAAACGAGGCCCGTGGCGGAAATAATTCATGGCGATGGGAGATACGTTTTCGTCCGCGTTTCCCTTATCTTTGTCATACCGATGACACCCTGCGTGTCTGGAATATACCAGCGCGCAAGCTGGAATCGGTGGCCCTGAAAAATAGGTGGCGCGAGGAAGATTTTCGCTGAAGAGGACCTCGCCCGGACAGGCCTTCGCAGTACGCCGGCTGGCATGGCGACCCGCACGGCCGGCTCGTCGCACGCGCCCTTCAGTACTTGCAGCGACGCCCTTTTAATTCAACACGTGCGACCTATAACAGAAGCTGAGGCGTCGGAGTCATCGTCGGCCGGAGTTTCGCCCCTATGACCTAAGGCATTCTCAGGCGAGCCCCTGCGCCGCCCGACAGCATGCGCGCCATTTGTCAGAGGTTACCAAACCCGTATGGGTGCGCGACGCGTCTTTGGAGCACGACCGGCTGGCGTTGGATGCGGTCGGTTCGTGCGAGGACAACGTTCGACTTGTGATTTGCCGAGAAGAGGACTCTGGCAACCGAACTTCACGCAAGGAGTAGGGAAATGACATCAGCTTTCGCTTCAAAGACGACAGTCGTCATCTTGCTTGTGTTCACTGGTATCGCGAACGGGCAGGAGACACAACAAACCGCCCCGCCATCAGCACGGGCGACAATGGAAGAGAACGCCAATGCTTCAGCCCAGTCCAGTACTGACGTGTCGTATGGCGGCGTTCCAGACACGCGCAGCGCAACCGGAAGCAAACGCTCCGATAGCTCGCCTACATGCGCTAATGGGGTTCAATGCGACTCCCCTTCCAAACACTGAGCAGTCGTTGGGTTCGAGCGGATAGGTGACATCCCAGGAGGGCATCGCCGGAACCGAACAGGGCTGATGTGGCCTCGGCGGAAGGCCGAAATTCTTCGTCGGGGCCCCGTCATCGGCCCATGAGTCAATCGAGTTTACTGTCGACGCACTAGCGCGACGTTGCGGCTAGTTTGTTAGCCATCCTCGCGATGGGGTTAACTACTGGTATCGATACGACGCCACGACACCACAACCTATTCGTCATCGGGGCGAATCGAACGGACTTTTCGATGCGATACGCTCGGCGCACGTTCGCCTTCCCCATCTTCACGACCACTTGCGTACCGACTCGTTATCGGAGAGGGTTTGCCGATGTATTCCTGGACTGTAGAAATGGCATGCTTATATATCGTTTGCATACCCGCCGCCGAGTTCAGCATCAGCACATACTTGTCGAATGACTCGATGTATCCCAATAATCTGATTCCGTTCACAAGGAAAACGTTGACCGATACATGCTCTTTTCTAAGCGCGTTTAAAAATTTCTCTTGTATTTGCCGCTCAGTCGTTTCCATTTCGCGCTCCTCCAACGACGTCTTTCACCTTTAACTTGGCCACAAGCATGTGTCGGCCACGCAAACTACGTTTCCATTCGGGATGAATCCAACGACTTAGCTTGGCAGAGGTAACAAACACCCACAAGAGCCGGCCCCGAAGCGCGGGCGAACAGGGTCCGACAACCGGACGATTGGTGCCTGTTCTATGCCGACAGCCCATAGCGCCGCAGCGACGTGATGATGGCCAATAGCGAACGGGTCGCCGCCGTATCGCTCCTCCAGAGTCGCGGCTGGGAAAGGCATAACGAATACCAAGCGCTAGTACAACATCCCATAAATAGGTTTAATAATTATCTGGCTGTAAATAAGGCGCCAGGAGCGTGACGACGACCTGAGCCATCTCATCGAGCGGGCCTGAGCCCGGTAGAGGTTCCCATCGCCCACTATGGCTGCGAAAGGCTGCTCCGTAAAGATTGCGGCCGAGCTCGCTCAGACGAGCCACAACAATGGGATCCTGATCGTCCAGACGTTTGATCAGCAGGTGAGCTCCGTAGGCTTGCGTCACGATCTGATCATGGCCTAGCAGGGCGCGTAGTTGGCGCTGCAGTTCGCTTGCATGATGTTTCGCGGATAAGGTAGGCATGGCAAGTTCCAGTTCAGGATGCGCCAGTTTGCAACGGATGAGGTTCACTGTCGGCGTGCGCACGGTCTTGCCGGTGCTGCGCCGCGCGGCGCGGGCTTTCACCCGGGGACGGGGCGCCGGGTGGGCGCGCACAATCTCGGCTGGGTTGAGCCGCGGCAGGCCCGCATCCTCGAGCAGTGCATTGATTTTGTAGGCGACCACCTCGAAACTGGCATGGCGCGGCGCCTCCTCACGCAGATAGCGCACCAGCAGGTCCGCGAAGCTGACCGTCAGCGCCTTCGAGTAGTCCACGTGCAAGCCGATGGCACGCTGGCCCTCGATGAATTTGATGAGGGTGACCGCTTCCTCTTCTGAGGCGACGGTCGTGTGGAGTTCAGGAAAGCCCTTGTTGCGGATGCGAACCTCGAAGCAGTCGCTGGCGCGGGTCACGCGGGGCCGGTAGCCGTTGGCGCGCAGCGTAGCGACATAGGCTTCGACGGCGGTGCGGGCGGAGTAGGGGAAGACGCGGCCACACGCATCGTGACGGGCAACGGTGATGAGTAGTTCGAACGGTTCGAAACGGTAGTCATGGCAGCTCCTGAGACAGTGGAGCTACGTGTAGTGACCGGCGGGTCCTCGCTGTTTTAGAGGCGCGACCTCGTGGGCCGGCTCGGGCAGTGCGTTGGCGCGCGACGCCGGGTGCGGACGGGGCCGCGACGAAGGCATTTTTGGCGCAGAACTGGCGCAGAGGGTCGCCCAAAACAAAAAACCGCCCAGCAAGCTGGACGGTTTTGGCCTTGATTAACAAGGGAATTCATGGTCGGGGTGAGAGGATTCGAACCTCCGGCCTCTACGTCCCGAACGTAGCGCTCTACCAGGCTAAGCTACACCCCGAATTGTTCACGTCGAATCGGTTCGTTTCCTTTTCAGGACTGTCTCGCCGTCGAGTAAGAACATAATTCTAGCAGGCTCTCTTTAAAAATGGAATCCGGAAACGAAGAAATTGCATTGGCTGCCGCCTGCGCTTCCTGCCGCGCGCATTTCAAGGTGTGATCCAGCGCGCCCGACGTCGTGATGGCTTCGAAGATGGTGTCGAATTTATCGGTGCCGCCTTGCTCGATTGCCTCGCGTGCGAGCGTTGCCTGTTCGGCCGAACCGTGCTCCATCAAATAGATGAGGGGGAGCGTGGGTTTGCCTTCGCGCAGATCGTCGCCGGCATTTTTACCCATCGATTCCGCCGTGCCCGTGTAATCGAGCCAGTCATCCATGATCTGGAACGCTGTGCCGATGCGCCGTCCGAACTCCGCTGCCGCCGCTTCCGTCCGGGCATCCGACCCCGAGAGCACTGCGCCGAGTTGCGCCGCCGCTTCGAAGAGTTTGGCCGTCTTGTAGCGGATCACCTGCATGTAGCGCGCTTCGTCCACGTCCGGGTCGTGCATGTTGAGCAACTGCAGCACTTCGCCTTCGGAGATCACGTTGGTCGCGACCGACAGGATCTCCATCACGCGCATCTTGCCTACGCCGACCATCATTTCGAAGGAGCGCGAGTACAGGAAGTCGCCGACGAGCACACTCGCCGCGTTGCCGAACAGCGCATTCGCGGTTTTACGGCCGCGCCGCAGATCGGATTCGTCGACGACGTCATCGTGCAGTAGCGTGGCCGTGTGAATGAACTCGACGACCGCGGCCAGTTCGTGGCGGTGCCCGGTTTTGTCGCCGAGAGCGCCTGCTACCAAAAGCAGCAACGCGGGACGAAGCCGCTTCCCGCCAGCCCCGATGATGTACTCGGAAATCTGGTTGATCAGCATCACTTCGGATGCCAGGCGCTGCCGGATGACGCGATTGACCTGCTGCATGTCCTCGGCTATGGGCTCGAGCACGTTGGCGGCGTTTGGGGAGGAAGTGGCAGTGGACGACATGATCGGCAATTAGGGTAGTGCCGCGAATTATAAGGCGAATCGGCCGATAGCCGCCTCTAAAGACGCCTCGGACTCACCGTGCCCATTGCCGCAGCAAGGCCGGCGAACGGCGGGCGGCGGCAAAATCAGGATGATGGCGCGTGGGTCTCGCCTCATTCCGGTGCAGCGGCGGCGCTTTTTCGCGATGAACAAGGGTTTTGACGGAGAGCCTAACTCTCTGTATAATCACGCGTTTTCGCGCACGGTGTGCGGAAAAATGAATTCAGAGTGAGGTTCTCAATGTACGCGGTCATAAAAACCGGTGGCAAGCAGTATAAGGTTGCTGTCGGCGAAAAATTGAAAGTAGAACAGATACCGGCAGACATTGACGCTGAAATCACGCTCGACCAGGTTCTCGCAGTAGGCGAAGGTGAATCGATTCAGTTCGGTGCACCGCTGGTCAGTGGGGCTTCCGTCATAGCTACCGTCGTGTCCCAGGGTCGTCATAAGAAGGTTACGATCTTCAAGATGCGTCGCCGGAAGCACTACCAAAAGCACGCTGGCCATCGCCAGAACTATACCGAACTGCGTATCGACGCTATCAACGCCGCGTAAGCGTCGTCGAGTCGATTAAGCTAAACGGTCAAGGAGCTATTAAATGGCACACAAAAAAGCAGGCGGATCATCCCGCAATGGTCGCGACTCTGAATCAAAGCGCCTCGGCGTGAAGGTTTATGGCGGCCAGGCTATCAACGCAGGCGGCATCATTGTTCGCCAGCGCGGCACGCGCATGCACCCGGGCGACAACGTCGGCATGGGCAAGGATCACACCTTGTTCGCGCTGACCGACGGCCACGTCACGTTTTCGACGAAGGGCGCAGCAAAGAAGCATCTGGTCAACGTCGTCCCGGCTGCCTAAGAATTATCCAGGCACGGGCTTCAGGACCGGAAAAGGCCCCGCGAAGTTCGCGGGGCTTTTTTTATTGGCCGGCTTTATTGACGCGGCCGGGCAGTGGCATATATCGAATGGCCTAGTGGCTGGCATCGGCCGGCCGCGGCAGAATAGTGTGTCGACTGGAGTTGGCGCTGTCGACCAGAGTTGGCGCTGTCGACCAGAGTTTGCGCTTTAGCGCTTACTCCGGTCCCATGCGCTTACTCTGGTCCCATGCGCTTACACCAGTCCCACGCAAAGTGAAACACGGGACGGAGCAACTCATGAAGTTCATTGACGAAGCGAGAATTGAAGTCATCGCCGGCGACGGAGGGGATGGCAGCGCGTCGATGCGGCGCGAGAAGTTCGTCCCGTTCGGCGGACCGGACGGCGGCGACGGCGGCCGGGGCGGCAGCGTGTATGCGGTCGCGGATCGCAACATCAACACGCTGATCGACTACCGGTACGCGAAGAAACACCAGGCGCGCAACGGCGAAAACGGCCGCGGCGCGGACTGCTACGGCAAGGGCGGCGAGGACATCATCTTGCGTATGCCGGTCGGCACGATCATCGCGGACACGGAAACGGGCGAGTTGATCGCCGATCTGACCGAGCACAACCAGAGCGTGCTGATCGCGCACGGCGGTGCGGGCGGCCTTGGCAACCTGCACTTCAAGTCGAGCACGAATCGCGCACCGCGCCAGAAGACCGAAGGCAAGCCGGGCGACCGGCGCATGCTGCGCCTCGAGCTGAAAGTGCTCGCCGACGTCGGTCTGCTCGGCATGCCGAACGCGGGCAAGTCCACGTTCATCACGGCGGTGTCGAATGCGCGGCCGAAGATTGCCGATTATCCGTTCACCACGCTCGCGCCAAATCTCGGCGTGGTGCGCGTCGGACCGGAAAAGAGTTTCGTGATCGCGGATATTCCGGGTCTGATTGAAGGTGCGGCGGAGGGCGCAGGTCTTGGTCACCGGTTCCTGCGGCACTTACAGCGCACCGGCGTGCTGTTGCATCTGGTCGACCTCGCTCCCTTTGACGAAGCGGTTGATCCCGTCGTGGAAGCGCGCGCGATTGTCAACGAACTACGCAAGTACGATGAGGCGCTGTACGACAAACCGCGCTGGCTCGTGCTGAACAAGCTCGACATGGTGCCAGACGAAGAGCGTAAATCGCGGGTGGCAGACTTCATCAAGCGTTACGAGTGGGATGGCCCGGTGTTCGAAATCTCGGCGCTGACGGGTCAGGGCTGCGAAAGCCTGACTTATGCCATCTTCGACTACATCTCGAAGAATTCGGATGCGTCGCGCGCGGCAGAAGCGGAAGATCTCGCCGCCGATGTGCGTTTCCGCGACGAACCCGCCGCCGTGGCGCCTCAGCCCGCGCCGGAGATCGACAAAGACGAAGCGTAAGAGTTTGGCCCGTGGTGATCGAGGCAAATCCGAGGAGAAATGCGTCAGATGCGTTCCGTCATAGCCGCTTCGAAGCGACTCGTAGTGAAAGTGGGATCGAGCCTGGTGACAAACGATGGCCGCGGGCTCGACCACGCAGCCATCGCGCGTTGGGCCGCGCAGATTGCAGCGTTGCGCGGGCAGGGCAAGGAGGTCGTGCTGGTCAGCTCCGGCGCGATTGCCGAAGGTATTCATCGGCTGGGCTGGACGAAGCGGCCGCGCGAAATTGACGAACTGCAAGCGGCCGCAGCCGTGGGCCAAATGGGTTTGGCGCAAGTCTACGAAAGCAGTTTCGGCAAGCACGGCATGCGCACCGCGCAGATTCTCCTCACGCACGCCGATCTCGCTGACCGCGAACGCTATCTGAACGCGCGCTCAACGCTGCTCACTTTGCTGCGCCTGGGCTGCGTGCCGATCATCAACGAAAACGACACCGTCATCACCGACGAAATCAAGTTCGGCGACAACGACACGCTGGGCGCGCTGGTAGCGAATCTCATAGAAGGCGATGCGCTGATCATCCTCACCGATCAGCGCGGCCTGTTCACCGCCGATCCACGCCACGATCCCTCTGCGACGCTGGTCGAGCAGGCCGATGCGGGCACGCCGGAACTCGAAGCCATGGCGGGCGGTGCGGGTTCGAGTCTGGGGCGCGGTGGCATGCTGACCAAGATTCTCGCGGCAAAGCGCGCCGCGCATAGCGGCGCGAATACGGTGATTGCGAGCGGGCGGGAGTCAGATGTTCTGACGCGGCTTGCGTCCGGCGAGATGATCGGCACGCAACTGATCGCGCGAACGGCGCGTATCGCGGCTCGCAAGCAATGGATGGCGGATCATTTGCAGGTGCGTGGCCACGTGGTTATCGACAACGGCGCGGTCGAGAAGCTCACCGCAGGCGGTAAGAGCTTGCTGCCGATCGGCGTGATCGATGTTCACGGCGCGTTCGCGCGCGGCGAAGTGATCGCGTGCATGAGTCCGGGTGGGCAGGAAGTGGCGCGCGGCATCACGAATTACAGCAGTTCCGAGGCGCGGCTGATTCAGCGCCGGCCGAGCGGGGAGATCGAAACGGTACTCGGGTACATGCTAGAACCCGAGTTGATTCATCGGGACAATCTGGTGCTGGCGTAAGGAGACCGGTTGATCGAGAACAAAAAAGCCGCCAATTTTGACGGCTTTTTTGTTTATTTCAGGTCATGAGCAAGAATGTTCTGGTCGAATGCACTCGTTTCGGCGCTTCTATCTATCAAATCTTTCCCTTGGGTCCCCGATAGTTGCTCGATAGTCGCCGCGCCCCGTTGCGCGAGCTCGCGCGACACCAGGCGCGCAGCTGTACCCGCTGTACGCTGGCAAGCGTATTCGGACAACAGCCTAGAGTCGAGCAGGGTCACTATAGTCCTCCTCGTAAGTACTTATTACCGAAACCATCCCGTGGATGTATTTGACGTCCTCCTCGCCCTGATGAACGAGGATTCCCGGCGGCTTACGCCGCCTT
>NZ_JALPRJ010000166.1 GCF_030464885.1 Caballeronia sp. SEWSISQ10-4 2 | reverse complement strand
GACCTCTCATTGGACAAATTTACGAGCACTGACAGGCACTTGCCGCCATTAACAATGGCTACAAAATGGGCGGAACTCAGGTCTAGCTAACTCAATGCCGCGTAGTGTCCCCGAAGTAACATAAGTGACATTCGCGAAATCCCTCCCGAGCCGCGGATTCTGTCTCCCGGCGTCGAAAAATCCGTTCTTGGGTCGTGAAATTTTCACGATACGGGGATTTTTCGCTTGTTCCTCGAAAAACATGCAGATTTTCGGATGCGCTCAACAAGCGTCCGCGGGTTGGCCTGCGAATCAAGGGGAGTCGGCGTCCGCCGCGTCGGCTGAACCGCCTGTAGCCTCCGGAAAAGACTCCCTGACCACTTCCTCAATGCGAGCGATGACCTTCTCGGGCAGGTAATAGTATTGCTTGCGCTTATTTGCCGAGAGCTTTCCGTTGTTGGACTTCACCATGCGAATGAGGGCCGACAGGTCCGACTGACTCAGGTCGAATTCCGCGTCCAGCTGCCTGAAAGCTTCGTCGTAACCGCCGAGCCAGCTGAGCTTCTCCGGCAGTTCTGTCCGGATGGCCTCCACCAGCATCTCGTGCAGGAAACGCACTTCCCGACTGGCGTCAAAGAAACGATACGGGCGGCCTCCCGGATGCCGGGTCACTAGCGGAGACGGGTCGCTCATCACGTAGTCCCACAACCGGGTGGTTGGGACCGAAAAGCCTTTGAGAACTTCAGCGTATTCTGCTTCGTGACGAAGGATGACGGCCGAAACCGGAACGATGGCTCCGCCACGCAGGCGTCGCGCGCCGTTAAGCACATGGTGGATGATGAAGCGATGAATCCGGCCATTGCCATCCAGGAAGGGGTGCAGGTAGACGAATCCGAAAGCGGCGCACGCAGCTCTTACCAGGGTATTCGGGCAGCGAAGGCCGATTTCGTTGATGAAATGCTCCCAGCCTGCCGTCGCCCGCGGAAGGTCTTCAGGAGGAGGCGGGAAGAAGGTGACGCGGCGCGTGCCATCCTCGAGCCAGCTCTGCTTCGTCCGATAGGACGCCTCCTGGCTGAACACCTCGCGAACGATGATGTTCTGCAGCCCGACCAGCCAGTCCTCTGTCACCAGCTTCTCTTCGCCAGCGTGAGCCAGGAGCTGAACAAACCGTTCAGCCTTGTCCGCGCTGGGTTCTTCTCGTTCGATGCTGAAACTGCTCCGCGTCTCCGACAGGTAGAGGTAGCTGACAGCCCGGGCATAAAGCGTCGGGTCCGTCAGGCTGTCCAGTGTCTCGGAAGCTTCGTTGAGAAGCTCATCGAGCGTCGGATTTTCTGGTAGGGCCGAGCGGCGCACGAGTGGGCAGAAGGCAGAGGTGCCTGGCAGGTTATCCCGGACGCGAAACTTCGAGTTGTTCGCCGGGCGTTCGGCAGTGAAATACTCATCTTTTGGAAGTGCGTCGACGTATGGGCCTGTCGGTGTGGCTTCGACGGACAGGCTTTTGCCGGTTAGCCATTCCCACAGGAAGCAGGCCCGGCGGATGTGCGCCCCATTGGGCGACTCTGTGAGGCGGCGAACGAGCTCTGTGTCGGGCAGGTGCTCGAACACGGCGTCGATGACTTCGAGGTTCACACCCTCGTGCCGCAGGGCGAACTCAAGATGACCCACCGGCGTCGATTCGAGCGCGACGTTGCGTGGGAACCAGAATCCATTGTGCGCAGGCACTCGCCGATTCACTGAGCCGCTAATGAAGCAGGGGTGCGTGAGCGGCCGGACAGGCAGGTTAAAGGTTCGGATTAGGTGCTCGTAACCGACGGGTTCCAAACTGGACATGGACTCGAAATTTTTTCACTTGACTCGAGATTTTATCACTCAAAGGTGCTTTTCTGGATTTTCGTCGAAAATTATTCACGACAGACCGGATTTGGAGAGACCGTGGCTATACGGGTTCCCCGTTCAGCGATGGCGATACGGGACCCCAAACCTAGAAGAAACACTATGCGCGTACTTTACAAAACCGGAGCGGCCCTGTTGCTGATGCTGCCGTTACTCGGACACGCTGCCAACGGGCACGACCTAGGCTAGGAGCGCATCAACGGTCATCTCCGCGTTGGAGTCTTTCGGAGGCGAGGAGCGCCGCGCATCTACCGACAAGAAGCGCATTCGCTAGAGAAGCGTAAGCGCCCGGCAAAGTCAGGGGTGAGCTCAATCAGGGGACAGGTGGTACCCAGTTATGCGGAAGCAATTCGGCGATCTTATCGGCCCGCTGTGTCGGCAGCCGCGTGAGGACGTCTTTTAAGTATGCGTACGGGTCGTGCCCGTTGAGCTGTGCGGAACGCACCAGACTCATAATGGCCGCAGCTCGTTGACCTGCGCGTAGAGAACCTGCGAACAACCAGTTTGCCCGTCCAATTGCCCAAGGTCTGATCAGGTTCTCGATTCGGTTGTTGTCGATGGGTACATGAGGATCGTCGAGATAGCGCGTGAGCGCCTGCCAACGCTTGAGATTGTAGTCCAGTGCTTTGGCAATCGGCGAGCCTTCGGCGACAAGTTTGCGCTGAGCGAGCATCCACACGTGCAATGCCTGCGCAATTGGCCGGCCTCGCTCCTCACGAATCGCTCGTCGTTGTTCAGGGTCTAAGTCGGCGGCTTCGCGCTCCACGTCGTAAAGCGCCACGAAGAATTTCAGTGCCTGCTCGGCGATCTGGCTCTTCTTGCTTGCATGCAGATCGAAGAACTTTCTCCGTGCGTGTGCCATGCAGCCGATTTCCGTGATGCCCAGCTTAAAGCCCGCTTTATAACCGCTGTAATCGTCAACGACCAGCTTGCCACGCCAACTGCCCAGGAAGGTGCGAGCGTGTTCGCCAGATCTACCGTCGGCGAACTCGTACACGACCGCGCGCACCTCTGCGAACTGCGTCGACGTGTACGCCCACAAATAGGCGCGATGCGTCTTCCCTTTGCCGGGACTCAACATCTGCACTGGCGTTTCGTCTGCATGTAAGACGTTGTGGCGCAGTAGTTCCTCGCGAAGCACGTCGACCAAGGGCTGCAAACGTACACCGCATACGCCCACCCAGCCGCCGAGTGTCGATTGTGGAATTGCAAGGCCAGCGCGGGCGAAGATGCGTTCCTGCCGGTACAGAGGAAGGTGGTCGCCGTATTTGGCGACCAACACCTGAGCGAGCAAGCCATTCGTCGGAATCCCTTTGTCGATCACATGCGGTGGCACCGGCGCCTGGATCAACGTCTCGCACGCTTTACATGCCCACTTCCCACGGATGTGGCGCTCAACAGTGAACACGCCCGGAGCGTAGTCGAGCTTCTCGCTGATATCCTCGCCAATGCGCACGCGCTGGCAGCCACAGGGGCAGGTTAACTCCGTCGGCTCGTGATGGATGTCGGTGCGGGGCAACTGGGGCGGCAACGGCAAGCGTTTGGCCCGCTTGCGGGGCTTCTCCTGCGGCGCGTCCGAGCGCAGTTCATCCAGCTCGGCCTCAAGCGCGGCCAAATCCTCATCAACGGCCTCGTCCAGCAAGCTTAACTGCTCGGCAGTGAACTGTTCGCTACGACTGCCGAATTGCAGGCGTTTGATGACCGAGAGCTCATGGGTGAGCTGGTCAATGCGCGTTTGGCGGTAGTGCGATTCACGCGTCTTCTCGTCGACCTGGGTCATCAACTGCCGCGCAAGTGCGCGCAGTTGATCGGGGTTCAGGGCATCGAGATCAGTGGGTGAATTCATGCCCCCAAGTTTGCCAGCATCTGCACGCCGGGGGAATCGAAACTGTTTACGTCATTTGCTATACCACCGCGATTACGTGGTCGTGCGCCAACGTCTGCCAGGGCAGCCCGATCACGAGTGCGCGCAGTTGCTCGAGATTTAACGTCTCAGCAATATCACTATGACCATTGGCCCAAACGAAATGACCTTTGTTCAAGCGTCGTGCAGCAAGCCAGACGCCAAAACCGTCGTACACCAGGACCTTCATGCGCGTCGAGCGCTGATTGGCAAACAGATATGCATGATGTGGCCGTGCGGACCCAAATACCTTCACCACGCGAGCAAGGATGGTATCAGCGCCGGCACGCATATCGAGGGGTTCGGTCGCAAGCCAAATGGAGTCGATGCGGATCATCGCAGCACCTCCCGAACCCAAGCTGCGCTGTCACTCAAGCAAAGCTGCGGCCACAGCACTGACACGGTTGTGCCATTGCGCTGAATGTCGATACGCACGTTCGCTTGCGCCGCGTCGGGCGCTTGAGCTATCGGCACGGTCATTGGCAACGCGACGAAGGCAGGCTTTACGTCGACAACAACCGATTTGGGTGCAGGCGGCGCAGCGTCGCTGGAATCGGCGGCATCTTTAATCCAACGCCGCAGCACATTGGGGTTCAGACCATGCGAAATCGCCACGGCTGAACATGAGACGCCGACCTGGCGACATTGTTCGATAAGCTCTGACTTAAACGAGGTGCTGTAGGTGCGCCGTGTGCGCCCGGTCGGAATGTCTTGGGAAATAGTGTGCACGTGTCCGCTTCCTGATCGTGGAAACGTATGCTCTTACGCCAAAGAATAGAAAACCAGATGAGATTGCCGGGTGCTTACAGAGAAGCAAACCGGGCCACTCTTACTACGAAGCTCTGGCGACCAAGAAGTCGCTGTGCGTGATCTGGGCGATGCTGTCTCTGGTGGCGAAATCGCTTTCACTGTACTGGGCTGAAGCGCAAGCGAGACCCGCAGACCAGCGAAGACAGCAGAAGTCGGGCTGAAAAGCCCCTCCTTGATGTTGCCCAGACTGAGAAACGACGGCCACCTCGATGAGGTGGCCGTCGTTCTCGCGGCTGTGAATTTAGTTAGGTACCATCAAACTGAGCTATCGGAGCGCATCCATCAATAAATTTCTCAGTGGATGAATCCCAAAATCTCAGGTTATGGTTCCCGCTACAGCATGAAAACAGAATTAGTTAGACCGGTGTCTTTTCCAAATCAAAGACTTGCCAGCGAATTCGGGCACGCGTTGGATGACGCGGAACCGAGTACGTTGGACTTGCCAGAATTGTGTCGCGAATTCTTTGGATTCGCCGGAGGGGAAGATTGTCCCGTTATGCGCCTGTTGGGAAAGGCTGCGGCAACGTAGGCAAAAGTCGCTCGCTGGCATAGCAAGCCTCTCACGGCTTCCAGTCGTTGCCCTGTACATTTAATTTCGCCTCACCTGCTGCGTACCGCAATCCGGACAGCTCTTCCAGTGCGTCTTTTGTGACATCGCCAAATCCCTCGGCGTAGGCCAGCGTGTGATCCGCTGCCTGAGCTATTCGCGGTCTGGCTGCCAGCGGAAGTGCCTCTATCGCCTCCGATACCCACGCCTGATTGTGCTCAAGCACCGCGTCCATCATTATGAGTGCCTGCTGTTGGTCCTTCCTGCTCTTGACACCCAATGCCGCCGGCCGAAGAGTGCTTACGACCAGCTTGTGTAGTGCGAATCTGGCCGGGTTCGGGAGCCGCACGGGGATAATGTGATCTTTTCCCAAGAGATAGCCGTCTTCCACGCCACCCATCAGGTATTCGAAGAATGGCAAACCTGTTGCGTGCGCCTTCAACCCCGGAAGGGGCTTCGTTTCATACGCTTCAGTGCCTGGCACCAGTAAGTCGACCTTTAGAAGTGCTCCGCGCTGCTTGTAAGACGTGGGGGTGCGATGGTGATCAAGCCCAGGCACCTCGAGGAATTCGATACCGGTATCGCGCAAAACGTCCAGGAAACTCCGATCATCGGGAATTGCCAGAGCAATCGGGGTGGCCGTGCCGATGTCGATGTCGTCGGTATAGTAATTTGCAGCGAGTTTGACCCCTAGCCCGTTCAGCAAGGCACCAAAGGCATGGGATCCGACGAGTACACCGCCTTGCCGAAAGATCCCGGCATTAAACAGGGAGGCGACGGTCAGGGCCGATGAATTGTCAGCAACAGCAAAGCCTGACAGCCTCAGCGTCTTCACTGAGTTCGCCAACTGCCTGGCCTCGCGACTTTTCACTAAACGCTCTTCCATCGCCTGGAATGTGCGTGGGTCGCTGGCAGCGCCGAGATATTCGTCGTTGCGTCGGCCACTCGCGAGATAGGAACGCCAATACGTGTATTCCTGCCCTTTTATGTCCTTGCGAACCACGGTGCCGGGCGTTTGCAGCGGGATCTGCGTTTGACTCTGCGCACCCTCAATCAAGGAAGCGTAGAGCGTTTGAAGCGCGACTGGATGGACGGATGGCATGCACCTGACTCCCTTGTTACCCACTACTAATATAAGTTAGTGGGTAACAAGAGTCAATGTCATCACACGGCGCGAAATTATGTGCTGTTCCGTCTTCCAATTTGCCGGATTTGGGATGCAAAATCGTTGGACCAGCCGAGGCAAAATTGGCCCGTCTCGCGCCGGTCGCCGTCAAGTGATTTGCGCGTTATCAGTGTTATTTTCCTTTCGCGGCGATGATGGCCCTAGCTGTGTCTCTCAGCCTCGTTGTGTCTTTGGGATATAGCACTTCCAACGCATGCTCCACCAGCTCCAAGACATCCAAAACACGTTCATGCGTAACTTCGCCTTCGTGGCTACCAACATTGCCAACCCATTTTGCAGCCTCTAGGAATTCGCCTGTCTCGGGATGCGACCTATCAAAGATTTCAATGCGGCGGTGAAGGTTCCCTGCAGCGATGTTTTGCTCGTCCATCAAACGCTCTAACGCAATGCGCATGGAGTTTGCCGTATTTCCCGGTGACGACCAGTAGGCGGAAAACGCTTGAGTGAGTGCAATGCGAACGCCTTGCGGGCAAGTAGACGGAATTTCGATTATGGGAAGTGCGGGGAAGAAGAACTTTGGGTACAGCATTTCCTCGTGTTCAAATCTGTCCGGCAGCTCTACCTCTTCGCTACCGTACGCTCCGGCAACAACTACTCGATCATCACATCGGGTGCACCGCAGGGCCATCAAATAGCGGCCGTTATCCATTTCGGGGTGATACGACTGATAGGCCATTGCCTGCGCAGAATCGTAGGCGCCTTCGTGCCTCAAGCTGCCCTCCACAGCGTCCAGCGAGCCACCGCATTCCATACGAGTACACGGCCAACCAGGTACTTTGTCCTGCGAGTGATAGGTTCGGAATAGATGTTTTTTCATGCCCCCCCACGAGTGGTGGTGTCTATCTTGCCAGTCGCACACGACTCTGTCGCTGCCGATATCAGGCACGATCAAGGCGAACGCGTTCGAGCGAGTTGTGGTCTATCCGCGTTGGTTTCGTTGTCTCGCGTGGTTCTCGGCGGCGATCGCCTGTTGCATAAATGGCATGGCGTTAAACAGACCATCTAGCCGTTGGCGATCGTCTGGTGCAGCAGTGATGTAAAGTAGGTTTGTCGGGCGCATCGCGGCGCTTCGCGGGCTGATCTCCGAATTTCTGCGCGAAGCGTTGAGTATCTAACGCGGTGAGTTTCGTTTGCGACGGTGGCGAACGAGTTGCCGGCCGCCCCGTTGCGCGGCTCTTTTATCCTAGGCGCGCCAATAGGCTTTCTGGCTTCAAGTGCGTATACCTTTTTAGCATCTGCATGCTCCGATGACCTGTTATCGAAGCAACCTCCATTGGGTGTAGTCCTTTTTCGAAAAGCCGGGACGCAGCTTCGTGACGGAGGTCATGCCAGCGAAGAGTTTTAATCTCAGCGTCTTCAATGCTCGCGGCTCGGATCACTCGTTTCCAAACGCAAATTACTGCATTCATGCTTGTGCCAAATACGGGCCCGGCGAGTTTCTCAGGGACAACGTTTCCGGGACCGAGTCGCGAGCGGGCGATCCTAACTTGTGGACTTTCGGATAGTGCTGCTAGGTGACGGAATATATCGACGGCACGCCTCGAAAGCGGTAGTACGGCCGGTACGCTTTTATTGTCAGCGCCTCGTGCATCGGGTGGAAATCGAAGCATTTGACTGCGCACATCGAGCCACTCCCAACGCGCGCTGAACAGCGCGCTTTGACGAAGGCTCGTCTCGATTGCAAGTTCGAACGCGGGTGCGGCCCATGGATTTCCGCTCGCAGACAGCAAAGCGTGCAATTTTTCGAATTCGCCGACGCGTAGGCGTCGGTCGCGTGCTTGGCTGCCGGTGGGCTTTCGAATGTTATTTAATGGGTTCAACAGCCCCTCCATGCCCCATTCTTCTCGGGCAATTTCGAACAGGTGGCTAATCTTACTGTGTCATAAAAATACTACGTCTACTATAATAAAGATACCGTGACT
>NZ_JALPRJ010000165.1 GCF_030464885.1 Caballeronia sp. SEWSISQ10-4 2 | reverse complement strand
TTGCCCCCGCCGTACCCGCGCCCAGCACGATCACCGGCTTGCCCTTGCCGATCAACCCACCGTACAGATAGAACTCTTTAATCGCGCGATACAACGCACGTGCGCCGCCCATCGTGAGGAAGAGCAGCAACGGCGACACGATCAGCACAGAGCGGGGAATGATGGGCGAAGGCTGCAACATCGCCGCACCGATCATCACGATCAGCGCGCCAACTGCCACTGACTTCGAAATACGAATAAGGTCAGGCAAGCTCGCGAACACCCACATGCCGCGATACAGCCCGAACACACGAAACATCACCGCGTAGACGGGCAACACCCACATCAGTGCGGAAAGCGCGCCACGCGCGAAGTCAACTGGCACGGCGCCATTGAAACGAATGGCATAAGCCGCCAACCATGTACCGGCGACCGCGCAAACATCGAACGCAAACGCGCCGGCTGATAACCACGAAGCTTTGTACCGAATCATTCGCATGAACCTACCTCGAGAGTGCCCCAAAAAAACGGACGGCATTTCGCAAGGCCGGAAGGCCTATCGATGCCAGGCATTGAGCAATGCCGGGTGCCTAGCCCAACCGCAGGTGAACTTTTCCCCACGAAAGCGGGGATAAATCAGGCGCCTGAAAGTCGACGATTATGCCTGCCGTCATCTCAATAAGATGTTAAAAAGTGCAAATGTCACCCTATTGGGGCGCGTGACGCCTGGGTTTAGCGCTTATGCCCCCTTTCCTTTCCTTCACGCACAACGTACCGGGTTCGGACGGAGAATCGATGTGCTCAACGAATCCAAATGCTTTAACGGTCTGAAATGCGTTTCTTAACATTCTAAATAACTATTAAATTGCCAGACCCGATTGCATTTGGCGCGTAATCGGTAAGATATTGAAATTAGTAGAAAAACTTGGAAGGAATATCGCCTCACGCTAGACTGCCCGTCTTCACCGAAACCGCGAGCCACCACGGGAGCCATAAACGCGAAAAAGGACGGCGGTGAAGCCCATTGAATCGCGCCTGCTCAGGGATGGGAAGTGGGGGTGGCAGTGGGAATTGTCTAAAGGTGCTGAGATGCGCCCGGTCTACGAAGTGACGCCAGAGCTCGCGGCGATCCTTGCGGCGTCATCTCACTATCAAACGAGTGAAACCATGAACACAGCAGAGAGCGGCAATGACAATGCTGTTCGCCGTAGCGGTTGCTAGCGCGGTGTGATGACTAGTCGGAGCGCTCCCGCAGATGCTTCAACAGGACAGATAGAAATGGTAAATAAAGAAGGGCATCGATCAAGCCCCGTGTTGCTTGGCATCTGCATATTCTCTTTTCTGGTTTTTTTGTTTGGCAGGTATATCACGACGAGTAGCTTTGATCTCGTACAGCATTTCCTTTTGGTCGATGAGATCACGAAGCACGCCATGGTGCGTCCTGAATCTGTCCAGCGAATCGGTGCAATGGCCTTATACCCAGCGGCCGCTCACTGGGCGGCCGCGGTAATCGGATGGATTACAGGATCCGGACTTGTTGGCATCACCATCATCACGATCGCCTCCGCCTATCTCTGCTACCTGTTTATCGCTTATCTCGTAGGAGCCAGCACGCCGGCCAACGTACTGCTATTCGCCCTCGCCTTCCTCGCGCTGCGATTCACTCGCTCGCAGATCGGATGGGAAGTAGTCGCCAATTTCTTCTACCCCCAACTGGTCGCAGATGCGGTGTATTTCGCGGTTCTCCTATGGGTTTCGAACAACCGGAATGACTGGAAACAGGCGGTCACCCTCTTGCTGGCAGGCGCGATTTCAATGTGGATCCAGCCGCTTGTGGCCGTTCACACCCTGGCCGCTGGGTGCGTTCTGATGACATTTCATTCGGTGGAACGCTGGAAGGAAGAAAACGCATTGCCGGCAAGAAACATTGTTCTATTGCTAATCGTTGTAGTGGCTTCAATTGCAATCGTTCTGACGAATCCGGCATTTGCGGTTATGCGCAACATCGCATCCAACGACGGGGATCTCGTGTTGGGATACAACCGTTTGATGCTGGTGGCGATCCTGTGCGCTGCTATTGGGGCATTCAGCTTGTGGAAGCGGCTGACCGGGAGAGCGGCCTACGTCGATGCGGTCCTAGGCTCTGCCGTCATCGCGGCGGCCTTCCTGGCCATCCTTCAGTTCGCGCTGCTCAAGCTGCACGGCGACGGCTCGGCGTATGCAGTGAAGAAGCACATGTTCATTGTCGTCACCCTCGGCATCATGAATGCAGTTCGGGCAATCACAGGCTGTTTCCCGGAGAGCAAAAGGAAGATGCCGTCGGGAATATCCGCACCGCTCCTGGCGGGGTTCGCTTCATTCTTTGTCTTGAAGGGGTTCAACACGCCCGTGGCTCCGATTCTGACCGCCATGGCGTACGCAAATCACGCCGCCAGTTACGAATTGCCAGAATTCGTTCCGGGAAATTTGGTCGCTGACGACAGCTCGCTGCCGCGTATGGGCAACTCCATGATCTCCCTGACGGCATTCCAGCACCCTTTCGACGCCCGGGCAATATCATGGCAGCGCGGCGCGGACATGAAAGACGGCACTCAATATGCGATGGTGCTGCGCACTCCCGAAATCGACCAAAAATGCAGTGAGCGGTTCGCAGAAAGCCACTTGTACGTGATTATCGAACCGTCGTGTCTAAAGCGATAGATATTGAACAAGCCTCACTCCTTTGCGCCGGATGGCAATAGCTGGACGCATGCGCGTGCGTCCACGGAGGCGGCCTGCCGAGGCTGTGGGCCACATGGTCCCGGCGAGCCGCGGAGGCTCGATCATTTGTCGGTATCGCCTGACAAAGGAGGACGTGGTCGCGCCGATCATTTCGCTCAACAAAGTCCGATTTCCCACGCCAGGTGCGAACTTATGCTTGGGGCGACAGCGCAAACACTATGCCAAACGTTACCTCAAAATACCGGATGAAGGTGATATACCGGCGTCCATGCTAATGCGTCGGCGCCAAAGCACCGTCAATATTGGCGTCCCGGTTAAGCTGCATATATTTCTGCATTGGTTACGGATTATTACGAGTCAAGCCGCTTTAAATTGGCGATGAAATTTGACCCATAACATCGTCACAATTGGCTAAGATTGGTACTTAGATAATCAAGTGCAAATCATTCCGGCGCACAAACATGCCAACTGCAATGATTGGACAGAATCAAATGCCAAGCACTGCTAATGCTTCGGCTCCAGCGCCGCGAATACAGGCGCGAGCACGCTCTGTCAGGCACGTACAACGACCGTTGCTGACCCAAGCATTAATTGCAAGTCGTCGTTACTGAATGAGGTAAGAAATGCATCTTTGTTACGCGCAGGGCAAGCATGAGCGGCGGTCAGCTGGCAGGGTTATTTCTATTGCAGCGCGCTGTAGAACAGAGCATGGTGGACGCGCAATTAGTGGGACGCCGGAATCAGAATTACGACAAAGCGGCCCAAACTGCTGTAAGCAGACACCTAGGCGTAGCATTTAATTTGTTTTAAAGTGCGCCCCTTAATTTCTAAGGCGAGCGCGTGTAACCGCCCTGACATTGGACGGCCGGTTCACGCCTTTCCTTTGAGTTGTTGCGACAATGAATGTCGCTTGGCCGTAGCGGCTCGTGTCCTTTCCCAGGTTTGACAATGAAGTTGATTATCCAGATACCGTGCTTCAACGAAGCCGAAACGATTTCGATTACGCTCGCCGCGCTACCCCGCGAGGTCAAAGGCTTCGACAAGGTGGAGTGGCTGGTCATCGACGACGGAAGTGCCGACCACACGGCCGCCATCGCGCGCAGACATGGTGCAGATCACGTCGTACGCCATACCAGCAACCAAGGACTTGCGCGTGCCTTCATGACGGGCATCGAGGCGTCCGTGCGATTGGGCGCGGACGTCATCGTCAATACCGATGCAGATAATCAATACGAGGCCCGCGATATCCCTGCGCTGGTTGAACCAATCCGCCAGGGCGTTGCGGAAATTGTGGTCGGTGCACGGCCCATTAGTGAGATCGAACATTTCTCCGCAGCAAAAAAATTCCTGCAGAAGCTCGGTAGCTGGGTTGTCAGAACCGCGAGCCGCACCACGGTAGAGGATGCCGCAAGCGGATTCCGCGCGTTCAGTCGAGATGCCGCCCAGCGTCTCACCGTGTTCAGCGACTACACCTACACCCTCGAGACGATCATCCAGGCTGGCCAGAAGAACATGGCTGTTGTCTCTGTACCGATTCGTGTCAATCCCGATCTTCGACCGTCGCGGCTTGTTAAGAGCATCCCGTCGTATGTATTCAGGTCGATGCTCACCATCTGCCGGATCTTCGTTATCTACCGTCCTGGCCGTTTCTTTGGCACGCTCGGTTTGATCTTGCTGGCTGCGTCGTTTGTGCCTGGACTGCGATTCCTGGCCTTATATTTTGGCGGCGAAGGGCACGGCCATATCCAGTCGCTCATTCTTGCGTCCATCCTTGCCGGCATGGGCATCCAGACGCTCCTGGCGGCGGTGATCGCTGAACTGCTCGCGACCAACCGGAAGCTTCTGGAGGATATCCGCTACACCGCGAAGCGCTCGGAGTCGGCCGCACCCGCTAGCGGCAAGAACACTTTTGCCCTTGTCGTGCCGCATCGCCCGGAAAAACCGCGCGCGGTCACACGCTCCTGAGTTGAACCGGAATAAAGAAGGCACTCGTTGATGAAGATCTCGCAAGGAATGGTCGAGAACGGCACTGTCGTGGGAAATACCTTCGACAAGTACGGATCGAGAAATATCATCGTCCGGCAGCTCATGCAGGGGTTCGAGAATTCGCTGACCAACCTTGTCGGCAAGATCTCCCCTCGATCCATTCATGAAATCGGATGTGGCGAAGGATATTGGGTCATGCGCTGGGCGGACCAGGGCATTGCATCCACGGGCAGCGATTTCTCGGGCAAGGTCATCGAACTGGCGCGCGCCAATGCGTTGGAACGGGGCATGGCGTCCGATCTGTTTTCGGTGGAGAGCATCTATGAATTGCCTCATAGGACGACGAAACCCGATCTGATTATTTGCTGCGAAGTGCTGGAGCACCTCGAGCATCCCGAGGACGCACTACGCGCGTTGCAGGCTGCAGCAAAGGAGTACGTCATTGTCAGTGTGCCGCGCGAGCCGATCTGGAGCTTGTTGAACCTGGCGCGGGGCAAGTACCTGATGAGCGGCGGGAATACACCGGGTCATATCCAGCGATGGTCGGCTTCGGCGTTCAAAACCCTCGTGTCCCAATACTTCGATGTCCTGGAAATCCGCGCACCGCTGCCCTGGACCATGCTGCTGTGCCGCGTACCCAGCGTACCGAGTCCGAGATGAATTCAACGTTGAAGCGCGCTCTGTCCTGGGGCGGTAGCGCGCTCGGCATTCTCGGCGTTGCATTTGTCGCGGTGAAGCTGTTCGACTATGGCAACCGGTTGCCGATAAACCGTATCGGCATGGGACAGTGGTTCGGCATTGCCGCCTTGTCGCTGGTGTATGGCGCATCCGGCTTTCTTCTGGCAATCGCATGGCGAGACATCTTGCGGCATCTCGGGGTGACAGTCCGCCGCGACTGGGCCGCCTGGGCATATGGCGTATCGCAGCTCGCCAAATATGTTCCGGGCAATGTGTTTCATCTCGCTGGACGGCAAGCACTCGGCGCATCGGCGGGCTTGCCGCAGTGGCCGCTTGGCAAGTCGCTAGTGTGGGAACTCGGCACGATCGCGGTCATGGCCGCACTGTTCGTTCTCTGGACGATTCCATTGTTTCTTCCCCTGCCGGTGTGGGCTGCGCTCGTCGTATTCGCTTTCGCGGCCGGCGGTTCTATTGTGATCATCCGAACCGGATTCAGTCCGGACCTGGCACGGGCCGCTGCGCTTCAACTCGTGTTTCTCGGGCTTTCCGGCATCATCTTCGCGACGCTCTTCAAGCTTTTGGGCGGTGAATGGAATTGGGTTCCTGTTGCCGGCGCTTATGTGCTCGCGTGGCTGATCGGACTCGTTACGCCTGGAGCACCGGCGGGAGTCGGGGTTCGCGAGGCGGTCCTGTTTTTTTTGTTGCGCGACGTTCTCGGGCAGGCGGATCTGCTCGAGATCATTCTCATCGGACGACTCGTCACCGCAGCGGGCGATCTGGCTTTCTTTCTCGCGGCATCGGTGTGCTTTTCAGGGCGGCCCACGGGGCTGCTCGTCGAAACGGTGTAACGACGGCGTAGCAACACGGCATAACGCGCGGATTCGCAACCCTTACCGGCAATTTAACTATGACAACACCCGGATCTGGCGTCCGCACGCGACGAGCAATCGGAGTGAATGCTTTCTGGCTGGTCGTGCTGCTAGCGGCTATCGCGGCGATCTATGGTTCGATTCCGTTTTATTCCGCGCCGGTAATGGGGCAACTTGTCTGGGTATCGTCGTTCGCGCAGTCCTTCGCGAACGATGGCTGGTTCACGGTGTTTTCGCATAACTTCGGTTACCCGCGCACTGCACCTATGGCGTTCGGCTTGCCGGGAGCGCTCGTGGAAGGCGCGTTGCTGCGCGTCACCACGCTAAGCGCCGCCAATGCCTACTCGTTCATGACCATCGGTTACCTGGCGCTGGCTGGCTGGGGTGCAATTCGTTGCGCGCAACGGATCGGGCTTAGCTACCGTGCGGCGGTCTTCGTTGCCGCGGTATGGCTCACGATGCCGATGGTTTGGGCACATGCGGTCTACTCGATGCTCTCGATCGGTATCGCGTTGCTTCCCTTCTACCTGAACCAGGCGCTGCGCGTGTGCCGCATCGACAACGCCCGCGCCTCGACGCTCGTTGCCAGCGCCTTGAGCTTCGCTGCAACCGCGATGCTGTCGGTATTCATGGACGGCTATACGTTTGTGATGTTCGCGTTGGCCACGTTCATTTTTCTCGCCGTTGAAGGATTGAGCGATCGTGCTCGCCTTAGATGGGTCGCGGTGGTGAGCTTGCCCATTTGTATCGCCGGCTTCGCGGTCGCGTATTTACTCTATGTGACGTTCCTCGGTTTTCCAGCCTTCACGCCTGACTCGCTCGACATTTTCCGCGGTTGGGGAGTCGACGTAACCATGCTGATCTTTCCCACCAAAGGGCTCTTCTGGTTTTGGGACCACCTTGGCATGGGCCTGGATCGAAACGATCAGTTCTATTACGGCGATGCGTCGGTGTGGACAACGACGTTTTCACTGTTCGTCGGATTGTTTGGCTGCCTTGGCTTTTTTGTCGTCAGACGTCAAAAAATCGCCGTTGCCTTTCTCGCCATTGCGATCGTGGGGACTTATCTTTCCCTGGGACCGTCCTTAAAGGTTCACTCGCTGCGGCCTCATGCCGATATTGTCGCCGGCAACTTTTCTCCGCTTATGCCAGCCGCCAATGCTGTCATGCCCACGGGCAGCGGGTATCTGTCCGAGCATGTACCGGGCTTCAAGAACATGCGCGCGAGCTATCGGTGGCTGGCTCTCGGCCTGTTCGGACTGTGGGCGCTGTTTGCGATGCTGATCGGCGAACTGGAGCGGCGGCAACGCGCCGGCTGGGCGCTTGTGCTGGTCGCGCTGACGGTCGCCTGCAACCTTCCGAATCCACACATGGCGGCTTCTCAGTCGATCGTTTATCCGTCAACGGCACGGGTGAAACTGCGAGCGCCGCATCATTGGCAGGAATCGTTGCGCAACGTCGATGAAACTTTGGTGGCGTCGTTCAAACGCCAGATACGGCCGAGAAGCGTGGTCGCCTTCGTGCCTCAGGGTAACGATTTCCTTGCCGCCTATCTTGCCGCCGAGGCGAATGCAAAGACGTACAACGCGGGTGGTGACAAGAACGTCGAGATCGCACAATCCGCATGGCCCGCGAACATTCAGGCGCTGTTCGCCAGCGACCCCGGACACCTTGGCGCGGCGATCAAACAAACGCTTGATGCCCATGACGCCGATTATGTGGTGGTGTCCTTCATCGATCTGCTCTGGGACGCGCACGAGTGGCCCCCGGCAACGGCAAATGTAGAAGCGGCGAAAGCGCGTTTTGCAGGCGCTCTGGACCAACTTGAGGCAGATCCAAGGTTCGTGGTGTCGCGTGATCAATACTTCGCGACAGTGGCGCTGCGGTAGTTTCTTATGCAGGAAAATAGTTGAGCGCGCTTCGACGGAGCGCGCAAAACGAATCGCAACGCTTCGAAGCAAACCCCAGGATCTGGGTTGTTCGAACCGGTTGCCACACTCGTGACTAGCAGCCGCAGCACATCAGCGGTTAAGTACCCTCAGCCGATTCGAGCAGACTGCACGCTCGTCAAAGCCGGCGACATCGTCGTCTGATATTCCGGCACCCAGCGACGCAGATCGCGACGCACTTCATCGTCGGCCAATACGCGATGCTGCATCAGCCATGGCAACAATTCAT
>NZ_JALPRJ010000164.1 GCF_030464885.1 Caballeronia sp. SEWSISQ10-4 2 | reverse complement strand
ATGAACTCAAAATCTGAACATCGACGCTTGACACGGAAAGTCATATCAGAAATGAAGTGCCGCCACGCACAGTGGCTAACAGTGATAAAAAATACATCTAACTCACGCAGACCGCTAAGGCCGAAAGCACCAACCCGGCACCAACCCTCGACCGCCAACCCCCAAAACCCCCACCCCCCAGCGCGAGCAAAAACCACCGGCCACTTCCGCGAACATTTTGCATAAGGCAAACTTATGGATATCGACGGAAAACGCTGCAGCATTGCACAGCCCTCGCCCGCACGGGCATGCTGAAAACCAAGCACAGCACCGCGCCACCCCGGAGCGCCCATGAGACGACCGCGTCACCCCATCGACCTGCGTGCGCTGCAGGCGTTCGTAGCCGTCTGCGATACCGGCTCGATGACCGCCGCCGCGAAGCAACTCGGCGTGAGCCAGAGCGCGATCAGCCAGGCTGTATCCGCGCTCGAACGCGAGCAGGGTACGAGTTTGTTCGACCGCGACAGCCGCCCACCGCGTGCCAACAGTGCCGGACGTGCGTTGCTCGAACTCGCCGCGCCCTTGCTCGACCACGCGCAACGAGTGAGTGCGCGAATCGACGAGGTGTCGGATGCGGGTAATGCTTCGGTGCGGCTCGGCTGCGTGGACTCGTTCGCGGCCACGGCCGGCCCGGAACTGATTCGTGCGCTATCCGGTTCGGCGCGGCAGATTGCGCTGTGGTCGGGACTGACACCGGGGCTGACGAAGCAGTTGCACGATCGCGAGATCGATCTGGCCGTGTGCACCCAGACTGTCATTTCAGATCCGCGTATCGTGGAGATTCCGCTGTTCTCGGAGGCTTTCGTGGCCGTGGCGTCGCGGCGTTTTCTGGCGTCGCGTCCGGCGGCGGACTGGCGCACGCTTGCGGCCAATCTTCCGTTGATTCGTTATACGGCGCGCTCGGTCATCGGCCAGCAGGTGGAGCGCTTTGCGCGGCATCTGGGTATCGACAGCCCGCGGCGTTATGAATTCGACGCCACCGATCCCTTGCTTAGCCTTGTTGCCGCGGGTCTTGGTTTTGCCATATCCACTCCGCTTTGCTTATGGCAGGCGCGTCATTATCTGGACGAGATCGATGTGTTGCCGCTGCCTCCGGGCGGCCTCGCACGCCGCGATTTTTTCCTGCTGCATCGCGAGAGTGAATGGGACGGTTTTGCGGCCGAACTTATCTCGCTGACGCGCGGCGTGCTCGACCAGCGCATTCAGCCGGCGCTGCGGCAAGCGCTGCCCAACCTGCCCGGCGATGCGATTCGATAACCGTTCATTGACCTGTATTTCTAACTTTCATTTCGTCAGGAATCCATCATGACCGATCTCTACACCTTGTATCGCGGCGACGCTCCGCTGCTGATTTCCATCCCGCACCTGGGCACTGAAATTCCTGAGAGCCTGCGGCCGTTGTACACGGACATAGCGCTGAGCGTTGCCGATACCGACTGGCATCTCGACCGCCTGTATGACTTCGCCAGGGAGATGGGCGCGACGATTCTTGGCGCGCGCATCTCGCGTTATGTGATCGATCTGAACCGTCCATCGAACGATGAAAGCCTTTATCCGGGCCAGACGACAACCGGCTTGTGTCCAGGCGAAACGTTCCGGGGCATGCCCTTGTATCGCGATGGCGCGGCGCCCGATGCTGCAGAGAAAGCGCGGCGCGTAGTGACGTACTGGCAGCCGTATCACGATGTGCTTGAGGCTGAACTGGCGCGGTTGCGGGCATCGCATCCGAACGTGTTGTTGTGGGAAGCCCATTCCATTGCGAGCGTGTTGCCGCGTCTTTTCGAGGGCAAGCTTCCTGATCTGAACATCGGTACGCAGGATGGACGGACGGCGGCGCCGGGCGCGTTGCAGGCCGTCACCGATGCTGCCGCGCGCAGTGGGTACACCTGGATCGCCAACGGGCGTTTCAAGGGTGGTTACAACACGCGTCACTATGGTTCGCCCGAGACCGGCATTCATGCGATACAACTCGAGATGTGCCAGTCGACGTATATGCATGAGACCGCGCCGTTCGACTACGCACCCGAGGCGGCCAATATGGTTCAGGTCGCGGTGAGGGACATGGTGGGGGCGGCGCTGGATGTGATCCGGGAACTGTAGCCACTCGCGAGAAGCCGGCGCTTTGAGACGGTTCCGCCAGCGTCCAAGCGCGATATCCAACGATCTCTTAACATGATGCAAGCATCAACGATGCCGCCGGCCCGCGTCGCCGACCCGGTTGTGGCTCATCGGCTTTCAATGGAAATTAAAGGAGAGAATATGGAATATCGCTTACTGGGCGAGACGGGCTTCAAAGTGCCCGTGCTGAGTCTCGGCACTGCCACGTTCGGCGGCAGCAATGACTTTTTCAAAGCGTGGGGCAGCACCGATGCCGACGGCGCTCGCAGCCTCGTCGACATTGCGCTGGAGGCAGGTGTCTCGATGTTCGACAGCGCGGACATCTATTCGGACGGCATGGCAGAGGAGATCCTCGGCAAGGCGATTGCCGGACGCCGCTCGCAAGTGATCGTATCGACGAAGGGAACGTTTCAGTTCGGCTCGGACGTGAACAGCGTCGGCTCGACACGGCACCATCTGACCGAAGCCATCAATGGCAGCCTGAAGCGCCTGAACATCGACTATATCGACATCTATCAACTGCATGGCTTCGACGCGCTTACACGCGTGGAAGAGACCTTGCGCACCCTCGACGACTTCGTGCGCGCCGGCAAGATTCGCACAATCGGCTGTTCGAATTTCTCCGGCTGGCACTTGATGAAATCGCTGGCGGTGTCGGACCGTGAGGGGCTTGCACGGCATTCTGTGCATCAGGCGTATTACTCGCTGGCCGGCCGTGATTTCGAGCATGAACTGATGCCGCTGGGACTGGACCAGAAGGTCTCGACCATAGTGTGGAGTCCGTTGGGCTGGGGGCGCTTGACGGGCAAGATCCGGCGCGGCAGTCCGATGCCCGCGAACAGCCGCTTGCACAAGACGGCGGACATGGGGCCGCCGGTTGCCGATGAATATGTCTACGGCATTGTCGACGCGCTGGATGCCGTGGCGAAAGAAACGGGCAAGAGCGTGCCGCAGATTGCGTTGAACTGGTTGCTGCAGCGCCCGACAGTGGCGAACGTGATTGTGGGCGCCCGCGACGAGAAGCAGTTTCGCGAGAACCTGGGTAGTGTCGGCTGGTCGTTGAGTGCGGAGCAGATTGCAGCACTGGATAAAGCGAGCACGTTGCCGCTGCCGTATCCGTACTGGCATCAACGCGGATTCGCGGACCGAAATCCGCCGCCGGTTTAAAGAGCGGACGAGGGACGCTAGCGCGTCCCCGCATCACTGGTCCTCGACCCCGTCCCCGACGCTCCGCAATCAGCCGCCCCAACTCGCGGAAAGCTGGTCCAAAGTCTATCTATCGGTTGAACCGGTTGCGCCGTTCTATGCAACGTAGAGTTGCACGTCTAAACTTCACGCGAGAATTGTCGTTATAGACTGGATGCACTTGCTCCCAGCCACCGTCGACAGAACTGGATATGCTGGCTCCCGCTAAACCCGACGATGAAAGCACCCGGCTTCATACGGCAAGATCGCCCGACGTTGCGGACACTGTCGCGGACGAACGGTTCGACAGCCTCACTCGCCTTGCCAGGCGACACTTCAGCGTTGCTGTCGCGCTGATCATGCGAGTTGATGCAGAGCAGCAATGGTTCGCCTCACGCGACGGTATTCCCTTTGCGCAAACGCCTCGCGATCTATCGTTTTTCGAACAAGCAACCGATAGCGACGACGTGCTCGTCGTGCCGGATATCCTTGCCGACAACAGCTTTCACGGTCACCCGCACGTTATCCACACTCCCTGCATCCGCCTTTATGCCGGATGCCCGCTAAGGGCTTCGAACGGAGAAACGCTAGGGGTATTTTGTCTGCTCGATACCACGCCACGCGCACTGGACGACGAAGAGCGCGAGAGCCTCAGAGACTTTGCCCGGCTCGCAGCAGCGGCCCTCGTGGAACGCGATGACGTGGCAGCCCGATTGAAAGAAGATGAAGATGCGCTGCGTGAGAGCGAAAAAAGAATGGCGCTTGCCATCGCAGGCAGCGGCACCGGCATTTGGGACCGCAACATCCTGACGAACGAGATCCACTATTCCTCGGGATGGAAAGCGATCCTGGGTTATGCGGACTGGGAACTGACCAACCAGATCAACGACAGCTACAAGCGCGTCCATCCCGATGACCTTGCTTACGTTCAGGCGACTATACAGGCGCACTTCGATCAAAAGACGCCAAGTTATGAAGTCGAACATCGCATCCGGTGCAAGGATGGCAGCTACAAATGGATCTCGAGCCGCGGCAAGGTCGTGAGCCGTGACAGCGAGGGCAGGCCGTTGCGCATGATCGGCACGACCACCGACATCACGGCCATGCGCGCCATGTCCGAACGACTGCAGGAGACTGTCGACCTGATCACCAGCCTGACCAATGAAGTCCCGGGTCTCGTCTTTCAATACCGGTTATTGCCGAACGGCGAGTCGTTCTTCTCGTATGCAAGCGCGGGCATTGAAGGTATCTACGAGATCACGCCGGAGCAGGTCGCCATGAGCGCGGCGGTGATCAACGAGATCGTTCATCCGGATGATCTCGCGGCTTATCGTGCCTCGCTGGAAGTGTCGGCGGCCACCCTGACGCCGTGGCACCTTGAATACCGCGTTGAATTGCCAAGGCAGGGTCTGCGCTGGCGGCAAGGGGATGCACAGCCCCGGCGCCTGGAAGACGGCAGCACGTTGTGGCATGGCTTCATTACTGACGTGACGGAACGCAAGCGCATAGAGGCCGAACTGAAGGAGTTCGCGACTATCGACTTTATGACGCAGTTGCCCAATCGCCGCTATTTCATGGTCCAGATCGAGGCGGAGCTGGCGCGGATCCGGCGCGCTAAAGAGGAGGGTTTCGCAGCCGTTCTCATGTGCGACCTGGACCATTTCAAATCGATCAATGACACATGGGGGCACGCGGTCGGCGACCGGGCACTCAGGCATTTCGCGACCATTCTGCGCGCTCAGTTGGGCGAGAAGGACATAGCAGGCCGTGTAGGCGGAGAAGAATTTGCCGTGGTGTTGCCTGATGCCGATATCGCCGAGGCAAGAGCCTTCGCCGAACGAGTGCAGCAACGTATTGTGGAAGCGCCGCTGGTGCAAGGTGATCGGCGGATTGCGCTGACGGTGAGCATCGGCATTGCCGTCATGAATGCGGCCGATGCATGCACCGACGCGCCGCTTTCTCGCAGCGACGCCGCTCTATACCGCGCCAAGGAGTGCGGGCGCAATCGTATCGAGTGTCATTGACCGGGATTGACGCTAGTCCCGGGCAGCATCCTCGCAAACGATACGGCCATCGACGCCAACTCCTGCGCGACCGGCGTCAACGGAACACCGGCGCGACGCAGCAGACACACGCGCGTACTCGGCGCGTGTTCCTTGATCGGCACGATCGCCACGTGCTCACTAAAGAACTGATGTTCCGCAAGACGCACAGGCTCGAGCGACAGATAATCGCTGTTCGCCACGCAATGCAGCGTATCGAACACGGCCTCGGTGGTCGCCGCAATACGGGGCGGTTCCAGCCCTGCATCCTCGAACATGGTGGACAACCGGTTGGCGACATCGCCTGCATGACGAGGCCGCGTGCTGACCCACTCGCAGTGCTGCAGCGCTCGCAACGACCTCGAGCGACCGAGAGGATGACCACGGCGCGCGATCACGGCGACTGGCGATTCAAACAGCGTGATCGCGTCGAGGTCGTGGATATCCGCTTCGTTGGACACCAGCGCCAACGCGAAGTCCAGACTGCCGTCGCGCACCCACGAAGTCAGGACCCGCGAAGTGGCGCTAGTCAGATGAACGTCTATACGCGGGCAACGCTCGCGAAAACTCGCCAGCAGCGCGGGGAATAGCCGCATCATCGCCTCAGCCGCAGCGCCTAGCGAAACCTGGCCGGTCAATTCGCCGCGTAACTGACGCATCTCGTCTTCGGTTCTGACACACTCGCCGAGAATCACGTCGGCGCGAATCCGCAAGCGTTCGCCGATCGAAGTCAGGCGCGCGCCGCGATGACCGCGCTCGAACAACGGACCTCCCGCGCCGGTCTCAAGCTTCCTCAACTGTTGCGTCACACCGCTTTGTGCGATCCCTAGCCGGCGCGCTGCCGCCCTGAGACTGCCCGCTTCAGCGACTGCGACGAATACGCGAAGTTGCGTCAAGGTCAGGTCCACGATAACCACCCAGCTGATAGGTAAAAGTGATCATGATAAGTAAAACGGCCCTGTTTGGTGGCATTTTGCGCTCGTACCATGCAGGCGTGTTGTCCCCATCACCGTCTTGACCACTGAGTGAGCGCCGATGAAAACCTTCCCTTCGTTGCTGGCCGCAGCCTTGATCGCGGCCGTGACCGTTGCCACGCCGGCCTTCGCAAAAGATGCGAATGTCTTGCGGCTTGGCATCGATCCGACCTATCCGCCCATGGACGTCAAGATGCCCGACGGCCACGTGACCGGTTTCGACGTCGATCTTGCCGACGAGATCTGCCGCCGTATCGCGATGCATTGCGAATGGGTCGAAATGGAATTTTCCGGCATGATCCCGGCGCTTCAGGCACGCAAGATCGACGCGATCATCTCGTCCATGGCCATCACCGAAAAGCGCATGCAGCAGATCGCGTTCTCGACCAAGCTGTTCCAGTTCAAGTCACGTTTGATTGCGAAGGCCGGCGCGCCGCTGACGGTGAGTGCGGAAGGTTTGCATGGCAAACGCATCGGCGTGCAGAGCGGCACACAGTTCGAAACCTATGCGCAGAAAAACTGGCAGCCGGGCGGCGCGGAAGTGGTCGCTTATCAAAGCCAGGAAGGCGTGTTTAACGACCTGATGGCTGGCCGGCTCGACGCTGCGTTGCTGGGGTCGGTGGAGGCGGATAGCGGCTTCCTGAAGACGCCGAGAGGGCAGGGTTTTGGTTTTGTCGGCGGGCCGCTCGAGATGGGCGACCATGGTACGGGCATCGGTCTGCGCAAGGACGATGTTGCGCTCAAGGCGAACATCGATCGTGCGATAACCAGCATGCGTGCCGACGGCATCTACCAAAAAATCTCCCGCAAGTATTTCGACTTCGACGTCTACGGCAATTAACAAGATTTTCAGGAGCATCAGATGCAAACCCAAAGCACGCCGCTGGTTTCTACCTCCATCGGCACGCGCCGCGAGTTCGTCAGCTTTCACTTCGGCACGCAGGGTGCGGGCGAGAAGATCTACGTGCAGGCCTCGTTGCATGCAGACGAAATTCCCGCGATGCTGACCGCGTGGCGCCTGAAGCAACGGCTGATCGAACTGGAGAACGCGGGACGCATTCGTGGCGAGGTGATCCTGGTGCCAGTTGCCAATCCGATCGGGCTTTCGCAACATGTGCTCGGACAGTTCCTTGGGCGCTTCGAGTTGAATAGCGGTCACAACTTCAATCGTAGCTTTCCGCTGCCGGCCGCGGCTGCCTTGATCGATCGGATCGGCGGGCAGTGGACGCAGGATGCCGACAGCAACACGCGTTTATTGCGCTGGGCCGTATGTGAGATGCTCGCTGAGGTAAAGCCCAAGAACGAGTTTGAGTCCTTGCGCCGCGAGATGCTGATCATGGCAGCCGATGCCGACGTCATCCTGGACCTGCATTGTTCGCTTGAAGCCACCATGCATTTGTACACAAGTTCTGCAAGCTGGCCGGCCGTCGAGCCGCTTGCGCGTTATCTTGGGGCGAGTGGCGTATTGCTTGCCGCGGACTCGGGCGGCCAGTCGTTTGACGAAGTGCATACGCAACTTTGGAACGAGGTTCGGGAGCTTCTCGGCGAGGGCACGCCGCTTGCCGCGCCTAACGTTGCGCTAACGGTCGAGCATCGTGGCCAGCGCGACGTGTCGTATGAATTTGCGCAGCAGGATGCAGAGGCGATTGTCGATTACCTTGTGTATCGCGGCGTGATTGAAGGTGAGGCGCGCGAGTTGCCGCCGCTCAATCATCCTGCGACACCGCTGGCCGGCAGCGAACAGTTCATTGCACCTGCAAGCGGCGTGGTGGTGTATCGCGCGCAGGTCGGGGCGCATCTGAAAGCGGGAGACCCTGTGTTCGACATCGTCGATCCGATCACGGACGAAGTGACCACGCTGACTACGAAGAACGATGGCGTCTTTTATATGCGTCGAGCGATCCGCTTTGTGATCGCTGGCGCACCGATGGGGCGCGTTACGGGCGCGGTCCCGTTCAGAACCGGGGTGTTGATCGGGGCTTGAAGCGCCGGGTGGTTTTTCGCTCGCGCCGGTGGACGGGGTTTGGTGGTTTTGGGTTAGCGGGGAGGGAGCGGTGCTGGGGGGCTTTCGGCGTTAGTGGTCTGCGTGAGTTAGCTGTATTTTTTATCACTATTAGCC
>NZ_JALPRJ010000163.1 GCF_030464885.1 Caballeronia sp. SEWSISQ10-4 2 | reverse complement strand
TTCGGCGTGGAAAAGAAATGAAGTGCCGCCACGCACAGTGGCTAATAGTGATAAAGAGAATAACTAACTTAAACCGACCACAGGCCAAGCAGCACCAACCCGGCACTGACCCAGTCCCGCAGACGCAAACCCCAACATACCACCTTGATCACGCGACCCGCCTCCCCTCCAAAAACGTGGCACGCGGAACCGGCAAGCGATCCGCCATCGCAACACGCACAAAGTCGGCCCTGAGCCCCGGAGCAATCGCACCACGATCCGTGAGCCCTGCCGCCCTGGCCGGCGCCGACGAGATCGTGCGGATAGCCTGGGGCAGTGTCCAGCCCGCCTTGTCGACGAGTTCGAATGTAGCGGTCAGCAAACTCGACGGCACATAGTCCGACGACAGGATGTCCAGCAGCCCCGCTTTCGCCATGTCGAGCGCAGACACATTGCCCGAGTGCGAGCCACCCCGCACGACGTTCGGCGCGCCCATGATCGTCGCAATGCCATGGTCCTTAGCCGCCTGCGCGGCAGGCAGAGTCGTGGGAAATTCGGCGAGGACGATACCGTCATCCACAGCTTCCAGCACGTGTTCGACGGACGTGTCGTCGTGACTCGCGAGCGGCACACCCAACGTCCTGCAACGCGAGACAATCTCGCTACGATGAACCCGCGCGTACCGGTGCTGGTCGTCAGTCAGTTCATTGAGCACCGTGCTCGCGTGTTCGTCGGTCCATTTGCCGTGACGCTCCTGATAACGGCGCCACTGGGCGGGGTCATGCCATTGGCGCTGGCCAGGCGTATGGTCCATCACCGAGACGAGCCGCAGCAACGAATGCGAGCAGAGCCCGTCGAAGACTTCGATAACATCCGCAGCCGCGACTTCGCATCGCAGATGCAGGAAGTGATCGACGCGCAGCAGCCCAAGCGCCGCCAGCCGCTCGATCGAACGCGCGCAGTTGGTCTGGATTTCCTTACCGCGCACGCCGACGCCTCCGCGCGAGCCGATCCCAAGCGCATCGAAGACGGTAGTGATGCCCGCTGTCGCCACTTGGGCGTCGTGCACAAGGATGGCTGAGTCGTGATTCCACAACACGCCCGGACGCGGCGCGATATGCTTTTCAATGTTATCGGTATGCAACTCGACCAGTCCGGGCAACAGGTAATCGCCGCCCCAGTCCTCTGCGTCGCTCACCGACGTTGCACCGGGCGCGACTTCCATAATGCGGCCGTCGGCTATCCGTACTACGCCCGTAAACTCCTCGTCACGAGTAACGATGCGCGCGTTTTTGATCAGCATGTCTGCAAGGTTTCCGTAGTCGTGTCCGCCTGACCGGCGGGAGCATTGAGTTGGATGAGGCGCGTGGCAACACGTTCACGCGTGTCTTCATCATGAAAGATACCGACGATCGCGGCGCCCCGCTCGCGTGCTTCCGCAATGAGATCGGCCACCACCTGCCGGTTCTCGGCATCGAGGGAAGCCGTGGGTTCATCGAGCAGCAGCAGCGGCTGTTCGGCGATCAGCCCGCGCGCGATATTGATGCGTTGTTGTTCGCCGCCGGAGAACGTGGCAGGTGCCAGCGTCCACAGGCGCCGTGCCACGTTGAGACGTTCGAGCAGCGCGCCAGCCCGTGCCCGCGCTTCTTCCTCGTCCATGCCGCGCGAGACCAGCGGCTCGCTGACCAGATCAAGCGACGACACGCGCGGGATAGCGCGCAGAAACTGGCTCACGTAGCCCATGATGGTGCGGCGCAAGCGGATCACGTCATGCGGCAGCGCATCCGAAAGCGACAGATAGCGCGACGTGCGGCTGTCATCGCGGATTGCGACCGTGCCCCGTGTGAGCAGATAGTTGCCGTACATACAACGCAGCAGCGTGCTCTTGCCGGCACCCGAAGGTCCCGACAACACGACACACTCGCCCCGTTCGACATCGAGTGAAACACCGCTCAACGCAGCAATGCGCACGCCACCCTGCTGGTGCAGCGTAAAAGTTTTCTCGATGCCGCGCGCACGCAGCATCAACGTGCCGCGTTCAGCGAACGCAAGCTCATTGGAAAGATCCGTATTGGCATTCATTGTCATACCTCAAACTGGCAGCACGGACGCAACCAGCGTTTGCGTATAGGGATGTTGCGGGTCATCGAGTACCTGGTCGGTCAGCCCGCTCTCCACCACCCGCCCGTCCTTCATCACCATCAGACGATGCGCCAGCAAACGCGCCACGCCAATATCATGCGTGACAATAAGGGCAGCCAGATGAAGCTTGGCCGTCAGCGTGCGCAGCAGGTCCAGCAAGCGCGCCTGCACCGATACATCCAGCCCCGCCGTCGGCTCGTCCATAAACACGAGCCGCGGTTTCGTCACCAGGTTGCGCGCAATCTGAAGCCGCTGCTGCATGCCGCCTGAAAACGCGGTAGGCAGCTCGTCGATACGCGCGGCATCGAGTTCGACCTGGTTCATCCAGTCGGCTGCTGTTTCGCGAAGCCGCCCGTAATGGCGCGCACCGTTCGCCATTAACGGCTCGCCGATATTCGCTCCAGCCGACACGCCGTGACGCAGTCCGTCACGCGCATTCTGATGCACAAAACCCCAGTCGGTACGCGCCAGCATCCTGCGGCGCGGCATGGGCAGCTCGAACAGATCGAGTAGCTCATGCTCCGCGGTGCGATAGTGCAAGACGCCATCGTTCACAGGCGTACGCAATGCAAGCGCATTCAGCAACGTGGATTTCCCCGAGCCGGATTCGCCGACAATGCAAAGTACCTCGCCCGGATAGATATCGATATCCACATCGACGCAGCCGCCACGTCCGTCGTAGCGCTTCGTAAGTCCGCGGCCGGTGAGCAGCGGGACTGCGGGTGTCGACGAATTCATACGCCCTCCCGAGCAGCACGACGCTCCTGACAGTAGTCGCTGTCCGAGCACACGAACATGCGTGCGCCTGCGTCGTCCACAATCATCTCGTCGAGGAAACTCTCGTGCGAACCGCATAACGCGCATTCGTGATCCCAGTGCTGGATGCTGAACGGGTGATCCTCGAAATCGAGGCTCTTCACCTTCGTATAAGGCGGAATCGCGTAGATGCGGCGTTCGCGGCCCGCTCCGAAAAGTTGCAGCGCGGGGTTCATGTGCATCTTCGGGTTATCGAACTTGGGGATCGGCGACGGCGACGTAAGGTAACGGTCGTTGACGAGCACCGGGTAATCGTAAGTCGTCGCAATGCTGCCGTGCCGGACGATGTCCTCGTAATACTTCACGTTGATCAGCCCATAATCGGCCAGCGCATGAAGCTTGCGGCACTCGGTCACGCGTGGTTCCAGCCTGTACAAGGGCTCGGGCATGGGCACCTGGTACACGATGATCTGCGCTTCGGTCAGCGGCGTTTCCGGAATCCGGTGACGAGTCTGGACAATGGACGCTTCAGCCGTGCGTGTCGTCGTCGCGATGCCAGCCGTGCGCGCAAAAAAGCGGCGGATATTCACGGCGTTGGTGGTTTCATCGGAACCCTGGTCGATCACCTTCAGCGTGTCGCTGCGTCCGATGATCGCGGACGTGACCTGCAATCCGCCCGTTCCCCAGCCATACGGCAAGGGCATTTCACGCGACGCAAACGGGACTTGATGCCCCGGCACCGCGACGGCTTTCAGAAGCGCGCGACGGATCATGCGCTTGGTTTGTTCGTCGAGGTAGGCGAAGTTATATCCCTCGGCCGTAGCACTTTCTTCGGTACGCGCATTCATGCGGCGTTCTCCTCGCTGGGCTCTTGCTGCGCCTGCAGCACCTGCTGCTCGTGCTGCGCTTCTTTCTCGATGCCTGCACGCAGACGCCGCAGCAACTCGAGTTCGGACTGGAAGTCGACGTAGTGCGGCAGTTTCAGATGCTGCACAAAGCCAGATGCTTCCACGTTGTCGCTGTGATAAAGCACGAACTCGGGGTCTTGTGTAGGCGACGCAACCGTCTCGCCGAGTTCTTGCGCGCGCAGTGCGCGGTCGACCAGCGCCATTGCCATGGCCTTGCGTTCCGAGTGGCCGAATGCGAGGCCATAACCCTGCGTGAAGGTGGGCGGCACGTCACGGCTGCCGGCAAACTGGTTGATCATCTGGCACTCGGTGATTTCGATATCGCCGATCTCCACCGCGAATCCCAACTCCTCGATCTCCAGTTCCACGGCGACTTCACCGTGGCGAATCTCGCCGGCGAACGGATGGGTGTGCGCATAACCGCGTTGCGTGGCGTAACCGACGGCAAGCAGGAAACCCTCGTCGGCGCGGGCGAGATTCTGCAAACGGACCGGGCGCTCAACGGGAAACATCAAGGGCTCACGCGAGAGATCGCCGGGTTCGGGCGCGTCGTCGTGCATCTTTTCCTGCTCGATCAAACCCTCCTTGTCGAGCAGGGCGAGCACGCGTGGCATCGCTTCTTGCTTCGGTTCCTGCTTCAATGCAGACGCGCTCTTGTCATCGGCGTTGCAGGCATGCGGCCCACCTTCGGCGAGCAAGCTGAAGTCGAGCAGACGTTGCGTGTAATCGTAGGTGCCCCCGAGCATCTGTCCGCCCGGAATGTCCTTGAACGCGGCCGAAATGCGCCGCTCCACCTGCATGGCTTGCGTGTCGAGCGGGACCGTATAACCGAAACGAGGCAGCGTCGTGCGATACGCCCGCAGCAGGAAAATAGCCTCCACAAGATCGCCCGCTGCCTGCTTGATCGCCAGCGCGGCAAGCTCTTCGTCGTAGACCGAACCTTCGGTCATGACACGTGCAACAGCAAGCCTAAGTTGCTCGCGAATCTGGTCGACGCTGAGTTCCGGAAACGCTTCATCGCCCCGCCGATTGACCGCGAGCAAGTCCCACGAACGTTCGATCGCGCGTTCTCCGCCTTTGACTGCGACGTACATCAGGCCACCTCCACGCGAGTGGTACGCGGCAAGCCGATAACGGATCCGCCGTGCACGAAATAACAGTCGATGCCGCAAGGAAACTCTCTCGCCAGCAATGCACGTTCATGCCAGAACGACGTTGGCACGCCTGCGATATGAACAGCCTGCGTATAGCGTATGCCGGGGCCACGCCAGGTCATCGGCGTGCCATGCTGAAGCGAATCCACGCGGATAAACAGCATCGCGGCATTCTCCGGCGTCTCGGGGTCGCCAAGCGAGAAGGCATCGAGCGGGGGCATGGATCCCGCATCGTGCAGATAGGCGAACACTGCTTGCGCGAGATCGAGCGTCAGCGGTGCGCCGGTGTGGAAGCGCAGCGCATCGCTCAACCCGCGATGTTCATGTTGCAGCAGCACGGGCGTCGAATAGTCGGCGAGTGCGAGCAGCGCGGCGAACGCGGCCATCGGAACGTGAGTGCCGACATCCTGCTCAAAATCGGGCAGCACGGCATCGATCGATACGATCTTACCGGGTCGGGAAAGCGCATCCAGCAACGCACGAAATACTCCCTGGGAATCATGGACGGTATCGCTGAAACCCGGCGTCAGGGTAGCGAGATCGATGCCGGCCGCGCTCGAACCGTGCAGGGTTGTTGAAAGCTTGTCAGGTAACATCAGTCGCCCCTTACCATTGTAAAGAATTCCACCTTCGTGGCCGCGGTCCGAGCCTGTTTCTGCGCCCGGCTTTCTGCGATCCGCGCGGCGAGCGGCGCCAGCAAGTGCTCATGCATCCGGGCTTCGAAGGCTGGCGTCTGCAGGAGCGCATCGGCGAGCGCAGCAAGTGTCGCGCGCTCCTTGTCCCGCCCCATGTGAACAGCGACACCGACCGCGGCCCGCCCCTCGCGCACCCGCAACCGAAGCGTCGCGCGGGTTACGGTCACTTCGCCGAGATTGAATGCATCCCCGGTGCCGCCAACGCGCCCGCGCACCATGGCAAGACCGATATCGGGCGCGCGCAGCCAGTCGAACTCAGGCGGCGAAACGCCGTCCAGTGCCGTATCAAGGGCCTCTTTCATCCTGGCGCGCGGCGTGCGCGCCAGGATCGCCAGCCACTCGTGCCGCGTCGCGAGACCCGACGGCGCAGACGTCTGCGCAAATGTATTCATGGTCCTACCTCTTCCATAAAAGGGCGCACTAAGGGAACGATGAGGGCACGATGAAAGCGCCGCGTCCGTGATTTCGTCGTGCCGTCCAGCCTGAACGCTACTAGAATAGTCATCCGGTCGTCTAGACGTTTGTGCAAGCGGATAAAAATACGTCATAGCACCCCGCTTTCACATTTCCGCCATCGGCCGCGCACTACAATGCCGAAGACGATATTCAAACCGACAGGAATGACAGCGACATGACATCTAACGAAACTGGTACGCCGGGCCTAGCCGTGGAGCGTGGCGCGGGCGTCGCGGTATGGCGTCAGATCGAACAGATTCTTTCGGCGGAGATTACGGCGAACAGCTTCGGCGACGACGGCCGCCTGCCCAGCGAAGCCGAACTCGCCCGGCGTTTCGACGTCAACCGGCACACTGTGCGCCGCGCGATGTTGCGGCTGGCCGCCACGGGACTCGTGAGCGTCGAGCAGGGCCGCGGCACGTTCGTACAACCCGGCGCGATCGACTATCAGATTGGGCGCCGCACGCGCTTCACCGAAAACCTGCGGCGCAACAATCAGTCATCCGTGGGCGTGGTCCTCTCCAGCGAAAAAGTGAAGGCCGATCCGGTCACAGCGAAAGCACTCTCGATCCGCGCTGGGACGCTCGTGTATCAGATCGAAACCCGTCACGATTCCGAAGATGTGCCGCTCACCTATGCGCGCAGCTGGTTCCCCGCCATGCGCTTCACCGACCTGCCCGACGTGCTTGCCGGCGTGCAAGGAGTCAGCGCGGCACTGGCTGAATTCGGTGTTGCCGATTACACGCGTAAATGGAGCCGTATCGGCTGCACCTTGCCGAGTTCGGAGGTCGCGCGGCGCCTGCAGATCAATCGTGCGCAACCGGTCATGTGGGTTGAAAGCGTGGATGTGGATGAAGTCGGCGTGCCCATCAAATATGGCATTACCCACTTCGCCGCCGACCGGGTGCAACTGCTGGTCGAGGATGGCGTATGAGCGGCGAAGCCAACGATGCCGCATTGAACGAATGGACGTCCGATGCGCGCATCGCGCTGTACTACGCACCACCCGCGTCTTCCGCATGGTGGCACGCGGGCTGCGAATGGCTGGGCCGTGATGCCGAGACTGGACGTTCGATCGAAGCGCCTGCAGAACCGGGCATTTCCGCACTCGGGCAGACCATTGCGGCGCTAACGGGATCGCCTCGCCGGTATGGCTGGCATGGAACGCTCGTTGCTCCGTTTCGACCTGCCGACGGTGTTACCCCGCAGCGGGTTTTGTCGGTTGCCCGCGAGTGGGCTAGTCACATCGATTGCTTCAATGCCCCCCTGTCAGCCGTCGAGATGGGCCGCTTCGTCGCGTTGCGAGCCAGCGCGGAAAACGACGACAAGACAATCCGCAGGATTGCCGCGAGCGCGCTGCACTCGCTTGCCCCGCTGCGCGCACGTCCCTCGGCGGAAGATACCGAGCGGCGCCTCGCTTCAGGCTTGAACGAGCGCCAACGTGCGCTACTGCATGAATGGGGTTACCCGTATGTGCTCGATGAATTCCGTTTCCACATGACCCTTTCCGATGCACTCGACGCAGCGTCTGTTCGCACTGCCATCGTGTCGCTGTGGCAAACCCGTGCTGAAGCGCTCGGACCGCTTCCCTTCCATGGCGCCGCGCTTTTTGTGCAACCGCAGCCTGATGCGCCGTTCACGCTCTGGCAGCGCCTGCCCTTTGCGAATGCCTACTGAGACCCTTACCCTGTAATGAGCACGGAAACTGGTAGATTGATCTATGTGATGGGGCCGTCAGGTGCTGGCAAGGACTCGTTGCTGGGATTCGTTCGCGAACGCATCGGCGCGCAGGTGATGTTCGCGCATCGCTACATCACGCGAGCCGTGTCCGATGGCGAAAATCACGTCGCCCTGACGCGCGAAGAATTTGCTGCGCGCCTGGCCAGCGGTGTTTTCTCCATGCATTGGGAGAGCCTTGGGCTTCACTACGGCATCGGCATCGAGATAGACGCGTGGCTCACGCGCGGCTTGCCGGTTGTCGTGAACGGGTCGCGTCAGCATGCGCCGGCTGCGCTCGAACGTTACCCGTTCACGCAATTCGTCCACATCCATGCCAGCCCCACGGTCCTCGCGGCGCGGCTCGAGCGGCGCGGCCGTGAAGATTCGCGCCAGATGGAAGCGCGTCTTGCGAGGCGGCCGGCGGTTGCACTACCTGAGCAGGCAAACGTGATCACCATCGATAATTCGGGCTTGCTGGCCGATGCCGGACAGCAACTCCTGGCTGCGATCAATCCTCCCAGTAGTGGTGTCTAGAGACGGTTGGGGTTGATCGTGGGGTTTTTGGGGTTAGCGGTCGGGGTTGGTGCTGGGTTGCTGCTTTCGGCGTTAGTGGTCTGCTTGAGTTAGCTGTTCTCTTTATCACTATTAGCCACTGTGCGTGGCGGCACTTCATT
>NZ_JALPRJ010000162.1 GCF_030464885.1 Caballeronia sp. SEWSISQ10-4 2 | reverse complement strand
AAATACAGCTAACTCACGCAGACCACTAAGGCCGAAAGCACCAACCCAGCCCCCCAACCCCGTCCACCGGCGCGAGCCCCCCCCCTTCGCAATAGCGACTTACAGGTTGGATTTTCAGTCTGCGAAGACTTCCTGCAGCGTCCGCAATGTGACGGACAACGTATTAGCCGGAATAGCGCCAAGCTTCTTGACCAGGCGAGTCTTGTCGATCGTGCGGATTTGATCGAGCAAGATCAGCCCCTTCTTTTGACTGAACAAAACGGATATTCGGTACGGCGCCGCCCGGCTTTTAGTCGTCATTGGCGCAACGATCACCGTGCGCAAGTGGTCGTGCAACTCAGGCGGCGATATCACCACGCATGGCCGGGTCTTCTGGATTTCGCTGCCAACGGTGGGGTCGAGGTTAATCAGCCAGACCTCTCCCCGCATTACCACGAAAGCTCCGCATCATCCGCGTTCGGAAACTCGCCCATCACCAGTCCGTCGTCGCCGGCTTCTGCAATGGCCTTGCTTGCGTCGGACCATCCTTGACGGGCCTTTTTCTGCGGTTTTCTTAGGACAATTGCGTCGTTTTCCACTTCCATCTCCACTTCGTCTTCCAGCCCAAGTTGGGCCAGGATGGGTTTCGGAATCAACACGCCTTGCGAATTGCCCATCCTGCGAATCGTTGTTTTCATCGCTTCACCGTAATGACAATGTTAGTCCAAAAGGGAACTGCATGGTCATACAATGTTAGTACAATTTGTCATTAAGTGTTCGATCGATTCGCGCATATTGTTCTCGCCGGCGTGCCCCCCTGAATCCCCCATCTGTAGCCGCCTCCCGGCGCCCGGTATACTCACGCGTCGCCCCAGGGCACGTTGTCCACTCTGCAAACCACCAGAACACGCCCTCCGAGACATCCGTCTTCATGCTCACGCCTCTCATTGCCCGCCTCGTCACGTTATCGATCCGCCGACCCGGCTGGATCATCGTTTTGTCGCTGTTGCTCGCCGCGCTGAGCAGCTATTACGTTGTCCATCACTTCAAGATCAGCACCGACATCAACCAGTTGATCGAGATGGAACCCGAATGGGCGGCGCGCGGCCAGGCTATCGACAAAGCTTTTCCACAACGTGGATCGACGGTGCTCGTAGTGGTGGAAGCACAAGCGCCCGAATTCGCCGATGCCGCCGCCAACGAGCTCGCGGCCGCCTTGGCCAAGCGCACCGACCACTTCACGGCAGTGTCCCAGCCTTCAGGCGGTGACTTCTTCGAACATAACGGCCTGCTCTACCTCCCGACCGATAAAGTCGCCGACACCACCCAGCAACTCGCGCAAGCGCGCCCGCTGATCAACGCGCTGGCCCACGATCCCACGCTCACCGGCCTTGCCGGCACGCTCAACACCAGCCTCAACCTGCCGCTGCAACTTGGTCAGGTCACGCTCGGGCAGATGTCGAAACTGCTGGGCCAGAGCGCTAGCGTGCTGGATAAAGTCCTCGCCAATCAACCCGCCGTCTTCTCGTGGCGCAATCTCGTCGACACCTCCGCCGTGCAGCCCGCGCGTGCGTTCGTGACCGCGCAACTGGTGGTCGACTACAACGCGCTCGAACCCGGCGCGAGCGGAACGAACGCGATTCGCGCGACGGCGGCTGAGTTGAAGTTATCGGAGAAATATGGGGCCGTGGTGCGGCTCACCGGCGAACAGCCGCTTTCCGATGAAGAATTCGCGTCGCTGAAAGACGGCGCCGTGCTGAACGGCATTTTGACGTTCCTCGTCGTGCTGTTGATCCTCTGGCTCGCGTTGCGCTCGGGGAAGATGATCGTCTCGGTGTTCATCACGCTGTTCGTCGGACTGGCGATCACAGCCGCGCTCGGCCTGCTGATGGTCCACGCGCTGAACCTGATTTCGATCGCGTTCATGGTGCTGTTCGTCGGGCTCGGCGTGGATTTCAGCATCCAGTTCGGCGTGCGGTATCGTGAGGAACGCTTCAAGGACGACCGGCTGGACGTGGCGCTCGTCAGCACCGCGCGGCATGCCGGCGTGCCGCTCACGCTCGCCGCCGCCGCGACCGCCGCGAGCTTTTTCTCGTTTTTACCAACGGCGTATCGCGGTGTGTCCGAACTCGGGCAGATCGCGGGCGTCGGCATGCTGGTCGCCTATTTCACCACCATGACCTTGTTCCCGGCGCTGATCAAAGTGTTCGCGCCGCCGGGTGAAGCAGGTTCGCCGGGATTCCCGAAGCTTGCGCCCGTCGACGATTACCTCGCGCGCAATCGCACGCCGGTGCTTATCGGCACGCTGGTGGTGGTGATCGGCGCTCTGCCGTTGCTGACGCATCTGCGCTTCGACTTCAATCCGCTGAATCTCAAAGACCCGAAAACGGAGTCGATGGCCACGCTGCTCTCGTTGAAAGACGCGCCCGAAGCAGCCGTGAACGACGTAAAGGTATTAGCGCCTTCGCTCGAGGAAGCCGACAAGATCGCAGCGAAACTCATGAAATTGCCGGAAGTGGAGCGCGCGACGACCTTATCGTCGCTCATTCCCGCCGATCAACCGCAAAAGCTCGAGTTGATCGCCGCCGCGGCAACGCCGCTTCTGCCCGCGTTGAACCAGCGCGTTGCCACGCCCGCCAACGACGCCGTGCGAGTCGCGACACTGAAGCGCCTCTCGAACCAGTTGGAACTCGCCGCCGATGAACATCCCGGCCCCGGCGAAAATGAAGCGCGTCATCTGGCAGCGACGCTGAAAAAGCTCGCATCGGCCGACGTCGCCACTCGCGAGCGCGCGGAGCACGCCATGTCCGACCCGCTGCGCATCGCGCTGGGCCAGATGCGTTCGCTGCTGCAACCGTCGCCGATCACGCTGGCATCGCTGCCTAAATCGATAACCGACAACTTGCTCGCCGCCGACGGTCACGCGCTCGTCGAGGTGTCGCCCAAGGCGCTGGCAGGCAAGAATCGCGACGACGACCAGTTGCTCTCCCGTTTCGCCCATGCCGTGCAGAAAGCCGCACCGGATGCGATCGGCGGCCCGATTTCCATCCTGCATTCGGCCGATACGATCATCAAGGCATTCGAGCAGGCGGCGGCGTGGTCGCTGATCGCCATCGCGATCCTGCTGTGGCTGACTTTGCGTCGAATCGGCGACGTTTTAAGAACTTTGATACCTTTGCTCGTCTCCACGGTTGTCACGCTGGAACTGTGCGTCGTGTTCGACATGCCGCTGAACTTCGCGAACATCATTGCGTTGCCGTTGATGCTGGGCATTGGCGTGGCGTTCAAGATCTATTTCGTGATGGCGTGGCGCAGGGGACAAACCGGTCTGCTGCAATCCAGCCTGACGCACGCCGTGATGTTCAGCGCCGCCACCACGGCGACGGCGTTCGGCAGTTTGTGGTTTTCGCATCATCCAGGCACGTCGAGCATGGGCAGGCTGCTGGTCCTGGCGCTTTTTACGACGTTGATTGGCGCAGTGGTTTTTCAGCCGGTTTTAATGGGAAAACCCCGACTGCGGCGCAAGGCGGCCCACACCGCTAAGACCGTACCTTAAACGCAGCTACTATTCACGCACGACCCCAAGGAAACCGACTCATGACGATGGCAAAAACGCCTGGCGCCGCCCGCAACTTGCGAGCGCTGACCGGAAGTGTGATGCTCGCCGCCGCTTTCGCCCTGTCCGGTTGTGCCACCGGCCCCGATCGTAATCCGCACGATCCGCTGGAACCCATGAACCGCGAGATCTTCAAGTTCAACGACGCCGCCGATAAATACGTCGCCCGCCCGATTGCGACTGGTTACGTGAAGGTCACACCGGCCCCGCTGCGCACGGCGATCAGCAACTTCTTTTCGAACATTGGCGATATCGGCAACTTCGCGAACAACCTGCTGCAGTTGAAGATCACCGACGCTACCGAAGATCTGGTGCGCTTCGCGTTCAACAGTACGTTCGGTATTGGCGGGTTGATCGACTGGGCGACGCCTGCGGGGCTGCCGAAGCACGATCAGGATTTTGGGCTGACACTCGGTCACTATGGTGTGCCGGCGGGGCCATATCTGGTGTTGCCGCTGCTCGGACCGAGTTCGGTGCGCGACGCGACGAACTGGATTGCCAGCTACCCGCTCAATCCGGGAACGTATATGAGTACGGAAGCGAACGCGGTGTTGTTCGGCGTGCGCTTCGTCAGTGCACGGGCCGATCTGCTGGGCGCGACGGATATCCTGTCGCAAGCCGCGCTGGATAAATACGCGTTCGTCCGCGATGCCTACACGCAACGCCGCCAGTATCAGCTGACGGGCGCGGCGAAGGCCACGCTGCCGGATTACGGCGATGAGAGCGACACGACCGCGGCGCCGGCAGCGGGTGCAAGCGCGACGGCTGCGCCAGCGACGCCGGGCGCGGGCGGCAGCAGCAGTTCGCAAGGCTTGCCGGACTACGCCGATCCGGGCGCGGCTCAGCCGGCATCGGCGCCGGCTGCAAAGTAACACTGCTCGCGATACGGCCTGTGCGGCCGTATCGCGTGAGCTACATCACGGCGGCCCAGGGATGGCGCTCGAAGTGGCGCTTTTCGAACGCTTCAATATCGGCGAGAGCGGTCAGCGTGAGATCGATCGTATCCATGCCTTCGATCACCATGCGCTTGTGCCGCGCACCCAGCAGGAACTTGAAAACCTGGCCGCTTGTTGTCGAGGTAACCGTCTGCACTTCTAAATCGATAAGAATCTTCGACGCTGGATCATTGGTCGATTCACGCAGTAATACGTCCACCGCTTCACGCTCGAGTTGCACGAGCAGCAGGCGATTGTTCATCGCGTTGGAGTAGAAGATTTCGGCAAAGCTTGGCGCAATGACGGCGTCGAAACCGTATTGCTGAAGTCCCCATACCGCATGTTCACGGCTCGATCCGCAGCCAAAATTTGCTCCGCCGATCAGGATGCGCGCACCGTCGTAAGCGGGCCGATTCAGCACGCAACCGCCAAGCGGCTCGCCGTGTTCATCGAAACGAAGATCGTAGAGCAAGCCCTTGCTCAAACCCGCTTTATCGATGATGCGAAGGAACTGCTTCGGCATGATCTGATCGGTATCGAGGTTCTCGATCGGCAATGGCACGGAGCTGCCTTCAATCGTGGTCAGCTTTTTGGTCATGACGGGTCTCCAGCGTGCGGACGTCGGTGATCTTGCCGGTCAGCGCGGCGGCGGCTGCCATCGCGGGACTCATCAGATGCGTGCGGCCGCCGCGTCCTTGCCGGCCTTCAAAGTTGCGGTTGGTAGTCGATGCACAGCGTTCGCCCGCTTCGAGGAAGTCGTCGTTCATCGCGAGGCACATCGAGCAACCCGGCTCGCGCCATTCGAAGCCGGCTTTCTTTAGCGTCTCCGCGATGCCTTCCGCTTCAGCTTGCCGACGCACCGAACCCGAGCCCGGCACGACCATCGCGCGTACGCCTTTGGCGACTTTGCGCCCACGCACAATCGACGCAACGATGCGCAAATCCTCAATCCGCCCATTCGTGCATGAGCCGATAAACACGCGGTCGATCAGCGTTCCTGCTATCGGCTGATTCGATTCGAGGCCGATGTAATCGAGCGCTCGACGCAATGCCGCGGCGGCTTCGGGCGTGGCTTGTGCGGTTGCATCGGGGATGAGTGCGTCGACTCGCATCGCCTGATCGGGGCTCGTGCCCCAGGTGACGAAGGGCGCGATGTCGTGGGCGTCGAAGGTGTATTCGGCGTCGAATGTAGCGTTGTTGTCGGATTTCAGATCGCTCCAGTCGGCGAGCGCGGCGTTCCACGCGGCTTCATCGAGCGACTTCGCATGCGCGCGGACATAGTCGAACGTCGTCTGGTCCGGCGCAATCAGTGCCGCCCGCGCGCCGGCTTCCACGGTCATGTTGCACAAGGTCATGCGCGCTTCCGCCGAGAGCGACGCGATGGTTGATCCTCCAAACTCCACCGCATAACCCCGCGCGCCCTGAGCGCCGATGCGGCTGATGATCCAAAGAATTACGTCCTTCGATGCAGTCCCATAAGGCAGCGCGCCAACGATGGTGATGCACATGGTTTGCGCCACGCGATACACCAGCGTCTGCGTGGCAAGCACATGCTCAACCTCCGATGTACCGATACCAAACCCGAGCGCGCCTAACGCGCCGTACGTGGTCGTGTGGCTATCGCCGCAAAGCACGGCCATGCCGGGGCGGATCAAACCCAGTTCCGGCGCGACGATGTGCTCAATACCCTGCAGCGGATCGTTTGCGGCATAGAGCCGGATGCCCGCTTTGTCGCAGTTGCGCGCGAGATTCTCGGCTTGCAGCAGCGATTCGGCATCACGAATCACACGCGGCGATTCGGCGTGCGTAGGAATGATGTGGCTGACCACCGCGAGTTGCTGCTTAGGACGGCGCACCGGGCGATGTTTCTCAGCGAGACCGCTGAAAGCTTGCGGACTCGTGTACTCGTTCATCAAATGCAGATCGACGTAGAGCAGCACGTTCTGATCGTCGATACGCGTCACCGAGTGCGACTCAACAAGCTTTTGATAGAGAGTTCGGTGCGACATGATGCTCAAGCCCGCAGGAACGGCAGCGCGCACTCGATCAACAACTCGGGCGCTTCTTCCGGAATGTAGTGACCGCATGGCAGCGAGTGGCCGCTGACGTTATCGGAGAAATTTTTCCATTCGGCGATCGGATCGAAGCACTTTTCGATCACGCCTTCCGCGCCCCACAGTGCGAGAAAATCGCACTTGATCTTCTGGCCAATAGCCAACGATTCGCGGTCATGTTCCAAATCGATAGTGACGCTCGCCCGATAGTCCTCGCAGATGCCATGCGCCGTGTCGGGCTGTTGCAGGCATCGCAGATATTCGGCGTATGCCGCCGGGGTGAACGGCTTCAAACCCGCACTGCGCGCGCCGATGGTCTGCTTCAGGTACAGGTCGGCATCGGTGCGAATCAGGGTCTCGGGGAACGGCTCGGGACGGACCAGGAAAAACCAGTGCCAGTAAGCGCGCGCGAATTCGAAGGAGGTTTTCTCGTACATCGCGAGCGTCGGCGCGACATCGAGCGTGATCAGCTTCGTCACGACATTCGGATGATCCAGCGCCATGCGGACCGCTACACGGCCGCCGCGATCATGGCCAAGCACCGCGAACGATTCGTAACCAAGCGTGCGCATCAGGTCGACCTGATCCTGTGCCAAGCGGCGCTTCGAATAATTGCTGTGATCGGGGAGGCCTTGCGGTTTGTCGCTGTCGCCGTAACCGCGCAGATCCGAGGCCACGATCGTGAAGTGTTTCGCCAGCGCGGGCACGACTTTGTGCCAGATCGCGTGAGTTTGAGGATGGCCATGCAGCAACAATAACGCGGGGCCGCTGCCGCCTTGTATTGCCTTGATCCTGACGCCATCAACAGTTGCCGATACGTCCTTGAAGTCATCGAACATCGTTGTCTCCCGCAGTTTTATGAAGTTTAATTGATGCATTTGTCGATATAGTTTCTATTCAGGCAATCCAGACATAACTTCCAGGAACTAATCGATGGACGGTTTTTCGGACCTCAACTTGTTCACGCTGGTTGCGCGGCATCGCAATCTGGCCGCCGCCGCGCGCGATCTCGGCGTGACGCCGCCTTCCATCAGCAAGCGGCTCGCGCAACTGGAACGACGGCTGGGCGTGCGGCTTTTAAACCGCACCACGCGGCGCGTCAGCCTCACGCCCGAGGGCGAGCTGTATCTGGCGAACGGCTCGCGCATCCTCGATGAACTCGCCGAACTGGAGCAACTCGTCACGAAAAGCCGGGCGGAGCCGACGGGTTTGCTGCGCGTGAATGCATCGTTTGGATTTGGGCGCTGCCGGATAACGCCGGCGGTATCGAAGTTCATCGAGCGATATCCGGCGATCAAGATCCAGCTGCACTTGTCGGACCGGCCGGTGAATTTGCAGGAGGAAGGTTTCGACCTGGGCATCCGTTTCGGCGATGTTCCGGATGCACGCATCAACGCGCGTTTGCTGCTCAGGAACCGGCGGATTGTTTGTGCATCGCCGGGGTATGTGGAGAAACATGGGCGGCCCGTCACGCCGCACGACCTGACGCGGCACGCATGTCTCGTGCTGCGCGAAAACGAATCCGCTTATGGGGCGTGGAATTTCACGCGCGGCAAAAAGGCGGAGACGATCAAGGTGGACGGGCCGCTCAGCAGCAATGACGGGAGTGCGGTGCTGCAATGGGCGCTGGACGGACGCGGCATTGCGGTGCGCTCGCAATGGGAAACCGAGGCGCTGGTTCGCGATGGGAAGCTGGTCGTGCTGCTGAACGACTGGGCGCTGCCGAATGCCGATATCCACGCGGTCTATTTAGAGCGGCATCAGTTGTCGGCGAAGTTGCGGACGTTTGTGGAGTTTTTGGGCGAGGAGCTACGTGCGGGGGCGGGTTAGGCGGCTCCTCGCGCGACGATGGATTATGAAATTCTGGAATTGCGCTATTCGATGCGGCTATCGATTAGGCAGAAAAATGCAGCGTTTAATTAATTTGAGGCGATGGTTTGCATCGCTTGTTTATCAGGTTGCGCGAAAGACCTCGGCCTTCAGGCCGGAGATGGACAGCGCGCC
>NZ_JALPRJ010000161.1 GCF_030464885.1 Caballeronia sp. SEWSISQ10-4 2 | reverse complement strand
CCACGCACAGTGGCTAATAGTGATAAAGAGAACAGCCAGCATAGACCGGCCACGGGCGCAGAAAGCAGCAACCCGGCATCAACCCAAGCCCGCCCGCCCCACCCCACCCCCCCAAACAGAACCCCGAGTGCGAACGAAACCAAACTTCTAAATCGTGCCGAACAGCGCCCGCGGTTTGTCCCGCAGGGTTTGCGCCACGATCCGCAGCGCGGTGACCAGTTGCTCGCGCGACGACGCACACGCGAGATTGATGCGCACGCCGTGCTCGGTCGTCGACCGGTCGACCGCAAACGCCGACGCAGGCATGACATTGACGCCGCGCGCGAGCGCGTTCGCGGCGAAATCATCCGAGCGCCAAGGTGCGGGTACGCGCAGCCAGACGAACATGCACGCCGGATCGCTGTTCAGGTGCTCACCCGGCAACAGGTCGCGCGCGAGGTCCTGCCGTGCGCGCAACTCGGTGCGCTGTTCGTTGAGAATGGTCTGGGCCGTGCCGTCCTCGATCCAGCGAGTGGTGATGAGCATGGACAGCGGTGCCGGCATCCAGGCAGTGGTGCGCACAGCCTCGGCCGCCAGCGCGGCGCCGTTGGGCGGCGTGAGAAGGAAGCCCACCCGCAGGCCGGGCGCGAGGATCTTGGAGGTCGAGGCAACGTGGAACGTCAGCTCCGGACAGAGGCTCGCAATGGTAGGCAAACGGGTTTGCAACAGCGGCCCGTAAACGTCGTCCTCGATGATCGCAATGTGATGCCGCCGCGCGATCGCGACGAGCGCCGCGCGTCGCGCAAGACTCATGGTCACGACGGTCGGGTTCTGCAGATTCGGCACCGTGAAAATCGCTTTCACCCGCATGCGCCGGCATGCGTCTTCGAGTTGATCGGGCAACAGGCCGTCCCCATCGCTCGGAATGCCGACCAGCTCGAACTGGAATACCGGCGCGAGTGCTTTGAGGCCGTAGTAAGTCAACTGGTCGGACAGGATCACGCCGTCGTGTCCCATCAGGCTGCTCAACACGGCATATAGACCGTGCTGCGCGCCGCTCGTGACAACAATATTGTCCGGTGTCGGCGTGAGGCCCGGCGCGGCCATCCAGCGCGCGCCAGCTGCCCGCGCCCAGTCGGGCCCCTGGGGCGGTTGATACTCCTGCGTTTGCGCGAATCTCGGATCGCGGGCGACGCTCGTCATGGTCCGCGCCAGCTGCGCGAGGAATTCGCCCGTGGCGGGACGGTTGACGGTCAGGTCGATCACCGCGTTCGATGCAGCGTCGCCCGTCGCGGTGCGGATCTGGCCCGTCGGTACAAAGGGCATTGCGCCACCCGTCACCATCGATCCGCGCCGCTTGCTTGCCACGATCAGTCCGCGCGCCTGCAGTTCCTTATAAGCCCGCGAAACGGTCGACACGTTGATACCGAGCTCCACTGCCAAGTCGCGTTGCGGCGGCAACCGGCTGCCGGGTGGATAAAACCCGTTGCGGACCTTTTCTTCGAGCTTGCCCGACACCTCGAGGTAGGTCGCCTGGCGCCGCTTTGTTTGAAGTGCTGCGTCGTTTTTTGTGTGGTTTTTAACGGTATTCATCCAGCCTCAACCTCCATACAAAAGCCTGTCCGGTCTCATGCAATCCGGTGTCTGCGTGCGGTGGTGCAGTGGACGCGGCCATCTGCGCCTCGCCGCTTGCGATCGTCACAGCGATTCTATAGCCCAAGCGATGCCAAGTCACGCCCGAGACGCCGTTTTCATAGTCGGGAAAGTACCTAAGTCCACACAAAGATAAACTAATTGCACACAAAAAAACTTTGTGTGAGGATGTTTCCATGGTTTGTGTGTCGGCGAAGCGCCGGTACGACGCAGAACGATAGAACAACAGAGGACTCTTGTGGCCGATCGATTGTTTTCAACTTACCCGGGCCGTCCGGCGCAGCAATCGTCCGCACGGGCGCGTGTTTCGTCCGGTACGCAAAGCGGCGGACGCTCGCCGTTCACGACAGCAAACAACGGGAAAAAGTGATGGCCGAGGTCGCGGTTCTTGGTGCCGGTTTTATCGGCTTGTCGTGCGCTTACTGGCTGATGCGGGAAGGGCATCACGTGACCATTTTTGACCCGCAGGGCCCGGGCGAAGGCGCGTCGTACGGCAACGCCGGCACCTTTGCGAACTATGCGTGCATCCCGGTCAACAACCCGGATGTGTTTCGTAATCTGCCGCGCTTCCTGCTTTCGTCGACGAGCCCTTTGCGGATTCGATGGGGGCACATGCCGCAACTGGCTCCGTGGCTCGTGCGCTTTTTGCTGAGTGCGAGGCAGAGTAATTACGAACACAGTGCAAGGGCGCTGGCAAGCCTTCTGTCGCGCGCGTTCGAAGGTTATCGGGAGATGCTTGCCACCGATGCGCTCATGAGCTTCGTGCGGCAGCGGGAGTGCTTGTACCTGTACTCGAACCCGGCATCGTTCAAGGCAGCGCAGGCGTCGCTCGACTTGCGCCGTTCGCTCGGCGTGCAGTTCAGGACCTTCGATGGCGAGGGCATTCGCCAGATCGAACCCAATCTTGCGCCGATCTTCGAGCACGGCACGATGTTCGACGACAGTTGGTTTCTCACCGACCCGCGCGGCTTCTTGCAGGCGCTGCATGGGTCGATGACCACGGCTGGGCTTGAGCACGAGCGAGTGGCGATCAGCACCATAAAGCCGCAACGCAACGGCGCAGGTCTGGTGGATGAAGCCGGCCGGTCGTACACCGCCGGACACGTCATCGTTTGCACCGGCGCGTTGTCGAAGCGCTTCGCAAGGCAGTGCGGGGACCGCGTGCCGCTCGACACGGAACGGGGTTATCACGTGCGTTTTCCGGGCACTTCGGCGCTGCTTTCGCGCCCTTGCGGCTGGGCGGAGCGCGGTTTCTACATGACGCCGATGACAGGCGGCATTCGCGCGGCGGGCACGGTCGAACTTGGCGGTTATGGGCCGCGAAAAAATCCGGAACTGCTGAAACTGCTGACGACCTCGGCGCAGCAAGCGCTGCCGGCGCTGCGCGAACCCGACAGCCCGTGGCTCGGCTTCAGGCCGAGCTTGCCTGACGGCCTGCCGGTGATTGGACCATCGGGCGCGTCGCCGTACGTTATCTACGCGTTCGGGCATCAGCACCTCGGCGTAACGCTAGGCGGTGTAACGGGCAGCGTCGTCGCAGACCTGGTGGCGGGCCGCACGCCGCCGGTCGATCTGAATCCTTATAGCCCAAGTCGTTTTTAACCCACGCAGCAGCCTCTCGAAACAAGGACTGACATCATGAAACGTCGAAATCTGATTATCGCGCTTGCCCTGACGGGTCTATGCGCGCATGCGCCGTCATACGGTGCGGACCCGGAGACCGTCAAGATCGGTTTTGCAGGGCCGCTCACGGGGCCGGTTGCACGCGTGGGCAAGGATTTGCAGTACGGCGCCCAACTTGCACTCGATGAAGAGAATGCGAAAAATCCGGTCATCGGCGGCAAGCCGGTCAAGTTTGTCCTGGATGTACAGGACGATCAGGCCGACCCCCGCGTGGCAATTCAGGGCGCGCAGAAGCTGGTCGATGAGGGTGTTGTGGGCGTGATCGGCCACTACAACTCCGGATGCAGCATTCCGGCATCCTCGGTCTACCATCAGGCGAATGTCGCGATGATCACGCCCGGTTCGACTAACCCGCAATTGACGAAACAAGGCTTCAAGAATGTGTTCCGCACCATGGGTCACGACGGCATTGGCGGTGTCGTGGCGGGTCATTTCGTGGTCGAGCAGATCAAGGCGAAACGGATCGGCATTATCGACGATCGTACGGCGTTCGGGCAGGGTCTGGCCGATGCTTTCGAGAAGGGCGTCAAGGAAGCGAATGGCAACATTGTCGACCGTGAGTTCACGAACGACAAAGCGGTCGATCTTCGCGCGGTCCTGACCTCGCTGAAGAGCAAGAATGTGGACGTGGTCTTCTTTGGCGGTCTTGACGAGCAAGGTGCGATGCTCGTCAAGCAAATGCGTTCGCTGGGCATGCAGGCGCAGCTGTTCGGCGCGGGCGCGTTGAAGAGCAACGCGTTCCTGCAGATTGCCGGCGCGGCCGGCGAAGGTACGCAGGATCTGGAGCCCGGCCCGGCGCTCGACAAGTTGCCTGCGGCGCAGGAGTTTGGCAAGCGTTACAAGGCAAGATTCAATCAGGATGTCGAACTGTATGCTCCGTTTGCGTATGACGCAGCGCTCGTGATGATAAAAGCTATCCATGACGCGAATTCACTGGATCGCCAGAAGATTCTCGACAGCATGTCGAAGGCGACCGTGACCGGTGTTACCGGAAAGATCGCGTTTGATCCGTACGGTGACTTGATCAAGCCGCCCTATACGTTGTTCGTGGTCCAGCAGGGGCAATGGAAAAGCGTCAAGACCGTGGGCGGTAATGGCGTTTAGAGTGGTTCTTTAGCGGGTTCACGCAAGCATCAGTGCAGGCGCTGCAACCGGGCGCGCAACGTCGAGAAAGGCGTTAAGCGCGGTGCTTGCGTACACGTCGTGTCGACGCACGAACAGGGTGTCGACACGAGCGTCTTCGGGCGCCACGTCATGCACGGCCACGCGGCCTTCGCGCCATGCCGTGGCGACCACGCCTTTCGGCAGCAGCGTCACGCCGACGCCCGCAGCCACGCAACCGGGCATGGCGTCGAGCGAGCCGAATTCGAGAGGCGTACTGGCCAGCATGCCGTGCCGCGCCAGCACGATATCCAGTCGTGTTCGGTACGAACATCCCAACCGGAAGTGCTGGTGAAAAGCGGTGCACCCGGTTCCTCTTCCTGACTGCACGGTATGAAGCTCTAGGGCCGTGCGATTCATGCCTCCGTTTCGCGCGACCGACTCGAATATGCGTAGATCGGCGGCGTCCATCCCGACTCTCGATATCTGGAAAAGTGATATCAATTATCATTTCAAAGCGCCGCTCGCTCCTTGAAAGCTTGCTAAGCTTTGCGCTGCTGACAGCGCATGATAACGGCTGTTTCGAAGCGCGCTTTTCACGCTAATGTGGCCCAGCCGCGAGCGGGGTCAGGCGGAGTAAAGTGGCGATCACCATCGAGGAGAAAAAGAGCATGAGCACGTGGCGCGATCGTCGCATTGTCGACTTGTTTGGTATTGAGTCACCTATCATTCTGGCACCCATGGCGGGCCCCGGCACGCCGGAAATGGCGATGGCCGTATGCGAAGCAGGCGGCCTGGGTTCGCTGCCTTGCGCGCAACTCAGTGTGGAGCAGGCGCGCGACGCCATCGCGCTGATCCGATCGAAAACGCGCGCCCCGATCAACGTCAATTTCTTCTGTCATGTTCCGCCGCAAGCCGACGCCGCGCGCAGCATGGCGTGGCGCGCGCGTCTCGCGGAGTACTACATTGAATATGGACTCGATCCCGAAGTGACGCCGCCCGCTGCAAACCGTCGCCCGTTTGACAGCGACTTCTGCGCGGTCGTGGAGGAGTTAAAACCCGAGGTCGTGAGTTTTCATTTCGGATTGCCGGATAAAATTCTGTTTAATCGCGTGAAGGCGACGGGCGCGAAAGTCATTGCATCGGCAACAACTGTGGCAGAAGCGCGCTGGCTCGAAGCGCATGGTTGTGACGCCGTGATTGCGATGGGCCTTGAAGCCGGTGGGCATCGCGGGAATTTCCTGACGCACGACATGGCTGCGCAGATCGGCACGTTCGCGCTGGTGCCGCAAATAGCCGATGCCGTCGCGGTGCCCGTGATCGCTGCCGGCGGCATCTCCGACGCACGAGGAATTGTCGCTGCGTTCGCGCTGGGCGCGGCCGCCGTGCAGATCGGGACGGCTTATCTGTTTTGTCCCGAGGCGAAGCTACCTGAGCTGCATCGTATTGCGCTGCGCGAGTCACAAGACGACTCTACCGTCTTGACGAACGTATTCACCGGCCGGCCGGCTCGCGGCATCATCAATCGGGTGATCCGCGAAGTCGGTCCGTTGTCCACTGTGACGCCCGACTTTCCGCTTGCAGCTGCCGCGCTTGCGCCGCTTAAGGCCAAGGCCGAGCAGGCAGGCAAGGACGACTTCACGAACCTCTGGTCTGGGCAGGCGGCGCGGCTTGCGCGTGAACTGCCGGCGGGCGAATTGACGCGAGTGTTGATCAGTGAAGCACTGGCGCGGATGGCATAGACATTGAAGCTGCGTTAAGACAGCTCAGCCACGCTCGCCCATGGTTGCTTCAAGCACGGTAAAAACGCGCGGGTCCGTCGATTGCGCGACGTTAAAACGCAGGAAGCGGCTTGCGGACTGCGCGACGCTGAACGCATTGCCCGGTGCAAGGACGACGTTGTCGGCCAGTGCGCGCTGGGCAATGTCCGCTGCATCCAGTCCTTCGGGCAGCGTGCACCAGAGAAACATGCCGCCGCGCGGCTCGATCCATGGTTCGATGCCAAGTGCTTCCAGCCGCGCGCTTGTTTGTCCCATCGAACGGGACAGGCGCTCGCGCAAGCCCTCCATATGCTTTCGGTACGTGCCGTCTTTCAGCACGCTGAGTATGAGTTCGGCTGAAAGACGTCCGCCGCCGAACGACGTGGCAATCTTTAAATCGATCAATCGTTCGACCCAGTCGCGCCGGGCCGCGATAAAACCGCAGCGCACCGATGCCGAGAGGCTCTTGGAGAAGCTGCCGATATGGACGACTCGCTCCAGACCGTCGAAAGCTGCCAGACGAGGCGCGGCTTCGTGTTCGAAGTCGCCGAAGATATCGTCTTCGATAATCGTAAGACCCGACTGGTCCGCGAGCTTCAGAAGCCGATGCGCGACGACCGGCGACAGCGTCGCCCCTGTCGGATTGTGAAGCGCCGAGTTGGTGATGTAGAGGCGAGGGCGATGCTCCACGAGCGCCTGCGCGAACAGGTCGATATCGGGACCGGACGGCGTGTACGGGACGCTGACAATCTTCGCCCGATGAGCGCGCAACAGGGCGAGGAAATTGAAATAACAGGGGTCGTCGACGAGTACCGTATCGCCCGGTTCGAGCAGCAAACGGCATATCAGATCGATGGCTTGCGTGCCGGATTCGGTGAGGATGATCTGGTCGGGCGCCGCTTCGATGCCGCGATCCGCCATGCGCCGGGCAAGCAATTGCCGCAGCGCCGGCAGTCCGAGCGACGTGCCGTAGTCGGCCAGCACGGTTAAGTCGGTGCGCGCGGCGGATCGCAATGCGCGGCGCAGTCCCGCCTCCGGCAGCCATGACGCGGGCAGCCAGCCGCAGCCGGGTTTCAGTGCATCCTCGCTCGCTTCCAGCGATTGCCGCGACACCCAGAACGGGTCGACAACGCGGTCCAGGCGCGGGCCCAGTTCAGCGAGCGACAGCGGCGGCAGATGTCCGGCGACGTAAAAACCCGAGCCGCGACGCGACTGGATGACACCTTCGGCCGCCAGGCGATCATAGGCTTCGACCACGGTGGATTTCGACACCTGCAGCGTTTCAGCGAAGCCCCGGATGGACGGGACCTTGGCGCCCGGCGCCAGCGTGCGCGCGGATATCCGCTGCCGAATGACCTGCATGACCCGCTCGACCAGGGTGCCGGCATCTGTTTCCAGGAGTGTAGTGTCTTCCATGTGTACTGATCTTTAACCCATACAGTTTTCCTTAACTGTAGTGCACTGTCTCTGGAAAAACCATGCTTTTCAGGTCGATACTGGCAAGCTGAAAACAGGGGTACGCGATGGACAAGACTGCAAGCGGATGGATGAACGGTTTCCTCGGAATGCTGATTTTCAGCGGATCGTTACCCGCGACACGCGTCGCCGTCGCCGCCTTCGACCCGGTCTTCCTGACGGTCGCACGCGCTGGCATCGCGGGCTTGCTGGGACTTGCGCTCCTGCTCGTGTTCCGGCAAAAGCGCCCCGAAAGAGGCGATCTGATTTCGCTCGCGGTAGTAGCGTGCGGCGTGGTCATTGGCTTTCCTCTGCTGACCGCCCTCGCGCTCAAACACATCACCGCTGCTCACTCCGTTGTGTTCGTTGCCTTGCTGCCGCTGACAACCGCGATCTTCGGCGTCGTGCGCGGGGGGGAACGCCCCCGGCCGGCCTTCTGGCTGTTTTCCGGCTTCGGCGCCGCGCTCGTCGCCGGCTTCGCGTTGGCGCAAGGGACGGGAGCATCTCCTATCGGTGATTTGCTGATGTTCGCCGCCATCGTCGTCTGCGGGCTGGGTTATGCCGAAGGCGGCAGACTTTCGCGCAAGCTTGGCGGCTGGCAGGTGATCTCCTGGGCACTGGTATTGTCGCTACCCATCATGGCGCCGCTGGCGCTCGCCACCATGCCGTCGTCCTGGGTCGACGTGGGAGGATCGGCATGGATGGGACTGGCCTACGTGTCCTTGTTCAGCATGTTGATCGGCTTCGTGTTCTGGTATCGCGGCCTGGCTCAGGGAGGCATCGCCGCTGTGGGGCAATTGCAATTGCTTCAGCCGTTCTTCGGGTTGGTGCTTGCGGCGACGTTGTTGCACGAACCGGTCGGCTGGTCGATGGTTGCTGTTGCGACCGCCGTGGTTCTTTGCGTGGTCGGCGCCAAGCGGTTCGCGCGGCCGGCGGGTAGGGTGGTGTTGCGGTGAAGCTTTTTCCTGCAGCCTTTGCTAAGGCATCGCGCCGGTGGACGGGGTTTTCGTTCGTACTCGGTCGGGGTTGATGCCGGGTTGGTGCTTTCGTTGTTAGTGGTTTGCGTGAGTTAGCTGTATTTTTTATCACTATTAGCCACTGTGCGTGGCGGCACGT
>NZ_JALPRJ010000160.1 GCF_030464885.1 Caballeronia sp. SEWSISQ10-4 2 | reverse complement strand
CCTGCACGCTGGGGACACTAACTCGCCCGTGGTTGGAAAGCGCTTTCTTTGCTTCATTTCTTTGTCGCTTTGGACAAGGAAATGACGTGCCGCCACGCACAGTGGCTAATAGTGATAAAAAAATCAGCTAACTTAAACCGACCGCTAACCTGAGCAGCAGCAACCCGGCACAAACCGCGACCGCCGGCACCGGCAGACCCAAACCACCCCCACCCCCCGAGTGCTAACGGAAAACCGTCGCTAATAGTCAACTCCCGGTCGCAACCGGTCGCCTTCCCGTCATTATGCGGCGGTACTTTTACCCACGGTCGGATGTATCCGAACGCGTCTTCCCCTCACAAAAAACTACCGGAACAGGAAGCCATGACATCACTCCCGGCAACGAAAAAGCTGCTTGCCTGTCTGTTTCTCGCCTTGACCTCGCTCGGCGCATCCGCCCAAAGCAAGGAAGACGCAACCTGCCACACCGTTCGATTCGTCGATATCGGCTGGACCGACATCACCTCGACCACCGCGCTCGCCTCGGTCGTCTTCCAAGGCCTCGGCTATGACCCGAAAATCACTCAGGCCTCGGTGCCAATCTCACTGGCCGGCCTGAAAACCAAGCAAATCGACGTGTCGCTCGGCTATTGGTGGCCAGTCCAGGAAAAAGCGGTCCAGCCTTTCCTCGACGCCAAGCAAATCGAAAAGCTCGACCCGCCGAATCTCTCGGGCGCTAAAGCAACACTCGCCGTGCCGAGCTATGAATACGACGCCGGCCTGAAGACCTTCCAGGACATCGCGAAACACAAGGACGAGCTCGATGGCAAGATCTACGGCATCGAACCGGGCAGCAGCGCCAACGCCCAGATCCAAAAAATGATCGATACCAACCAGTTCGGCCTGGGCGGTTTCAAACTGGTGCAATCGAGTGAAGCCGGCATGCTGGTGACGGTCGACCGGGCCGTCCGCGACAAGAAGTGGGTCGTGTTCCTCGGCTGGGAACCGCATCCGATGAACATCCAGATCAAGATGAACTACCTGTCCGGCGGCGATGCGGTCTTCGGTCCGAACTACGGTGAAGCACGCGTCTACACGCTGACGAACCCCGACTTCCTCACGCGCTGCCCGAACGCCGGCAAGCTGGTGTCGAATCTGCGGTTCACCACGCAACTGGAGAACCAGCTGATGATTCCGGTCATGAACAAGGAGCGTCCGGCGGATGCGGCAAAGGCTTATCTGAAGAAAAATCCGCAGGTGCTGGACGCGTGGCTCACGGGCGTAAAGACGGTGGACGGCAAGGACGGCTTGCCGGCAGTGAAGCAATATCTTGGCCTTTGAGAAAGGACGGCATGACATGAACTATGAAGTGATCGTGACCTGCGCCGTAACAGGCGCGGGAGACACCACGAGCAAACACCCGGCAATTCCGGTGACACCGAAGCAGATCGCGGAGGCCGCCATCGAGGCCGCGCGCGCGGGCGCAACGGTAGCGCATTGCCACGTCCGCGATCCCCGCACGGGCCGCGGCAGCCGCGACCCCGCGTTGTATCGCGAGGTGGTGGACCGCATCCGTTCATCGGACGTGGACGTCATCATCAACTTGACGGCGGGCATGGGCGGCGACCTGGAGATCGGCGCAGGCGAAGCACCGATGCAGTTTGGTGCCGGCACCGATCTGGTGGGTGGCTTGACACGGCTGGCGCACGTCGAGGAGTTGTTGCCAGAGATCTGCACGCTGGATTGCGGCACGCTGAATTTTGGCGATGGCGACACGATCTACGTATCGACACCCGCGCAACTGCGAGCGGGCGCGAAGCGCATACAAGAGCTGGGCGTAAAGCCAGAACTCGAGATCTTCGATACCGGCCATTTATGGTTTGCGAAGCAAATGCAAAAAGAGGGTTTGCTGGACGACGCGCCGTTGTTCCAGCTATGCATGGGTATCCCCTGGGGCGCACCGGCGGATGTGGGTACGCTCAAGTCGATGGTCGACAACATGCCCGCGGGCGCGCAGTGGGCAGGGTTTGGAATCGGCCGCATGCAGATGCCGATGGTGGCTCAGGCGATGTTGTTGGGCGGACACGTGCGGGTCGGTCTCGAAGACAACCTGTATCTGGACCGTGGCGTGCTTGCGAGCAACGGGACGCTGGTACAGCGGGCGGTGGAAATCATCGAGCGTCTGGGCGGTCGTGCGTTGACGCCGGCGGAGGGCAGAAAGAAGCTGAACCTGCCGGCACGCGGCGAGCGTTTGCTGGACCGCCGCAAGATAGAGCAGTTCGCGTAAGAGCGGGAAAGACGCAAAAACGCAAAGACATAAAGACGTAAGCCCGCCGACGCAGGCCGTGCGAAAGCGGGAACGTCCAGTTCAAGACAAGCTAGAGCACCAAAGCACCAAGCAAGTAGAAAGCCAAATTACTAAGGAATCCAGTATATGCAAGTCAAGACGTTTGCTGCGTTAGGCGTGGGGGTAATCGGAAGCGGCTGGGTATCGCGAGCGTTAGCGCATGGGCTTGAGGTGGTCGCGTGGGACCCGGCGCCGGGCGCCGAGCAGCAGCTTCGGGCGAACGTCGCCAACGCATGGCCGGCACTCGAACGAGTGGGCCTGGCGAAGGGTGCATCGCAGGAAAGACTGCGATTCGTCGCGACCGTAGAGGAATGCGTAGCCGACGCCGATTTCGTGCAGGAAAGCGCTCCTGAGCGCGAAGATTTGAAACTGACGCTTCATGAGCGGGTATCGAAGGCTGCAAAACCTGAAGCGATCATCGCGTCGTCCACATCGGGCTTGCTGCCTTCCGATTTCTACGCGAGTGCGAAAGACGCGTCGCGCTGCATCGTGGGCCATCCGTTCAATCCGGTCTATTTGTTGCCGCTGGTAGAGGTCCTGGGCGGGGAGAAGACCTCGGAAGAAACGCTGCAAGCAGCATCGGCGTTCTATGAATCGATCGGAATGCGGCCGCTGAGAGTTCGCAAGGAAGTCCCGGGTTTTATCGCGGACCGCTTGCTGGAAGCGCTCTGGCGAGAAGCGCTGCATCTGGTCAATGAAGGCGTGGCAACCACCGGCGAAATCGACGATGCCATTCGTTTTGGCGCGGGCATTCGCTGGTCGTTCATGGGCACGTTCCTGACCTATACGCTGGCGGGCGGCGACGCCGGCATGCGCCATTTCATGCAGCAATTCGGCCCGGCGCTAGAATTACCGTGGACCAAACTGGTCGCACCCAAACTCACGGACGAACTTATCGACCGCGTAGTGGAAGGCACAACAGATCAGCAAGGAGAGCATTCCATCAAGCAACTGGAACGTTACCGCGACGACTGCATCACGAGCGTGATGACGGCCATTGCGGAAGCGAAATCCCGTCACGGCATGGTGAACTGACGAAGGCAAAGAGTGACGCAAAATTGCACTATCTACCGCGACACGGTGAGGCCCGAATGGGTCGACTACAACGGCCATCTCCGTGACGCGTTCTACATGCTGATCTTCAGCCTCTCGACTGATGCGTTCATGGACCGCATCGGTCTCGACGATGCAGCCCGCACGTCGCGAGGCCGTTCGTTGTTCACGCTCGAGGCGCACGTCAACTATCTGCACGAGATCAAGGAAGGCGTGGCGGTTCGCGTAGAGGCATCGGTGCTCGCATTCGATGCCAAACGTGTCCACTTGTACATGGAGATGTTCGAGGGCGAGGGAATCGAACCCATCTCGGCGAGCGAACAGATGCTGCTCCACGTCGATACAACCAACGGTGCCAAGTCCGCCGCCTTCGATACGGACATCGCCGGCCGCATTGAAGCTATGTTTCGTGACTCGCCGAAGGAAGCTCGTTATGCGGGCCGCGTGATCGGCTTGCCATCGAGACCGCGGGTTTCGATGGCGTCTACTTCAGCATCCGCCGGCACCAAACCGGCATGAGCGCGCCACGTCCGCAACAGCAACGCGTTCGTCACCACACTCACGCTTGAGAACGCCATCGCCGCGCCGGCGAGCATCGGATTGAGCAGCCCGAATGCGGCAAGTGGAATGCCGACCAGGTTGTACACGAAGGCCCAGAAGAGGTTCTGCTGGATCTTGCGATACGTGCGCCGCGCGATATCGATGGCATCTGCCACCAGCGCCGGATCGCCGCGCATCAACGTGATGCCGGCGGCTTCCATTGCTACGTCGGTACCGGTCGCCATCGCGATGCCGATATCGGCGGCGGCGAGCGCGGGCGCGTCGTTGATGCCGTCTCCGGCCATCGCAACCGCACCTTGTGCCGATGCCTTCAGCTCCGCGATCGCGCGCGCCTTGTCGGCGGGGAGCATCTGCGCGTGCACCGCATCGGGCGCTATGCCGAGCGACTTTGCGACGCCGGCTGCGCTGCCGGCGTTATCGCCGGTAAGCAGGACGCTCTTGATGCCCATCGCGCTCAGCCGCGCGATCGCGCCGCTCGCGCCGGGTTTCAGCGAATCGCCGAAAGCGAGCAGGGCGAGGACGCGCGGGTAAGCAGACGTTTGCGGCGCGCCGCCGGTTTCGCTTATGTCGCTTGCGCTGCCCCAATCCACCAGCCACGAAACGGTATTCCCAAGCTGCTCCAGTTCAGCCGCTCGCGTCGCTAGCCGCGCCGGCGCAACCAGCCGCAATTCGTCGAGCCAGCGGTCGCTGGCTATCGCCAGATGACGCTCGCCCACTCGCGCCTCGACTCCGCGCCCGGTAACCGCTTTCGCGTCGCTCGCGCCAATGACCTGAATCCGGGCTTCATCGGCGGCTGCAACGACGGCGCGTGCCAACGGATGATCGCTGAGCCGCTGGACGGCCGCCGCCAGCCCCAAAGCCTCGCCACGATCCACGCCTTCGGCCGCCTCGAACACATTCATTGAAGGCTTGCCGACGGTGAGCGTGCCGGTTTTATCGAAGGCGACGATCCTGATCCGATGCGCCATTTCCAGCGCCTGCGGGTCCTTGATCAACACGCCATGCCGTGCCGCGACACCCGTTCCGGCCATGATCGCCGCTGGAGTGGCCAGCCCGAGCGCGCAAGGGCACGCGATCACGAGCACCGCGACCGCGTTCAGCACGGCCGTTTCCGCGCCCGCGCCCATCAGCAGCCAGCCGACCAGCGTCACGAGCGCGATTACAAGAATGACCGGCACGAATATCGCCGATACCCGGTCGACCAGCCGCTGAATCGGCGCCTTCTCCGCCTGCGCCGATTCGACCAGCCTGATGATCCGTGCGAGCGTGGTCTCGGCGCCGGTCGCTGTCGTTTCGACGGCAATCGCACCCTCACCGTTGATCGACCCAGCCGTCACGTGCGCCCCGGTCTCTTTCGCCACCGGCAAGCTCTCGCCGGTGATCAGCGATTCATCCACATGCGTACGGCCTTCGCGAATCACGCCGTCCACTGGCAGACGTTCGCCCGGCCGGACGATCGCCAGATCGCCGTTGCGCACCTCCGCCAGCGCGATCTCGCGTTCGATGCCGGTCGCCGCATCGCGAATCCGCGCACGATCGGGACGCAACGCGTCGAGTGCGCGGATGGCGTCGGTGGTTTGCCGTTTGGCACGCGCTTCAAGCCATTTGCCGAAGCGCACGAGCGTGATCACCACCGCTGCGGCCTCGAAATAAAGATGCGCCGACTCGCCCGGATGCGCGAACAGTTCGTAGACGCTCAAGCCCCACGCCGCCGACGTTCCGAGCGCCACGAGCAGATCCATGTTGCCTTCGCCCGCGCGCACCGCCTTGAAGCCGCCTACATAAAAACGCGCGCCGAGAACGAATTGCACGATGCTCGCGAGCGCCAGCGACACCCAGACGCCGAGATGAAGATCCAAGCCGAGCATGGGCAAAACCAGGGGCAGCGTCAGCAGCGCCGACACGATCACCGCCAAGAGTTCGCCCGTATGTGTTGGCGCGGCGACGGGCGCCGCCTCCGGTTCGATGAACGTCGCTTCGTAGCCTGCCTTGGTCACGGCGGCCAGCATTTGCTCGCGCGACACGGAGGGTTCGGCGTGGACGGTCGCTTTCTCGGTGGCGAGGTTGACCGACACCTGCTCCACGCCCGGCACCTTCGCGAGCGCCTTTTCAACGCGTCGAACACACGACGCGCACGTCATCCCGCCGATGGCAAATTCAGCGGTCATTGACGCGTCGGCGGTATTGGCAGTAGGAACGGACGTAGCAGACATAGAGCGGCTTCCTGGTTCAGTGCGAGCCATGAAATTCAGCTCGATGAAACCAGTATCGACATTCCAATGATTGGAAGGTCAAGGCGTATTTTCAATAGGAGGTGGTGCGTTGAACATCGCGTCGGCAAGTGCTGTCGCGGCGTTCGTTTCACGCTGGCGCACGCCATTAATTGCGCCGAGCCGGTCCGCTGCCGCCTTGTTCTGGCTCAGTTTTGCCTTGCCGACCAGCCGTGTGACCTCGATTTCGATCCCGACGATGGCTTGCAACATTGTCTGGATGAAATCTGCCGGCGCATCGCCCATTTTCCAGGGCACCGCTTCGCCGGCTTCCATTTTCCGCGTGAGCCTCGCGACGACACCGCGCACGAATGTTTCGTCGTCGCGCAGGGTGATCCGGCCATGTGCGTGCACGACCAGATAGTTATAAGTAGGCACCTGCCGATGTGCTTCGTGCTTGCTCGGATAAAAAGTCGGCGATATATAACCGGACGGTCCCTGGAAAATAACCAGTGCGTCAGAACCGTTTTCAATCGCCAGACAAATAGGATTTGCCCGGGCAACATGCGCGCGCAGAATGCCGTGTTCGCCTTGGCTCGCGTCGAACTCGAATGGCACGTGATTCGCGTCGAGGCCGTTTGCGCCATGCGTGACAAGGGCTGCGAGCGGATGCTCAGCCATTAGCCGATGTAAAACCTCGGCGCGATTTTCTTCGAAGTGCGAGGGCAGATACATTGGCGGCTCGTGGGTGGGTTATAAAGAACAGGCTAAAAAAGTGACGAAAAAACATGTTACGCGATGCACCCGCGGGCCGAAACTTTTCCGGAAGCCCGGCCGGTATGTCCAGGCGGCGTTACGCGCTCCTTGCCTATCGTCATTGGATAAGATAAAACCCGGTTTCAAGATAGATTAAGCGCCGCGACGCAGAGTCGCAGAAGACCGGGAGACGAGGACCGGCTGCGCACTCGACGAACGAAGTGAAAGCCTTAAACAGATCCTTAAATCGAATGAAAAATAATCGACGCTGGGCAGTTTCGTTGTACGCGGCGCTGTGGGTGGCCGCTGGTTTGAGTAGTCTGGCAATACTTGGCGGGTGCGCAACGCAAGCGCCTGTTGTCACCAGCGGGGATGGTTGGCGCAAGGATCAGGTCGCGGACGCTTATGTGTTTGGATACCCGTTGGTGGTCTCGGATATAGCGCGCGAGAAAGCGACGGGCGGCGACGCCTCGAAGCCCGGCCAGGCGGCGGTGAACACGCTGCGGCACGTCACCGCGTTGCCGCCGGTGGGCGCCGCGGGGCGGCCGAGCGTGGATACGCTTGAATCGACTGCTTGGCTGGATGTATCGAGCGGACCGGTGCTGGTTTCGCTTCCCAGTGTTCCCAACGCGCCGCGCGGCCGTTATTACGATGCCCGCGCCTTCGATGCCTGGACCAACGTGATCTTTTCCAGCGTCCCTCACGCGGCGGACCGGCCTGCGCCGGCGAAAAAGCTTAATGCGAAGGCGGCGCGCGCGGCCAGGCTGGCGGCGGAGCAGGCCAACGTGCTTGCGTTTGTCCCGGCGGGTTATTCGGGAACGCTTCCCGACGGCGTGACGCGCGTCGAGACGCCGACTCGCTACGTGTGGCTTTCGATTCGTGTGCGTGTGAACGGCCAGCGCGACGTGCGTGAGGCTCGCAAGTTGCAGACGGCGATGAGCATCGACGCGCCTTCCGCCGATAAAACCAGCGCCACCACGGCGGGCAGCGCCTGGCCGAACGTCACGGCCAGCACGCCGACGGTTGTGACGGGTGGCGACAAGCCCGATTCACTCGATGCCACCGCGTTTTTCACGCGCCTCGCGAAAGCGATGCAAGATAACCCGCCTGCTCCGAACGATCCGCACGCTGTCAAGTTGCTATCCGATCTTGGCGTGAAAGCGGGCGAGCCGGTGCAGTTCCGTCCGGCGGATGCCGATTTGCTTGCGACCGGTCTTGCCGATGGCCGCACGCGGGTGGACACGGTGCCGTCGAATGCGATCAGCCGTAATGGCTGGGTGTGGTTCGGCGATGGCGCGGGTAGCTATGACACCGACTACACGCTGCGGGCGTTTTTGGCGCGACGTCAACCGGGTACGGGCACGAAGGACGACGAGGTCAAGCCGGTTGCGTTCTCCGACAGCGACGGTCACGCGCTCAACGGTGCGAACGAGTATGTGCTGCATTTCGCGCCGAACCAGTTGCCGCCGGTGCGTGGGTTCTGGACGCTGACTGCGTACACGAAGGAGGGTGCGTTGCTCGACGACAAGACGTTGCGGCTTTCGCTGAGCGACCGGGACCGGTTGAAGAAGAACCGGGATGGTTCCATCGATATATCCGTGTCGGCTGCGGCGCCTGCGAAGGCGCGTGCGTCGAATTGGCTGCCGGTGCCGGATGGTGATTTTCAGTTGATGTTGCGGCTTTATGCGCCGAAGACTGAGGCTTCTGATGGGACGTGGGCGCCGCCGGCGATCGAGCGGCAGTGAGGGTTCGCTCGCGCCGGTGGACGGGTTTGGTTTGGGTCTGCCGGTGCGGAGGTCGGGGGTGGTGTCGGGGTGGTGCTTTCGGCCTTAGTGGTCTGCGCGAGTTAGCTGTATTTTTTATCACTATTAGCCACTGTGCGTGGCGGC
>NZ_JALPRJ010000015.1 GCF_030464885.1 Caballeronia sp. SEWSISQ10-4 2 | reverse complement strand
AAGTGCCGCCACGCACAGTGGCTAATAGTGATAAAGAGAACAGCCAGCATAGACCAGCCACGGGCGCAGAAAGCAGCAACCCAGCACCAACCCATCCCCCCGAACGCAAGACCCCCAAACCAAACCCCGAGTGCGAACGAAAACCCCAGAGCGATATAATCGACCCCTGACCACCGCCGACTCCGCCGTGAATCCACTTCTCCAGCAACTTCAGCCGTATCCGTTCGAAAAACTGCGCGCGCTGTTCAAGGGCGTGACACCGCGCACGGATCTGGCGCCGATCAGCTTCGGTATCGGCGAGCCGAAACATGCAACGCCGGCGCTGATCCGCGACGCCGTCGTCAACGCAATGTCCGGCCTGGCATCGTATCCGGCCACCGCCGGAAGCGAGCCGTTGCGCCAGGCCATCGCGAACTGGACCAAAGAGCGCTACGGCCTGCCCGCCGTCGACGCCGCCACGGAAGTCCTGCCGGTTTCGGGCTCCCGCGAAGCACTGTTTTCGCTCGCCCAGACGGTGATCGACAGCCGCAGCACCGCTGAACCGCCCGTCGTCGTCTGCCCGAATCCGTTCTATCAGATCTACGAAGGCGCAGCCTTGCTGGCCGGCGCCGAGCCGTACTTCGTGAACAGCAATCCGGCGCGCAATTTCGCCTGCGACTACGCAGCCGTGCCCGACACCATCTGGGCGCGTACCCAATTACTCTACGTCTGCTCGCCGGGCAACCCGACCGGCGCCGTGCTCACGCTCGACGACTGGCGCGAGCTGTTCGCGCTATCGGATCGGCACGGCTTCGTGATCGCCTCCGATGAATGTTATTCCGAGATCTATTTCAACGAAGCCACGCCCCCGCTCGGCGGTCTCGAAGCAGCCCACAAGCTGGGCCGCGGCTTCGAACGGCTGGTGATGTTATCGAGTTTGTCGAAGCGTTCGAACGTGCCGGGCATGCGCTCGGGTTTCGTTGCCGGCGATGCATCGGTACTCAAGCAATTCCTGCTCTACCGCACCTATCACGGCGCGGCGCTCTCGCCCATGTTCCAGGCGGCCAGCGTCGTTGCGTGGAAGGACGAGGCGCACGTGCGCGATAACCGCGCGCTCTACCTGAAGAAATTCACGACCGTCACGCCCATGCTCGCCGACGTGCTAGATGTTCGCCTGCCCGACGCCGCGTTCTACCTGTGGGCGAACGTGGCGCGCACCGGCCTCACCGACACCGAGTTCGCCGCCCGCCTTTACGCCGACTATAATGTGACGGTTTTACCGGGCTCATATCTGGCACGAGACGCCCACGGCACGAATCCCGGCAGCGGTTTCATCCGTATAGCACTGGTCGCGGATGTCGACGAATGCGTGGAAGGTGTGCGGCGGATCGTCGAATTCTGCCGCACGCTGGCTCGGTAAATCCCTCCTTAATCACAGCACTCACTTAAGTCACGACCATGTCGCAACAACTTCAGCAGATCATCGATACCGCCTGGGACAACCGCGCCGAGCTGTCACCGAAATCGGCCCCCGCCGAAGTGCGCGACGCCGTCGCTCACGCTATCGAACAACTCGATAAGGGCCAGTTGCGCGTTGCCGAGAAACGGGACGGCGAATGGGTGGTCAATCAATGGCTGAAGAAAGCGGTGCTGCTGTCGTTCCGTCTGGAAGACAACGCGCCCATGTCCGCCGGCGGATACAGCCAGTTCTACGACAAAGTGCCGTCGAAGTTCGCCAATTACACGGCTGAAGATTTCGCTGCGGGTGGTTTTCGCGTCGTGCCGCCGGCTATTGCGCGCCGTGGTTCGTTTATCGCCAGGAACGTGGTGTTGATGCCGTCGTACACGAACATCGGCGCTTATGTTGATGAAGGCACGATGGTCGATACCTGGGCCACGGTCGGCTCGTGCGCGCAGATCGGCAAGAACGTGCATTTGTCGGGCGGCGTGGGCATTGGTGGCGTGCTGGAACCGCTGCAGGCGAACCCGGTGATCATCGAAGACAACTGCTTTATCGGCGCGCGTTCGGAAGTGGTGGAAGGCGTGATCGTGGAAGAGAACTCGGTCATCTCCATGGGCGTGTATCTCGGCCAAAGCACCAAGATTTACGATCGCGAAACGGGTTCGGTGACGTATGGCCGCATTCCGGCCGGCTCGGTCGTGGTCGCGGGCAATCTGCCTTCGAAGGACGGTTCGCACAGCCTGTACTGCGCGGTGATCGTGAAGAAGGTGGACGCAAAAACGCGCGCCAAGGTTGGCCTGAACGAGTTGCTGCGAGGCGATTGATCCATGGCCGCGAAAAAGATCGTCGTGTATGGGATTCCGAATTGCGACACCGTGAAGAAAGCGCGCGTGTGGCTGGAAGAACATGACGTGCCGTTCGAATTCCACGACTTCAAGAAAGCCGGGGTATCGACGGCCTTGTTGCAGGACTGGCTGAAGGACGTCTCGCTCGACGAACTGATCAACCGGCGCGGCACGACGTGGCGCGGCTTGTCGGATACCTACAAGGACGAAGCCGGCTCCACGGCCGGCGCGATTGCGTTGATGATCCACAAGCCGTCGATCATCAAGCGGCCCGTGCTGGTGGTCAACGGTCGCGTGAAATCGCTGGGTTTCGACGCCGAAAAGTACGAAACGCTGTTCGTTTGAGCTTTAAGCGCAGCACCGCGCGCCCGGAAAACGGCTCGCGAATCTTGATCCCTGCCGGCCGCCGCGCCGGCATTTTTTATTGAAAGTGGCTCGAATCCATGTCCGGCACCCTTCTGCTCTCCGAACAACTCATCGCGCGCGCGTCCGTCACGCCCGACGACCAGCATTGCCAGAACCTGCTGATCGAGCGGCTGTCGGCGATTGGTTTCGAGTGTGAAACGATCGCCTCGGGCGGCGTCACGAATCTCTGGGCCGTCAAGCGCGGCACGGACCGTACCAGTGGCAAGTTGCTCGCGTTCGCCGGCCACACCGATGTCGTGCCAACCGGGCCACTGGAACAATGGACCTCGCCGCCGTTCGTGCCTACCCATCGCGAAGGCAAGCTGTACGGTCGCGGCGCGGCAGATATGAAAACATCGATAGCGGCCTTTGTCGTGTCGAGCGAGGAATTCGTCGCAGCGCATCCGGCGCACCGCGGCTCGCTCGCGTTCCTGATCACAAGCGACGAAGAAGGCCCCGCCACCGATGGCACCGTCAAGGTCATCGAAGCTTTAAAAGCGCGCGGCGAGCGGCTGGATTACTGCATCGTCGGTGAGCCCACATCGAGTGTCACGCTCGGCGATATGGTCAAGAACGGCCGCCGTGGCTCGATGTCGGGCAAGCTGACCGTGAAAGGCGTGCAAGGTCATATCGCGTATCCGCATCTGGCCCGGAACCCGATTCACTTGCTCGCGCCCGCGCTGGGCGAACTCGTCTCAACGCATTGGGACGACGGCAACGAGTATTTCCCGCCGACTACCTGGCAAGTCTCGAATCTGCATAGCGGCACCGGCGCGACGAACGTGATTCCCGGCCACATCGAATTGATGTTCAATTTCCGCTTCTCCACTGCCAGCACGGTGGAAGGCTTGCAAAGCCGCGTTCACGCGATCCTCGATAAACACGAACTGCACTACGACCTCGCGTGGAGCGTCAGCGGCTTGCCGTTCCTCACGCCGCGCGGCACGTTGTCGAATGCACTTGAACAGGCCATCTTCGATGAAACCGGCGTGCGCACCGAATTGTCCACCACGGGCGGCACCTCGGATGGCCGCTTTATTGCTCGCATCTGCGAACAGGTGGTCGAGTTCGGACCGCCGAACGGCAGTATTCACAAGATCGACGAGCACGTTGAAGTCGCGTTTATCGATCCGTTGAAAAACGTGTATCGGCGCGTACTCGAAACGCTGCTTGCCTGATCCGACTCACTCTTATAAGGAGCCTGCGATGGCGCTTCCCTTCACCACCGTTCGCGATCTGCTGCGTTTTGCCGTCTCACGGTTCACCGCGGCAGAGTTGTCGTTTGGTCACGGTTCGTCAAATGCATTCGATGAAGCCGCGTACCTCGTGCTGCATACCCTGCACCTGCCGCTCGATACGCTCGACCCGTTTCTCGATGCACGTCTGCTCGACACCGAGATCGACGCCATCATGAAAGTGATCGAGCGCCGCGCGAAAGATCGCGTGCCGGCGGCCTACATCACGAACGAAGCGTGGATGCATGGGCATCGCTTTTATGTCGATGAGCGCGTGATCGTGCCGCGTTCCTTTATTGGCGAGTTGTTGCAGGATGGTTTGCAGCCCTACGTGCAAGACCCTGACGAAGTATCGCGTGTGCTCGAGCTCTGCACGGGCTCCGGCTGCCTCGCGATTCTCGCCGCGCAGGCGTTCCAGAACGCGGACATCGATGCCGTCGATATCTCCGCGCCCGCGCTGGAAGTCGCGCATCGGAACGTGGACGATTACGACCTGGATTCGCGCGTCGCGCTGTACGAAGGCGATCTGTTCGCGCCGCTGCCGGTCGGCCGTTACGAAGTCATCATCACGAACCCGCCCTACGTCAACGCACTCGCGATGCAAACCCTGCCGGCCGAATATCGCCACGAGCCGGAACTCGCGCTCGCGGGCGGCGCGGACGGCATGGACATCGTGAAGCGGATCGTGGGCGAAGCACGCAAGTGGCTGACCGAGGACGGCGTGCTGGTGGTCGAGATCGGCAATGAACGCGCAAACGTGGAAGCCACGCTCGGCGGGCTCGACATGGTCTGGCTCTCGACCAGCGCCGGCGACGACAACGTGTTTCTCATCCAGGCTGCCGACTTGCCGGGTTGACGGCGCAATCATCGACTTCCAGGCATCGTGCACATGCAATTCGAGTGGCAGGACTGGCTTCATCTCGGCACGTTTGTGGTCATCGCTCATTTGCTGGGCGCGGCCGCCGCAGTGCACGCGGTAATCAACACGCGCACCTCGCAAGGCGCGGTCGCGTGGGCCGTGTCGCTGGTCGCCATGCCCTACTTCACGCTGATCCCGTACCTGTTTCTCGGGCGCAGCAAGTTCGCAGGGTATATCGACGCGCGGCGGCTGGAAAATGAGATCCTGCGTAAAAGCGCGCACCGGGCCGAATGGAATTTCCCCGATGAAGCCGCCCGTCTGCGCGGCGTCGCGGCAGGCGACCCGGCCGAGTATCTCGGCCATCCGACCATACGCGCGCTGACGCGCCTGAGCGGCATGCCGTTCCTGCGCGGCAATTCGGTGCGCGTGCTGATCAACGGCACCGCCACGTTCGATGCAATTTTCAAAGCCATCGACGCGGCGAAAGTCTATGTGATCGTGCAGTTTTTCATCGTTCACGACGATGAACTCGGCATGAAGCTGAAAGACCTGCTGATCAAAAAAGCGCAGCAAGGCGTGCGCGTTTATTTTCTCTACGACAGCATCGGCAGCTTCGATCTCCCGCGTAGCTACGTGAACACGCTACGCGCGGGCGGCGTGCAGACGCATCCGTTTGCGACCAAACGCAAGTTCGTCAATCGCTTCCAGATCAACTTCCGCAATCACCGCAAGATCGTGGTGGTCGATGGCGAATGTGCGTTTGTCGGCGGCCATAACGTAGGCGTGGAATATCTCGGCGCGAATCCGCGCTTGTCGCCCTGGCGCGATACGCACATCGAGGTGCGCGGCCCGGCGGTCGCCAGCATCCAGTTCGTGTTTATCGAAGACTGGTACTGGGCGACACAACGCGTTCCGGAAGTGGAAGCGTCAAAGACATCGGCCCACGACATGAGCTGCCTCGTCCTCGCGAGCGGCCCGGCCGACCATCAGGAAACGTGCTCGCTGTTTTTCGTCGAGGCGATCAATGCGGCGCGTTCGCGCATCTGGATCACGACGCCGTATCTCATCCCCGACGAAGCCGTGTTCTCCGCGCTGAGGCTCGCGGTACTGCGAGGCGTGGACGTGCGCATCCTGATTCCGAGCCGTCGGGATCACCGCGTGGTGTTTGCTGCGTCGACGCTCTATGCCTACGACGCGCTGCTCGCGGGCGTCCGGATCTTCCGATATCGCCCGGGCTTCCTGCATCAGAAGGTGGTGCTGGTCGACGACATGTCCGCGGCTATCGGCAGCGCGAATCTCGACAACCGCTCGTTTCGCCTCAACTTCGAGATCATGGTCCTGACCGTGGACCGGCGCTTTGCGAGCGAAGTCGAAAACATGCTGCTCGACGACTTCGCGCAGTCATGGGAAATCAGCCGCGACGATTATCTCGGCGCACCCGCATGGCGGCGCATGGCGATGCACGTCGCCCGCTTGTTTTCACCGATTCTGTGAAGCTGGCGATGCTCGCGCGGGCGTCGCGTCGCGCCGAAAACCGCCGTTAAAGCAGCTTTTCGATATCGCCGGAAAGCGCATCTGGTTTCGTCACCGAACCGTACCGGTTGAGCACGTTGCCTTCCTTGTCGACCAGGAACTTCGTGAAGTTCCACTTGATGCCTTCGGTGCCCAGAACACCCGGCGCTTCTTCGGTCAGATAGCGAAACAGCGGATGCGCGTTCGCGCCGTTCACGTCGATCTTTGCGAACATCGGGAAGGTGACCCCGTAGTTCTTCTCGCAAAAGCTGCCGATCTGCGCCGCGTCGCCCGGTTCCTGCTTGCCGAACTGGTTGCACGGGAAACCCAACACCTCGAAGCCGCGATCCGCGTAACGTTCGTATAACTCCTGCAAACCCTTGTACTGCGGCGTGAATCCGCACTCGCTTGCGGTGTTCACGATCAATAGCACCTTGCCCTGATAGCTTTCCATGCTGACGGTTTCGCCGCCCAAGGTTTCCGCCGAAAACGAGTAGATAGGGTTCATTCGATGCTCCGCTTGGAAAAAGTCAGTCTAAGCGAAACGCGGGTCAAAATACATCCGGCCGAGCGGCTAACGGCGGGCTAGCGTCAATGAGCCGGTGGCGCGCGCCCCCGGCAGTCTAAAATAGCGTTTTCCCGTACTCGCCTGGGTCTTCACGCCGTGATTCGCTTCAATCAGTTCAGCCTTGCCCGCGGCATCAAACCGCTCTTCGAACAGACCACGTTCGCGCTCAATCCTGGCGAAAAGGCGGGGCTCATCGGCGCTAACGGCGCGGGCAAGTCCACGCTCTTCTCCGTGCTGCGCGGCGATCTGCACGCGGATGGCGGCGATTTCTCGATGCCGCCGTCGTGGCAGATCGCCCACGTCGCGCAGGAAACGCCTGCCGTGGACCGCACCGCGCTCGACTACACGCTCGACGGCGACACGCAGTTGCGCCGCATCGAAGCGCGGATTGCGGCGGCTTCAGCGGTGCACGATGGCGCCGCTGAAGCTGAGGCGCACGCCGCTTTCGCCGACGCCGACGGTTATACAGCGCCCGCGCGCGCCGAAACCCTGCTGATCGGCCTGGGTTTCACGCTCGCCCAAACGAAGGAACCGGTGACGAGTTTTTCGGGCGGCTGGCGCATGCGCCTGAACCTCGCGCAGGCGCTGATGTGCCGTTCGGACCTGCTGCTGCTCGACGAACCCACGAACCACCTGGATCTCGATGCGATCGTGTGGCTGGAAGACTGGCTGCATCGCTATCCGGGAACGCTGATCGTGATCTCGCACGATCGCGAATTCCTCGATTCGGTCTGCAACGTCACCTTGCATCTGGAGAATCGGCAGATCAAACGTTACGGCGGCAATTACAGCCAGTTTGAAATCCTGCGCGCGCAGCAGATGGCGTTGCAACAAAGCGCGTATGTGAAGCAGCAAAAGACGGTGGAACACCTGCAGAGCTTCATCAACCGGTTCAAGGCACAAGCGACCAAGGCGAAACAGGCGCAAAGCCGCGTGAAGGCGCTGGAGCGGATGGAGATCATCGCGCCGGCGCACGCGTCTTCGCCGTTCACCTTCGAATTCCGCATGCCGGACGCCGCGCCGAACCCGATGATGGTGATGGATGCCGTGCGCTGCGGTTACCACACGGAAGCGGGTGAAGTGCCTATCGTGGAAGGCGTCACGCTGTCCATTCAGAACGGTCAGCGGATCGGCTTGCTGGGTGCGAACGGTCAGGGGAAATCGACGCTTATCAAGACGCTGGCCGGCACGCTTGAAGCGCTAAGCGGCACGGTGCGCGAGGGCAAGGGCTTGCGTATCGGCTATTTCGCGCAGCATCAGCTCGAAACGTTGCGCCCCGAAGACTCCGCGCTGCAACACGTCGCCCGGCTTGCGCCCGACACGCGCGAACAGGAACTACGCGACTTCCTCGGAGGCTTCAATTTTTCCGGCGAGATGGCGACCGCGAAGATCGCGCCGTTTTCCGGCGGAGAGAAAGCGCGGCTCGCGCTCGCGCTGATCATCTGGCAAAAGCCCAATTTGCTGCTGCTCGACGAACCGACCAACCACCTCGACCTCGAAACTCGTCACGCGCTCACCATGGCGCTTGCGCAATTCGAGGGCACGCTGATTCTGGTCTCCCACGATCGCCATTTGCTGCGCGCGACCACGGACACGTTCATGCTCGTGGCGAAACATCGGCTGCAATCGTTTGATGGCGATCTTGACGATTATCGCGACTGGCTGCTGCAGCACGCAGCCGAGCAGCGGGCGGCCGCCAAGGAGATGGGCGGTGCCGGTTCAACGGACGATTCGCTGGATTCGGGACAGAACCGCAAAGAGCAGCGTCGTCTGGAGGCGCAAGAGCGGCAGAAACTCTCGCATCTGAAAAAGCCGCTGCAATCGCGGATTTCGAAGATCGAGAAGGAGATGGACAAGCTGAATGCAGAGAAAGCGCAGCTGGATATTTTCGTTGCCGATGCCGCCAGTTACGAACCCGCCATGAAGACCCAACTGACCGAGTCGATTCGTCGTCAGGCCGATGTGAACGGGCAATTAGAAGCGCTCGAGGCGCAATGGCTCGAGGCACATGAGGAACTTGAGCAGATAGGCTGACCGGTTGCTGGTCAACCCGTCCTAACGTCTGGGCAGCGTTTGCCGCGGCATGCCTTCGTCGTCGACCAGTACGTGTTTCCTGCCCTTCACATGGCGCCGAATGGTCGCCACTACTTCATCTTCGGTCACATCTGCCGCCACCACGCGACGCGAGATCTGCCCTTCAGCGTCGATCCATTCGACAATCCGGCAACCGCCGCCCCACGGCTGCTGGATGGGCGCGGACACACGGCAGCCGCGCAGATGAAATGAAGGGCCTGACAAAGTTTGATCTGCGTGTTTCAAGGCGTAGTCCTTTTCCGCTCATATCCGGGTTTCGTCGCGATACAAGCATAGAAAAAGCACGCTTTGCGTGGGTTACAGGGCCCTCGCAGTTTTTTACACCAGATTACTAGGGGTCGGATCGATGTTGCGCGGTGAACGTCCGCGCAACATCGATCCCGATGCAATTGCGGACAATTTCAGGCCAGCGACCGCACGCGATCGATAGCCTCTTCAATCCGGTCGACCGCAATCACTTCCAGCCCGTCGATAGGCTGCTTCGGCGCATTCGCCTTCGGAATCAGCGCAATGGAGAAGCCCAGTTTCGCGGCTTCCTTCAACCGGTCCTGACCCCGCGGCGACGGCCTGATTTCACCCGCGAGCCCGACTTCGCCGAACACGATCAAACCCTTGGGCAGCGCCTTGTTACGCATCGAAGAATGAATGGCGAGCAGCACGGCCAGGTCGGCGGCAGGCTCTGTGATCTTCACGCCACCCACCGCATTCAGGAACACGTCTTGATCGAAGCACGCAATGCCTGCGTGCCGGTGCAACACGGCCAACAGAAGTGCGAGCCGGTTCTGCTCCAGACCCACGGCGAGCCGACGCGGGTTGGGAACATGCGCGGTATCGACCAGCGCCTGCACTTCCACCAGCAACGGCCGCGAACCTTCCTGCGTCACGAGCACGCACGAACCCGGCACACTCTGCTCATGCTGCGATAAAAACAGCGCCGATGGATTCGCCACGCCGCGCAGACCACGCTCGGTCATTGCGAAGACGCCGAGTTCGTTGACCGCGCCAAAGCGATTCTTGAACGCACGCACAAGCCGGAACGACGAGTGCGTATCGCCCTCGAAATACAGCACCGTGTCGACTATATGTTCCAGCACGCGCGGCCCGGCGAGATTACCTTCCTTCGTCACGTGGCCGACCATGATGATGGTCGTGCCCGTCTGCTTCGCGATCCGCGTGAGTTGCGCCGCGCACTCGCGAACCTGCGCGACCGATCCCGGTGCGGAGCTCAGCGCTTCGGAATACACGGTCTGAATGGAATCGATGACGGCAACTTCCGGCCGCTCGGTATCGATGGTCGCCTGAATCCGCTCGAGCTGGATTTCCGCAAGCAAGCGCAAATCGGGCGCTGCATTGCCGGAATCGCCGAGCAGGCCGAGCCGCTGCGCGCGCAATGCGATCTGCGCGCCAGACTCTTCGCCGCTGATATAAAGCGCTGGCCGCTCGCGGGCAATCTCCGCCAGCGATTGCAGCAGCAGCGTGGATTTGCCAATGCCCGGGTCGCCGCCGATCAGTACCACGCCACCGGCCACCAGCCCGCCGCCAAGCACCCGGTCGAACTCGCCGATACCGGTGGTAAAACGCGGCACATCCGACGCTTCGATCTCGGACAGGCGCTGCACCGGCGAGGTCTTCGCGAGTGCCTGAAAGCGATGTGCCGACGGCGACTCCGCCACCGATTCGACCAGCGTGTTCCATGTTCCACACGCCGGACACTGGCCCTGCCATTTCGGCGCCTGACCGCCGCATTCGGTGCACACGTACAGCGTTTTGACCTTCGCTACTTTCGCCACTCGCCTTCCTAAATTCCGTCGTCACACACCCAAAACAACCACAGCGACCGCGCTTTATTCCGCCCGCATTGGCACGCGCGGCGCGACTGCGCACATCAACTCATACCCGATCGTGCCGCAGGCAGCCGCGACCTCGTCGATCGGCAGTTTCGTGCCCCACAATTCCACGGGCGTGCCGATCCCGGCGGTCGGGACCGGTGTCAGGTCCACCGTCAGCATGTCCATGGAGACACGGCCGACGATCCGCGTCAGCACGCCGTCGACGATAACCGGCGTGCCTTCAGGCGCCACTCGAGGATAACCGTCCGCATAACCGCACGCTACTACGCCGATCCGCATAGGACCTGTGGCCGAAAACACCGAACCGTAGCCGACCGACTGACCCGCCGGCACCGTCTGAACCGCGATCAGTTCGGACGCAAGCGTCATGGCCGGCCGCAATCCGGTTGTGGCGATATCGGCAGTTTTGCCCGACGGCGAGCCGCCGTACAAGATGATGCCGGGCCGCACCCAGTCGAAATGCGCAGCGGCGTGCCAGAGCGTAGCCGCCGAATTCGCGAGACTGCGCGCGCCCGCAATGCCTTCGGCCCCGCGTTCGAACGCTTCGAGTTGATGGCCGATGCCGCGCGGGCCGTCGGCGTCGGAGAAATGCGTCATCAGCGTGATCTGGCCGACACCCTGCACCGCCCGCGCCCGTTCCCAGGCCGCCCGGAAGCGCTCTGACGTATAACCGAGCCGGTTCATGCCGCTGTTCATTTTCAACTGGATATTGACCGGCTTCGAGAGCCGGGCCATTTCCAGCATGCGCAACTGTTCGTCGCAATGCACAGCCGTAGTCAGGCTGTAGCGATCGATCACGTCGATATCCGTCGGACGGAAAAAACCTTCCAGTAGCAAGATGGGCCCGGCCCAGCCGAGTTCACGCAACTTGACCGCTTCTTCGAGGTCGAGAAGGCCGAAGCCGTCGGTTGCACGCAATCCGGGGAACGCTCGCGCCACGCCGTGGCCATACGCATTGGCCTTGACCACGGCCCATACTTTGGACTTCGGCGCGTGACGGCGTGCGACGGCGAGATTGCTGGCAAGTGCGGCGGTGTGGATCGTGGCGGATATGGGGCGCGGCATGGGAGTTCGGTTGGAAGAAACAGGTGATTATGCGAGAGCGGGCCGCGGCTTGACGGTTATGTGAGAGTTCGGTTTCAAACCCGGCACGGCAGCAACGGATCGTGCCCTATTCATGAGCGCTCCTGGACCACTCATGCGCCGCTCAAGAACCCATAAGTCAGCAATCGATCATTGCGTCCGATGGCCGGTCACTAAGAGACAGCGCACACGACGATAAATTCGAAAAGAACCGATATGGCTGGCGAGTAGCTGAATCAGTACCCGAATCAATACTTTATCGCGACCTTGCAGACCGGCGATGTTCCGGCCCGGGTGTCTGCGGATCGCCTGCAACTCATCATGCGAGTTACTGCTAGTCAGAATGCGCCTATTTTCGTGTTATAAAGCCGTGCACACAACCCATTTCGAACAGAAATTGCCTGAACGGGAGCCTGAGCGCAAACCCGGACGCGAGAGACGAGCGCGCCGTGTGCGAGCGGGGCGGATTACCCGCAGTGCGGACAAGCATCGGATCAGATGAAAAAAGGTTTTTACACCATCATGGCCGCGCAGTTTTTCTCGTCGCTGGCCGACAACGCCCTTCTGATCGCTGCGATCGCCCTGCTGAAAGATCTTCACGCCCCGAACTGGATGACACCGCTGCTCAAGCTGTTTTTTGTGCTGTCATACGTCGTTCTGGCCGCTTTCGTCGGCGCCTTCGCAGATTCCAGGCCGAAGGGTCACGTGATGTTCGTCACCAACTCGATCAAGGTCGTGGGCTGCTTAACCATGCTGGCCGGTGCGCATCCGTTGCTCGCCTACGGCGTTGTCGGATTCGGCGCCGCTGCCTATTCGCCCGCCAAATACGGCATCCTCACGGAGCTGTTGCCGGCCGACAGGCTGGTCGCGGCGAACGGCTGGATTGAAGGCACCACGGTCGGCTCGATCATCCTCGGCACCGTGATGGGCGGTGCGCTCATCAGTCCGCACATCGCCTCGCACATTCTTCAGTTACATATCCCCAAGGTCGACACGCCCGCCGAAGCCGCCATGCTCGTGATCGTGCTCATGTACATTGTCGCGGCGATCTTCAATCTGCGGATCCCCGACACCGGCGCGCGTTATCCGAAGCAGGAACATCGCCCGCTCAAACTGATCACCGATTTCGCCGATTGTTTCAACGTGCTCTGGCACGACAAGCTCGGCCAGATCTCGCTCGCCGTGACCACGCTGTTCTGGGGCGCGGGCGCGACGCTGCAGTTCATCGTGCTCAAGTGGGCGGAGGTGTCGCTCGGCATGTCGTTGTCGGAGGCCGCCATCCTGCAGGCGATCATCGCGGTCGGCGTGGCTGTCGGCGCTATCCTCGCGGCCGCGCGCGTACCGCTGAAGAAGTCGCTGTCCGTGCTGCCGGTGGGTATCGTGATGGGCATCGCGGTGATGCTGCTCGCGTTCTATTCAAAGCATCTGTTTCCCGTGCACTGGGGCATCTATTTCGGCCGGATGCACATTCCGGGTTATCTGATCGTCGCTTATATCTTCCTGATGATTGTCGGCGGGCTGTCGGGATTTTTCGTGGTGCCGATGAATGCGCTGCTGCAGCATCGTGGCCACGTGCTGCTCTCGGCGGGTCATTCGATCGCGGTGCAGAATTTCAACGAGAACCTCTCCGTGCTCGTGATGTTGTGCCTGTACGCGGTGCTCGTCTGGCTCGACGTGCCGATTCAACTCGTGATCGTGCTGTTCGGCACCTTCGTCTGCCTGATGATGTACTTCGTGATGCGACGGCATCAGGCGAATCAGCGAGCCTTCGATTCGGTCGCGCTGATCGGCGAATCGCGGCATTGAGCGGCGGCGTTGAATCGACACGCGCTGCGCCCCGTTTGATTGCAGCATATGGAAGCTTGAAACCACGCCGGGCATTCGCTCGCCCGGCGCGCGATAATCTCGCTATATCCATTTTCCTGACACCCTGCACATGCTCGCCGCCGATCTCTTTTCGTTCGCCGTGCGCGTGCGCGAACGCGCGCCGCTGGTCCACTGCCTGACGAACCTTGTCGTCACGAACTTCACGGCGAACGTGCTGCTCGCGCTCGGAGCCGCGCCGGCGATGGTCGTCGCCCGCGAAGAAGTGGGCGAATTCGTGCCGCTGGCAAACGCGGTATCGGTGAATCTCGGCACGCTCGACTTGCCGCAAAGCAAGGCGATCCGCGCCGCCGTCGAGGCCGCCAACCGCGCGCACAAACCGTGGATCCTCGATCCCGTTGCGGTCGGCCCGCTAAGTTTTCGCACGGCATTCGCGTTCGATCTGCTCGATGCCCATCCGGCCGTGATTCGCGGCAACGCGTCGGAAATCATCAGCTTGTCAGGCGGCGAGTCGAGCGCACGCGGCGTCGACAGCACCGCTTTCGCCGAAGCCGCGCTCGACGCCGCTCAATTGCTTGCGCTGAATACCGGCGCGGTCGTCGCGGTCACGGGTGCGACCGATTACGTCACCGACGGCCGCCGCACGGTCGCCTTATCGAATGGATCGCCATTGATGACGCGCGTGACCGGCGTGGGGTGTGCGTTGTCGGCGACGGTCGCGGCGTTCGTGGCTGTTGCTCAGGCCGATGACTTCTGGGCTGCAACCGTCGCCGCCATCGCTTATTCGAGCATCGCGGGGGAACTGGCATCGCGCGACGCCGCGTTGCCCGGTAGTTTCGCGGTCGCGTATCTCGACCGGCTGGCATCGCTCGATGCAGACGATTTCTCGGCCACGCTCGTGTCGCGCGACGTCGTGCCCACCTGACGATGAACCTCGACCTCGCGCTGTATCTCGTCCTCGATCCCGTGCAATGCGGCGGCCATGCTCGCGCGCTCGAAGTAACACGCGCGGCGCTGGATGGCGGCGTCACAATCGTGCAACTGCGCGCACCCGAGTGGCACAAACGCGCGTGGCTCGAACTCGCGCTCGATCTGCTGCCGCTTACGCAACGGCATGGCGTGCCGCTCATCATCAATGACCATATCGATGTCGCGCTCGCAGCCGGCGCCGATGGCGTGCATATCGGCCAGAACGACCTGCCGCCGGATATCGCCAGGAAGTTGCTTGGGCCCGAGGCGCTGATCGGACTGTCGGTGTCGAATGCCCAGCAGATCAATCACGCCAATCCGCTCGGCGCGATGATCGATTACGTGGGCGTCGGGCCGGTATTCGATACACCGACCAAGCCGGATGCATCGGCGGCGTGCGGTGTCGAAGGACTCGCCAAGCTCTGTGCACGTTCCCTGCATCCGACGGTCGCCATAGGCGGCATCCAGTTGCACAATGCCGCCGATGTCAAACGCGCGGGACCGGGCGGTATCGCGGTGGTATCGGCGATCTGCACTGCTGCCGACCCGCGTCTCGCCGCGCTACGATTGCTCGAATCCACTTGATAACCATGACCCATCCGATCCCCAACGTCCTCACCATCGCCGGTTCCGATTCCGGTGGCGGCGCGGGCATCCAGGCCGACCTCAAGGCGTTCTCCGCGCTCGGCGCGTACGGCTTGTCCGTCATCACCGCGCTCACTGCACAAAACACCCGCGGCGTGACGGCCATCCATACGCCTGACGCGTCGTTCGTCACGGCTCAGCTTGACGCCGTTTTCGACGATATCCGCATCGATGCCGTCAAGATCGGCATGCTGGCCAACGCCGATGTGGTGCGCGCGGTAGCGGCGGCGTTACGGCGTTATCGGCCGGTGCATGTGGTGCTGGATACCGTGATGATTTCCAAGAGCCACCATGCGTTGCTCGCGCTGGATGCGGTGGCTGCACTGCGCGATGAACTGCTGCCTTTGGCAACACTGGTCACGCCGAACTTGCCGGAAGCGGCTGCGTTGCTGAACGAAACCTCAGCCGAAGATGAAGACGCGATGGTGCGCCAGGGCGAAGCGCTGCGGGCGCTGGGCGCGCGGGCGGTGTTGATGAAGGGTGGCCATCTGAGTTCCGCCGATAGCCCCGACTGGCTGATCGAGGACAGCGGAGCGATGCGGCTTGGCGGCCCGCGCGTGCCGGTGAAGAATACGCATGGAACGGGGTGCACGTTGTCGTCGTCGATAGCAGCGCTGCTGCCGCAACGCGATACGCTCGCCGCCGCCACCGCCGATGCCAAGCTCTACCTGACCGGCGCAATCGAACAGAGCGCGCGACTGGATGTCGGGCACGGTGTCGGACCGGTGCATCATTTTTTCAGGTGGTGGTGAGACAGCGTCGCTTAGCGAGCAGCGCGACCGTCGGAATTCGCAAAATCAGAGGCACGTTCGGGCCAGTCATCGGGGACGATGAAACCGCGCGAGTGCTCGCGCCAGACATTGTCGGCAGCACACTCGTAGCGCGCAACCATGATCGGCGACGACAGCGTTGCAACGCGCTCCGTCAGCGCAGCCGTCTGCTCGACCAGCGCCTCACCCTCTTGCGCCGATAACGTCCGCTCGGCCATCCACCCCAATCTCGGCAACGAAGCGAACAGTCCACCCGCCTTCGAATCGCGCCACTCCGACGTCGTTTTCCACCAGCCTCGCAGATGATCGCAGGCAAGCTCGGGCGGCGGATTCGACGTCCGGCTGAGATCGCCGTTGCGATAAAACAATCGCCCTTTAACGAACAACTCGGCACGCCACGGGCCGTCGAAACCGAGCGATGCGAACTCATCACGCGCACTCAAACCCAGTTGATGATGCAGAAGCCGCGCGTGCTTCAGATCGAAGCGATCCTGCAGGTTCGGACCCACATAGTGAGCGAGCGTAGCAACCCCGTCACCCTCGCCGATGTGCAGATAAAACTTCACCGCAAGCTCCCAATGCAGCCGCTCGCCCTGGGCGTTCTCCAGCAGAAAATCGACCTCGCCGAGGGTACGCTCCGCAGTACGCAAAGGCACGTTCGCCGCGATCAGCCGCGCGTCCGGTCCATGCGTCAGGAAGTATTCGAGCAACCCTTCAGCGTAGAAGCCGAGGCGCGTAAGCGAGGGTCTGTGAACCTGTGCATGAAGCTCAACGGGATCGCGATCAAGCATGGCGAGCCACGCCAACGTGATATCGCGCTCGGTCCTGGCAACTGCAGCCGGATGCGCGAGCGGCGCACCCGCGTGCGAAGCGCTCAGCAGATCGGGCGAGAACAGCAACCACGCAAGATCCCGCACGGCGGGATCGTGGAATGGCGTGATCTCGTCCGCAGCCGTCACTGGTCGTCTGCCGCCTTCAGCGACTTGCGATAGGTTGCTTGTGCGAGACACAGATCGGCCCATGCCTTGGCTTTGTCGGGGAGACTACGCAGCAAGTAAGCCGGGTGATACGTGACGATAACCGGCACACCTTGATAGTCGTGCACGCGGCCACGCAGCGACGCAATGCTCGCCTCCGTCTTGAGCAGACTCTGCGCGGCAAACCGGCCAAGCGCGACGATCAGCTTCGGTTTCACCAATTCGACCTGCCGCTTCAGATAGGGCTCGCAACGCGCGACTTCATCGAGTTCCGGATTGCGGTTACCGGGCGGGCGGCACTTGATCACGTTCGCGATGAACACGTTGTCCTCACGCGATAACGCCACCGCGTGCAGCATGCTGTCGAGCAGCTTGCCCGCCTGGCCGACGAACGGTTCGCCCTGCTTGTCCTCGTTCTCGCCCGGCGCTTCGCCAATCAGCATCCAGTCGGCATCCCGGTCGCCAACGCCAAATACCGAATTCGTGCGCCGCTCGCACAAGCGGCAACGTTCGCAGACGGAGACGCGCGCGGCCAGCGTGTCCCAGTCGAGGGACGCGATATCGGCGGCGGTGTCGTCGATGGTTTCGGGCGCGACGGGAGTCTGGAGCGGTACGTCGTCGAGCCACGGGAGATCATCGAAGACAGGCGGTTCTGCGGAAGGGACGAACTGATCGGCTTTGATCCGGGACGTATCGACGTCTGTTTCTGCTGGCGGCGTCCTGGACGGCGCTTGCCGCACATTGTCCTGGCTGGTCTGCGCGGCTGAAAGAGCAGCATCGAGCGCCGTCAGCGCATCGATTGAATCGGCTGTCACCGCCGCCGGCGTTTCCGGTGCTCGTTCCGCGACATGCGCAGGCGGCAACCCGGCAGCCGTTGACTGCTCAGGCACGGCAGCGGATGTTTCAGCCGATCCCGTCCCACGCCTCACCCAGACCGTTCCCAGCCCGAACTCTTCCAGCATCGACTTATGCAGCGCCATTCGCGGCCTCCTTTGAAAACGTCAGACGCATGACGAGTGCATCCTCGCGCGACCGGTGCCGCGCGGGGTAATAGTTCTTGCGCCGCCCGATGGTGGCAAAACCAAAGCGCTCGTAAAGCTGGATGGCACGCGGATTCGATGGCCGCACCTCCAGCAGCACGCCGTCGAGTTTCTGATGCCGCGAGATGCGCACCGCTTCTCGCAGCAACGTGAGTCCGGCGCCGGCATGTTGTGCCTGGGGCGCGACGCACAGATTCAGCAGATGCATTTCATCGACCACCGGCATCAGTACGCAATATCCCAGCAAAGTCCCGGTGACGTGGCGCAGGCACACGCCGAAATAGCCGTTGCGCAGCGAGTCCTGGAAATTGCCGCGGGTCCAGGGAAACTCGTAAGCGAGCTTCTCGATGGCGGCGACCTCGTCGAGATCGGCTTCAGTCATCGACGACAGATAACGATCCGCCAGCAACACGCCACTCACCGTAGGGGCTCCGTCGTTTGATCAGCCTGCTCAGGGTGCACGGCAGCAGCAGCTTTGGCGGCGCGCGCGTCCATCCGCTCGGCGGTGGTTTGCGCGACCTTGTTGCGTACGTATTCCGGCGCGGCCTGGTCCGGCGCGACCGTCCGGCCGGCGCGCAGCGCACGCAATCCGGCGAGCGCCACGGGCAAGGCATGAGGCCATGCATCGAAATCGATGCGGCACGCGGGGGCATCGGGCATCGGCAGACGGTCGCCGAAAGCCGCCGCCGCATTGCCCGCCAGCGTGAACGGCTCATCCGGCAAAACGATAGCCTCGGGCAGATCCAGCGATGCCGTCTGCACCGTGGCCCACTCGCCCGCCGCTGCGTCCCAGCGGAAATCCGCCCAGTACGCCTCGTTCATGCGGGCGTCGAGCGCCGCGAGCACCCGCGTTGCCGATGGCTCGTGCAAACGCGCGAACTCCGCGCACGCGAGCAAGGTACCGACGGGCACGACCGGCACGCTCAATCCGAACGCCAGTCCTTGCGCAACGCCGGTCGCCGTGCGCAAACCGGTAAACGATCCCGGCCCCGCGCCGAACGCGATTCCCGAGCAATCGGCGAGTTTCAACCCGACCAGATCGAACAATTCGCGAATGGCGGGCAGCAGACGCGTGCTGGATACCGGCCCCGTCAATTCATGGCTGAACCAGACATTAACTTCGCCGGCGGAGTAATGAGGAGCGCTTCCATGAGCCGTGGCGGGCGCGGGATCGGCGATCAGCAGCGCGACTGAACAGAATTCGGTCGAGGTATCGAGGGCGAGCAGAACGGTGCGTGTCATGGCCGCTATTGTAATGCGTGACGTAATGCATGAGCCGTGCGGCGGCGAGCTCGACCGCAAGCCACGTCACGTACGCCGTACGGGAAGTCTGGAAGAAACCCTCGAAAATCACGCACAGCTGGCTTGCTATGATCGCCCGTCCCTAACCAGCATGTCCGGAGAACCGAATGAGTGGAATCAACGAACTCGACGCGCAATTCGCGCAAGCACAGGCGGACGTCAAGGAATTGCCTGAACGTCCGGGCAACCTTACGCTGCTGCGCCTCTACGCGCTCTACAAGCAAGCGAGCCTCGGCGATGTGCAGGGCGACAAGCCAGGTTTCACCGATATCGCCGGCAAATACAAGTACGACGCATGGACCGCGCTCGCCGGCACGCCGCAGGACACCGCAAAGCAGCAATACGTCGAGCTGGTGGAATCGTTGAAAAGCGGCGCATCGGCGTGAAATCCGGGCCGACCAGTCCCGTGGCGCTTTACGACCAGTCCCGTGGCGCTTTATTGAGACGCGCGCTTGAGACATATGCGGCAACCGCGCGCCCCTGCAAACCGCCAATCGAATCAAACTGTCTCAAAATCTGGCGCAGCGCAACAATTGCCGCTATACTGTTGCCTGCGCTTCACTGTGACCGGGTGAATTGACGTTTGAAAGTCGGTTCATCGCACGCAGCGCGGCGCCTCGTAGCGTTTTGCTCCAATCCAGTTTAGAAACTGTCCCCTCCCTGCTAGGCCTTTCTCGGCCGATCATGCATCAGGCTGACGACAAAGCCGCCTCGGCCTGTCGAATCCGATACAGCTTCTAACGAAAAGCTCGCCTTTATTGTTGCGAGCTGCCCCCGTTTTTCGATTTGCTCGCTGCTTCTTTGCTCGCTGAATCTGACGACTTGGGTATGCCGATTGGCGCCACACGCCTTATTCCCCGTTTCAAGGATCGACATGACTTCGAGCAACACCCACAGCCCGCTGGACTCCATCGCTGCTCTGGCACTTGGCGCTGACGCACCCGCCGCGCCGGCAGCATCTGCTTCGCCGGCTGTACCCACCCCTATTTCTTCAGTCGCGCCGGTAGCTGCCGCGATCGCCGTCCAGACCGGCCCGAGCTTCGAGTCGCTCGGCCTGTCGCCGGAAATCGTTGTTGCGCTGACGGCCTCCGGCTATCAAGTGCCGACGCCGGTTCAGCAGCGCGCGATTCCCGCAGCGCTCGCCGGCCGCGACTTGCTGGTTTCCAGCCCGACCGGTTCGGGCAAGACGGCAGCGTTCATGTTGCCGGCTATCGAACGTTTCTCGCAGCTTGAAAAGGCCAAGGCCGCAGCACCGCGTGAGCCGCATGACCCGAATGCCCGCCCGGCACGCCGTCAGCAACCGGTCGCTCGTCCGACCATGCTGGTTTTGACGCCGACCCGCGAACTCGCCATGCAGGTGACCGCAGCTGCTACGACCTACGGCAAGCATCTGCGCCGGTTGCGCACGGTCAGCATTCTTGGCGGTGTCGCGTATGGTCAGCAATTGATGCTGCTCGCGAAGAACCCGGAAATCCTGGTCGCTACGCCGGGCCGTTTGCTCGACCACCTGGAACGCGGCCGTATTGACCTGTCGCAACTGCAAATCCTCGTGCTCGACGAAGCCGACCGCATGCTGGACATGGGTTTTATCGACGACATCGAAACCATTGTTGCCGCTACGCCCGCTTCGCGTCAGACGCTGCTGTTCTCGGCAACCATCGACGGCAAGATCAGCTCGCTGACCGGTCGCCTGTTGAAGAACCCGGAACGCATCGAGATCATTCAAAAGCTCGAAGCACAGAACAACATCGCGCAAACCGTGCATTACGTCGATGACCGCGATCACAAGGATCGTCTGCTCGACCATCTGTTGCGCGACGCCGGCCTGGATCAGGCTATCGTTTTCACGGCGACCAAGAACGACGCTGACCAACTGGCTATCCGCTTGTCGGACGCTGGTTTTGAATCGGCTGCGCTGCACGGCGATTTGCCGCAAGGCGCACGCAACCGCACGATCCGTGCGCTGCGTGAGCGCAAAGTGCGCGTGCTGGTGGCAACCGATGTCGCGGCTCGCGGTATCGATATTCCCGGCATCACGCACGTGTTCAACTACGATCTGCCGAAGTTCGCGGAAGACTACGTTCACCGTATCGGCCGTACGGGCCGTGCTGGTCGTACGGGTACGGCAATCAGCCTCGTGCATCACGCTGAGCAAGGCGCGCTGAAGCGCATCGAGCGTTTCGTGCGTGTGCCGCTCGCAGTGAGCGTTATCGCTGGTTTCGAACCGCGTCGTTCGGCTCCGGCCGGCGGTGGCGGCGGTCGTCCGGGCTTTGGCGGCCGTGGCCGTCCGGGCGGTGGCGCTGGTGCAGGTGGCGCCGGTCGTCGTTTTGGTAGCGGTGGTGGCGCCGGCAACGGCGGCTCGGCCAAGCCGGGCGGCTGGGGCAACAAACCGGCAAGCGCCGGCGGTGCTCGCGACTCGCGCGACGGTGGCTCGCGTGACGGCTATCGCAGCGGTGGTGGATCGCGTGATGGCGGTTCGGGCTTCGGCGGCGGTTCGCGCGACGGTTATGCAGCACGTCGCAACGACGGCCCGCGCGCTCCGCGTCGTGGCAGCTAAGCTTCATTGATGAAACGGCGCCGCGTCTCGCGCGCGCCGCAAAAAGAAAACCGATGCTTCGCGCATCGGTTTTTTTTCGCTCTCTTTTTATTTTTCACAATGTGGAATGATTTTCTGTGCGGCGAAATTGTTGTTGCGCGGCACAAATCGGGACGTCCCAGCATGGAAAAGAGCATTTCTTAATGTGAAATATTATTATCAAGTAATTGATTTTTAAAGATTATTTTTATGTTCGAAACAGCACAAAAGCGCTTTCTCCAAAGCCTCCGCATCCCTAGACTCTTATATAAGAGTTGAGCAACCGGAGACGTCATCGACGCTTCAGCTACTCGACCGGACGATCATCCATTAGTCATTAGTCTGGTAATCAAAGGAGAAACGCCATGTCGCGCCAACAACAAGCTCAGGAACTTCAAAAGCAATGGGATACGGATCCGCGCTGGAAGGGCATCAAGCGCAGCTATTCCGCCGACGACGTCGTGCGGCTGCGCGGTTCGGTGCCGGTCGAGCACACGCTGGCCAAACGCGGCGCGGAGAAGCTGTGGGCGTCGATTCATGATGAGCCGTTCGTCAATGCGCTCGGCGCGCTGACCGGCAATCAGGCGATGCAGCAGGTCAAGGCCGGTTTGAAGGCCATCTATTTGTCGGGTTGGCAGGTGGCCGGCGACGCCAACGTCGCGGGCGAGATGTATCCCGATCAATCGCTGTATCCGGCGAATTCGGTGCCGCTGGTGGTCAAGCGCATCAACAACACGCTGACGCGCGCCGATCAGATCCAGTGGTCCGAGGGCAAGAATCCGGGCGATGAAGGTTATCTCGACTTCTTCCAGCCGATCGTGGCCGACGCCGAAGCGGGTTTCGGCGGCGTGCTGAATGCGTTCGAACTGATGAAAGCGATGATCGAAGCAGGCGCGGCAGGCGTGCACTTCGAGGATCAACTGGCATCGGTGAAAAAATGCGGGCACATGGGCGGCAAGGTGCTGGTGCCGACGCGCGAAAACATCGCGAAGCTCACCGCGGCACGTCTCGCGGCTGACGTGTCCGGTACGCGGACCATCCTGCTCGCCCGCACGGATGCGGAAGCGGCTGATCTGGTGACATCGGATGTCGATGAAAACGACAGGCCGTTCCTGACCGGCGAGCGTACCGTGGAAGGTTTCTTTCGCACGAAGCCGGGCCTGGAACAAGCGGTGTCGCGTGGTCTCGCTTATGCGCCGTACGCCGACATGATCTGGTGCGAAACCGGCAAGCCGGATCTGGAATACGCGAAGAAGTTCGCCGAGGCAATTCATCGCGAATTCCCGGGCAAATTGCTGTCGTATAACTGCTCGCCGTCGTTTAACTGGAAGAAGAACCTGGACGACGCGACTATCGCCAAGTTCCAGAAAGAACTCGGTGCAATGGGCTACAAGTTCCAGTTCATTACGCTGGCCGGTTTCCATGCGCTGAATTACTCGATGTTCAATCTGGCGCACGGTTATGCGCGCAACCAGATGAGCGCGTTCGTCGAGATGCAGGAAGCGGAATTCGCTGCAGCCGAGAAGGGTTTCACCGCGGTGAAGCATCAGCGGGAAGTCGGAACCGGTTACTTCGATGCGGTGACGCAGGCAGTTGAAAAAGACGCATCGACGACGGCATTGCACGGCTCTACCGAAGATGAACAGTTCTTCGAGAAGAAAGTCGCTTAATAAATCGCGACTGCTTTGAGTGGATCGAGGGCGCACGAACGCTGGTTGTGTGCCCTCTTTGCGTTTATACGCAACCCCAAAACCCTAGCGATAAACAATCACCGGAATCTTGGTGTGAGTGAGCACCCGCTGGGTCTCACTGCCGATCAGCAAACTTCCCAACCCTCTCCTGCCGTGCGAGGCCATGAAAATCACATCGCAGCCTTCGCGCTCGGCAATATCGATAATCCCGATATAAGGCGCGGACTCGACGCTAGTCACGGAAGCACACGACACCCCAACGGCGGCGGCAGCTTTTTCAACCGCCCCAAGATGCTCCCGGGCTTCCCTCTCCGCGCGTTCATGAAAATCCCCGGGCGGCTCGACGGCGACATCGGCGAAAGGCGAATACGGATACAGCGGCAGACAAGCGTAAGCCGTAATCCGCGCGCCGACCGACTGGGCAAGATCGATCGCGCCATCAATCGCTTTCTGCGAAAGAACCGATCCATCCGTCGGAACCAGAATGTGCTTGAACATGGTCGACTCCCCTGGCAGTGGCCATCGTGCACTTTCATTGTAGTAACTGAATCAGGGCAAGCGGCCGGCAATTCAACCCCAATATCCTGGAGCGCCGAAGGTATGTTTGAGCAGGTCGAGAAACAAGCGCACTCTCAACGGCAGGTGCCGGCGTTGCGGAAACACCGCATGAATCCCGATGGGCGGCGCCGCGAACGCATCGAGCACGCTCATCAGGCGGCCCTTGGCGATGTCATCGCCGACTTCCCACCACGAGCGCCACGCGAGGCCATATCCGGCGAGACACCACTCGTGCAGCACGGCGCCGTCCGAGCACTCCATCGTGCCCGATACGCGCAGTTGCACGACCTTGCCGTCCTTCTGAAACACCCAGCCGCGCTGCTGATTCGAGCTCGCCCCGAGCGGCAGGCAGTTGTGCTGCGCGAGTTCCTCGAGATCGGCGGGTGCGCCACGGCTGCGCAAATACTCCGGCGATGCCACGCAAACCCGCCGGTTCTCGCCAAGCTTCAGCGACACCAGCGACGAATCCGGCAACTCGCCGAGCCGCACGGCGCAATCGAAACCTTCGTTGACAAGATCGACCATGCGGTCCGTGAGATCGAGTGTGATCGATACATCCGGGTGCATCGAGGTGAAAACGGGGACGAGCGCGGCGACGTGGCGTCGTCCGAAACCCGCTGGCGCCGATACCCGCAGATGCCCGCTCGCCTTCACGCCACCCGCCGAAACGCTCGCCTCGGCGCTTTGCATGTCATGGATGACACGCTGACAATCCTCCAGAAACGCCGAACCTTCGAACGTGAGCGTCAGACGGCGCGTGGTGCGCACGAGCAGCTTCACGCCGAGCCGCTCTTCCAGCGCGTCGAGCCGCCGCCCGATCACCGCGGGCGCGACGCCCTCGACCTGCGCCGCTGCGGACAGGCTCCCCTTCGCGACCACCGCCACAAAAGTTTCGATTTGCTTGAAGCGGTCCATAAGCGTGCGTTTGTCCGAATGACAGGACGCTCAGATTAGGCGTGAAAAAGTCAAAGATCAAGTGATCCAGAAGCATCTTCCGATCGTTCTGACGCACTAATAGAATGATCAACGGTCTACTTATGGAGCACCGGCCATGTCGTCAGTATCGATTTCGTCGCCCCGCGCAGTCATCTTCGATGCCTACGGCACGCTGTTTGACGTCCATTCCGTTGTGGCGGCCGCGGAGCAGTTATTCCCCGGCCAAGGCGATGCGCTTTCGCAGTTGTGGCGCCAGAAGCAGATCGAATACACGCAGTTGCGTACGCTCTCCGACCCTGCCGGTGCCCGATACGAACCGTTCTGGGCGATCACACTCGACGCGCTGCGCTTCGCGGCCGTGCGCTTGAAGCTCGAGCAGGCGCTGACCCCGGCTGCGGAAAAGCGCCTGATGGACGAATACGCGTGCCTCGCGGCGTTCCCGGACACCGTCGCTGCATTGAAGCGGCTACGCAAACGGGAGGATCTGAAACTCGCGATCCTGTCGAATGGCAATCCGCGGATGCTGGACATCGCGGTGAAAAGCGCGGGCATGACGGGGCTCTTCGATCACGTCCTCTCAGCGGACACCGTGCGCGCGTACAAACCGGCCCACGCCGCCTATGCGCTCGGGACGCAGGCGATCGGCGCCGCGGCCCACGAGATGGTGTTCGTATCGTCGAATGGCTGGGACGTGACGGGCGCCACGTGGTTCGGCTACACCACCTTCTGGCTCAATCGCATGGCAATGCCCGCCGAACAACTCGGCGTTCTGCCGCGCGGCACCGGCCGCGATATGACCGACCTGCTCGCTTTCATCGATGCCGGCTGCCCGCAACATCAGCACGCCACGCCATTCGATCTTTCCAACCGCATGCGCCGCAACCCGGGCAGCTAACCAGACTCACCCGATTCACTCGATTCACCAAGCAAAACCGTCTGACCGACCAAGGAGATGTAGAACATGGCGAACACGCTGCCCCACATGCCACAGGGCATGACCATCACGGCCGAGATTAAACCCGGCTACGAGACCATTCTGACGCCCGAGGCGCTTGAGCTTGTGGCAACCCTGCATCGCGCGTTCGAGCCGCGTCGTCAGGCGTTGCTCAAGGCGCGCGCTGAACGCACGAAGCGCCTGGATGCAGGCGAACGCCCGGATTTCCTGAGCCAAACGCAATCCATCCGCGCTGCCGACTGGACTATCGCGCCGTTGCCGAAGGCGCTCGAATGCCGCCGTGTGGAGATCACCGGGCCGGTTGAACGCAAGATGATCATCAACGCGCTGAATTCGGGCGCGGATTCCTACATGACGGACTTCGAGGATTCGAATACGCCAAATTGGGACAACCTGCTGACCGGTCATATCAACCTGAAGGAAGCCGTACGCGGCACGATTTCGCTGGAACAGAACGGCAAGTCGTACAAGCTCAACGACAAAACCGCGACGCTGATCGTGCGTCCGCGCGGCTGGCATCTCGATGAAAAACACGTGACCGTGGACGGTCAGCGCGTGTCGGGCGGCATCTTCGATTTCGCGCTGTTCCTGTTCCACAACGCAAAGGAGCAACTGGCTCGCGGCGCGGGTCCGTACTTCTATCTGCCGAAACTGGAAAGCCATCTCGAAGCACGCCTGTGGAACGAGATTTTCGTGATGGCGCAGGAGATTGCCGGTGTGCCGCGCGGCTCGATTCGCGCGACGGTGCTGATCGAAACCATTCTCGCCGCGTTCGAAATGGACGAGATCCTGTATGAGTTGCGCGAGCATTCGTCGGGCCTGAACGCCGGCCGCTGGGACTACATCTTTTCCGCGATCAAGAAGTTCAAGAACGACGTCAATTTCTGCCTCGCCGATCGCGCGAAGATCACGATGACCGTGCCGTTCATGCGCGCGTATGCGCTGCAATTGCTGAAGACGTGTCACCGGCGCCAAGCCCCGGCTATCGGCGGCATGAGCGCCTTGATTCCGATCAAGAACGACCCCGAAGCCAACGATAAAGCAATGGGCGGCGTGCGCTCGGACAAAGCGCGCGATGCCGGCGACGGTTATGACGGCGGCTGGGTCGCGCATCCGGGCCTCGTGCCAATCGCGATGGAAGAGTTCGTCAAAGTGCTCGGCGACAAACCGAACCAGATCGCGAAGCAACGCGCGGACGTTCAGGTCACGGCGACCGACTTGCTCGATTTCCGTCCCGAAGATCCGATCACCGAAGCCGGCGTGCGCGGCAATATCAACGTGGGCATTCACTATCTCGGGTCGTGGCTCGCGGGCAATGGCTGCGTGCCGATCCACAACCTGATGGAAGACGCGGCGACGGCGGAGATCTCGCGCTCGCAAGTGTGGCAGTGGATTCGCTCGCCGAAGGGCAAGCTCGACGACGGCCGCAAGGTCAGCGCCGAAATGGTCCGCGCCTTCACGCAGGAAGAATTGGTGAAGGTGAAGGAGGTCGTTGCCGGCGACACCGCACCGTACGATCGGGCGGCGACGATCTTCGAAGCGATGTCGACATCGGATACGTTCGCGGAGTTTCTGACGTTGCCGCTGTACGAAGAGATCTGAGACGTTCTGCAGGTCTTCGATGAAATGAAAGCCGCGCTGGAATCAGGGCGGTTTTTTTATCTTATCGCCGTTGAACCAACAGTTGCCTTGCGCGCCGGTAACCAACCCAATCGCCGCCATCGATACGCGGCAAACCTTCTACCGCATCGTCGCTCACCGGGTAGACCAGACAATCGATCGCGTGCGTGCGTCCATCTATCTGGATTGACACCGGCAATCGAACGCTGCGAAACAGGCCGTCGACGCCCGGCACGATCTCTTCGATTTCATCGAGTACGGGCACGAGCCTTTCGTCGATCCGGTAGATATCGCCCTGAACCGGCCCCGCGGCAGGATCGAGCACCAGTCCGGGATAAGCGTCGAAGTCGTACAGCCGGCCATTAACCTGACCCGAGCCAATCAGCACCGGCGCGGCAATGCCGTGGCGCTCTGCCGCGTGGCGAATGTCGTTGCTCTCGCCCACTCGCAGCGTGCCGTAGACGAATACGTGTTGCATGCGTATCAACCTGTCCGTGAAGATTCAGCGCGCATTATGCCAAGTGCAAAAACAACCGTTACATCACGACGTGGCCGTTAGCAAAATCGTCCGCAGCGCGACTTCGAAGCCGAGCCCGCACGATGCCTTTAAGATCACGGTGGAGGAGCGCCAAAATCCATGTTCTCGCCAACCGATCACCTGCTGCAACCGGAAGAAGTCGAGCATCTCGACATCCCGGCCGAGTCGTCGCCCACGCCCGCGCATCCCATTCGCGTGCGCTCGCGGCCGGTGCCAGCAGGTACCCGGATTGCCCGGCATACGCACGCCTGGGCGCAGGTCGCCTGCACGACACGAGGCGTATTGCGAATTGCTGCGGAAGGGTCGACCTGGATGGTGCCGCCATCGCGCGCAATCTGGGTTCCGCCGAACGTGACGCATGAAGTGGTGATCGTTGAAGACGCGTTTCTGCGGACACTGTATATAGACGAGAGCGTGGTGCCGCCGGGACTGGATGCGTGTCGCGTGGTGGAAGTGTCGCCGCTGCTGCGCGAGGTGGCCGTTGCGCTGGACGATCTCACGATTTCACGCGAGCGTGAACGGCTGCTCGGCACGCTCGCACTCGATGAAATCACGCGCTCACGGCCGCTGCCCCTCTCCATCCCGATGCCCACCGATAAACGCCTGCTGGCATTATGCGAAGCCGTACTCGCCGACCCGGCTTCCGCCGATTCGCTCGAGCATTGGGCAGCGCTTGCCGGCGCAAGCACGCGCACGATCGCGCGCTTATTCCGGCGTGAGCTTGGCGTAAGTTTTTCGCAATGGCGTCAGCAAGCCGTGCTGGCGCGTGCGATTCCATTGTTAAGCCAGGGCAGACCACTCGCGCAAGTCGCGTTGCTGCTCGGCTATCAAAGCCAGAGCGCGTTTTCCGCGATGTTCAGACGTGCGTTCGGCGAAAGTCCGCGAGCATTTTTTGTCCGCGATGGCGAGCCACGGGACGATGGCCAAAACCGCACTCCGGGCGAGCGCCAGGAAATTAAAACGCCAAGACGCTAAACGCAGCGAACCATATGCCGGATCGCGCCGAATTGCGCGAGGCGCGATCCCGCGGTTCTATAACCCATACGGATATAAAGCCGGGCAGCGGGGTTATCGACGAATACACGCAATTGCGTCTCCGTCAGCCCGCGGGCACGCGCCCAACGGTGAGCGGTATCGAGGAGAAATGTTCCTGCACCTGTCCGGCGCCATCCTTCCACCACTTGTACGTCGCGGATGTGAAGCGACTGGTCCTCTTCCGTCACGCGCATCACGCCAATTGCCTGGCCGTCGCACTCGAGCACGAAGTTCTCCGATTCGCGCCAGCTACCCAGAAAAAGATCGCTGCGCCACACGAGATTGTGGCGACGGTAGTAGCCGTTCATGTTGTTGCGCGTGAGCGCCTCGGCGAACGAAAAATCGTCCATCGACGCCAGGCGCAACTGAAACGGCGAGAGAGCTTCGGTGGGATCGAGCATTGCGCGATGAAAGCACTGAATCAAGTCATCAACACTAAGTCAGGCGGCGCGCGCTGGCAATGGAGAGTTTTACGAGCGCACACATCCGATGATACTCACACTACACGTTCAAAAAGATAAAACGGAGACGGCGGGAACATGAATGATCGGAAGAACCGAATGGGAAGCAAATAGGAGACGAACCGGAGCGAATGGAGATGAGGAAACGCGGGAGATAAAACGCTGGACGAAAAAAATCCAGCTTAAGCTGGATTTTTCTTTTACAACTTGTTGGCGGAGCGGACGGGACTCGAACCCGCGACCCCCGGCGTGACAGGCCGGTATTCTAACCAACTGAACTACCGCTCCACTTCTTTTCATCAGCTTGTGAGGTTGGTCGGCTCATCAAACTTGCAGCGCTTCTAGCAGCCGCCGATGTTTTGGCGTCCCCTAGGGGATTCGAACCCCTGTACTCACCGTGAAAGGGTGATGTCCTAGGCCTCTAGACGAAGGGGACATAAACTTTTCAGTTAATGTCTTTTAATCTATTTCGCTTAACTTCTGACCTATTTCTGATTAACTTCGATTAAACCTTTCTTAATCGTTTTGTTCGTTAATCCGTTTCGTTTCAGTCACTAGCGAAGAACGACATTATAAACAACTTTCTGATTCTTGTGAAGCTTTTTTTCCGATGCGCTGGCGTTTCAAAGTCTTCGTTTCCGTTCTGTGGTGGAGGTAAGCGGGATCGAACCGCTGACCTCTTGCATGCCATGCAAGCGCTCTCCCAGCTGAGCTATACCCCCCTGCAGAACAGAAACGAGATTCTAAAGGGCACTTTTGAAGTTGTAAATACCTTTTAGCCCAGCATCCGAAAATAGTTCGTCCTTGGGGTGCGAACTTGGGGCACAAACCGGACACCGTTCCTGCCGATGTTGCACGCCACGTTCCTGCCGTCCGCTCGCACCCGTTCAGGCGATGCCCTTCTCGAGCCGCGCCAGCACCGTTTCGCGTCCGAACAACATCAGCACGGCGTCGATGGAAGGCGTGTGCGTGGTACCCGCCACCAAGAGGCGCACCGGCATGGCGAGGTGCGGCATCTTGAGCTTGTGAGCCGTCAGCGTGGCCTTGAACGCAGCCGAGATCGCTTCCTTGCTCCATTCCACTTCGCTCAGTGCCAGCCGCAAGTCGGTGAGCGCGGGACGCACGGCTTCGGTGACATGTTGCGCGAGCGCAGCGGGATCGATCACGGGTTCCTGATAGAACATGGCGGCGTTGTCGGCGATCTCTTTTACCGTCGATGCACGGTCCTTCAGCAATCCAATCACGAGCTCGAGCGGCGGCCCCTGCTCGATCATGGCGGCGTCGATACCCAGTTCGGCCAGAAAGGGCTTGGTGAGCGTCTCGAGCCGTGCGTTGTCAGCTTCCTTGATGTAATGCGCGTTCAACCAGTTCAGGCGATCCGGATCGTATTGCGCCGGCGACTTGCCCAGATGGTCCAGGTCAAACCATTCGACGAATTGTTCGCGCGAGAAAATCTCCGCATCGCCATGCGACCAGCCAAGCCGCGCCAGATAGTTCAGGACCGCTTCTGGCAGATAACCGCTGTCGCGATAACCCATCACACTCATGGCGCCGTGGCGCTTGCTCATCTTCTCGCCCTGCTCGTTGAGCACGGTCGGCAAGTGGGCGTACACCGGCACTTCGCCGCCCAGCGCGCGCAGGATGTTGATCTGTCGCGGCGTGTTGTTCACGTGGTCGTCGCCGCGAATCACGTGAGTGATCTTCATGTCGAGATCGTCGACGACCACGCAGAAGTTATACGTCGGCGTGCCGTCCGGACGCGCGATCACGAGGTCGTCGAGTTCGTCGTTCGAGATTTCGATCGTGCCCTTCACCGCGTCGTCCCAGCTCACCACGCCGCCGATGGGATTGCGAAAGCGAATCACCGGCGAGACGCCTTCGGGAATGGGCGGCAGCACCTTGCCCTCTTCCGGGCGCCACGTGCCGTCGTAGCGCGGTTTTTCGTTGGCCGCGCGCTGGCGTTCACGCAATGCGTCGAGCTCTTCCGTCGACATATAGCAGTGGTAGGCCAGGCCCTGGTCGAGCATCTGTTTCAGCACTTCACGATAGCGGTCCATGCGCTGCATTTGATAGATCGGGCCCTCGTCGTACTCTAGGCCGAGCCATTCCATGCCTTCGAGGATGGCGTCGACAGACGCGTCGGTCGAGCGCTCCAGGTCGGTGTCCTCGATGCGCAACACGAAAACGCCCTTCATCTTGCGCGCGAACGCCCACGGATAAAGCGCGGAGCGAATGTTGCCGAGGTGGATGAAGCCTGTCGGGCTGGGAGCGAAACGGGTACGGACTTGGGTCATGTGCGGTGTGCTCGATAGCTCAAATGCGCATGCCGGCACGGGAGGAGCCAGGCAGGCGATACATCGGCGACCGGCTTGCGCGCGTCTTTTCGACAAACACTGCAAGCGGTCAAAACGAATGGGAATTATACCCGCCAGGCGCTTTTGGCCTGCTTTCGGGGGTCATCATGTTTTATCATGTGCGCCGTTACTGGATGGCTTAACCGAGTGGCTTGAACAACTCTCCACGCCGGTCCCCGCCGCATCGCAGGAGAACTTCTTGAAATCATCGTCGCCCTCGCCTTCATCGCTGCCTCGCGTGCCCGGCGCTCCTCACGCTCCTTACATTTCGCGGCGCGCTTTTTCTCTTGGCTGCGCATCGGCCCTGCTCACCGCCTGTACCACGACAACCAGCTCCACGACCGCCGTCGCGCCACCCGCACCGTCGACACCCACGGTCAGCACGCTGCAACGCCCCGTTCGCATCGGCCTGGCGTTGGGCGGCGGCGCGGCGCGGGGGTTTGCGCACGTCGGCGTGATCAAGGCGCTCGAAGCGCGCAACCTGAAGGTGGACCTGCTGAGCGGCACGAGTGCGGGATCGGTGATCGCGGCGTTATCGGCGTCGGGGATGAGCGGCATCGCCATCAACAAGCTTGCGCTGACCATGGACGAAGCGTCGATCAGCGACTGGGCGATGCCATTCCGCACGCGCGGTTTCCTGCAAGGCGTCGCGCTGCAGAATTACCTGAACAAGACACTCGATAACCGGCCGATCGAGAAGATGGCGAAGCCGCTTGGTATTGTCGCGACGGATCTGAAAACCGGCCAGCCGATTCTGTTTCAGCGCGGCAATACCGGCGTTGCCGTGCGCGCGTCATGCAGCGTGCCGTCCATCTTCGAGCCGGTGAAGATCGGCGGCCATGAATACGTGGATGGCGGTCTGGTGAGCCCGGTGCCCGCGGCCTTCGCACGCAAGATGGGCGCGGATTTTGTGATCGCGGTGGATATTTCGGCGCGCCCGGAGACGGGATTGACGCAAAGCTCGTTCGACGTCCTGATGCAAACCTTCACGATCATGGGCCAGACCATCAAGGCTTACGAACTCGATAAATACGCCGACTTCGTCATCCGCCCGAACCTTGCCGCAATGAGCGGCAGCGACTTCGGCCAGCGCAACGCGGCGATTCTCGCCGGCGAGGAAGCGGTCGCAAAAATCTGGCCGGAGTTGCAGCGGCAAATGGCGGCGAAAGGCGCTACCGTTTGAAAACACGGTGACGCCCCGTCTGTGCAGACTGCGCGGCCTAGCGCAACGCCTTGACGTTGGCCGCCGTTACATCACCCGGCTGACCGCCCCAGCCCGCGCGCAGGTAATTGGCGAGGTGTGCGAGCTCGTCGTCGCTAAGCGTGGCGGCGAATCCCGGCATCGCCTGCATGCTCTCCGTTCCTGCAAAGTCCGCGGCGTCGACACCATCGAGCATCGCGACGATCAGGTTGTGCGGATTGGCCTGACGCAGCGTCGAGTTCCCTTGCATCGATACCGCAACGTGCGGCTTGCCTTCCCCCTCACGTCCATGACACCCCGCGCACACAGCAACATAACTTGTCCTGCCTGCAGCCAGTTGCGCGGCATCGGCGGAACCGGGTTGCACGGGCGTGGGTAGCAAAGGCGCATCGCCCAGCAGATAGGTCGACATCGCGCGTAGATCGCTCCGCGTCAGGTACTGGCTGCTCAGCACCACCACCGGATGCATCTCGCCAAACGCAGAACCCTGGCGGCTGATTCCCGTTGCAAAGAATGTCTGCAGGTCGGTGCCATTGCAGCCGCGGGCGGCAAGCCCGGCAGGCGTAATATCCGGCGGCACGACACGGCCAAGGGTCGAGCCTCGCAATGCCTTCGCGCCGTTCATCTGCCCGAACACACCGCGCGGCGTGTGGCATTCGGCGCAGTGACCCAGCGCGTTTGCCAGATATCGTCCGCGCGTGCGGTCAGCCGAATTTCCCGTCGATGCATCCGGCAACGCGTCCTTGAGAAACAGCATGTTCCAGAACTTCACGGCGAAACGCATGTTGAACGGAAACGTCAGATCGGGCTCGCGATTCGGTACCGCGGCCGGTTTTTGCGCCATCAAGTAGTCATAGATGGCGTCGCTGTCGGCGCGCGACATCGTCCGGTAAGACGTGTAGGGCATCGCCGGGTAGAGTTGCTTGTCCGGCGCGACGCCATCATGCAAAGCCTTGTAGAACTGCTCAGCACTCCATCTGCCGATGCAATGCACCGGGTCCGGCGTGATATTCATGCCGTAGAAGGTGCCAAACGGCGACGCAAGCTTCACGCCGCCTGCAAACGGCGCGCCGCCAGCGATCGTGTGACAGGCTGCGCAGACGGCTGCCTTCGCGAGATAACGGCCACGAGCGATCTGCCCGGCCGCCAAATCATGCGTGCGCGTGACCGGCTCGTCAGTACTTTCGCCGCATGTGGAGAGCGCTGCCGCGCATAACGCAAGTGCGCCAAGACGAAGTGAAATTGCCCAGTTCATACGGATTCCTTAACGAGTCCTGGCGTGTTCAGCACGATATCCCTGACCGCCTCGTAGTAGCGCACGTAGCCGGTGCAGCGGCAGATGTGATTGTCGAGTGCTTTCGTGATCTCGCGCTCCACCGACTCTTTGGCGATCGGCTCGCGCTTCAGCCGCTCGATCAGCACCGTCGCCGCGTTGACGAATCCCGGCGTGCAGTACCCGCACTGAAAGCTGAAATGTTCGAGGAACTTCCGCTGCACCGCCGACAGTTCCACCACCTCGCCTTGCTCGTTGCGCTTGGCGTGGCCTTCGATGGTCCGCACCTTTTTGCCATCGAAGAAATGTGCGCCTGTGGTGCACGAGCGCACTTCTTCGCTCGATCCGTCGGCCTTGTCGAGAATGAGCACGCACGCGTGGCAGACGCGCTGCCCGCAGCCAAGCCGCGAGCCGGTCAGACCCACGTACTCATGCAGGAAATCGATCATCATGAGCCCGTCGGGCGTCTGGATCGGGCCCACAGCAGCACCGTTGAGAACCTTTTCTTCGAATAACGCAGCAAAAGCGCGACTGCCGAGTGGCGCAACAATGACAGTCAGTCGCGCAATCACGCTCGCCTTCAGAAAACCACGACGCGATCGCGTCGATATCTCTCATCGCCCTCTCCTTGAATGATCGGTTGAGAGTCTCAAGCCACGCTGATTCGAGCTGCGATTTTTATTTTGCATTCCGAAATGATTAACTCATTCATATAACCACTTGATCCAATGCGAGAGGACGATGAGATATCTGGGTATCCCGATCGTAAGCGCACTTCACCATTTTCAACGTGCAAGGATTTGCACCAGCCTGTTTCAACGTGTAGCTGGTTTTTTCAGGCTTTGCTTTGACTGGATTCCTGTCGCGGCGGGGCGCTTGGTGCTATCTGGGAAAGGTTGGCGATTGTACGTGGCAAGGGTGCCTGCATGCAGCCATTTGAGTGTCAAAGTTTGTACTTAGCGGGCATCGGCGCTGCGGCGCGGAAACGCGGCGATGGCAGACCATTACTCCAGGCTCATCTACAGCGCGTACACCATCTTTTCCACCAACGACAAAAGCCCGTCTTCTTTTGGAAGGCAGGCTTTTGTACTGCAGACCTGTCAGCAGCAACCGGTCAGATCGATACCAACAACTTAGTTGCTGTTGTTACCAATCGTGGCGCTGACACGCTGGCGCAGATCGACACCGTCAATTGGGAAGGTCGCTTCAACACGCCGAGCGCCCGTATACCGCTTTTCCCAATAACTGTTGTCCATGTCGTCTACACGGATCGTGCTGCCCGTGGACGGCGAATGAACAAACTTGTTGTCGCCGATATAAATCCCGACATGCGAGAACGAACGACGCATCGTGTTGAAAAACACGAGATCACCCGGTTTCAGCTCGCTCACGCGAACTTTCTCGCCCATCCGGCTCATTTCTTCCGCGCGCCGCGGCAGCGTCATGCCCAACGTGTCCTGGAACACGTAGCGCACAAAACCACTGCAATCGAGACCGGAATCAGGTGTATTGCCACCCCAGCGATAACGCACGCCGATCATATTGAGCGCGCCAACGACAACGTCGCCCGCCTTGCTCGCCATGCCGGAAAGAAATGAACGCGTGCCGCTGGATGAGTTGCTTGTCACATTGCCCGAGTCGGCAACGGGATAAATGTCGTTAGCTGCTTTCGACGACGAAAACAGGCCATTGCTGGCATTTTGGCTTGAACTGTTGACTTCGTCGGCGAACGCACCGGAAGTTGCTGTCATCATCAGGCCGATCAACATGCTGGCTGCTGCTCGCGCGCATGTCTGAGTCAAAGTTAATTGCTGCATCGGTCGGTAGTTTTTGGTGAAAAAGACTGAAAAATCAGGATCATGCGGAAAAGTTGGCTTGATACTAGCCAGATATTATTTACATGTCAAAAGGCATAGAAAAATTCAATTGAGATACGCACCTAATTGGTGAAAATTAGGCCGCGATCGCGGCTTTCAGCAGCTTTCTTGTGTATTCGTGGGACGGCATGGCAAAAATATTCTCCACATCACCGGTTTCCACGACAGTTCCGTTCTGCATCACCACAACCCGATGCGCCATTGCGCCGATGACCTCCAGGTCATGGCTGATGAACACGTAACCCAGGTTGTACTTCCGTTGTATATCGGCAAGAAGCTGTAAAACTTGATGCTGAATTGACACATCGAGCGCACTTGTGGGTTCGTCGAGGATCAGAATGCGCGGTTCGAGCACCAGCGCACGGGCAATTGCGATGCGCTGGCGCTGTCCGCCGGAGAACTCGTGCGGGTATCGGTTCAACGCCGTCCTGTCCATCCCGACTTCGCGCAGAACCGCCACCACCTTGGCGTGGCGCGCTGTGGCATCGAGTTCCGGACGATGCAGCGCCAGTCCCTCGCCCACTATTCGCTCAATCGTCTGACGTGGCGAGAGCGAGCTGTACGGGTCCTGAAACACCACCTGCATATTCGATCGCAGAACGGTCTTTTCGCGGCCCCGATAATCGCCAAGCAGGCGCCCCTGGAACTCCACCTTGCCGTGCGACGTACGCTGCAGTCCGAGCAACGCCATCGCGAGCGTGGATTTTCCCGACCCCGACTCGCCGACAATGCCGAGCGTTTCACCCTGCCGAACGGTCACCGATACGCGATCCACTGCCTTGAACGCGCCGCGCCGGAACCAGCCGCCCACACCCGGCGTTTTCGTCGCGAATTCCACAGATACTTCCTGCGCGTCGAGCAACACGGGCGACAGCGGCAGCACCGGCAACACCGTGCGCTCCGGCTTGCTCTCCAGCAAACGCACCGTATAAGGATGTTGCGGCGACGCGAATATGTTCTGCACCGGTCCGCTCTCAACCAGCACGCCCTGTTCCATCACCGCGACACGCTGCGCGAATTTACGCACGAGGTTGAGATCGTGCGTGATCAGCAGGACGGCCATGCCGCGCGACGCGGCTTCGTCGCGTTGCAGTTCCAGCAGCAATTCCACGATCTGCGCGCGGATCGTCACGTCGAGCGCAGTCGTGGGTTCATCGGCGAGAAGCAGGCGCGGCCGGCACGCCAGCGCCATCGCGATCATCGCGCGCTGGCGTTGTCCGCCCGACAGTTGATGCGCGTATCGGTCGATGCGCTTTTCCGGCTCCGTAATGCCCGTGCGCGCGAGCAAGTCGATCGCCCGGCGGCGGGCGTCGCGAGCGGACACGCCGTCGTGCAGCACGATCGTCTCCACAATCTGGTCGCCGATGGTGTACAGCGGGTTCAGCGCGGTCATCGGCTCCTGGAAGATCATCGCGATATCGGAGCCACGGAGTTTGCGCATTTCCGATTCGTTCTTCGGGAGCAGTTCCTGGCCGTCGAAGCGGATCGAGCCGGTCAGGTCGGCATCGCGTAAAAGCCGCAGGATCGATAGCGCCGTCACGCTCTTGCCCGATCCCGATTCGCCGACCAGCGCTACGCGCTCGCCGGCTTCGATCGTGAGATTCACGCCATCGACGGCCATGGTGTCGCCAAAGCGCACCCGCAGATCTGCGATTTCAAGCAACGGCGCGCTCATTTTCCACCTCCGGCTTTGATGGCATCGGAGATGCGAGTGTCGAGCGCGTTACGCAGCGCGTCGCCCATGAATGTGAGTAGCAACAAGGTCGCGACCAGCACGCCGAAGGTGGACAGCGAGATCCACCAGGCGTCGAGATTCGCCTTGCCTTGCGCGAGCAATTCGCCTAACGAAGGCGTAGGCGGCGGCACGCCGAGGCCGAGAAAATCGAGGCTCGTCAGCGCAAGGATCGCCCCGCTCATACGAAATGGAAGGAAGGTAATGACAGGCGTAAGACTGTTCGGCAGGATGTGACGCCAGATAATCTGGGCATTCGATAAACCCATCGCCCGCGCCGCGCGCACGTAGTCTTGCGTGCGGTTGCGCAGGAACTCGGCGCGCACGTAATCCGATAAACCGATCCAGCCGAACAACGAAAGCAAGATGACGAGCAGCAGCAAGCTCGGCTCGAAAATGGACGCGAAGATGATCAGCAAATACAACTCGGGCAACGCACTCCATATCTCGATCAGACGCTGCCCGGTCAGGTCCGTACGCCCGCCGAAGTAACCCTGCACCGCGCCGGCCAACAAACCGAGCACCGTGCCTATCGCCGTCAAAACCAGCGCGAAGATGACTGATACGCGAAAGCCATAGAGCAGCCGCGCGAACACATCGCGGCCGCGGTCGTCGGTGCCGAGCCAGTTTTCACGCGATGGCGGCGCCGGATTCGAAGCCTTCGAAAAGTAGTTGAGCGTGTCGTAGTAATAGTGGTTCGGCGGATAAACGGCGAAGTTACCGCCCTGACTGAAACGGTCGCGAATATACGGATCGAGGTAATCCGCCGGCGTCGGAAAATCGCCGCCGAACGTGTTCTCCGCGTACGTCTTTACCAGCGGGAAATAAAGATGCCCTTCATAGCGCACGACCAGCGGTTTGTCATTCGACCAGAGCGGTCCCGCGAGGCTGATCGCGAACGCAATCACGAAAATCACGAGGCTCCAGTAACCCAGCCGGTTGCGTTTAAAACGTTGCCAGACGCGTTGACCTGGCGTGACGGACACAGGAACGCTGAGCGGCTGGGCGTCGCTGTCTTGAGGCGTACGGAGCAGGGAACGGTTCAACTCAGCGCTCCAGTTGTTCGAATTGAATGCGCGGATCGACCCAAACGTAGCAAAGGTCGGAGATCAGCTTGGTGGCAAGGCCGATCAGCGTGAAAAGATACAGCGTGCCGAGCACGACCGGATAATCGCGCCGCACGACGGACTCGTAGGAAAGCAGGCCGAGGCCATCGAGTGAAAAAAGCGTTTCTATCAGCAAACTGCCTGTAAAGAACGCCCCGATGAACGCGCCCGGAAAACCGACGATCAGCGGCAACAACGCGTTGCGGAAGATGTGCTTCCAAAGCACGCTCCTCTCCGATAACCCCTTCGCCCTCGCCGTCAGCACATATTGCTTGCGGATTTCATCGAGGAACGCGTTCTTGGTCAGCATGGTGATGACCGCGAAACTGCCCACCACCGACGCCACGATGGGCAACGTGATGTGCCACAAGTAGTCGGCAATCTTCCCGCCGATGCTCAAGGCCGCCCAGTTATCGGAGGTGAGATTGCGCAGCGGAAACAGTTGCCAGAAGGACCCTCCGCCGAACAGCACCAGCAGCAAAACACCGAGCACAAAGCCAGGGATAGCGAAGCCGACGAGTACAAGCAGACTTGTCGTGACATCGAAGGTGGAACCGTTGCGCACCGCCTTCGCAATCCCGAGCGGCACCGAAATCAGATACGTAATAAAGAACGTCCACACGCCGATGCTGATCGACACCGGCAGCTTCGACACAATCAGCGACCACACGCTTTGATGACGGAAATAGCTATCGCCGAGATCGAAACGGGCGAAGCGGCCGAGCATCAGCCAGTAGCGCTCGAGCGGCGGTTTATCGAAACCATACAGCGCGCGAAGTTGCGCGACTTGCTGCGCATCCACGCCGGTATGCATGCGCATGCCAAAGCTCGTGCTTTGCTCACCGCGCCGCAATTCATGGACGGCTTGTTCAACCGGTCCGCCGGGCACGAACTGGATCACGGCGAACGTAAGCGTGAGGACGCCGAGCAAGGTCGGGATCATCAGCAAGATTCGTTTGAGGATATAGCTCCACATGGGCGCGGTCCGCTTGAGTGAGTGCTTGAGTGAGTGAATGCGTGGATTTACTTCTCGGCTGCAGCAGATGACGTCGACGCGGCCGGCTTGAACCACCACGTCGATGTGATCCAGTCTTCGGCGGTGTAGTACAGCGGCAAGGTCGCCGGATACGCAAGCGTGTTGCGATACGCCACCCGGTGCGAAGCTGTGTACCAATGTGGAATCACATAATAACCGTGCATCAGGACCCGATCGAGCGCGTGGGTTGCATCGAGTAGTTGTTCGCGCGTCTGGGCACCGATCAACGTATGCACGATCGAGTCCACCGCCGGCGACTTCAGGCCCACGATGTTGTCCGAGCCCTGCTGATCCGCCGATTTGCTGCCAAAACGCGTCTCCTGTTCCGTGCCGGGAATCTGCACGTCGGGCATGCGCAAGCTGGTTACGTCGAAGTCGAAGGCGTCCAGCCGCTTCTGGATCAGCGCAAAGTCGACCGTCCGGAAGTTCGCGACAATCCCGAGCTTCTGCAAGTTGCGCTGGAACGTGGCGACGACAGGTTCCATCGACGCCCCGCCGCCCGAGTCGTCGAGAATCTCGAACACGAACGGCTCGCCCTTCGCGTTACGCAAAGCATTGTCCCGATACGTCCAGCCCGCATCGGCCAGCAGCTTGCGCGCCTTGATCAGGTTCGCGCGCAATGAACCGGGCGGATCGGTGTCCGGCTGCTTCACCATGTCGCCGAACACCGAGGGGTCGAGTTGTGCGCGAAATGGCGAGAGGATCGCGAGTTCGCCCACGCTCGGCTTGCCTGTGGCTTGCAGATCCGTGTTCGCGAAGAAGCTGTCGATGCGCGTGTACTGGCCGAAAAACAATTGCCGGTTCAGCCACTGGAAGTCGAACGCAAGATCGAGCGCCTGGCGCACGCGCACGTCCTGGAAAATCGGCCGTCGCAGGTTGACGAAAAAACCCTGCATGCCCGTGCCGTTGTGATTGCGGAATTCGCGCTTGATCAGCTCGCCGTTGTCGAAGCGTTTGCCGATGTCGCGACGCACCCAGTTACGCGCAATATATTCGACCAGCGCGTCGTACTCGCCGGCCTTGAACGCCTCGAGCCGCGCAACGCCGTCCGAATAAAGCTTGTACGTAATGCGCTCGAAGTTGTACGTGCCTGCACGCACCGGCAGCGCGTTGCCCCAATACGCCGGGGCGCGCTTGTAGGTAATCGTGCGGCCGTTGTCATACTGTTCGATGAGATACGGCCCGCTGCCTACGGGCTTTTGGAACGCGAGTTGATCGAAGGGAACGTGACTGCCGTCGGGCTTCATGCCCCACTTGTGCGAAAACACAGGAATCCCGCCCGCGATGAACGGCATCTCCCGCGTGCGCTCTTTGAAGTCGAAGCGAATGGTCAGCGGATCGAGAATGACTGCGCGCGCGATCTGGCCAAAATACACCGAGTATTGTGGCGCGGCCTGCGGGCTTTTCAGCGTCTCGAACGAGTATTTGACGTCCTCGGCCAGGACCGGATCACCGTTCGAAAAACGCGCTTTCGGGTTGATGTGGAACGTCGCGGAAAGACCGTCGGGCGCGACGTTGATGTCGTCGGCGAGAAGACCGTAAGCCGTCGATACCTCGTCGAGGCTGCCCGTTGTCAAACTCTCGAACATGTACCCGAGCCCGGGCGCTGGGTTGCCGCGCAGGGTGAACGGGTTGAATTTATCGAAGCTCGTGAGGCGGTTCGGGTTCGCCAGAACAAGCGTGCCGCCGCGTGGCGCGTCGGGATTCACGTAATCGAAGTGCTTGAAACCGGCTGGATATTTCGGCTCGCCGTACTGCGCGATGGCGTACACGGCCAGCGCCGCTTTCGGTACTGCGAGCCCGCCGAAGCCGATCAGCAAGCTGCCAAACAGAAGACCGAGGACCCGTCGGGAGCCAGTCGCCATGAGTGCCTTTATGTGTACCAGTGAAGCGATGATTGGAAAAACAGCTTGCCGCCTTAGGGCCGTTACAAGGCCGTTAAAGGACAGCCGAAGGGCCGCCAGGCATGGCCCGCCTTGAGCGATGTGAGAGAATTCTACTAAAACCACTGTCCCGGGCATTGTAACGACGTGCGCACGGCTTGCGCGCGCTCAGTCCGGGCATGTGCGATATCGACTTCTTAAGGAGCATTCATGGGATTTCTCGCTGGAAAACGGATTCTGCTGACGGGCTTGCTGTCGAACCGCTCGATCGCCTACGGTATCGCGGCAGCTTGCAAGCGCGAAGGCGCCGAACTCGCATTCACCTACGTGGGTGAGCGCTTCAAGGACCGCATCACCGAGTTCGCGACCGAATTCGGCAGCGACCTCGTGTTCCCGTGCGACGTGGGCGACGACGCCCAGATCGACGCCCTGTTCGTCTCGCTGAAAGAACGCTGGGACACGCTCGACGGTCTCGTGCATTCCATCGGCTTTGCGCCGCGCGAAGCGATCGCGGGAAATTTCCTCGATGGCATGACGCGCGAGAACTTCCGCATCGCCCACGATATTTCCGCGTACAGCTTCCCGGCGCTCGCCAAGGCCGCGCAATCGATGCTGTCCGCCGATGCCTCGCTGCTCACGCTCAGCTATCTGGGCGCCGAGCGCGCGATTCCGAACTACAACACGATGGGTCTGGCGAAGGCGTCGCTCGAAGCCAGCGTGCGTTATCTGGCGGCATCGCTGGGGGAAAAGGGGGTGCGCGTGAACGGCATCTCGGCAGGTCCGATCAAGACGCTGGCGGCCAGCGGCATCAAGGGTTTCGGCAAGATTCTGGAGTTCGTCGAGAACAACGCGCCGTTGCGGCGCAATGTGACCATCGACCAGGTCGGCAATGTGGCGGCATTCCTATTGTCGGATCTGGCAGGCGGCGTGAGCGCCGAGATTATCCACGTCGATAGCGGCTTTAATGCGGTCGTCGGCGGAATGGCCGCTCAGGCGGCGGAATAGCATCCGGACGAAGGCCATCCTTTAGCCGTCGATGAAGTCAAAAAGGCCGTCCCGCTTGCGCGGGACGGCCTTTTTTTGATGCCCGGGCGTTTAATTGCGGTAGTCGTTATGGCCGCGATTTCCGCCGTGATTGCCGTGATCACCATGGTTGCCGCGATCACCGCCGCCACCGTGTCCGTGTCCCGGACCGCCATGACCATACGACGGTCCGTAGTTCGGACGCCCGCCATTTCGCCGATACCAATCGTCACGACTCCAATAGCGGCGGCCATCGTAGTAGCGGTTGCCATACCAGCCGATCACCACCGGCGGCGGCGCGTAGTAAGGCTGCGGCTGATAGATGACTGGCGGCGGTGGCGCGTAGTAAGGCTGCGGCGCCACATAGATCGGCGCAGGAATACCGATGTTGATGCCCACGCTCACGCCGCCGGCGTGGGCAAGACCGGACATCGTGGCGAGGCACAGACCAGCGATGCCAGTCAGAATCCGGATGCTTTTGATCTTGTTCATGTAAGGCGCGCCTCTGGCCATCATTGTTCAGGTGGAAGCGAATATAGCGGATCGCATTCGATCCGGTACTTCAACTTTGTAAGCTGTTCTTCTGCGTAAAGGTATTGTCTGCTGAAAGCTTACTTTTTGTTACATCGCGGGAAATGGCGGACGGGACGGCATCAGGCTGAGCGGTTATTGCGGGCGCGGGAAAAACGAAGGCCATCCGGTTTGAGCCGGATGGCCTTTGCGCTGAATGCCTGACAATGTGGTTTATAGCGTCTAGTCTTTAATTCCAGCCGCGATGGTCGCCATATCGCGGGCCACCGTGATAGCGGTACCAGTCGTGACGATTCCAATAACGGCGGCCGTCCCAATAACGATCGCCGTGCCAGCCAATCACCACAACCGGCGCTGCATACACCGGCGGCGGTGCGTAGACGACGGGCGGAGGCGGCGGTGCATAGACCGGTTGCGGAGCCACGTAGACGGGTGCAGGCACGCCGATATTGATACCAAGACGCACTTGAGCCATTGCCGCACCGGACACTCCGAGCGCCCCGATGGCGATCGCGCCGGCAAAAATGGAAGTCTTCAGTTTGTTGTTCATTTGAAGTGCACCTCAACTAAATAGGTTTTGTTGAGGTAAATCTTAGCGGAATGACTCCGCCGAAATGTTTCAAGTCGGTAACTCCGAATTACGGCTACCAACACCATGTGACACAAGATTTCTTTCGCTGAGCGCCCTCTCGCGTCGAGAGGCACCGGGCCGCTCGGCGTATAGGCGCGAATAGATTCGATGCGCGCTGATAGAATTCATCCCTACAGCACTTATCGTTCATCACCTGCCGCGGCCCGATCAAGGTTCGCGATCTTTGCCCCGCGTGCAATCGAGTTTGCCTTCTGATTTGTCCATGAACATCCGCCATCGCCTCGCCGTGGTCTGCGGCACCACTTTCGTATTCCTGCTCACGCTGGTCGCGAACGAATGGATCTTCCGGCATTCGGAATTCGTGCGCGGCGTCAACTGGATTTACCTGCCCGCCGGCATACGCCTTTTATGCACGCTGTTATTCGGCGCGCTTGGCGCAATCGGCATACTAATAGCGTCGTTGACCAGTTGTTTTTTCTACTACTTCCCGAACGACCCGGTTCGCGCGACTTTCGGCGGCATTATCTCTGCGCTCGCACCGTATCTCGTGTATCTCTTCGCCACACGCAAACTTGGACTCAGCACATCACTCTCGAATCTCACGGCCGGACGTCTGCTAGTTCTGATCCTGCTCTATTCGCTTGCCGGCCCTGCCATGCAACAGGCCTGGATTGCATTGAGCGGAGACACTGAAAACATCGGTGAACGTTTTCTCGTGATGTTCATTGGCGATCTGAGCGGGACCCTCATGATCATCTATACGCTGAAGCTGGGCTTATGGTTTGTCACGCGAATGCATGCGTCGATGCATCGGGCCTCGCGCTGACGCTGAATTGCCGTGTCATAACGTTAGCGGTTACGTCGCTGGCGGCGATCAGGCAACGTCAAAGGATTCATGAAGCTGCGCGATTTCGCCGTCGGCATATTGCGCGCTAAAACGCCCCGCCGTCGCCGCTTCGCGATGCTTGTCTGAAGCCATCATGATCGTTCAATTGGCTACGTTGCCCAGCGTCCATCGCAGGGCAACGTGCTCTTTTTTTTGTGGCTCTCAGGTCTAGTTGCGCGTTACTTCATTACGTCGGTAAGCGCCCTCTTTCGTAAATCGTAACATTTAATTATCAAAATGATAAGGTGTTTTGAAGGCGGTATTAAGGAAGGGCGGTTTAGTGGCCGATGCTATGATTCACGGATGCATCTCAAGTCCGCCGCCATGGCAAAAAAACACCTTGTCGATACCTATTTTCGCTTCCTGAACCTCGCTCAGGCTGTACAGGCATTGCCGTCCGTTCCGAAACTCGATGCCGCCGAAGAACGTCTGCTCGAAGCGCTGACAGCGGCCTGGCACGCCGGGCGTACGCTGACTGTGACCGAGACAATGGCGTTATCGATTGCGGGTGCGCCGGCGACGGTGCATCGCAAGCTCGCGCGCTTGAGACGGGAAGGACTCGTCTCAGTGGACGAATCGAGTACGGATCTGAGGACCAAGACCGTCGTACCCACGCGCAAGGCACTCGAGTATTTCGAGAAGCTGGCAGCGTGTCTCGAAGAGGCGAAGCGGAAGTAGACGGGACGTCGAGCGCGCAATGCTCATCGAGGCCGATCAAGTTCCAAACCGGTTGAACACTCGATTCAGCCCGAACCCGCAGTCAGGCGCTTTTTAAAACACCATCCAATGCATTCGGCAGCGAAACGCCTGCTTGCAATGAGACAATCGGTGAATTTTGAAGGGGCACACCATGATCGATGGCCTGGTTTCCGGACGTCTCTATGGCACGGCGCAAGTGCGCACCGGTCAGCACGGCACGCACTTCGTGACATGCCGGGTTCGTGCCGCGGCCGGCGATGGCGAGAGCCTGTTCGTGAACGTGATCGCCTTCGACGACACCGTCAAGGAAGCGCTCCAGGCGCTCGATGACGGCGACAGCGTCTCGCTTGCCGGCGCACTTACGCCGAAGACCTGGACGGACAAGCAAGGCAACGCGAAACCGGCGCTGGACATGGTCGTGCACGCGGTGCTGACTGCCTACCATGTGCAGCGAAAGCGGCGGGCGGTGCGCGGCGAAACGGGGCAAACGGACTCGCACGGAGCCGACGAACTGGACGACGACGAACTCTGAGTTCGATGGTTCGCTTGTGATGCAATGACAAGACATCGCGTTTTCGGAGCGGGACACCCTCGCCGGCGGGAGAGAAATCGGCAGCCCGTCGAGCTGCCAATTCTGCTACCGGTTCAACGCCTGAATCAGCGGATGATCGCAGTAGATCCGGTTCTCATAAACCTGGCCACTCCTGTGACGAACGCAGTCCACCCCTTCGAAGCGAAGCGGCATGTCGCCGTGGGTACCCGTTGCAATCCAGCGTATGAAGACCGTATCGCCGCGACTCGCGTAGTCGGCCACTTCCAGCCTGAAATCCGGAACGTGGCGCAGCAGTTCATGTAGCGGGCGAACGTAGGCTTCCACGCCCTTCAAAGGCTCCTGCAGTCCCGGCCAATATCCCTCGATATCCGCCGCGAGTTCATCGCTCGGCTTGCCGAAATCCGGCGCGCTCCAGAAAGCGGCGTACTTCTCGACGGACCATTGCTGGCCCATCAGCGTGCTGTCGAGAAAACCGGTAATGCCGGCGAACCGTCCATCGATGGAAAATTCGCCGATGTCCGTACCACTCGCAAACTGCCGCCCGCTGGCGTCGATCAAACGCCAACTGAAGCGCACCATCGCGCCCGTCGCATCGATCCCGCCGACACGCTCGAACGTCAACCCCGGCATCTGCGCCTGAAACGCGCCAATCATCGCGGCAAATTCCTTTGGGCCTGTGCTGCTCATCATCGGGTCGGCGTAGCGGGCGCCCTCGAGCAAAACCTGCCCGGCCAGAGCGTTGCGGCGAGACGGATTCGTCTCGCTCCATGTATCGATATAACGGCTCACCAGAACGTCATACTCAGTCATGATTCCCTCCTTCCTCGGAAAGTCTTCCAGGCGATGGCCGGACTGGGTTAGCGCGGCCTGGAATCAATCATCGGGACAAGCATGACGTCGGTCGATTACCCGGGAGGTAATGGAGCGGCGTGCGCCGGTTTGATAAGGTAGAACCATGAACACATTGACTGCGACGGCTGTTCCTATCGGCCCACTGATCAAGCACTGGCGCGAACGACGGCGTATGAGCCAGCTTTATCTGGCCAACGAGGCGGAGATTTCGAGCCGGCATCTGAGTTTTATCGAAACGGGTCGCGCCACGCCGAGCCGCGCGATGGTGCTCAGGCTCGCCGAGTATCTGGATGTGCCGCTGCGCGAGCGCAACCAGTTGTTGACGGCGGCCGGGTTTGCGCCGGTGTTCCAGGAACGCTCACTCACTGATCAATCGATGCAGCCCGCGCGTGCTGCAGTCGAGCAGGTTTTGAAGGGGCAAGAGCCTTATCCGGCACTGGCTATCGACCGGCATTGGAATCTGGTGTCGGCAAATGGTGCTGTGGCTGCGCTGATTGCCGATGCTGATCCGTCGTTGCTCGAACCGCCGGTGAATGTGTTGCGCTTGAGTTTGCATCCGCGAGGATTAGCACCGAAGATTGTGAATCTGGGGCAATGGCGTGGGCATTTGCTGGAGCGACTGGAGCGTCAAATCAGTCTCACGGCCGATCCGCAATTGATCGCGTTGCGCGATGAGTTGAAGCGTTATCCGGGCGGATCGGGTCGGGATGACGCGGTGGAATCTTCTATCGCCATTCCGTTCGTGTTGAGCACGGCTGCAGGGCAGTTGTCGTTCATCAGCACGACACTGATGTTCGGTACGCCGGTCGATGTCACGTTGTCCGAGTTGGCGATCGAGTTGTTTTTTCCAGCGGATGAAACGACTGCGGCGGCGTTGAGGCGATGAGGCGGGCTGCAGTCGATGCAATCGGCCATTCAACGTTTAGCGGCACACTCCCGCTTCGTTACTTAGCCTAACGAAGCATCCTGAGCCGGTGGACTGACTACTCACCGGTTGAGTCAATAGATCGTGCGTGCGGCGTTTCCTGTGTGCAACTGATATTTAAGCAGCTTGGGCATGCACGCCAGGACGAGCCGGAGCAACCTTCGGAATGCCCTTCGCGCGAAGTTGCCACATGTCGTATTTGACTTGCATTTGCAACCAGCCGAGCGCGGATGGTCCGGTTGTCCACTGTTCGAGCCTGGCAGCCATCTCCGGGCTGATAGCAGCATGCTCATTGATAACCCGTGAGAGGGTCGCACGGGACACGCCGAGTTGCTCGGCCGCCTCGCTTACCGTCAAGCCCAGGGCCGGCAAAACATCCTCGCGCAGCAGCGAGCCGGGATGGGGAGGATTGCGTTGAATCATCGTCTTTGTTCCTCGAAAAAACAAAACCCCCGTAAGTCCTAAGACTTACGGGGGTCTGCATCCTTCTGGCGGAGACGGAGGGATTCGAACCCTCGATCCAGGTTTTAGCCCAGATGCTCCCTTAGCAGGGGAGTACCTTCAACCTCTCGGCCACGTCTCCTGCACTTTTTGTCGCGCGGGAGGCAGCGCGACGAAGCCAAGATGATAGCGGGTTAGCCGCCGCTGGTCAATTTCATGAGACAAAATTTTTCATCTCGTGAAGTGCATTGCACAGTCATCGAACAGCGTCCCGCAGCTTATTTCGAATCCAGCAAAAACCCGCACTCCAAGCTCTCACGCACCCACGCTGCTACACGCTTCTTTACCCGCGATCCAGTTCGAACACCTTATGCAGCGCGCGCACGGCGAGCTCGGTGTACTTTTCGTCGATAAGCACCGAGATCTTGATTTCGGACGTCGAAATCATCTGGATGTTGATGCCCTCTTCCGCCAGCGTACGGAACATCGTGCTCGCGATCCCCACATGCGAACGCATACCCACGCCGACCACCGAAACCTTCGACACCTTCGGATCGCCGCGCACCTGCTCGGCCTTGACGTGATCCTTCACCTGGTTCGTCAGGATCTCCATGGCGTGCGCGTAATCGCCGCGGCCGACCGTGAACGTGAAGTCGGTCTTGCCGTCCACGCTCGTGTTCTGGATGATCATGTCGATGTCGATATTCGCATCGGCCACCGGCCCGAGGATCTGGTACGCGATGCCCGGCTTGTCGGGAACGCCCATCACGGCAATACGCGCTTCGTCGCGCTGAAATGCGATGCCCGAGATAACAGCTTTTTCCATGGTCTCGTCTTCTTCAAAAGTAATCAGGGTGCCCGAGCGCATTTCGGTTTCGAGCGGAATCAACGGGTCCGTCAGGCTCGACAACACGCGCGTCTTGACCTGATATTTGCCGGCGAATTCCACCGAACGGATCTGCAGCACCTTCGATCCGAGGCTCGCCATTTCCAGCATTTCCTCAAACGTCACGCGATCCAGCCGGCGCGCTTCTTCCACCACGCGTGGATCGGTGGTGTAGACGCCATCCACGTCCGTATAGATCAGGCATTCGTCGGCTTTCAACGCCGCCGCGATCGCAACCGCCGACGTGTCCGAACCGCCGCGTCCCAGCGTGGCGATATGCCCGTCCGGGTCAACACCCTGGAAGCCCGTGACCACCACGACTTTGCCCGCGTCGAGATCGGCCAGCACGCGCGTGCCGTCGATGTCGTTGATGCGTGCTTTCGTGAACGCGCTGTCCGTCTTGATCGGTACTTGCCAGCCGGCGTAGCTGACCGCTTCAAGCCCTTCGGCTTGCAACGCAATCGCGAGCAGGCCGACGCTCACTTGTTCGCCCGTGGAGGCGATCATGTCGAGTTCGCGCGGGTCGGGGTGTGCGGTGATTTCGCGCGCGAGGCCGAGCAGGCGGTTCGTTTCGCCGGACATGGCCGACGGGACGACGACCATCTTGTGGCCGGCCTTGTGCCATTTCGCGACGCGCTTGGCGACGTTCTTGATGCGCTCGACCGAGCCCATCGAAGTGCCGCCGTATTTATGTACGATGAGTGCCATTGTCGTTTTGAACAGGAGGAAATGCCGCGCTGGCGCGCCGTGTGATGCGCCGCGTACTGCACGTGGTTCACGTAATGCATCAGAAGCCGGCTTGACGAAAACACAAGCAAACTCTGGATCGGTGCGATCGACGACTTAAGCGTGACGACGAAGCGCGGTGGCCGCGCGCGCAAGGTTGGCTCGCACGCAAAATGCAATTCTGGCGGCTAAAAACGCGTCTTCTGGACGGAAAAGCTGCTTGAAAAGCGTTGCGGGAAACCGGTAAACGTACCCGATCGAGGGTTAAAACACAAGCCGGAACGGGCGATTCGACCCGTTTTGCGGCCCGCGGATGGGCGTCGCGAAAGAAAGCTGACCGGAATTCATGCTCGTCCGCGCAGCGGTGAAAAATCGGGGACAGAGTACTTTGCGCGTGTTGGATACGGTCCTGGAACAGCCAGACGCGCTCTCAGGCAATCACCAGGTCCGGTTGCCACACAATCCGCCGATATCCACCCTCGCCGCTCGCTTGCGGACACCCTCGATTGACACCAATCGCCGGTACGAACAGCAAGGTCTCGCCGAGAAACACCAGCGGCACGTCGCGTTTCCAGCCCGGCACGCCGCGCTCCTGAAACAGGTTTTTCAGGGTCCGGCCCGGCCCGTCCGCCGATAAACGCAAACGCTCGCCGCCCGCGCGCGAACGCGCGCAAAGCGGCGCGGCGCGCAGCGTGGCCTCGGGAATCGCGTCCGCATCGTCTTGCGCAACCGGCTCGAATACAAACGTCCCCCGCCAATGCGGCAGGCGCCAGACGCTTTCGCCATTCCAGTTCAGCACGCTCGCCATGCGCGCGGGGTTCGCGCCTTCGTCAAGATCGGCGGGGTCCGCGCTATCGCCCTTTTCCCAGAAGATCGCATCGCGATACGCCCGCAGGCAAAATCCCGCGTGATCGATGCGCAGCGCGTGGCCATCGCGGGAAACCGCGGCATCGCGCAATTGCCGCAACACTTCGCCAATCCGCGCCGCCGATGCCGCCTGAAGCCCGAGCGAACGCATCCAGTAACGCAACAGGTTGATCGCGCGCTCATCGTCGAAAGCGAGTACCGCCGATAAACTCAGCGCACCCTCATCGTCGCCCTCGGCCGAGGCCATATCGATACGCGCGAGTTCATCGAGCAACCTTTGCGCCGACGCCGCATGCGACGCGGTCCGCGCGAGCGCATCGCGGAAACCGGGGAAATGGACGGCCAGCGCCGGCAGTACGTCGTGACGCAGCGCGTTGCGGGCATAACGGGTATCGGCGTTGGATTCGTCGTCGATCCAGCGCAGGTCACGCTCGTGCGCGTAATGCTCGAGTTGGGCGCGCAACAAGTGCAGGAACGGCCGCACGCGTTGAACCGATGCACCATCGGCACGCTGCGGCGCCATCGCGGCGAGCCCGGCCACACCCGCCCCGCGCAGCAATTGCAACAACACAGTTTCCGCCTGATCGTCAGCGTGATGTGCAAGCCAGAGCGCGCTTGCGCCCTGCTCTTCACACAGCGCATCGAGCGCGCGATAACGCGCGTCTCGTGCTGCAGCTTCCAGACTCTCGCCACCTTCGCGCACCACATCGACCTGTCGCGATGCAAACCTCACACTCAGCGATTGCGCGAACGCATGGCAATGCGCGGCCCATGCGTCCGCGTTCGGACTCAAGCCATGATGAATGTGCAACGCAATCACACGCGATGGCCCCGCGCATCGGACCGCGGCGTCGAGCAGCGTGGTCGAGTCGAGACCGCCGCTGAACGCGACGGCGACGGGGTTATCGATGGAAGCCGGGACATCGGCAAACGCCGCGCGCACCGCATCGATCACGAGGCGACTGGCGGGAGTGTCAGTGTCGGATGTCACGGGAATCGGCTGGTTAGCTTGTCATCAAGACAGTTGCCGCCAAGGCAGTTGCCATCAAGGCCGGCCGTCAGGACAAACTGCGGGAAGGGAATCGTGAGCGCCGGGCTCAAGCTTCACGCACCCGGCAGGTTTTCCTTGAACTTGCCGTACGCCATCAGCTTGTCGAAGCGGCGCGCGCGGACGTCGAGCGCGTTCATGCCGTGGAACTGGCGCAAGGTATCGGCTAATGCACGGCGCAACAACGCAGCCATGCCCTTCGGATCGCGATGCGCACCGCCGAGCGGCTCGTTGACGATCTTGTCGATCAGTCCCAATGCCTTCAGCCGATGAGCCGTCAATCCCAGCGCTTCGGCCGCTTCCGGCGCCTTCGCCGCACTTTTCCACAAGATGGACGCACAGCCCTCGGGCGAAATCACCGAGTACGTTGCGAATTGCAGCATCAGCACGCTGTCGGCAACGGCAATAGCCAGCGCGCCACCCGAACCGCCCTCGCCAATGATCGTTGCCACAATCGGCGTCTTCAGTTCGGCCATCACATACAGATTACGACCGATTGCTTCCGACTGCCCACGCTCTTCCGCACCAATCCCGGGATACGCACCGGGGGTATCGATGAACGTGAAAATCGGCAAGCCGAATTTTTCAGCGAGACGCATCAGCCGCTCAGCCTTCCGATACCCCTCCGGACGCGGCATGCCGAAATTGCGCGCCGCGCGCTCCTTCGTGTCGCGGCCCTTCTGCTGGCCGATCACCATGCAAGGCTGGCCGTTAAAACGGGCCAGACCGCCGACAATAGCTAGGTCGTCCGCATAAGAGCGGTCGCCGTGGAGTTCGTGGAAGTCGGTGAAAAGCTCGTTCACGTAGTCGAGCGTGTACGGGCGCTGCGGATGGCGCGCGATCTGCGAAACCTGCCAAGGGGTCAGGTTTGCATAGAGGTCTTTGGTAAGTTGCTGGCTCTTCTTCGACAGCCGCTCGATTTCTTCCGAAATATCGACAGCGGAATCGTCCTGAACGAAGCGCAATTCTTCGATCTTCGCTTCGAGTTCAGCGATCGGCTGTTCGAAATCCAGAAACGTGGTCTTCATATGTTCGAATCCTAGAGCATCGGGCAGCGCGTATTCTAACCGCGCCAGCCTCACTAAATTTCGGGTCGCAACTATCGATTATAAGATATCAATAGTGCAATAACTGCGACCGCGCATTTTAGTGATCGGCGGGGACAGGGTAGAGGCTGCGCCACATGTACCAGGTCGCGACGGTGCGCCACGGTTCCCAGTTGGCCGCGACTTCGCGCGCTTCGCTGCGCGTCACGGGTTCACCGCTGAAATAGTTGACGCTGATCGCCTGGATCAGGCCGAGGTCATCGAGTGGCAGGACGTCCGGGCGCGACAGGTTGAAGATCAGGAACATCTCCGCCGTCCATCGGCCGATGCCGCGAATCTGCGTCAACTCCGCGATCACGGCTTCATCTTCCATCGATGTCCAGCTATCGACGTGCAGCGCACCCGATACGAAATGCTGCGCGACATCGAGAATGTATTCCGACTTCCGTTTCGACAACCCGCATGACTGCAACTTCGCCGGGCCCACCTTGATGAACTGCTGTGGCGCGAGTGTCGGGCACGCGCCTTCCACGCGCTTCCATATAGCCTGCGCAGCCGAAACGGAAATCTGCTGACCAACCACCGAACGTGCGAGCGTGGTGAACGGATCATCACGATTGATCAGGTGCACTGGGCCGAACTTCGGGATCAGTTTCTTAAGGATACGGTCACGCTTGACGAGGTCGGCGCAGGCCTTGTCCCAATACTCGGGACGCGCAGCTTCCGCCGACAGTCCGGGCGTCTGCACCGGCACGGTCTTCTCGGCGGTGATCGCACGCGACTTGCGAACGATCTCGCCGTCATTCTGCGGATCGCGCACGAGCGCCTGCGCAGCGTCGGCGCCGGCAGCCGTCGCGACGGCTTTGGCATCGAGCGCATTGTTGGCGTCGCCGCTCACCTTCTTCTGCGACACTTTCGGCGCCGCCGCCCGCACCGGCTTGCGTACACGAGCGGCGCCGTTCGATTTAACAACGCCGTCATGCGCCACGCCATTGACGGCACGTTTCTTCGATGCAGTCTTGCGTTCTCCGTCGTGGCCAGCGCCGTTGGCGAGCTTCGCCTCGGGCGTCGATACCTTCGACGTTTTTACTTGCGCGCGCCGAGCGACCTTGCTCGCTGGCACTGCGATACTTCCGGACGCGGCTCGTTTAGCCGGCGCCTTCCTGGCCGTTGCCATCATGCCTCCTACCTGGCGAGTCGATCAAAGGGAACGAGAGGCGCTTAGCTGCGACGCCATTCGGTCAACCCACCCGGTTTGTCTTCAAGTGCAATCCCGGCGTCGAGCAATTCGGCGCGAATCCGGTCTGCTTCGGCATAGTTCTTTGCCTGCTTCGCAGCAACGCGAGCGGCGATCCTCGTTTCTATATCGGCAGGCGTGAGGGTTTCTGTACCTTCTTTGCCACCACTATCGCGACTGCCGCGCGGTGTGTCCTGAAGAAACGCACGCGGCTCGCGTTGTAATAATCCGAGCACGGCGGCCAGTTCCTTCAATTGACGCGCGAGCACTGTATCCTGCGAGCGATTCACTTCGCTTGCCAACTCGAACAACACGGCGATCGCGACCGGCGTGTTGAAGTCGTCGTTCATGGCCGCGCGAAAACGTTGCGCATGCGCTTCGTTCCAGTCGAGCGGCCCGGCATCCGGCGTCACATCTTTCAACGCTGTATACAAACGCGTGAGCGCCCCACGCGCGTCATCTATATGAACGTCGCTGTAATTGAGCGGCGAACGATAGTGTGCCCTTGCAATAAAAAAGCGCACGACTTCCGCATCGAATTTTTCGAGGACCTCGCGGATGGTGAAGAAGTTGCCCAGCGACTTCGACATCTTTTCGCTGTCGATCTGCACAAAGCCGTTATGCATCCAGTAGTTCACGAACTGAACGCCCGTTGCTGCCTCGCTCTGCGCAATTTCATTCTCATGGTGCGGAAACTGCAGGTCCTGACCGCCGCCGTGAATGTCGAATCGATCGCCTAGCAAGGTGCAGCCCATGGCCGAACACTCGATATGCCAACCCGGCCGGCCGCGTCCCCAAGCCGAGTCCCAACCTGTGTCCGGCGGCTCGCCTTCCTTCGCCCGTTTCCACAATACGAAGTCGAGCGGATCTTGCTTGGCATCGTTTGCGGCCACGCGTTCGCCCGCGCGCAAGTCTTCGATCGACTTGCCCGACAGCTTGCCGTAGCCCGCGAACTTGCGTACCGCATAGTTAACGTCGCCGTCTGTCGCCTGATACGCGTAACCATTTTGCTCGAGCGTCTGGATCATGCCGAGCATCTGGGGAACGAAGTCGGTCGCGCGCGGTTCGAGATCGGGACGGGCTACGCCGAGCGCATCCGAATCCTCGTGCAGCGCATCGATAAACCGTTGCGTCAGCGCCTTGATCGGCTCACCGTTTTCGACCGCACGGCGAATGATTTTGTCGTCGATGTCTGTGATGTTGCGCACATAAGTCACGCGATAGCCGAGTGTCCTGAGCCAGCGCTGGACGACGTCGAATACGACCAGCACGCGGGCATGGCCCACATGACAATAGTCGTACACCGTCATTCCACAGACATACATGCGCACTTCTCCGGCACGGAGCGGCACAAAAGCTTGCTTGTCACGCGCGAGCGTGTTGTAGATGCGCAATGAGTTCATAAACGATGGTGCGTGGGCCGGGACATCCGTGTGTTTCGATCGCTGGCCGATGTTGTGACGGCGTGCTTCATGTTCGCATTCATTCCTGGCTGCCGATGAAAACGGTGCTTTGTGCACTGCTGTGACTCATGCTACAGCTAGCCATGAGACGACAGCAACAGCGAGAACGGCAATGAGAAACAGCGACGAGAAGCAGTGATGAAAAGCAGCGACGAAAACGACGTCGACGCGAACATCTGCGGGTGGCATGTTTCAGCACGTTCAACATGTTTGATCCGGCCCGGCTTCGAACTCGAAGCGCTCGGAGCCGTGCGCGCCGTCGCGAGAAACATGACGGTCACATTGCGATCAAAACGGAGGCGGCCGCGAGTGGCGTAAAGACTGTCTGGACGTTCAGCGGAACGTTGCAGACGTTTTGTTAGAATGGGTCGGAGTATAACATCCAGACTAGAGCCTATGAAACCTTCCAGCGGCCGCGCGTCAAGCGTTGCCAAGCTCGCGGCGACCGCCCTTGCAACCGTCACATTCGGACTCGCCGCAACGTTTTTGGCGGTTACGCCGGCAGCGGCGCAAGTGTCCACCGCCACCGCGGACGGCACACCCGCCATCGACCAGGCCATCGCGCAGAAGGAGTGGCCGAATGCGCTGGCACAACTCGATGCACGCCTCAAGACGAACCCGCGCGACGTTCAGGCCAAGTTCAAGCGTGCGACCGTACTCGCGCGTTTGAACCGGGACGACGAAGCTATTGCCGCGTTCACCGAGCTCACCCAGGCTTACCCTGAACTGCCCGAACCATATAACAATCTCGCGGCGCTCTACGCCAAGAAAGGCCGCTACGACGAAGCACGCGTAGCGCTCGAAACGGCGACGAAGGCGAATCCAAGCTACGCGCTGGCGTTCGAAAATCTCGGCGATTTGTATCTGCGGCTTGCAAGCGAATCATATAAGCGGGCTCAGTCGCTCGGATCGAAGAGTCCGTTGACGGCGCAACGCGTGGGCGATATCCAGAAGATCGTGTCGCCGCCGCCGCGACGTCGTCCGGAAGCAGCAGCGGCTGCGGCTGCGTCGGGTGCTTCGCATGTATCGGCCGCTTCGGCGGCTGTGGCCGCGTCTTCGTCGAGTGCAACCTCTAGTGACTGGTCAACGCAGGGTTCCGGCACGAGCTCGGGGACCACATCGGGAACCACATCGGACACGACGGACATGTCGTCGCCGCTCTACTCGCCGTACTCCGGACCGAGCGTCCCGCTCTCAACCACACCTTACTTCGCGCCGACGAATCCGTGACCCGGCAGGATCGTACGTTCAAACAGTTTGATGTTTGAACGTACGGCCAAGTCTTCACACGTAGCTGCTCCAACCAGAGGATCGATTGCTCATGAAAAGTTTGTTGTTGGCGCTCGGCAGCGCTGCACTCATCGCCCAGGCGCCCGCCTTTGCCCAGTCGTCGCAGACCACGGCTCACCCGAGCGTGCTGCTCAAGACTTCGCAAGGCGACATCAAGGTCGAGTTGTATCCTGAGAAGGCGCCGAAAAGTGTCGCCAACTTTCTCAACTACGTGAAGTCCGGCCAATACAACGGCACGATTTTTCATCGCGTGATTCCGGGCTTCATGATTCAGGGCGGCGGCTATACGACCAGCTTCGTCGAAAAACCCACGCTCGCGCCCATTCCGCTTGAAAGCAAGAACGGGCTGAAGAACACGACCGGCACGCTCGCGATGGCGCGCACGAGCGATCCGAATTCGGCCACCTCGCAGTTCTTCATCAACACCGTCGATAACACCGGCCTCGATTATCCCAACGGCGACGGCAACGGTTATGCCGTGTTCGGCAAGGTGGTCTCGGGCATGGACGTCGTGAAGAAGATCGAAGGCACCCCGACTACCACGCGCGGCCCGATGGCCGATGTGCCGCAAACGAATGTCGTGATCCAGTCGGCCAGCGTGGTCGCGAAGTAAGCTGGGGAATAGGTCGGAAAGCAAGTCGGGGAACAAAAGTCGTAGCCGCTCGCCTTTGCAGCGAGCAGGCATGAAGCAGGCATACGCCGTGCGCGTCGCGTATTGCCCCATCTACTCTTGAAAAGGAAAGGAACTCATCATGGTCGAACTGCATACGAATCACGGCATCATCAAGATCGAACTGAACGCCGAGAAGGCGCCGAAGTCGGTCGAAAACTTCCTGAACTACGTGAAGAAAGGTCATTACGACAACACGGTGTTCCATCGCGTGATCGACGGCTTCATGATCCAGGGCGGCGGTTTCGAACCGGGCATGAAGCAAAAGCCGACGGACGCGCCTATCGATAACGAAGCGAACAACGGCCTGAAGAACGAACACGGTTCCGTCGCCATGGCGCGTACCAACGACCCGCATTCGGCCACCGCGCAGTTCTTCATCAACGTCGGTGACAACGAGTTCCTGAACCACTCGTCGCCGTCGCCGCAAGGCTGGGGTTACGCAGTATTCGGCAAGGTGGTGGAAGGCCTCGATATCGTCGACAAGATCCGCAAGGTCAAGACGGGCTCGAAGGGCTTTCATCAGGACGTGCCGGTGGACGACGTCGTGATCGAAAAGGCTGTCGTCGTCGGGGAATGATCGACTCGACGCACAGCGTGATCGAAGCAGCAGAAACAGCGGGCGTGACCACTACAGCGCGCCCGCTGTTTTTCATTTCCGATCTCCATTTGAGCGACGCCATTCCGCATACGGTGGCGGCGTTCGAGCATTTCATCGAAGTGACGGCGAACGACGCCGACTCGGTGTTCATCCTCGGCGACCTTTTCGAATTCTGGGTCGGCGACGATGTGCTGGAGGCATCGGTGCCCGGGCCGCGCGCTGCGTTCGCGAGGCGCATGACGGCGCTGATGCATACGTTGTCCGAACGCGGCATCGCGTTGTATGTGATGCACGGCAACCGCGATTTTCTGCTCGGCAAGCGCTTCATGCGAGCCGCCGGCGCATTGCCGTTACCCGATCCATTTGTTATCACGGCGTTCGGTACGCGCATCGTAATCGCGCATGGCGATTCACTCTGCACCGCCGATCCTGCCTATCAGCGCTTTCGCCGGTTCGCGCGCAATGGCCTGGCGCAACAGATGTTCTTGAGCTTGCCGCTGAAGGTAAGGTTATCGGTTGCAGAACGCATGCGATCGACCAGCGAAGACGGAAGAATGCGTCCGGCGCAGGCGAAATACGATGTGACGCGCGAAGCGGTAGCCAAGTTGTTTACGAGCACCGGCACGCACACGATGATCCACGGGCATACGCATCTACCCGCGCGTCATCGGGAAACAGATGGCGTCCGCTGGGTCATGCCGGATTGGGAACTGGATCATGGCGAGCCACGCGGCGGATATCTGCGCGTGGACGCCGAAGGCATTCGGGCGTTGCCGCTGGAGTGAACTCAGGCGGGCGGTTTTGAAAACCCGCCCTCTAGCCCTCTACGTTCAGCGACGCGCGGTTTCGCCTTTCATCGCGTCGGAGAGACGCTTCAGATCGATGAACGCGGCATTGTCGACGCCGCTGATCGCATCAATACGCGTTCCCAGCTTTTCAAGCGCCGCGACAATCTCATCCACGCGATGGGTTTGCGTCGATGCATGATCGATCAGGCCGTGGATCGCGAGCGACACCGGATCGTCGGCGTTCGGCGTGATGCCGTACGCGCAGAACGCCGAACGCTCAGGCACGCCACGCTCTTTTTGCGCCGGCTTGACGGTTGCCGGCATCACCACGCGCGCCGGATTGCCCACCGCCGTTCCACCCGCTGGAACGGGCTTTACCACCACCGCGTTTGAACCAATCTTCGCTTCCGCGCCGACGGTAAACCCGCCGAGCACTTTCGCACCCGCGCCGACGATCACACCGCGCTCGAGCGTCGGATGCCGCTTGGCGCCTCGCGTAAGCGACGTGCCGCCAAGCGTCACGCCCTGATAGATCGTGCAGTCATCGCCGATTTCCGCCGTTTCACCGACCACCACGCCCATGCCGTGATCGATGAATACACGCCGCCCGAGCGTCGCGCCCGGATGGATCTCGATGCCCGTCATGAAACGCGCGAACTGGGAGACAAACCGTCCGAGCCAGCGCCAGCCCGATCCCCAGCACGCATGCGCGACCCGGTGCAGGACAACGGCGTGAAAGCCCGGATAACACGTCATGACTTCCCAAGCGCTGCGGGCGGCTGGATCGCGCTCGCGGATGGCGGCGATGTCTTCGCGGAGTCGGTTGAACATGGCGGTGGCTCAGTGGGGGACTCGGGGTGCGATTCTCGAATCGCGCGGTTCAGCACGAATTCGGGAATCGATAGTTCGATTTCCGCAGATTGTAGGACGAGCCGAAAAAATTCGCTGCGATGCCCCCGATGGCAACGCGGTCAGCGTGTTGGTGCGGGGAGGGGCTGAGAACGCCTCGTCATCGTGGCTGCCGGGAGAGAAAAACCGCTAACCTCTCCCGTTCTGAGGCGGCCGCGACCTACCTAGCGCTTAATCTTTAGAAGAATATGCTTGGCAATGCCACGCAGGATATTCACCTCCTCGTGCTCCAGCCCCGAGCGCGAAAAAAGCCGCCGCAGCCGCGACATCAGTTTCTTCGGATTGGCGGGATCGAGGAAATCGAGCGCGACCAGCGCCTGTTCCAGATGCGTGTACATGCCTTCTATCTCGTCGCTGGACGCGCTTGCCGGGCCTGCCGGTGCTGTTGCCACAGGAGTCGCGTCCGCCCGGCCAAGCAGCGCGAGCCGCAGTTCGTAGGCCAGAACCTGAACCGCCTGCGCCAGATTCAGCGAGCTATAGGCGGGATTGGCGGGAATGTGCGCGAGCGCGCTGCAGCGCTCCACGTCCGCATTCGATAACCCCACGCGCTCGTTGCCGAACACCAGCGCAATGGCGCCCGAAGTCTCGTTTTGTCCCTGCCCCAGGAACTCGCAGGCCTTTTCCGCCGCGGCGCGCGGCGCCATCTGCGGCGGGCCGTATTCCCGCGAACGCGCCGTCAGCGCAATCGACCAATGCACGCCGTTCAAGGCATCGGCGAGTGTTTCCACGACTTGCGCCGACGCGAGCACGTCGTCGGCGCCGCTCGCCATTGCAATCGCTTCAGGCTCGCGCGTGACAAACGCGATTTTCGGCGCGACCACGATCAGCCGGGAGAATCCCATCGTCTTGAGCGCGCGCGCGGCCGCTCCAACGTTGCCGGGATGGCTCGGCTCGACCAGCACGAAGCGGGTCGAGGCGAAAGCATCGTCTGAGGAGTTTGAGGAGGGGTTCAGGTCCAAGGGGAAACGCTTGCAGAAGGTTGAAAGAGACGTCATGGTATCGCCGCGCGGCCTGTCCGGCGACATAACCTGCTCACGCATGACGCGCCACCGGCCGACTCGGGTAAAATACGCCGTTCGCGTGTGCCAACTGTTGCAAGTCGCTGTATTTAGCCCCTATTTTTAGCCGCTATTGCAAGTTCAAAGAAAGCACGCGCCCCGCTCTTCTTCAATTCGTTGCCGTCGACACACGTCGTTTTTGCCCGCCGGTTTGGGCCGTTTTCCGTTCGGGGCTGAGACTTCACGCGCATGCGCGGAGCACAGCCACCGGCCAAAAGGACTATTTTCATGCATCCGATGCTCAATATCGCTGTCAAGGCCGCTCGCCGCGCCGGACAGATCATCAACCGCGCGTCGCTGGATCTGGACCGTATCCAGGTCAGCAAGAAACAGCACAACGACTTCGTGACGGAAGTCGACAAGGCCTCCGAGGCAGCGATTATCGAAACGCTGACCACGGCCTATCCGAAGCACTCCATCCTCGCTGAGGAATCGGGCGTGCAGGACAAGGACTCGGAGTTCCAGTGGATCATCGATCCGCTCGACGGCACGACCAACTTCATCCACGGCTTCCAGTATTACTGCGTCTCCATCGCGCTGTCCCACAAGGGCATCATCACGCAAGCCGTTGTCTACGACCCCACCCGCAACGACCTGTTTACCGCCTCGCGCGGCAGCGGCGCGTACTTGAACGAGCGGCGCATTCGCGTGGCGAAGCTGGACCGGCTCAACGATGCGCTCATCGGCACGGGTTTCCCGTTCCGCGACGGCCAGGGTATCGACGCGTATTGCAAGCTCTTCGCGCAAATGACTGAAGCTTGCGCCGGCTTGCGCCGCCCGGGCGCGGCCGCGCTGGATCTGGCGAACGTGGCGGCAGGCCGGCTCGACGGGTTCTTCGAGCAAGGCATCAGCGCGTGGGACGTGGCCGCGGGCAGCTTGCTAATCACGGAAGCAGGCGGGCTGGTCGGTAACTACACGGGCGAATCGGACTTCCTGCACAAGAGCGAGATCGTCGCGGGTAATCCGAAGGTCTACGCTCAGATGATCAAGATACTCGATCCCTTCACGACCACGCGCCAAAGCGCGTAACGCGTAACGGTTGCGAAGTAAGAAAGGCGGCTTCGGCCGCCTTTTTTTGTTTGAGCAACAGTACATGCGCCTCAACGCAGCGGCTGAGGGCCGCTTTGCGCGTTGTTGCCCGCAGGTTGAAAAGCGTCCGAAAGGCTAACGTTCGGCCTGCATTTGTGCGCGCAGCCGCTGGCTCCGCTAAAGTGTCCCGTTCGCCGTCCGCGGCATTCCTCATTCTCTTCTGCCGCCCTTCCCCTCCGTCTGATGAAAAAAGGCTTTTATACGATCATCGCCGCGCAGTTCGTTTCGTCGCTCGCCGACAACGCGCTGCTGATCGCCGCCATCGCCATGCTTTCGGTGATGCATTCCGCATCGTGGGTCACACCGCTGTTGCAGATCTTCTTCACGGTGTCGTACGTGCTGCTCGCGCCCTTTGTCGGTGCATTCGCGGATTCCATCCAGAAACGCCACGTGATGTTCGTCTCGAATGCCCTGAAAGCCGGCGGCTGTGCGCTGATGATCCTCGGGGTGCATCCGATGATCGCGTACGGCGTGGTCGGCCTCGGCGCCGCTGCGTATTCGCCGGCCAAATACGGCATCCTCACCGAGCTATTGCCGGCCGACAAGCTCATCCCGGCCAACGCGTGGCTCGAATCGGCCACGGTCGGCTCGACGATTCTCGGCACTGTGATCGGCGGCGCGTTGGTCAGCCAGTATGTCCAGCACTTCGTCAGCAGCGCGCATCTGGTGCTGATCCGCTCGGCTGCGGACGCCGCCCTGTTCGCTGTGATGGTCGTTTATGCGGCAGCCGCGGTGATCAACATCGGTATCCCGGACACGGGCGCGCGGTACCCGAACCGGCTCAAGGAGCCGTCGAAGCTGGTAGGCGATTTCATCCATGCCTTCAAGGTGTTATGGGGCGACAAGCTCGCGCAGATTGCGTTGTGGGTCACTACGTTGTTGTGGGGCGCGGCGGTCACGCTGCAACTGCTGGTGCTCAAATGGGCCGATGCGAACCTGGGTTTGTCACTGTCGAAGGCGGCGGTGTTACAGGGCGTGACGGGGCTGGGGATTGCGATCGGCGCGGGTGCGGCCGCTGCGTGGGTGCCGTTGCGCAGCTCGCTCAAAGTGCTGCCGGTTGGCCTGGTGACAGGCGCAGTGGCTGTCTGCATGGCGTTCTACAACAAGGACCTGTTTCCTGCGGGTTCCGGTGTGCAGATCGGCCCGCTGTTCGCGCCGCTGTACATCCTGGGCGCGTATCCGCTGATGATTTTGCTGGGTGCGCTGTCGGGATTTTTCATCGTGCCGATGAACGCGATCCTGCAGCATCGCGGCGCGACGCTGCTGTCCGCCGGGGCCTCGGTCGCGGTACAGAATTTCAACCAGAACCTCGCTGTTTTGTCGATGCTCGGCGCTTACGCGCTTTTGCTGACGACGAGGCTGCCGGTGGAATGGATTATTGTGGTGTTCGGCGTGTTTATCTGCCTGCTGATGGGGCTCGCCATGCGGCGCCACGCCCGCAATGAGCAGACGGTGGACCTGCGCGGACTGGTCGAAGAGTGATCGGGATCAGATTGCGGGAATGAAATCTGCTTCAATTCTTGTTCCGCCGGCAAGCAAGTCGCGCTCTTCGCGGAGCGCGTGGGTTGAGACAAACAAACGACACGTCAAAGGAGCTGCAAATGGGCCTATTCACACGTTCCACACTCGATAGCAACATCAATGGCGCTGCCAAAATAGGCCACCGCGCGGTACAGGGCGCAAGCGACGCGGTCGATACCGCCAGCACGCAGTTGCGCAGCCTGCTCGACGACCTCGACAGTTCGATCCGCGATGCGAAAGACATCGACGTCGATAAGCTGCGCAAGGACTTGCAAACCAAGCTGAAAACGGCACGTGCGCAGTTCGACGGTTCGTCCTCGGCAATCGCCGGACGGCTGAACGACGCGGCCGGTTACGCCGACGAATTCGTACACGACAAGCCGTGGCACACGCTCGGCGCGGTAGCGGGACTTGCGCTGCTGGTGGGGTTTTTGGCGGGACGATCCTGATTGGTCTTGCGACATGTTCAAGGTCAAGCAAAACGCCGGCATGTCCGGCGTTTTGCTTTCTTGAGCTTTTGGTGAGCCTTTGCTGATGCGTCCGGCCCCGCGTTAGCCGTTCGACCAGCGTTCCCGCGACGAGCCGACGCGGTACACTCGTGCCCTTAGGACTTTCCCAAATTCACGCACGCAAGATGGGTACGCATATCTCCGTTTCGTCTACCGCTCAAGACTTGAGCCCCGCCGCGCAGGAACCTGGCGCCGTCGTCGATCTGTCGCATCACACGCCCATGATGCAGCAGTACCTGCGCATCAAACAGGAGCACCCTGGCACGCTCGTGTTTTATCGAATGGGCGACTTCTACGAGCTGTTCTTCGACGACGCCGTCAAAGCCTCGCGCCTGCTCGACCTGACGCTCACGCAACGCGGGGCGTCGGGCGGCAATCCGATCAAGATGGCCGGCATCCCCCATCATTCGTGCGAGCAATACCTGGCGAAGCTGGTGAAGCTCGGGGAATCGGTCGCTATTTGCGAGCAAATCGGCGATCCCGCGACATCGAAGGGACCGGTCGAGCGCAAGGTCGTGCGCGTAGTCACACCCGGTACGCTGACCGACGCGGCACTTCTCTCCGACAAAAACGACGTCTACCTGCTCGCTCTCTGCCCGGCGCACAATCGTCGCGGTGTGGTCACGAGCGTCGGTCTGGCGTGGTTGAATCTGGCGAGCGGCGCGTTGCGTCTTGCCGAAGTAGCGCCCGATCAGTTGAGCGCGGCGCTCGAGCGCATTCGTCCGGCTGAAACGCTGATTGCCGACTCGTTTTCCGCGACTAATGCGCCGTTCGAAGTGCAGAACATCGGGGCGACAACCCGCGCGCCTGCCTGGCATTTCGATATCGATTCGGGTACGCAACGGCTGTGCGAGCAACTCGACGTTGCAGGCCTCGACGGCTTCGGCGCGCATTCGCTGACCTGCGCGTGCGGCGCCGCGGGCGCGCTGCTGCTGTATGCGGCCGCGACCCAGGGCCAGCAACTGCGGCACGTGCGCAGCCTGAAGGTGGAGTACGAGTCCGAGTACATCGGCCTCGACCCGGCCACGCGGCGCAATCTCGAACTGACCGAGACCTTGCGCGGCACGGAATCACCCACGCTGTGCTCGCTGCTGGACACATGCTGCACGACCATGGGCAGCCGCTTGCTGCGTCACTGGCTGCATCATCCGCCACGCGACTTCACTATCGCGCAAAGCCGGCAGCGTGCTATCGGCGCGTTGCTCGACGCCCCCGCAAGCGCGAGTCTCGACGGCTTGCGCGCCGCGTTGCGGCAGATTTCGGATATCGAACGGATTACGGGGCGGCTTGCGCTGCTGTCGGCACGGCCACGCGATCTCTCCAGCTTGCGCGACACCTTCGCTGCATTACCCCAGCTGCGTGAACGGCTCGCCGCCGTGAAGATGAACTCGGCATCGCTTGAACGTATCGATATTTCGCTCGAGCCGCCGCCCGAATGCCTCACGTTGCTGAGCCGCGCAATCGCGCCCGAGCCCGCGGCGCTGATTCGCGATGGCGGTGTGATCGCGCGTGGTTATGACGCCGATCTCGACGAGCTTCGCGACATCTCCGAGAACTGCGACCAGTTCCTGATCGATCTGGAAACGCGTGAGCGCACGCGAACGGGCATCGCGAATCTGCGGGTCGAGTACAACAAGGTGCATGGTTTTTATATCGAGGTTACGCGCGGCCAGACGGACAAGGTTCCCGACGATTACCGCCGTCGCCAGACGCTGAAAAACGCCGAGCGTTACATCACGCCGGAGTTGAAAACCTTCGAGGACAAGGCGCTGTCGGCGCAGGACCGGGCGCTTGCCCGCGAGCGCATGCTCTATGACGCGTTGCTGCAAACGCTGCTGCCGCACATCGGCGATTGCCAGCGCGTGGCGGCGGCTCTCGCTGAACTCGACCTGCTCGGCGCGTTCGCAGAACGGGCGCTCGCGCTCGACTGGATCGCACCGGAATTCGCGAGCGACGCGGGCATCGATATCGAGCAGGGGCGGCATCCGGTAGTCGAAGCGCAGGTCGAGCAGTTCATCGCCAACGACTGTTGCCTGAATACCGAGCGCAAGTTGTTGCTGATCACCGGACCGAACATGGGCGGTAAGTCGACGTTCATGCGGCAGACCGCGTTGATCGCGTTGCTGGCTTATGTGGGTAGTTACGTGCCCGCGAAACGCGCGCGTTTTGGTCCGATCGACCGGATCTTTACGCGCATCGGCGCGGCCGACGACCTCGCCGGCGGCCGCTCCACGTTCATGGTCGAGATGACCGAAGCGGCGGCCATTCTCAACGATGCAACCCCGTCGAGTCTCGTGCTGATGGACGAGATCGGCCGCGGTACGTCCACCTTCGACGGCCTCGCGCTCGCGTGGGCAATTGCACGGCATCTGCTGTCGCATAACGGCTGCCACACGTTGTTCGCGACGCATTATTTCGAGCTGACGCAGTTGCCGGCTGAGTTCGCCCAGGCCGCGAACGTGCATTTGTCGGCGGTCGAGCACGATCACGGCATCGTGTTCCTGCACGCGGTGAACGAAGGTCCTGCGAACCAGAGCTACGGCTTGCAGGTGGCACAACTGGCAGGCGTTCCGCCGGCCGTCATCAAGGCCGCAAGGAAACATCTGGCGCATCTGGAGCAGCAGTCGATCGGCCAGCCGTCGCCGCAATTCGACCTGTTCGCGGCACCGGCCGTTGAGATTGCTGACGCTGACGAGCGCGATGAACCGGCCGAAACGCAACCGCATCCCGCACTCGACCGGCTGCGTGCAATCGATCCGAACGAATTGCGCCCACGCGACGCACTCGATCTGCTCTACGAACTACATGAGCTGGCGTCGAACGCTCCGGATGCATCGCGTTAAGGCGAATTCTGCCGCTCACTGGCCGCGTGTGCGCCGCATGGTGCGCGGCCGTTTCGCTTTTGTCTGCGCTTTTGTCTGTTTAAGCGCCCTCTTGCTGCTCGGCGGAGGGCGGCATGCGCAAGCCGAAGCGCCGTCACTGACATTCGCAATCGCTTCAAACGTGCTCGATAACCCCGCAGGCGAAACATCGCTTCAGCAGATGCTCGACGCCATCGGACGTGAACGGAACACGTCGTTCATCGTCTACGATGGCAACCTCAAGGGCGAAACGGAGCCGTGCCGGGATTCGCTCTACAACACACGCGAACAGATCTTCGATACCTCGCGCAAACCCGTCGCCCTGCTGCCCGGCGGCAACGACTGGGCGTCTTGCGGTCTGGCCCAAGCGGGCAATTACGATCCGGTCGAGCGGTTGGACTTCATCCGCCAGTTGTTCTTCGGCGACTCGAATTCGCTCGGCCAGACACCCATGAGCGTCATCCGCGAAAGCGATGTCGCGCGTTTTCGCCCGTTCCGCGAAAACGTCCGATGGCAATCAAACGGCGTTGCGTTCATTGGCTTGAACGCGCCCGCGCCGAACAATCACTATCTGAGCGCGGGCGGACGCAACGGCGAGTTCGAGGACCGCTCCATCGCCAATGCATTCTGGCTGGAACATGCAGTCGAAACCGCACGACGCTCGGACATGCGCGCGGTTGTGGTGATCCTTCAGGGCGACCCCGACTTCGCGCGCTACGAGCGTCGCGATCGTTTCGCATGGCTGCGCTTTTCTCGCGGCGAAACGTCGCGCGATGGTTTTCTCGAACTCAAGCGCAGTCTCGTCAAAGCCGCCGAACTGTTTCGCGGACCCGTGATCGTGATTCACCAGTCGGATACGCCGATACCCCGGGGATTTCGCATCGATCAGCCGCTGCGCAACGACAAGGGCGCGGTCGTGGCCAATCTGACGCGCATCGCGATAGGCTTGAAGAAACCGCAATCGCAATGGCTGGAAGTAGAGTCCGACTTTGCATGGCGGCCGCCCTTTCGGGTTCACGTGCGTGACGTGGTCGTGCGGCCGGCTACACCTGGACCGGCGTCGGCACCGGCCGTGCCCGCGCCCACGTCGTCGCCTTCTTCGTCGATCCCCGGCATTGAAGACGACACTTCAGGGCCTTCATCTTTTTTCCAGCAGATGCAGCCGGTCAAGCCAGCACAACCGACGCAACACCCCCCGGTGTCTCAACCAGGCAGTGGTACACCCGCGTCGAATAGCGCGTCTTCAGCGCCGCCCATACTGAACTCGAACTCGCCTGCGAATCTGCCGCCGATCCTGCCTTTGCCATCGAGTCCGGGGAGCAGCGCGTCGGGCACAGGCGCGGGTCAATAAACCCGTTTACGCGTGATCGTCACGCAAAATAAAACAAGGCGCAGCAACCTCCCTGCGCCTTGTTTCATCAGGGTCTCCGTGAAACCCCGGACTTCAGGCCGGGGAGGTAAGGAGACGGTTTTAACTCCGTCTCGTTAAATAGGTGACGGGCTTTCCACCCATCAGGGTCTTGCGACTCGCTCCCCTCGACAATGTTGTGCACCGGCATTTCGTCCCGATCCGTTTCGTACTTACCCTGTCGCTTGTCTGCAACCGGGACTTCCAGAGCCGGGGACTGAGAAAGCATCCCAGGGTGGGTCTTGAACCTATGCACAACGTAGCGCCCGCTCTACTCGGCAATGAAGTCCGGATTAAGGCATCCGGAGCGCTTAGTCTGGTCAACCCGAACTTGCGATGTTCTGCAAGCTCCGCCCTTCAGGGCGGGGTAGTTGACAGTGCTTGCCTCGTCTCAGGCACAAACCTCTCCTGCACCCACCTCAATGCAAGGTCGGACCCGCGTCCTTGCCGGGCTCTTCGTCGTCCTCGTCGAGGACTTCCAGGCCGTCGAGGCCATGCGCGTGCTGATGTTCCTTCTCGTCCTCGGTGGCTTCGCGGACTTCCTGCACGTTCAGCGCGAAGCGCAGCGCCATGCCCGCGAGCGGGTGATTGCCGTCGAGCACGACTTTGTCTTCCGCTACGTCGGTGACCGTGTAGATCAGCGAATCGAGTTCGTCCTCGCCGTCCTCGGGCGTGCCTTCGAACTGCATGCCGACTTCGAGCGGTTCCGGAAAGCGGCCGCGTGCCTCGACTTTCACGAGATCAGGATCGTACTCGCCGAACGCATCTTGTGGTTCAAGCTGCAACTGGGTCTGATAGCCCGCTTCCTGACCGTCGAGTGCTTCCTCGATCTTGGGGAACGTGCCATCATAGCCGCCGTGCAGATAGACCATCGGCTCGTCGCTTTCCTCGATCAGATTGCCATGAGCGTCAGACAGCTTATAGGCGACTGATACGACGGTGTCTTTTGCGATTTTCATTGGATTCTCCAAGATACAAGCCTCAATTATACGATGCCAGCGCGGTCCCCTAACGTTCCCTCAAGTCCTTTCGCGGTGCCGCTTCCCGACGAACCTGCAACCCTGCTTGGCAACCTCGCGCCTGCGCAATTCATGCGCCGGTACTGGCAGAAAAAGCCGCTGCTGATCCGTCAGGCGATTCCTGACATTCAGGCGCCGTTATCGCGCGACGAGCTGTTCGAACTCGCCGATAGCGAAGACGTCGAATCGCGCCTGATTACGCATTTTCGCAAGTCCTGGGCAATGGAGCATGGCCCTTTTGCGCCCGATGAATTGCCATCCGTAAAAAAGCGTGACTGGACATTACTCGTGCAAGGGGCAAACCTGCACGACGACCGCGCCCGGGCGCTGCTGGACCGCTTCCGTTTCATCCCCGATGCCCGCCTCGACGACCTCATGATTTCGTACGCCACCGACGGCGGCGGTGTGGGCGCGCACTTCGATTCCTACGATGTCTTCCTGCTGCAGGTCCACGGCAAGCGGCGCTGGCGCTTTGGCGCACAACGCGATCTCTCGCTAAAAGAGGGGTTGCCGTTGAAAGTTTTACAGCACTTCGAAGCAGACGAGGAATGGCTGCTGGAACCGGGCGACATGCTTTATTTGCCGCCTCACATCGCTCACGAAGGCGTGGCCGAAGGCGAATGCATGACCGCCTCGATCGGCTTCCGGGCGCCCTCTGCAAGCGAACTGTCAGGCCAGTTTCTATACCACCTTGCGGAGCGCCTGGACGACGCCCGTGACGCCAGCGCGAAGGGTGTCCGACGCTACAGGGACCCGGACCAGCCGGCGGTCAGCCACCCGGCGTTGTTGCCGCCGCTGCTGGTCGAACGGGTTGGCTCGATCCTTGCAAACATTGCATGGAATGAGAGGGACGTCGCATCGTTTCTCGGCACGTACCTAAGCGAACCGAAGCCGAATGTCGTATTCGATCCGCCGCGGCGCCCTTTGAATGAGAGCAGGTTTATCGAACGCGCGAAACAATCAGGTTTGAAGCTCGATAAAAAGACTGTGCTGCTTTATGACAAGCACGCTTATTTTCTGAATGGCGAACAGGATTTATTGTCGGGAAAGGCCAAAAAATGGCTGCCTGAACTTGCCGACAAACGGTATTTGGAGGGGAAACGCTTTGTAACACTCTCAGGCGATTCGTCAATGACAGTGCTACTGCACGAGTGGTATTGTGCGGGCTGGATACAAGTCGACGCAAACGCCTAATGTTTAGCCAGTCTTGCTGTTCCGCGGGTTGAAATGTATGAGAAAGACAACGTATTGGCCCCGCATTTATCGACGGTCGATACGAAAGTGCATATAATTTCCGCCCAAGCCGTAGGAAGTCTCACAACCATACATAATGTGAGTCCACAACGGCCCGGGTCGGTGTTGGAGCACACATTACCGGTACTTTGCGCTGTTGCTTACCTTTAACCATAAAAGGACGTGATCATGAAGAAATCTCTCCTCGTAGCATCCCTGTTGGCTGCTGTTGCTCTTGCTGCATGCAACAAGTCTAGCGATACGGCTGCTCCGGGCGCTGCTAGCGATACCTCGGCTGCTTCGGCACCGGCTGCTGCTGCTTCGGACGCTGCGGCTGCAGCTTCGAGTGCTACGGCCGCTGCAAGCGACGCAACGACTGCTGCTGCATCGGCAGTGGACGCAGCAGCTTCTGCAGCTGCTCCTGCTTCGGGCGCAAGCCAGTAAGCACATAGTCAGGGGCCCCCGTTTCCAGCTCTTTTAAGTAAATCATCTAGCTGAAAACGAGGCCTCCGCAAGTAAGCCTCGCAGAGACGTCATTCTGGGAGGCTTATGAAAAAACCGGCTCTAGGGCCGGTTTTTTTTACGTCTGTTCATTGTGTGTCAATACACGCTGGATACGCTTTATGCGGGGCTTAAAGCGAAACGCTGCCCGATTTCATAAGGACAACCAGTCGAAACCATCGGCTTGGGTCGCGACCATGACATCGGCCGCGGTACCGCCCAGGACCGCGGCGAGCGCCGCTTGGGCAAGCTCAGGCAAGTTGTTCTGCTGACTCAGATGCGCGGCCACCAGATGGCGCAGCTTCGATCGGTCGAGCGCGGCAAGAATCCCTGCTGCAGCGTCGTTGTTAAGATGTCCATGCATGCCACCAATGCGCGCCTTGAGCGAAGCCGGATAGCGGCTCGACGCGAGCATCCCGACATCGTGATTTGATTCGAGCACCAAAGCATCGCAACCGCTCAGCACACTCGTGATGTGAGTTGTCGCAACACCTACATCCGTCAGGATGCCCAAACGGCTTACGCCGTCAGAGAACACATATTGGAGCGGTTCGCGCGCGTCGTGGGGCACGGTATAAGGGAGCACCTCCAGATCCCCCACTACCACGCTCTCGTCGCCCCAGAGCACATGCAGATCGACCGGGGCTTCGTCGGCACCCACTGCACGTGCGGTACCCCAGCTCATGTGCAACGGAATCGACCATTTGCGCGCCAATGTCAGCGCGCCGCCTATGTGATCCGTGTGCTCGTGGGTGATAAGAATGGCGTCGATCTCGTCTGCGCGAACGTCGAGCCGCGCCAGGCGCCGCTCGACTTCCTTCGCGGAGAAACCGCAATCCAGCAGCACGCGGGTGGTCGTCGTGCCGCTTACCGACTCGACGAGCAACGCATTGCCTTCGCTGCCGCTGCCGAGACTGGCAAAACGCATACGTGAAAACCTAGTTCAACTGCGCGTGCAGCAACGCGACGATTCGTTGCGCGTCGCTCGATGTATCGACCTGACCATTGGCGTCGACCACGGCGATCTGCGTCACCGTGTCAGCCTTCGGACGCACGTTCACCATGAACTCGCGCGTAGGCTTCGGCGTGCCGCCCGCAAAGAGCTTGCCGAGCAGACCCTCCTTCTTCAACTCTTGCATCGAGTCGGAGAAACGCACGTAATACAAACCCTTCGCGCGATCCTGGTTGTCGACGGTGAAGTTGGTCCGGTCGAGTGCAAGTCCCACGCGCAACCAGGCGCTGTCGAACGGCTCGGAAAGATCGAGCGTGGACGAGCCACCCGACTGGTCGATCGTGGCCGTCGCGGTCGCCGGATGGGCATCGGTCAACAATTGCTTGGCTTGCGCGTCGGTCAGGCCGAACTTCTCCATCAGCTTCGCGAGGAACGCGGCTTCAAGTGCCGGGTTACGCGGCCGCTCGACCCATTTCGACGAGGTCTTGTCCTGACCCGTCAGCACTTCTTCCATCGCGCTGTGCGTGATGGAGATGTCGGTGGAGGCGTTCGAACCGCGCTCGACCAGCGTACGGAACTGATCGCGCGTACCCGATGAATACGCAAAGTCGACCAGCTTGCCAATGCTCTTCCTGAACCAGTCGTCCGGAATGTTCGCGCGATTTTCAGCCCAGTCAGTCGTCATGATCCCGGTAGCTGCAGCATCGGTCTTGAGCGTGAAACCATTCTCTTGCCAGAACTCTTGCAACTGTGGCCAGAGCTGGTCGGGCGACCGGCCATCGACCACCAGCCAGCGGCGATCGCCGTCTCGCTCCACGTGCATGCCGAACGGGTCTTGCGGCGTCGGCAAACCGACGGTTGCATTACCCGCGGGCGTAAGCGAACGGGGTGCAGCGCCGCCAAGAGAATTCAGCTTGGGCGGTGCGGCGTAGCGCTGGCTGATGTCGGCGGTGCTCAGATCCGATGGCACGGTCAGTGTAGGCGCCGTTTCAGCACCCTTGTAATTCACCCGATCCGGCGCGAGCCAGTCGTTCAACGTATCACAGCCGGCAAGCGAGATCAGCGTGCCGATTCCAAGCGACAGCACGCTCAGGGTGCGAGCGTGATTGAATAAGGCGGAACGTTTCATGAGGTCCTTCGTGATGCTGAATGCGCGTTGCCTGGAAGCTAAGCCGGGAACGGGTCGATGAACGACGGGTTGATGACACTCGCTGGCTGGCCGAATGGTATTACGGCCGAAACCACTGCACTACGGCGGCACGCACGTTTTCAGATGCGCCCCGCCGCCGGCCGTCAGGCCAGAAGTCCTGTTTCGCGTAACGCGTCGCGCACGACGCCGTGATAGCGCTCGTCGAGCGGCGTCAGCGGCAGGCGAATCCCGCTTTCCATGCGCCCGAGCGCAGCAAGCGCCCATTTCGCGGGGATCGGATTCGACTCGCAGAACATCTGCTTGTGCAGCGACAGCAAGCCCAGGTGAATCTTGCGCGCAGTGATCGCGTCGCCGGCGAGCGCCGCGCGGCAGAGTTCGCTCATCGCGCGCGGCGCGACGTTCGCGGTCACCGAAATATTGCCGTGGCCGCCGAGCAGCATCAACGCGATGGCGGTCGGATCGTCGCCGCTGTAGATCGCGAAATGCGCCGGCGCGTACTTGATCAGGTTGGCCGCACGGTCGATGTTACCCGTCGCTTCCTTCACGCCCACGATGCCCGGCACCTCAGCGAGGCGCAGCACGGTGTCATGGTTCATGTCGGCGACGGTCCGGCCCGGAACGTTATACAGGATGACGGGCAGGTCGACGGATTCCGCAATCTTGCGGAAGTGCTGGTACATGCCTTCTTGCGTCGGCTTGTTGTAATAAGGAACCACTTGCAGCGTGGCGTCCGCGCCGACCTCTTTGGCCGCCTTGGCCAGCTCGACCGCTTCGGACGTGGAGTTGCCGCCCGCGCCGGCGATGATCGGAAAGCGCTTGGCCGTGTGCTCGACGGCGGTTTTCACCATCAGGATGTGTTCATCTACTGAAAGCGTGGCCGATTCGCCGCTGGTGCCCACCACGACGAGGCCGTTCGAGCCCTCTGCCACATGCCAGTCGATCAGTTTTCGAAACGCCGGCAGATCGAGACTACCGTCCTCGTGCATCGGGGTGACGATGGCAGGAATGCTGCCGCGGATCTGGACGCCGCCGTGTGTTCCGTTTGTCATGAAACGCTATGAAATTGATCGGTAAACCGCGATTGTAGCGGATTAGCCCTGCAGTACGTAACGATCGGGATCTGACCCATTGTTACGTTCCGTAAGACCCGTTGGGGTGGGCCGCGCCGGGGCGGCGGCGCAGATGCGCTGCACGCAGGATGCACGCGGCGCGTTGATAAAACCATCCTGATAAGCGATGACCCGCAAGCGGCCGTGCACGGCCTCTAGCAACTCACCGGGGTTGAGCAGGAAGGCCGGATTCGACGGCTTGCCGAACCGCTCGTTGCCCGCAGCGAAGGTCTCGTAGAGCAGCACGCCACCGGGCGCGAGGGCATCGAATAAATAAGCAAACAAGGGCCGGTGAAGGTAGTTCGTCACCACTACGGCGGCGAATTTTTCATCTTCGCGCAGCGGCCAGCCTGCGTTTTCCAGATCGGCGCAACGCGTGCTGACATGCTGCACAGCAGCGAGACTCGCCAAGGCGGTTTCATCGCGATCCAGCGCCAGCACGGGATGCCCGCGCAACGCGAAATAACGCGCGTGGCGGCCGTTGCCCGACGCAACATCAAGTACCGCGCCACCCTGCTCCACCAGATGCGACCATTGCTCGATCCAGGCACTGGCGGTGGTGGGTGGCGTGGGTAGCGTGGGTGCAGCGGACATCGCCATCATCAGTTGTAGGAAAGGCCCATCGCGTCGCGAACGTCGCGCATGGTCTCCACCGCGAACTTGCGCGCCTTGTCGCAGCCGTCGGCGACGATCGCTCGCAACAGCGACGGATCGTCCATGTATTTCTGCGCACGTTCCAGCATGGGTTGCTGCTCGCGCAAGATGCCTTCGATCACCGGTTGCTTGCATTCAAGGCAGCCGATTCCCGCGCTGCGGCAGTTCGTCTGCACCCACTTGTGCGTGGTTTCGTCGGTGTAGACCTGGTGCAGCTGCCACACCGGGCATTTGTCCGGATCGCCGGGATCGGTGCGGCGAACCCGCGCCGGATCGGTCGGCATGGTGCGCACTTTCTTCGCGATGGTCTCGGCATCTTCACGCAAGCCGATCGTGTTGCCATATGACTTCGACATCTTGGCGCCATCGAGTCCCGGCATCCGCGACGCTCCGGTCAACAGCACCTGCGGCTCGACCAGGATGATCTTGCGCGCGCCTTCCAGATAACCGAACAGCCGTTCGCGGTCGTTCATGGACAGGCTCTGCGATTCCTGCAGCATCGCACGCGCCTTTTCGAGCGCCTCGTCGTCGCCTTCCTGCTGATACGCGACGCGCAGTTCGTGATAGAGCTTCGCGCGTTTGCCGCCGAGTTTCTTCGCGGCGTCGAGCGCCTTCTCCTCGAAATCCGCCTCGCGCCCGTACAGGTAATTGAAGCGCCGCGCGATCTCTCGGGTCATCTCGACGTGCGGCACCTGATCCTCGCCGACCGGCACGAGCGACGCGCGATACAGCAGGATGTCGGCCGCCATCAGCACCGGGTAACCGAGGAAGCCGTACGTGGTCAGGTCCTTTTCCTTCAGCTTCTCGATCTGCTCTTTGTAGGTCGGCACGCGTTCGAGCCAGCCGAGCGGCGTGCCCATGCCGAGCAGCAGCGCGAGTTCGGCATGTTCGGGCACGCGACTCTGGATAAAGAGCGTGGCTTGCGCCGGATCGATACCGGACGCGAGCCAGTCGATCAGCACTTCCCACACGTTCTTCTCGATGACTTCGGGCGTTTCGTAGTGGGTCGTCAGCGCGTGCCAGTCGACGACCGCGAAAAAGCACGGGTACTCGGACTGCAGCCGCACCCAGTTCTTGAGCACGCCGTGGTAGTGGCCTAGATGCAGCGAGCCGGTCGGCCGCATGCCGGAGAAGATACGGTCAGGGAACATGGATTTATTGTAAAAGCGAGGCAAGGGGATTCAGGACGGCCGACACCGCGACATAGCCGGCGCTCACCAGCGGCCCGAGCCAGAAACGCGTCAGAGTGCCGGTCACGACAAGCGCCATCACGATGAAAAAACCGTAGGGTTCGAGCCGCGACAGCATGATCGAAGCGCGTACGGGCAGCAGCGCCATCAGCACGCGTCCGCCGTCGAGCGGCGGCAAGGGAAACAGGTTGAGCACACCGAGCACCAGGTTCACGCCAACACCGGCTGCGGCCATGCGCGTAAAAAACGGTTCGTTGACGCTGAACGACGCCAGCAGCACCGCGAAGATGCCCCAGATGAGCGCCTGCACGAAATTGCTCGCCGGTCCGGCGGCTGCGACCCACAAACTGCCCCAGCGCGGGTTGCGCAGATTACCGAATGCAACCGGGACGGGCTTCGCGTAGCCGAACATGAACGCGCCGCTCGTGACGAAATACAGGATCAGCGGGATGGCGAGGGTGCCGATCGGGTCGATGTGGCGCATCGGGTTGACCGACACGCGGCCGAGTACGTAAGCCGTGTTGTCGCCCAGCAGGCGGGCCGCGTAGCCGTGAGCAGCCTCGTGCAGCGTGATCGCGAAGATCACGGGGAGCGCGTAGACCGCGATAGTTTGTATCAGGGAGGAATCCATAGCTCGCTATTGTATCAAGCAGTTGTGGCGCCACTCGGTGGCGGACGGTTTGCGTTCGCCCAAGGGCCGTGGGGTTGCGAGCGTCGAGGCGAATGACATTGCGCTTGGGCGATTTCCCTGAGCGCAATGTCGTCGCCTCAATGTGCAATCGTACGTGAGCGCACGTGAGTGCGCTGCGTCATTGCGGATTTTCGGCGGTGAGGCCGAACGGTTCCAGGCTGCCTCGGCCGGGGCGCACCAGTACGGGCTCTTCGCCGGTCAGGTCGATCACGGTGGAAGGTTCCATGGCGCACGCGCCGGCGTCGATAACCAGATCGATCTGCTTTTGCAGCCGCTCGCGAATCTCTTCGGCGTCGTTGAGCGGATGGGTGTCGGGCGGCAGGATCAGCGTCGAGCCGAGCAACGGCTGCCCCAGCGCTTCGAGCAACGCCAGCGTGATCGCGTGATTGGGCACGCGCAGGCCGATCGTCTTGCGCGACGGGTGTGAAAGGCGCCGGGGCACTTCCTTCGTCGCCTGCAGGACAAACACGTAAGGTCCGGGAGTAACCGATTTAATCAGACGATAGTTGCGGTTATCGACAATCGCGAAATTCGCTAATTCCGATAAATCGCGTACCAGCAGCGAGAGCAATTGCTTCTCGTCGAGTCCGCGAATCCGCCGGATGCGTTCAACGGCATCCTTGTCGTCGAGGTGGCACGCGAGCGCGTAGCTCGAATCGGTTGGCAACGCGACAATACCGCCATCGTTGATGATCTGCACCGCCTGGTTGATCAGGCGCGGCTGCGGATTGTCAGGATGAATTCGAAAGAATTGAGACATGACCAGATGACGTAAGTGGGTTGTCCGGATTTACCTGCAAACCGGCGCCAATGCGTTTAGCGATTTACGTTTTTACGCGCCAGGCGCACTAAGCGCATCAAGCACACCAACCATTACGCCCGTGGTTTCAAGCTGGATACCAGATGAAAGGCGCCGGGCGGTTCTAATGCGAACACGCGAGAATACCCGCAAATGCGTGGAGTTGCGCGACAAACAGAGGTGGATGAATGCAAGGATCGTGCGCGGTTTTTTGCGTTTTCCAACGCTGCCAACTCTGAGCCGGAGAGGCCACCTGCTATTTAGAGCAGGGACTCCCACACGGGCTTGAGATCGGCGGGAAGCGGCGGCAGTTGGCCAAGGTCGATACGCCCCTCGCCCGCCGCGTGAAAATCCGAACCGCGCGACGCGTAGAAGCCGTATCGACGCGCTACTTCCGCATATTCGCGATATTGATCCGGCGTGTGGCTTCCCGTCACGACTTCAATGGCGCGGCCGCCGAGCTGAATAAATTCATCGAAGAAAGCGATGAATTCGACCGGCGAGAAATCGTAGCGGCCAGGATGCGCGATCACCGCCTCGCCGCCCGCCGCCTTGATCCATTTCATGGCGTCAGCGAGTTTGGACCAGCGATGGCCGACATATCCCGGCTTGCCGTCGCCGAGATATTTCGAGAACACGTCCGAGGTGGATTGCGCGTAGCCCTTCTCCACCAGATAGCGTGCGAAATGCGTGCGCGAGATCATGGCGGGATCGTTCACATACTGCAGCGCGCCTTCGTATGTGTCCGGGATGCCGACCGCGGCAAGCGCCTCGCCTATTGCTTCACCTCGAGCCCGGCGGCCGCTGCGCGTCTCCGCCAGGCCATCAATCAGCTCCTGATTGTCCACATCCACGTTCAGCCCGACGATATGCACCGTCCGCCCCGCCCACGTCACCGAAATCTCCACCCCGCTGAGATAGCCCATGCCGAGCGCTTCTGCCGCTGCACGCGCCTCACGCTGACCGCCAAGCTGATCGTGGTCGGTGAGCGCCCACAACGTCACACCGCCCGCGTGAGCACGCGCGGCGACCTCCGCGGGAGCGAGTTGGCCGTCGGAAACGGTGGAGTGGCAATGCAGATCGGCGTTCATCATCAGGCTCTAGGGGTTATCCGCCATTCTACTGCAACGCGTCAAAGCGGTTATGTCGCCGACCGATCGGTCGAACGCATAATTTCGGGCCGCCAACCTTACGCGCAAAACGCCTCGATCAGCGCCGCGACCCGCTCCGGCTGGTCGTGATGCAGCATGTGACCGGCGTGATCGACGATCTCTTCGCGCCAGTCCGCAAACGCCTTGAAGCGCTGCTTGAATTCATCGATAGGAACGTTAGCGGCAATCATCGCGAGGGTCGGTGAAGCCAGCGCTTCAACGTGCAGGACCTTCGCCTGCACCTTCGACCAAACGGCCATCACCTCAGCCAGCCGATACAGCAATGGTCCACGCATTTTGTGCGCTGGATCGGCTAACAGATGGTAACGGCCGGCATCGTCGAGCTTCGCCCAGTGTTGCGCCAGAAAATGCGCTTTCGCCATCGGCAGGCGCGGATTCGTGCGGATCAGCCGATGGGCGACATCGTCGAGCGTCGCGTACGTGTTGAGCGAAGGCGGTGCGCGCAAGTCGTCCAGCCATTGCGCGATCCGCGCGGGCGAACGCTTCGCTTCAGCCGGCGCCATGCCGAACCCCTCCAGATCGACCACGCGCCGCACCCGCTCCGGCCGCACGCCCGCGTACAGGCAAACGACGTTCGCACCCATGCTGTGGCCGACCAGGTTCACCGGCTCGCCATGTAGAGAAGCAGGCGCGTAGTGGTCGAGCAGCGCATCGAGATCGGCGAGATAGTCCTGGAACCAGTAGTGGCCGCTTTTACCCTCCGCCACGGGCCAGTCCGAAAGCCCGAAACCACGAGCATCAGGAGCGATCACCTGCCAGTCGCGCGTGAGGGCATCGACGACGAATTGGAACGACGCGGAAATATCCATCCAGCCATGCAGCATGAAGAGCGTGGGCGCGTCGGGCGATCCCCAGCGGCGGACGTGCAGTCGCGTGCCGCGCGTGGTAACGAATTCGGAAACGGGGGGTTTAAGAGAAGTCATCGGGGAATCGGCGCTGTTTCAATGGAATCGATGTCATCAAGGCCCGCGAGCGCGCGCAATTCGGCTTCATCGAAACCGGCGTCGCGGCGTGCTTCGAAGTTAAACGGGCCGCGTAATTTTGGCGCGTGATATTGCTCGGCGAGCTGCGCGTAGGTGGTGTGCGGATCGGCGCCGGCTTCGCTGCACAGGTGCCGGAACCAATGGTTGCCGATCAGCACGTGGCCGATTTCATCGCGGAGAATCACGTCGAGAATGGCCGCCGATGCGTGGTCGCCCGCTTGCGCGAGGCGCCGGCGAATGGGCGGCGAAGCGTCCAGGCCACGCGCCTCCAGCGTACGCGGCACGAGCGCCATGCGGGCCAGCACGTCGCCGCAGGTGCGCTCGGCCATCTCCCACAGGCCATCGTGAGCGGGAAAATCGCCGTACCGATGGCCAAATTCCGCCAAACGCGCGCTCAGCAACGAAAAGTGGCGCGCTTCCTCGGCCGCGACCTTGAACCAGTCGCGATAAAACGCCTCGGGCATCGAGGGAAAACGCCAGACCGCATCGAGCGCGAGGTTGATCGCATTGAACTCGATATGCGCGAGCGCATGCAGCAACACCGCCCGCCCCGCGTCCGACTGCATGCTGCGGCGCTTCAGCGACGACGGCGCAACGAGCTCCGGCGCCGCCGGGCGGCCGGGAAGATCGAGTGGATCGGGGATATCAGCGGTGGTGTCCAGCGTGGTGTCACCCGCTAGCAAACGCTCGTAGAACTGCCGGGCGGCGCTTGCCTTGGTCGCGGGATCGCGCTCCCGGAGCAGCGCAAGCGCAGTCGGCCGGACGCTGTTGGACGCTGAATAATCGAACTGTTCGGACATGATTCCAGGGTGCCTGTGAACGGCAAGGGGTAGAGGCGACGCCGCAGGTTGCGCCACGGCCCGCGCGAGCCGGTATGAAACCGCTAAATCAGGTCCATGAAACCCGGGGCGCGTGTCGCTTTTCCGCAACCGGCTAAAATAGCACTTTCCGCGGGCGATTTTTGGCTTGAGGCGCGCCGGGGCCGCAGTCTATAGCATCGGCACAACCGGCCTGACATCACCCGCGACTGCAATTTCAATCGATTGTACCGGCCACGCCTGCGGGCCAATCCGCGCGTCATGGCTCACGTCAAGCCCTCACAGGAGACACAGTGGCAATCTACAAGCTCGGCGATGCCGCCCCGACCATCCACGAAAGCGTCTTCGTCGCGGATACCGCGACCATCATCGGCCGTGTGACGCTCGAAGAAAACTCGAGCGTCTGGTTCGGCGCGGCCCTGCGCGGCGACAACGAGCCCATCGTGCTCGGCCGCGGCAGCAACATCCAGGAAGGCGCGGTGCTGCATACCGACCCTGGGTATCCGCTGACCATTGAAGCCAACGTGACGATCGGCCATCAGGCCATGCTGCACGGCTGCACGATCAAGGAAGGCGCGCTCATCGGAATTCAGGCCGTGGTCTTGAATGGTGCGGTAATCGGCCGCAATTGCCTGGTTGGCGCGGGCGCCGTGGTGACCGAAGGTAAAACCTTCCCCGACAACACCCTGATCCTCGGCTCGCCCGCGAAAGCCGTGCGCGAGCTCACGGAAGCAGATATTGCCCAGATGCAGGCGGGTACGCGTGGTTACGCGGAACGCCGCGAATTTTACAAGGCGCAACTCGTGCGTATCGGCTGAACGCCGGTTGACACGCGTTACGCCGTCGATGAAAGGACTCAAGCGTGGTTCAAGACCAGCTGCAAAAATTCATGTTCAACGCGGCGCCGGTGCGCGGCGAGATTGTCTCGTTGCGCGACACGTGGCAGGAAGTGCTCACGCGCCGCTCGTACCCCACGCCCGTGCGCAATGTGCTCGGCGAAATGATGGCCGCGTGCGCGCTGCTGTCGGCGAATCTCAAGTTCGACGGCACGCTGATCATGCAGATCTACGGCGACGGACCGGTGACCATGCTTGTCGTGCAATGCAATTCAGACCTGTCGCTGCGGGCAACCGCGAAGCTGGCTGAGTCCATAGAAGGCGCGAGCGAGGCACCCGTGCCGATCACCGACGACATGACCCTCCCCGACCTGCTCAACCGCAACGGCCAGGGCCGCTGCGTGATCACGCTCGATCCGCGCGACAAGAAGCCAGGGCAGCAGGCGTACCAGGGTATTGTGCCGCTGAGCGGCGAGCACGGGCCGCTGGCGTCGATGGCGGAGGTGCTGGAACACTACATGCATCACTCCGAGCAGCTCGACACGCGCATGTGGCTCGCGGCGAACACCGAGCGCGCCGTGGGCATGCTGCTGCAAAAGCTTCCCGGCGATGGCGGTATCGTCCCGCATCCAGGTGAACACGACGCCGATACGTGGCAGCGCGTGTGCCATCTCGGCGGTACGCTGTCCAATGAGGAGTTGCTGAAGGAAGACCCGGAAACGGTGTTCAAGCGGCTCTTCTGGCAGGAAAACGTGCAGCATTTCGAGCCGGCGCAAGCGCGTTTCGAATGCACGTGTTCGCGCGAGAAAGTGGGCGGCATGCTCAAGATGCTGGGCCGTGGCGAAGTGGACAGCGTGGTTGAAGAACGCGGCAGCGTAGAAGTGCACTGCGAGTTCTGCAACCAGCGCTACGAGTTCGATCCGGTGGACGTGGCGCAACTTTTTGTCGCTGGGGAAATCTCACAAGGTGTGAGCCCGGCGCCGGATCAACGGCATTAACAACGGCATTAAGTCCGTGTCGTCGCTGCCTCTGTAACAAGACGTCGCAGGATGGATGTTTGACGTCCTGCGACGTGGCATGATCCGTGTCCGCTTAGTGTCCGGCCCGCTGGAGGTCGAAATGAAACCCTTGGGATGTGTATCGAAGAAACTGGTCGTCGCGTTGTCCGGCGCGACGCTCCTCGCGCTCGGCGGTTGCATGATGGACCCGCCGGGGCCATCGCCAATTTATAGCCGGTTACCGGCCCCGCAGAATCAGGCGCCGCAGCCGCTGTCGAAGGACGAGCAGGAGCGTTACAACCAGATCGACCGGCAAGTGCTGGCCGAACAGCAACAGGCAATGGCCGCCGATGCCGCCGCACAGGCGTACTGGCAATACTATCGCGCGCCGGTCACGGTGTACGGCGGATACTCCAGCGGTGGCTGGGGCAACCGCTGGGGCACGGGCTTCGGCTACGGATACCCGGGATATTATTGGTAGCGTCCCGGACGCGTATTGTTTGGCAGCAAAGCCATGGCGCACAACAAAAAGCCGTTTCAACTCACGTTGCAACGGCTTTTCTACATGCTTTGCTTCGATTTTCGAACTGAACGCTAGCCACCCTGCTTCTTCTTGGCCGCGTCCAGTTTGTCCTGGGTCGCTTGCCGTTCGAACGCGCGCCGCTCTTCCTTCGAACGCGACACTGGATTTGGCACCACGCGCAGCGGCGCTGCAGACACTTGCCCCCGCGTGGACACAGCCGATTGCGCGTTCACCGAATTAGCAGGAGCCGGAGAGTTCGGCGAGACGAACTGCACGAATGCCTCGCTGTCTTTCATCATGCCCATCTCGTAACGCGCCCGTTCTTCAACAGCCGCAGTGCCGTTCTGCAAGTCCGCCACTTCGCCCTGCACACGTTCGTTCCGCAACTTCAGGTCGACATTTTTCTTCGTCTGGTTGAGCAGTTGCTGCTGCAGTTCGTGGACGCGCAACCAGCCACCGTGTCCCCACCACAGCGGATACTGGATCATCGCCAGCAGCAGCATCAGAACAAAGGTGACAATCCGCATTTAAGAGGCGAGAAAAACGCTAACACTTCAACTGAATTTGGCGCTGCCTCGCATTCATCTGAACACGAGGCAGCGGACTGAATAAATCGGCGGCCGTCCGGACTAACGTCCATTCCGACCGAAGCTTTAGCGCAGATTGTAGAACGCCGACTTACCCGGATAACTCGCGATATCGCCGAGATCTTCTTCAATACGCAGCAACTGGTTGTACTTCGAGATCCGGTCGCTACGCGACAACGAACCCGTCTTGATCTGGCCAGCGTTCAAACCAACCGCGATATCCGCAATCGTCGAATCTTCAGTTTCGCCCGAACGATGCGAAATCACGGCAGTGTAACCCGCGCGCTTCGCCATTTCGATTGCCGCGAATGTTTCCGTCAGCGTGCCGATCTGGTTGATCTTGATCAGGATCGAATTGGCGATGCCTTTATCGATGCCTTCTTTCAGGATGCGTGTGTTCGTCACGAACAGATCGTCGCCGACGAGTTGAATCTTCTTGCCGAGTTTATCGGTGAGAATCTTCCAGCCGTCCCAGTCGCTTTCATGCATGCCGTCTTCGATCGAAACGATCGGGAATTTATCGGCGAGTGTGGCGAGATAATCGGTGAATTCCGTCGACGACAACTGCAGGCCTTCACCCGCGAGTTGATATTTGCCGTCGTGGTAAAACTCGCTTGCAGCGCAGTCGAGAGCAAGCAGAACGTCTTCGCCCGCGCGATAACCAGCCTTTTCGATTGCCTGAACAATGGTCGACAGGCACTCGTCGTTGCTGCCGAAGTTCGGCGCGAAACCGCCTTCGTCGCCCACTGCCGTGCTCATGCCGCGGTCGCTCAGGATCTTCTTCAACGCGTGGAACACTTCAGCGCCGCAACGCAGCGCTTCGCGGAAGGTCGGTTGGCTGACCGGGACAATCATGAATTCCTGGATATCCAGGCTGTTATTCGCGTGCGCGCCGCCGTTCACGATGTTCATCATGGGAACGGGCAACTGCATGGCTCCCGAGCCGCCGAAGTAGCGGTACAGCGGCAAGCCGGCTTCTTCGGCTGCGGCCTTCGCGACTGCCATGGATACTGCCAGCATTGCGTTGGCGCCGAGGCGCGACTTGTTGTCGGTGCCGTCGAGTTCAAGCAGGGTCTTATCGAGGAAGGCCTGTTCCGATGCATCGAGACCCATGATGGCTTCGGAGATTTCAGTGTTGATGTGTTCGACTGCCTTCAGCACGCCCTTGCCGCCGTAGCGGCCGGCTTCGCCGTCGCGCAATTCGATCGCTTCGCGCGATCCGGTCGATGCACCCGACGGCACTGCGGCGCGGCCCATCGTGCCTGATTCCAGCAGGACGTCACATTCGACGGTGGGGTTGCCGCGCGAGTCGAGAATCTCGCGACCGATGATATCTACGATAGCACTCATGGTTTCCTCAAGAAATGACGATGAATCAAGTCAGACAGCAGGTCGGTTAACATCTTGCCGGCGCGCGAGCACGCGGCTTCAGAGGCCAACGACCACCTTCATGTTCAGTTCTGCTGCGCCCGCTCGCACGTGGCGCGCCGCTTCGTATTGTGCGAAGTGATACCATTTTTTGGCCGTCTCGTTGTCAGCACATTAGTCAGCACATTCGAGTACGACCGAGGGTGGGCACATTGATTCTTCGAGCGCCTCGCTCTGTGCGCGACGCACCAGAAACTTACCACCGTATGCTTCAATCGCCTGCATTGATAGTGGCTGATAAGCGGCAAATTTCTCGGGGCCGGTGACGTTCGCGTTCATGAAGACGTAACCTTCGTCATGACACTCCTCTTGGCCGATGCGTTGCGGATGTTGATGCTGAGCGAACGCTCACGCTTAAAAGCAAGCGGCGTTCGCAGCGTCCTTAACTGAAATCGTTCTCGAGGAACGGTCCGCGCTTCACGGCCCGATCCAGCGCGACGAGTGTCTCCAACAGCGCTTCCATTCTATGCAGCGGTACGGCATTCGGCCCGTCGGACTTCGCGTTCGCCGGGTCCGGATGCGTCTCCATGAAAACACCCGCTACGCCGGTGGCAATCGCGGCACGCGCCAGCACCGGCACGAACTCGCGCTGACCGCCCGAGCTCGTGCCCTGCCCGCCCGGCAACTGGACGGAATGCGTGGCGTCGAAGACGACCGGCGCGTTGGTTTCCCGCATGATCGCGAGCGAGCGCATGTCGGAAACCAGATTGTTATAACCGAACGACACGCCGCGTTCGCAGGCCATGAAACGGTCATCGGACAAACCGGCTTCGCGGGCGGCGTCGCGGGCTTTGTCGATGACGTTCTTCATGTCGTGCGGCGCGAGAAACTGGCCCTTCTTGATGTTGACCGGTTTGCCCGAGCGCGCGCACGCGTGGATGAAATCGGTCTGGCGGCACAGGAAGGCGGGCGTCTGCAACACGTCCACGACCGATGCAACCGCTTCGATCTCGTGCTCCGAGTGGACGTCGGTAAGAACCGGCAAACCGAGTTGCCTCTTCACTTCGCCAAGAATCCGCAGGCCTTCGTCCATGCCAAGACCGCGAAACGACTTGCCAGAACTGCGATTGGCCTTGTCGTACGACGATTTGTAGATGAACGGCACGCCCACTTTCGCGCAGATTTCCTTCAGGCGGCCGGCGACGTCGATTGTCATTTGCTCCGATTCGACCACGCACGTGCCCGCAATCAGAAAGAACGGCTGGTCGAGACCGACCTCGAAATCACACAGCTTCATGCTTGCGCTCCGACGGAAACCGCAACAGCCGGCGCGGGTGTAGCGTCGGCGGCAACTCCAGGTTGTACCGCTGCCTGACCGTTCGCCTTCAGCGCCAGATGATGGGCGCGCGCCGCTTCGACGAATTCCTTGAAGAGCGGATGGCCATCGCGCGGTGACGACGTGAATTCCGGGTGGAACTGCACGCCGACAAACCACGGGTGCATGGATTCCGGCAGCTCCATCATTTCAGGCAGATCTTCGCTCGGCGTACGCGCGCTGATCACCAGCCCGCCCGCCTCGAGTTGCGGCACGAAGCGGTTGTTCACTTCATACCGATGCCGATGGCGCTCGTTCACGTCCGTGCCGTAGATGCGTGCTGCCATGGTGCCCGGCTTGATCGGACATTTTTGTGAACCGAGGCGCATCGTGCCGCCCAGGTCCGACTCTTCCGTGCGCTTTTCAACGCGGCCCGCGCGGTCGTACCACTCGGTGATCAGCGCAACGACCGGGTTGGTAGTCGATGAATCGAATTCCGTGCTGTTGGCATCCGTCAGGCCGGCGACGTCGCGAGCGAATTCGATCACGGCCAGTTGCATGCCGAGGCAAATGCCGAGGTACGGTGTCTTCGATTCGCGTGCATAGCGGATCGCCTTCATCTTGCCTTCCGTCCCGCGCGCGCCGAAGCCGCCCGGCACGAGCACGGCGTCCAGATGCTTCAGGCCGGCAACGCCATCCGTTTCGATCTGCTCGGAATCGATGTATTCAATGTTGACCTTCGTCGACGTATGAATGGACGCGTGCTTCAGCGCCTCGATCAGCGACTTGTACGACTCGGTCAGCTCCACATACTTGCCGACCATGCCGATGGTGACTTCGTTCTTCGGGTTCTCGAGCTTCTGGACGAGGCCTGCCCACATGCTGAGGTCGGCGGGTTTCGCCGAGAGCTTCAGCTCTTCGCAGATGATGTTGTCGAGGCCCTGGTCGTGCAGCATCTGCGGAATCTTGTAGATGCTGTCCACGTCCCACACCGAAATGACCGCGTCTTCCGGCACATTGGAGAAGAGCGAGATCTTCTGGCGTTCGTCGACGGGAATCGGACGATCCGCGCGGCACAGCAGCACGTGCGGCGAGATACCGATTTCGCGCAGCTTCTGCACGCTATGCTGCGTGGGCTTCGTCTTGAGCTCGCCCGCCGTCGCGATGTACGGCACGAGCGTCAGATGCACGAAACACGCGCTGTTACGGCCGAGCCGCAGGCTCATCTGGCGCGCGGCTTCAAGGAACGGCAGCGATTCGATGTCACCCACCGTCCCGCCAATTTCCACGATAGCCACATCCGGCTCGCCGCACGTGGCCGCAGCCGCGCCGCGTTGCAGGAACGCCTGGATTTCGTTGGTGATGTGCGGAATAACCTGCACCGTCTTGCCGAGATACTCGCCGCGGCGTTCCTTGCGGATCACCGACTCGTAGATCTGACCGGTCGTGAAGTTATTGGCCTTGCGCATCTTCGTACTGATGAAGCGCTCGTAGTGGCCGAGGTCGAGGTCCGTTTCCGCACCGTCTTCCGTCACGAACACTTCCCCGTGCTGAAACGGGCTCATCGTGCCGGGGTCGACGTTGATGTAGGGATCGAGCTTTAGGAGGGTGACTTTCAGACCGCGCGATTCGAGGATCGCGGCGAGGGAAGCGGCGGCAATACCCTTGCCGAGGGAAGACACTACGCCGCCGGTGACGAATACATATTTGGTCATCGCTAGGTGCTCGCGGGAAAAACGGATTATACCCGAAAGGAGCCCCGGAACCCAGAGCCGGACGGGGCTGATTTACATCGCGCGGCGGGCCTCGATCGCGGGTTTATCGGCGGCTGGGATGTGGCTTAGACGTTCTCTTGTCGCGGTCCTCGCAGCCCGTTAAGCGTGCGCTGCAATGCGCGCGCCGTTTCCACCGGGTGTTCCATCGGAAACAAATGACTGCCCTCGATCCACTCGAGATGCCCGCCCGCAATACGCCGCGTCATGTCCAGCCCGACCTGCCGCACTTCCTTCGAATGCGTTCCCGCGATAAAACCAACCGGCACCGGCACGCCATGCGCGACCCGCGCACCGAGGGTGCGCGGCAATGTCTTGTAGATGCGGAATTCGACCTCGCGATCGAAAGCGAGCTTGCGGGGGCTATTGATCGGGCTCGCGGCTTCATGCATGCCGCTCATGTTGTTCAGGCCACCCCCGCTGCCCGCCTCCGCCGGAATCGCGAAGTCAATGTAATCCGACAGCATCCGCTCGTCCCAGCGGGCAAAGGCGCTTTTTGCGTGAAAGTGGCGCCACGCGTCTTCCCGGCTCGGCCAGTGCGTACGCCGGTTTTTAGTCGCGGCGGCGGGCGAAAGCCGCGTGTCGAGCCCGGTCCATTGCGATATGCGCAGCAAATTGCTGCGCCAGCCGGCAATCACCGGCGAATCCAGCATCACGACGCCCTTCACCCATTGCGGCCGCTTGAGCGCCGCCATCAGCGACAGATAACCGCCCAGCGAATGCCCGACGAGCCACACTTTCGCGTCGTCCGGGCGCCTGGCGTCGATGTCCTCGAGCAGTTGATCCACCAGATGCGGCCAGTCACGCGTCACCGGGAAGCGCGGATCGTGACCGAAACACTCGACCGCGCGAATCTCGTAGTCGTCGGCGAGTTCGGCGAAGATCGTCCGGTATGTCGATGCGGGAAACCCGTTCGCGTGCGAAAAATGCAGGATGTCTTTCAAGCGCCGTGCCCTCTCTTTCTTAATGTCTCGTGTTCCAAGTCCCGTCCACCGTCCCATCCAGTAGCGCGCGTGCGTCTGCCTGAAACGTTCGATGGAGACCTCCGCGGCGACATCCATACGCGCCGCACCGTCTTCGTCGCTGCGAGACAACTCGATATCACGCAGTCGATACCGCGCGAAAACCGTCGGGTGCGGATGGTTAAAACGGTTGCGGTAGCCTACCTGAAATACTGCGATGCGCGGCTTCGCGGCGTCGAGGAAAGCTTCAGTCGAGGACGTCTTGCTGCCGTGATGCGGTACCACCAGCACATCGGCCCGAAGTAGATCGGCGTCACGTTGCCCGAGTTGCTACAACTGGCGCTCGACGTCGGCTTCAATGTCAGCGGCCAGCAGCGCCGAGCGCCCCGCGGCGCTCGTCACGTTCAGCACGCATGAAGTCGCGTTCGGTTTGGGCGCGAGCGGTCCGCCCGGCGGCCACAGCACGTCGAAAACCACGCCGTCCCATTGCCAGCGCTGCCCCGCGACGCAGCGCAACAAAGCGCTGCCACTTTCATGTGCCGCTCTCCACAGCGCCTCGCGCGGGCGCAACGACGCCAGGAATTGCCGGACGCGAATACTCTCCAGCACCGCGGGCGCACCGCCTGAGTGATCGGAATCGAAATGGCTGACCATCAGGGTGTCGAGGGTGAAAAGGCCGCGGGCGAACAGGTATGGCACGACGATGCGTTCGCCCGCGCGGGTGGATTCGGGACCCGGGCCGGCGTCGAACAGCAAGGTGTGATGCATGGTTTCGACGACAATGGCAGAACCTTGGACGATGTCCAGCGCCGTCACGCGAAACGCGCCGTTTGGCGGCGCGTGTGACACAGGGAACGCCAGCGGCAACCACGTCAGCGGCGCGGCGAACCGCAGTGGCCAGCCGCGGGGAGCAAGCGCCCATATCACCCCGAACGCCGCCGCTGCAAGCGCAAAACCGTCCGGCTGCGGCAAACGCCAGAGGGTCCATGCCGGTCCCGACAAATGGGCGAGCGCGTCGAACATCGGGGTTAATAAGCCATGCGCGGCGCGGTACGCAAGTACGTCGAGCGGCGCTGGCAGCAAGACAGCCACGAGCACTACAGGCGTGACAAGAAAGCTGATCCACGGAATAGCGAACGCGTTGGCGAGCGGTCCCAGCAATGGAATCTGGAAGAACCAGTACGCGGTGAGCGGCGCAAGACCGATCGTTATTGCGTACTGCACGCGCGCGCTGGATGCGATTGCGCGGCCGATACGCCGGATCGTGCGTTTGAGCCACGCGAGCAGACGAATGCCGATTCGCCGGGTCACATCGCCAAGGCGATCGCGAATCTGGAGGCGTGGCCGAACTTCAGTTTCGTCGCCGGGTTCGCTCGAGGTTGGATCCTCGTTTGCCTGAGGTACCGCGAATTCCTCCGCGAATCCGACCGATGCCCTGCGTCCCCGCGATGCAATCGCGAACAGGATTGCCGCCACGGCGCAGAACGACAGCCAGAATCCCGCCGCCGTCACGGCCCACGGATCGGCGAACAGCACCAGCGCCACCGCCAGCGCCCACGCGAGCGCCAGAGAAGACGCAGGCCGCCGGCCGCTCAGTACCGCGAGCGCGACGAAACACAGCATCCACATCGACCGTTGTGCGCGGACGTTGAAGCCCGCGAGCGCTGCGTAGAACGCGGCAAATACCGCCGCGCCGGCCGCTGCCGCTTTTTGCGCGGACACGATCAGCGGTGCGGGCAACCCGCGCCAGCGGACACGTCGCCATAACCCGCCGCTCAAAAGCGCCGCGAGGCGCGCGACAAAGCCACTGTGCAGCCCGGAAATTGCCACGAGATGACTCGTGCCCGTCGCGCGCAGCAAGGTCCAGTCGGCGTCGCTGACGACGTCTTGCGCGCCGACCGCCAGCGCCACCACGATTCCTCGATGCGGCGCGCCGTCGAGCGACGTTAGAACCCTTTCGCGTAACCGCGCACGCCAGCGGTCGATCGTCAGCGCAAAGCCATGTGCGTCCGTGGGCAATCGCCGCGCCGCACCCGGCGCCGATACGTAACCGGTCGCGCGAATATTGCGGGCAAGCAGCGCCGCTTCGGCATCGCGGCCACGAAAATTTGCGTTGCCAAACGGACGTTTTAATCGTGCGACCAGCGTCCATCGCTGACCGGCACACAGAGCAGGCGGCGGCGCGGCGGCAGGACCGCGTTTGGATGCATCGACGGCCATCCACGACAGTTGCACGACACGCGCAAAGTTCGTCAACGCGGCATCGTTCGATTCGGCTTCAAACAGGAACCGTGTGCCGTCGGCGCCTTGTAGCGGCAATCCGCGCACGAACCCGGTCAGCTCGATATTGCGATTCTCGAACGCGACGGGCAACGCGCGCTGCAAGCGCGTGTCCGCTCGCCAGGCGGCATAACCGAAACCGACAACAAACGCAGCCGCAATCATCGATACCGCGCGAAACTGGTGGAAGCAAAACGCGAGCGCGCAGACAAGCCCAAGCATGAGCACAAGCGCGCACACAATACATATACGCCCGGCAACGCGGCCTGTTGCTGCAAGCACGCGATTCCCAGCGCAAAGCCGATCAAGATACCTCGCACGCCCGCTCCTCAAAAACCCGACGCGAGCGCAAACGCATCGAAGGGAGAAACGGTCCCTTCAATGCCTGCAATCGAATGAAAACGAGGAACTGATTATGCGGAAATAAGGCCGAGCCGCGGCAACGCGGCGTGCGCGTTAGCCGTTGTGCCTAGAGAAAGCGTTTCTCTGTCGATGCCGCGCAATTCTGCAAGCACCCGCGCGATACCGGGCACCTGATCCGGCGCATTGCGATGCTTGTAGAGCCATGAAGGCGCGATATCGGGTGCATCGGTTTCGAGCACGATCGCGGCCAGCGGCAACTCTGCGGCCAGACGTCGAATCTGGCGTGCGCGTTCGAAGGTGAGATTGCCGCCGAAACCCAGGCGCATGCCTTGTGCGATGAACGCTTCGGCCTGCTGAAAACTGCCGTTGAACGCATGCGCGATACCGAGCTTGACGGAAAACATGCGCAGGCCCTTGAGCACTTTGTCCTGCGACTTGCGCACATGGCAGATCACCGGCAAATCGAAATCACGCGCGAGCTTGAGCTGCTCAAAATAGAAGAAAGTTTGACGCGCATCGTCGAGGCCGGGTACGAAATAATCCAGCCCGATCTCGCCGATACCCACAAAACGCGGATCACCCATGCTCGCGGCAATCTGCTCGCGCAACACGCGCAGATCGTCGTCCTGCGCACGCGGCGTGAACAAAGGATGAATGCCGAGCGCGTAAGCCCCCCCTTCAATCCGGTGCGCAAGCTCGCGCACGCGGTCGAAGTTCTCGCGCTCCACGCCCGGAATCACGATCCGCTGCACACCCTCTTTCAACGCCGATGCCGCGACGTCATCGCGGTCGGCATCGAACTCGGATGCATCGAGATGGCAGTGGGTATCGATCCACATGAAACCTCCTCGGCGGTTAAACGGGAACGACCGGCTCCTCGAACAGCACGCCGTCGCGCAAGCGCATGATCCGGTCGCAACGCGCGGCGAGATCGGGATCGTGCGTGACGATCACGAAGCTCGTTTCCAGCGTCTCCGACAACTCCAGCATCAAGTTGAACACAGTGTCCGCGGTGGCGCCGTCGAGATTGCCGGTCGGCTCATCGGCGAGCACGCATGCCGGATGCGTGACCAGCGCGCGGGCGATTGCCACGCGCTGACGCTCGCCGCCCGACAGCTCGCCCGGGCGATGTTTTGCCCGATGGCCGATACCGACGCGCTCGAGTATCGTCATGGCCTGCTCGCGTGCATCGGCTTCGCTCAGGCGGCGAATCCGCAGCGGCATGGCGACGTTATCGAGCGCGCTGAATTCGGCCAGCAAATGATGGAACTGATACACGAAACCCAGCGCGCGATTGCGCAGCTCGTTGCGTTCGCGTTCGCGCAATGCGGTGAACGGTTTGCCCAGCAGTGAAACCTTGCCGGCGCTCGGTTCATCGAGACCGCCGAGCACGTGAAGCAACGTGCTTTTCCCCGATCCCGACGCGCCGACGATCGCCAGCTTCTCACCGCGCCGGACCTGCAGTTCCGCGTTGTCCAGCACTTGCACGTTGAAGCCGCCCTGCACGAAAGTCTTCGAAATCGCCGATGCTTCCAGCACGATGCCGTTGTTGTTATCACTCATAGCGCAACGCCTCCGCCGGACGAACCTTCGCGCCGCGCCAGCTCGGATAGAGCGTCGCGAGCGATGACAATACGAAAGCGATAAGGCCGATCCGCGCGACGTCGGCGGGGACGAGTTCAGACGGCAATTCGCTGATGAAATATACCGATGGCGGCAGGAACTGCACGCCGATCAAATGCTCGATCATGGGCACGAGCCACGGAATGCTCCACGCGATAAGACACCCCAGCGACACGCCGATCGCCGTGCCAATGAAGCCAATCGTCACGCCCTGGATCACGAAAATCTTCATGATCGAACCGGGCTGCGCGCCCAGTGTCCGAAGAATGGCGATGTCCGCTTGTTTGTCGGTCACGGTCATCACCAGCGACGACACCAGATTGAACGCCGCCACCGCAATAATCAGCGTCAGGATAATGAACATCATGCGTTTTTCGATCTGCACGGCCGAGAACCAGGTCTTGTTCTGCTGCGTCCAGTCGCGGATATAAAGGTCGCCGGAAAGCGTCCGCGACAGTTGCCGCGCGACTTCCGGTGCACGCTGCATGTCCTTCAGCTTTAAGCGCACGCCCGACGGCGCGGGCAGCCGGAACAGCGCCTGCGCATCGGCGATGGAAATCAGCGCCAGCGTGGAGTCGTATTCATAGTGTCCCGACTCGAACACGCCGACCACGGTGAACTGCTTGAGCCGCGGGAGCATGCCCGCCGGCGTGATCGTGCCTTCGGGTGCGACGAGCGTGATCTTGTCGCCCGTGGTCACGCCGAGATTGGTCGCCAGATCCGCGCCCAGCACAATGCCGAAGCTGCCCGGCACGAGATCGGTGAGCTTGCCGCCCCGCATCTCCTTGCCAATATCGGAGACTTGCGGTTCCAGCGACGGCTCCACGCCTCGCAACGCCACGCCGCTGACGGCGCCTTGCCGCGTCAGGAGGGCCTGCGCATCCACATACGGCGCCGCGCCAATCACCTGCGGATTCTTGCGCGCTTCCTGCGCGGTCAGTTGCCAGTTGGGCATGGACCCGGTCGGCGAGAATATCTCGACGTGCGCCAGCACGGACAGCATGCGGTCGCGGACCTCTTTCTGGAACCCGTTCATCACCGAGAGCACCACGATCAGCGCGGCGACGCCGAGAGCGATGCCGGCCATCGATACCAGCGCGATGAACGAGATGAAACCGTTGCCGGTGGTGCGTTTGCCGGCGCGGGTATAGCGCCAGCCGATCTGCCATTCATAGGGAAGTTTCAAGCGATTCCTTTTCAGCGTTCTAACGTTCTTCGATCTTTACATCGCGCAATCGACGCGCAGCTGAACCTTGCGACTTGCGCCATTTTTATAACCTGACCCTGTCGATCCAGGGTGGCAATAACAACGCCTTCTCAATCCATACCGCATCGATCAAGCGCGAGCCGGACACACCGGTCGTCTGCGATCAAGCGCGAAGTTTGCCACACAATTCTTAGCCACTCCTTTAGCCCGGATGACGTGGCGAAGCGAAGAACGACGGCGCAAGCCACCATGCTGGCCATTCGGACGATTTCGCGCGCGAATGTCGCAGTTCATACTCGCCAGACTCACCCACACGGCAATCTGCCTTCGAAAACACAGCCTCAGCCGTTGCAACGGTTCATCACACAACCCTTGACGTATTACGTCAAACGTTATACGATAAACATAATGATACGAACGTTCCGATGCAAGGACACTCAAGCACTTTACGAAGGCGGAGCGCCAAAACGGTTTCGGGCAATCGCTGATGTCGCGATCAGAAGGCTCAGTGCACTGGACGCCTCAGTAGAACTGCGCGATCTGAAATCGCCGCCCGGCAACCGGCTCGAATCCCTTTCGGGCGACCGGCGCGGTCAGCTCAGCGTCAGGATCAACGGCCAATGGCGCGTTTGTTTCAAATGGACGACGAAGGGTCCGGTCGACGTCGAAATCATCGACTACCACTGAATAGGGAAGCACATGTCCAAGAACGGCATGCGTCCGGTTCATCCGGGCGAGGTATTGCGGGAAGATTATCTGGTTCCGCTTGAAATGAGCGTGAACGCACTGGGGCTGGCGCTGAACGTGCCCGCTACGCGTCTGCATGAAATCGTGAAGGAACGGCGCGGCGTCACGGCCGACACAGCCTATCGCCTTGCACGCTACTTCGACTCAACGCCTGAGTTCTGGCTGAATCTCCAAGCCATGTATGACCTGAAAACATTGCCAACGCGCAGTGAAATCGATCGCAAGGTCGAACCGCGCGAGTTGTCGCGGACGTAATGCGCAATGCACGTAATGCATCAAACCGGCCTGTAGGAACGATGCGCGGCGCCCTGACTCCGGGTGTTGCGCAAGGCCTTCGGACCTGAATCGGCGACCTGTCCGCGAGCGCTGGAATTCGCACCGGCATGCAACAGGCGCACCTCGACCGCTACAGCGCGGCTTCCGCTTTGGAGGAGTCCGGCACCAACTTCCCGTTTCCGGCAGCTATCCGCGGATTACGCGTTACGCGTCGCTATGAGGCAAAGGGCAAGCACCCGGAAAACACCGGGTCTTTGCCATACAATGCCCAGCATCATGCCCACGCACAAGCTCCCCGATCTTCACCTTCTCTTACCGTTCGCGCTGCCATCGGCTGCGGATGCCGCCACTGCGCTGCACAAGCTGGACCGTCCCGCACTCGACCGCCTGCTTGCCCGCGCGACGCTCGATGAGCGCGTGATCGGCGAAGATTTCCAGCGCACGCTGCCGCACGAACGCTGGATTGCGCGGCAATTCGGCGTGGTGAATGAAGCTCCCGGGCGAGCCACCGACGAAGCGCCGCTCGCACCCTATATGTTGCTCGCCGACGGCGGGACGCCAGGCGACGCTATCTGGGCATGCGTCGAACCGGTGCACGTGCGGATTGCGCGGGACCATCTGGTGCTGATCGATCCGGCGACGCTGGGTATCGACGATCACGAAGCCCGTACCCTCTTCGATGTCGTCAAGCCGTTGATAGAAGACCTCGGATTGACCATCCAGGCGCCGCAACCGGTGCGCTGGTACGTCGCGGGGTCGAATCTCGGCACGTTGGCGGGCGCGTCGCCATTGCGTGCGAGCGGGCGCAACATCGAAATCTGGTTGCCGCATGAAGCCGGCACCGGCGAACGCTCGCGGGCCTGGATGAAGCTGCAGAACGAAGTGCAGATGGCGTGGTTCGAACATCCGCTCAACGAAGCGCGTGAAGCGCGTGGCCTGCCCGCGATCAATTCCATCTGGCTGCACGCGCAAGGCGCGTTGCACAGCGTGACGAGTCCGTTCGCGCGGGTGATGTCAAACGCAGCGGCCACACGCGGCCTCGGGCTCGCCGCCGATGTCGTCCCGGAAACGCCACCCGCATCGTTCGCGGCTTTTGGCGCCGGGCAACCCCAAAGCGAAGGCCCTGTGCTCGTCGAGCTCGATTCATTCTCCGCGCCGTTCATCGAACAGGACTGGGCGCGCTGGAACGACGCACTCGGCACGCTGGAGCGCGACTGGTTCGCGCCCGCCCTCGCCGCGCTCGAAAATGGCACGCTCGGCACGTTGCGCCTGACTTTGTGCAGCGACACCGGCTCGGTGTCGCTGACCGTCACGCGCGGCGCGTTGCGCAAATTCTGGCGGCGGCGTCCGATTGCTGCTTTATTTATCGAATGAGTTATCGAACAAAGCGAATGAAACGAATGCTCACCGGCCTGTCCGCATGACCCGAATCGTCACCCGTGCGCCCTCTCCCGCCGATGCCGCCGTCCTCGTGCGACATGGCGTTCATCCCGTCATTGCACGGCTGTATGCATCGCGTGGCGTGTGTTCGCCGGACGAGATCGAAACCGAGCTGAAGAAATTGCACGCGCCCATCGGGCTGAAAGGCTGCGATGAAGCCGCCGTCGTTCTCGCCGATGCGCTCGCGGCGAAACGCCGCATGCTGGTCGTGGCCGACTACGACTGCGACGGCGCAACCGCCTGTGCCGTCGCGGTGCGCGGCTTGCGGATGTTCGGCGCGCAGATCGATTACCTGGTGCCGAACCGTTTCGAATACGGCTATGGGCTGACGCCGGAGATCGTCGCGCTGGCGGCTAGCCGGGCGAGCGGGAAACCCGATCTGCTGATCACCGTGGACAACGGCATTGCCAGCGTGGACGGCGTCGAGGCGGCGAATGCGCTCGGCATCGACGTGCTGGTGACCGATCACCATTTACCCGGCGACGACTTGCCGCCGGCGCGCGCGATCGTGAATCCGAACCAGCCGGGTTGCACGTTTCCAAGCAAGTGCATTGCGGGCGTGGGCGTGATTTTCTACGTGCTGCTGGCATTGCGGGCGGAGTTACGCCGTCGCAATGCCTTCACTGATATCGCTCCCGAACCGCGTCTGGACGGTCTGCTCGATCTGGTGGCGCTGGGCACCGTCGCCGACGTCGTGAAGCTCGATCCGAACAACCGGATCCTGGTCGCGCAGGGGTTGAAGCGGATTCGCGCGGGGCGGATGCAGCCGGGGATCGCGGCGCTGTTTCGCGCGGCGGCGCGCGATGCGCGCGCCGCGTCGGGGTTCGATCTGGGTTTTGCGCTCGGGCCACGGCTGAATGCGGCGGGACGGTTATCGGATATGTCGTTGGGAATCGAATGTCTGATCACCGATGACATCGGCCGCGCGTGGGAATTGGCGCAGCAACTGGATTCGATCAATCGCGAACGACGCGAGATCGAGGCCGGGATGCAGGAGCAGGCGCTTGAAGAACTTGCCGATATCGATCCAGCAGATTCCGCCACGCTGACGCTGTTTAATCCGGCCTGGCACCAGGGTGTGATCGGGATTGTCGCGGGGCGGTTGAAGGAGAAGTTTCACCGGCCGTCGTTCACGTTTGCTCATGCCGATGAGAGCGGGGTTTTATCGAAGGGATCGGGGCGGTCGATTCCCGGGTTCCATCTGCGCGACGCTGTCGACCTGATTTCCAAGCGCGAGCCCGGGATGATCGTGAAATTCGGCGGTCACGCAATGGCCGCAGGGATGACGATCGTAACCGCCGATATCCCACGCTTTGCTGCGGCGTTTGAGGCCGTTGGGCGGGAGTGGCTGACATCGGATGCGTTGTCGCGGGTGGTCGAGACCGATGGCGAGCTCGAGGACGCCTATTTCACGCCGCAGTTTGTCGAACTGATCGATGGCGCGGTTTGGGGGCAAGGGTTTCCGGCGCCGGTGTTTTCCGGGGAGTTCGAGGTTGCGTCGCAAGCGCTGGTCAAGGACAAGCACCTGAAGCTGCAATTGCGGCGCGGGCAGCAGCGGTTCAACGCCATCTGGTTCAATCATACGGAAACGCTTCCGGCCCGCACGGTCGTGGCGTATCGGCTGGTTTCCGATACCTGGAACGGCGTGGCCCGCGTACAGATGATCGTCGAGCATGCGCTGGGGTAACGCCGGGGTAACGTGTAGCACCGCCCCCCAGCGCCCGCGGCCTTCCCCGCCCAGCGCGCCTTCCTCCTTAAGCTATAATTTCCCTCTTACTCAAAAAACCCAGAAAACGATCGAAATGGAAGCGGAACGTCTAAACGCAATCGAGAACCTCCTCGCCGACCTGCGCCGTCGCGCCGGCGAGCTCCGGGGGTATCTTTGACTACGACGCCAAGGCCCTGCGCCTCGACGAAGTCAACCGGGTACTAGAAGACCCGAACGTCTGGAACGACTCGAAAAACGCCCAGGCTCTGGGCCGCGAGAAAAAGCTGCTGGACAACGTCGTCACGACGATCACGGACCTCGATAACGATCTGCGCGACACGCAAGATCTCTTCGACATGGCCCGCGAAGAAAACGACGAAGACACGCTCGTCTCCTGCGAAGCGGACACGGCGGCGCTCCAAAAACGCGTGGAAGACATGGAGTTCCGCCGGATGTTCTCGAACCCGGCCGACCCGAACAACTGCTTCATCGATATCCAGGCCGGCGCCGGCGGCACGGAAGCGTGCGACTGGGCGGCAATGCTGATGCGCCAGTACCTGCGCTATTGCGAACGCAAAGGCTTCAAGACCGAAGTGCTGGAAGAATCCGACGGTGACGTCGCCGGCATCAAGAGCGCGACCATCAAGGTGGAAGGTGAATACGCCTACGGCTTCCTGCGCACCGAAACGGGCGTTCACCGCCTCGTGCGCAAGTCGCCGTTCGATTCATCGGGCGGACGCCATACGTCGTTTTCTTCGATCTTCGTGTATCCGGAAGTCGACGACTCCATCGAAATCGATATCAATCCGGCTGACATTCGCACCGACACATATCGCGCGTCCGGCGCGGGCGGCCAGCACATCAACAAGACCGATTCCGCCGTGCGCCTGACTCACGCGCCGACCGGCATTGTCGTGCAGTGCCAGAACGACCGCTCGCAGCACCGTAACCGCGCCGAAGCCATGCAGATGCTGAAAGCGAAGCTCTACGAGTTCGAAATGCGCAAGCGTCAGGTCGAACAGGACAAGCTCGAATCGAGTAAAACCGATGTGGGCTGGGGTCACCAGATCCGCTCCTACGTGCTCGATAACAGCCGTATCAAGGACCTGCGGACCAACGTGGAAATCAGCAATACGAAAGCCGTGCTCGACGGCGACCTGGACGATTTCATCGGCGCAAGCCTTAAACAGGGCGTATAAGCGAACGGCGCGGCTTCGGCCGCGGCGTCCTTAATGCGCCGCCGCGCCAGCCACGCCGTATCGTCTCGCTTGGACTCCCTTAGCAACGTATTGCAGCATTGCATCGCTAATATTTGCGACCATCCGTGTGGCCTGTGTTTCGCCGTTGTCGTTCACATCCCACGACCCAGCCGCATTCATCGCACTCACAGCCAAACACATCATGACCGAACCGACTCAGCCGGGCGCCGTTCCCGAACTGGAAGAAAACCAGATCCTCGCCGAGCGCCGCGACAAACTCCGTGCGCTGCGCGAGCAGGGAAACGCGTATCCGAACGATTTCCGTCCGACGCACCAGGCCGCCGCGCTGCAATCCGGCTACGCCGACAAAGACAAGGAAGCGCTCGAAGCCGAGCCGCTGCAAGTCGCCATCGCGGGCCGGATGATGTTGAAACGCGTGATGGGCAAAGCAAGTTTTGCGACGGTGCAGGACGGCAGCGGCCAGATCCAGTTCTTCATCACGCCCGCCGACGTCGGCCAGGACGTCTACGACGCGTTCAAGAAATGGGATCTCGGCGACATCATCGCGTCAAAGGGTGTCCTGTTTCGCACGAACAAGGGCGAGCTGTCGGTGCGATGCACGGAACTGCGCCTGCTGACGAAATCACTGCGCCCTCTTCCCGATAAATTCCACGGCCTCGCCGATCAGGAAATGCGCTATCGCCAGCGTTATGTCGACCTGATCGTGACGCCGGAAACGCGCCAGACCTTCCTCGCGCGCACGAAGGCGTTCGCCTCGATCCGCAGTTTCATGGCGAAGGCGGATTTCATGGAAGTGGAAACGCCGATGCTGCACCCCATTCCCGGCGGCGCTGCAGCGAAGCCGTTCGTCACGCATCACAACGCGCTCGACATGCAGATGTTCCTGCGTATTGCGCCCGAGTTGTATTTGAAGCGGCTGGTGGTCGGCGGCTTCGAGCGCGTGTTCGAGATCAACCGGAATTTCCGTAACGAAGGGGTGTCGCCGCGACACAACCCCGAGTTCACGATGATGGAGTTCTACGCCGCGTACACGGACTACACGTGGATCATGGACTTCACTGAAGAGCTGATCCGCCAGGCTGCCATCGACGCGCGCGGCAACGCGAACATCGTGTATCAAGGGCGTGAACTGGATTTATCGAAGCCGTTTCACCGGTTGACGATCTGCGAGGCCATTCAGAAATATGCGCCGCAATACACGAACGAACAACTCGCCGATGCCGCGTTCCTGCGCACTGAGCTGAAGAAGTTCGGCGTCGATGCTTCGCAGCCGCAGTTCCTGAATGCGGGCGTGGGCGCATTGCAACTCGCGCTGTTCGAGGAAACCGCGGAGTCGCAATTGTGGGAGCCGACGTTTATCGTCGACTATCCGCTGGAAGTGTCGCCGCTTGCGCGGGCATCCGATACGGTCCCGGGGATCACGGAACGCTTTGAGTTGTTCATTGTGGGACGTGAGATCGCGAACGGCTTCTCGGAGCTGAACGATCCGGAAGATCAGGCCGCGCGTTTCCAGAAACAAGTCGACCAGAAAGATGCCGGCGACGAAGAAGCCATGTTCTACGACGCCGACTATATTCGCGCGCTGGAACACGGCATGCCGCCGACGGGCGGCTGCGGGATCGGTATCGACCGCTTGGTCATGCTGCTCACCGACAGCCCGAGCATTCGCGATGTCATCCTGTTCCCGCATCTGCGCCGCGAAGACTGATTTTCGTGCGGTGATGGCGAGTTTGTAAAAAAGGCGCTTTCGCGCCTTTTTTACGTCCTGACGTGTAGCGCAGATTGTAACTTTTGGTAAAAACCGCCGGGCAAGGCTACCGGGCCAGGCGTATCCGGTCTGGAAAACCCTTACAAAACAAGGCCGCACGGTGCTGGTCTTTCCCGGTGCACTTCTTGCGTTGAATGGTTGCCTGAAAACGTTACAAATTGACAAACCTTACGCTTCGATTTGTCCGACACTGCTTTCGTGAAGCAACGTCACATCCAGTAACGTCATACTCTGCCTTGAGACGGAGGTCCAAAAATGGATAACAGCAACAACAATATGACCACACCAAATTCACCGAATCCTGGCGCTCCGCGCGACCGCAAGATTCATCCGCTGGTCGCGACCGCCGCGGGTGCGGTCATTATCGCGAGTCTCGCTGCTACGGCAGCCGTTACCGGCCTGTTTCCGAAAGCGTCAAGCACGTCGCCGCTGAACGACCAGACCCAGGCGGCACAAGTCGCCACGCAACCCGCGCAACCGGTTGCCCCCACAGCAGCTCAACAGCAGCAGGCGCAGCAGGATCAACTCGCCGAACAGCAAGCACAGCAGCAAGCACAACAGCGCGCGGCAGCTTTGGCAGCGCAGCAGCAACAACAGCAACAGCCGGCGCCTCAGGTGGCGCAACAGCCGCCTGTACAGCAGCCCAACTACGCACAGCAGCCACAACCGGCGCAACCCGCCTATTGCTCGACCTGCGGCACGGTAGAGGCAATCTCGGCTGTGAAGCATGAAGGCCAGGGAACCGGTATCGGCGCGGTAGGTGGCGCGGTGGCGGGTGGTCTTATCGGTAATCAGTTTGGACGTGGGGGCGGTCGTACCGGCATGACGATCCTTGGCGCGCTCGGCGGTGGTCTGGGCGGCAATGCGATCGAAAAACACATACGCAGCACAACCGATTATTCGGTGCGCGTGCATATGGAAAACGGCAAGACGCGTTACTTCACGTATCACGAGGCGCCGCCGTTTAGCCAGGGTCAGCGCGTGCGTATCGAAAACGGCGCACTGGTCGCGGGCTGAGTTGTAGTCCGGGTTCAAGCCAGGCCATAAAAGCAAAACGGCGATTCCTGACGGAATCGCCGTTTTGCTTTGTCTGCAGTAAGCTGCGCCAGACTTAATAATCCGCGTCTTCAATCCACGCCGCCTGGATCGCTTCGAGAATCTTCTCGTTGGACCTCTCGGGGTCGTCGTCAAAACCCGGCAACTCCATCACCCAGCGATGCAAATCCGTAAATCGCACGAATTGCGGATCGACGCTCTGATGCGCGTCGGTCAGTGCCATCGCGATATCCTGCGTGTCTGTCCACTTCATGGCAAGCGCTCCTGTCTCGTGGTCGCTGATTTAAGCTCAGTGATTCTCTTTGGCGTGGTTGATGGTGTAGCGCGGGATCTCGACTACCAGATCCTCGTCGGCGGGAACCATCGCCTGACATGATAACCGCGACGTCGGCTCAAGTCCCCAGGCCTTGTCGAGCAAATCGTCCTCGTCTTCTTCCGACGGCACAAGCGCGTTGAAACCCTCACGAATGATCACGTGACACGTCGTGCACGCGCACGATTTTTCGCACGCATGTTCGATCTCGATGCCGTTCTCCAGCAAGTTGTCGCAAATGCTCTTCGACATATCCGCGTCAATCACCGCACCATCCGGACACAACTCGACGTGGGGTAATACTACGATCTGAGGCATGAATTCTTTCCGTTCTTTGTACGTGAGGGGCTCGGCGAATGATCAGACTTCGTCCAGCCTGCGGCCGGCAAGCGCGCGGCGAATGCTTTTGTTCATGCGGCGGGCCGCGAATTCATCGGTGGCTGCGGCAAGTTCCTTCGTTGCCGCTTCGATGGCATCGACGCTGTCGCCGTTCGTGACGGCCGCAAGCTTGACGATCAGCGCCTCGATGTTCGCGCGCTCCGCTTCATCCAGCAGTTCGCCGTCCACGCCAAGCGCCGCCTGCGATGCTTCCACCAGACGCTGCGCGTCGACCTGCGCCTCGCGCAGCGCGCGGGCGCGCATGTCGACTTCGGCGGTCGTGAAGCTTTCCTCCAGCATGCGGGCGACTTCGTCGTCGGCGAGACCATAGGAAGGCTTCACTACCACCGACGCCTCTACACCCGACAGTTGTTCGCGCGCGAACACGGACAGCAAACCGTCCGCGTCCACCTGATACGTCACGCGGATGCGCGCAGCGCCTGCGGCCATTGGAGGAATACCGCGCAATTCAAAGCGCGCAAGCGAACGGCAGTCGGAGACAAGCTCGCGCTCGCCTTGCACGACGTGGATTGCCATCGCCGTCTGGCCGTCTTTGAACGTGGTGAAATCCTGCGCGCGCGCGACCGGAATGGTCGAGTTGCGCGGGATGATTTTCTCGGTCAACCCGCCCATGGTCTCAACGCCGAGCGACAGCGGAATGACATCGAGGAGCAGCCAGTCATCGCCCTCTCCGCGACGATTTCCCGCCAGCAGATCCGCCTGGATCGCCGCACCGAGCGCCACGACCTGATCCGGGTCGAGGTTGATCAAAGGCGGCTGGCCGAAATACGTTTCCACAGCGCGGCGGATCACCGGCATGCGCGTGGCACCGCCGACCAGCACCACGCCCTTGATCTCGGACGGCGAGACCTTGGCGTCGCGCAAGGCCTTGCGCGTGGGGGTCAGCGTGCGGGCGACCAGCGCCTCGGTCAGCGTGGCGAAATCGCCTTCGGTGATCGTAAAGTCGATCTGTTGGCCGTCCGACAACGTGAGCTGAATTGCAGCCTCTGGCGCATCGGACAGCGCCTCTTTCGCCGTTCGCACGCGGTCCAGCAGCAAACGCACGTCTTCCGGCGCGGCCGGCGTCACCTTCGCTTTGACCAATACGTGCCGATACAGCGCCGCATCGAAATCATCGCCGCCGAGCGCGGAATCGCCGCCCGCCGCGAGCACTTCGAACACGCCCTTCGTGAGCTTGAGAATCGACAGGTCGAAAGTGCCGCCGCCCAGGTCATACACGGCGTACAAACCCTCCGATGCATTGTCCAGCCCGTACGCAATCGCCGCGGCGGTCGGTTCGTTCAGCAAGCGCAACACGTTCAGACCAGCGAGTTTTGCCGCGTCTTTCGTGGCTTGCCGCTGGGCTTCATCGAAGTAAGCAGGCACCGTGATCACCGCGCCGACGAGTTCGTCGGCGAGCGTGTCTTCCGCGCGATACCGCAGCGTGGCCAAGATTTCCGCCGATACTTCCACCGGGCTTTTGACGCCATCGATCGTGCGAATCTGCACCATGCCCGGCGCATCGACGAAATCGTACGGCGCGTTCTCTGCCCCTTCCACGTCGCTCTTGCCGCGGCCCATGAAGCGTTTCACCGACACAATCGTGTTGCGCGGATCGAGCGCCGCCTCCTCCTTCGCCACGCGGCCGATACGCCGGCCGCCCTTCTCCAGATACCGGACCACCGACGGCAGCAGGTAATGGCCGTCTTCGTCGGGCAGCACTTCGGCCACGCTGTTGCGCACGGCGGCCACCAGCGAATTGGTCGTACCGAGATCGATGCCCACGGCTACCCGCCGCTGATGCGGCGCCGGAGCCATGCCGGGTTCTGAAATTTGCAGTAAAGCCATTGTTGATCTATTGGGGGTTGGTGTCGTCTGGTTTTGGTCGAACTTAATCGAGCCTCTCGATCTGCACGCCGATCTCGCTCGCCACGCGTTCGATAAACATCAGCTGGCGCACGGCTTCGCTCGCAGCCTGATCCGAGTGGCTATCGATCAACGCCGCCAGTTTCTCGAAGCGAATACGTTCCTGATCGCGGAGTTCATCGAGTAAAGCCTCCAGCGCGCCAAGATTCCTGGCGTCCGCCGCGTCCTCTATATTCTCGCGCCATTCCATCTGCTGCATCAGGAAAGCCGGCTCCATGGCGGTGTTGTTCTCCGCGTCGGCATGCACGCCGCGCAGCGACAACATATAAGTCGCCCGTTTCAGCGGGTCGCGCAGCGTCTGATACGCCTCGTTCGCGCGCGTGGCCCACTGCATCGCGATGCGTTTTTGCGCGTCGCCAGCGGCGGCAAAACGATCGGGATGGACCTGCGCCTGCACCGTGCGATACGCGTCGTCGAGCGTTTTTGCATCGATGGCGTAAGTCGGCGGAAGGTCGAACAGATCGAAGTGACTGTCGTTGAGCGTTGCCATAGGAACAATGAGCAGAAGCAGGAAATTAAGCGGAAGTCGGTAAAGTTCGAAGCAAACTTTGAAAAGCAGCGGCGCTAAAGAAAAAGGCGGCACGCGCCGCCTCTTTTCTGTTCTTGTGCAACGCTATACGCGAAACGATTCGCCGCAACCGCACTCGTCTTTCACGTTCGGGTTATTGAACTTGAAACCTTCGTTGAGCCCTTCGCGCGCAAAATCCAGTTCGGTGCCATCGATATAAGCCAGGCTCTTCGGATCGACAATGATCTTCACGCCCGCCGACTCGAACACCTGGTCTTCAGGCGCGAGTTCGTCCACATACTCGAGCTTGTAAGCCAGGCCCGAGCAGCCGGTCGTGCGCACGCCAAGACGCAGGCCGACGCCCTTGCCGCGTCGAACCAGATACTTCTGCACGTGCTGTGCTGCCTTGTCCGTCAACGTGATTGCCATAGTCTCTCTTCAGCAGCCGCTCGTCCGGAGTCAATCTCTTCTCCGGTCGCGTGCTGCAACCTTGCTTTGAATCGAAAACCAGAGCGCTCGAGCCAACTATTGCCGAAGCGCCCTTCCCAAATACTGCGGATCCCTGGATCCCTATTCCAAATACTGCGGATCCCTGGATCCCTATTTACGCGGCGTGTTGCTTCGCTTCAACCGGAGCAGCTTCTGCTGCGCCCGCGCCATGACGTTGCTTGTAATCGGCAACGGCGGCCTTGATTGCGTCTTCAGCCAGGATCGAACAGTGGATCTTCACCGGCGGCAGCGCCAGTTCTTCAGCGATATGCGTGTTCTTGATGGTCAACGCCTGATCCAGTGTCTTGCCCTTCACCCACTCGGTCACAAGCGAGCTGGAGGCAATAGCCGAACCGCAGCCGTACGTCTTGAACTTCGCATCTTCGATCACACCATCCGCGCCTACGCGGATTTGCAGCTTCATCACGTCGCCGCATGCCGGCGCGCCGACCATGCCGGTGCCCACCGTGTCGTCGTCCTTGCCGAACGAACCGACATTGCGCGGGTTTTCGTAGTGGTCCAGAACCTTGTCGCTATAAGCCATGATCAAACTCCTTCAATTCGTATGCGTGTGCGTTCGCGTGTGTGTTCTAACGTGAGCGCAATTGAGCCGCCATCAAGCGGCCCGACAAGCGCTTAATGCGCAGCCCACTGGATCGATGAAATGTCGATACCGTCTTTATGCATTTCCCAAAGCGGCGACAGATCGCGCAACTTCTGGATCTTGCCCTTCAGCAAGTTGATCACGTAATCGACGTCCTGTTCGGTCGTAAAGCGGCCAACCGTAAAACGGATCGAGCTGTGCGCGAGTTCGTCGTTGCGGCCGAGCGCCCGCAGCACATAAGACGGCTCCAGCGAAGCCGACGTACATGCCGAACCCGACGACACCGCCACGTCCTTGACCGCCATGATCAGCGACTCGCCTTCCACGAAGTTGAAGCTGATGTTGAGGTTATGCGGCACACGGGCTTCCATGTCACCGTTCACATAAACCTCTTCCATGTCCTTCAAGCCGTTGAGCAAGCGATCGCGCAACATGCGCACACGCTCGTTTTCGACGGCCATTTCTTCACGCGCAATCCGGAAAGCCTCGCCCATGCCGACGATCTGATGCGTGGCCAGCGTGCCCGAACGCATACCGCGCTCGTGACCGCCGCCGTGCATTTGCGCTTCGATACGAATCCGCGGCTTGCGGCGTACGAACAACGCGCCGATACCCTTCGGACCGTAAGTCTTATGCGCCGAAAACGACATCAGGTCGACTTTCTGCTTTTGCAGATCGATCTCGATCTTGCCGGTGGCCTGCGCTGCATCGACGTGAAACACAATGCCCTTCGCACGCGTGATCTCGCCGATCGCGGTCACGTCCTGGATCACGCCGATCTCATTGTTCACGCTCATCACCGAAACCAGGATGGTGTCCGGACGGATAGCTGCCTGAAGCTTGTCCAGGTCGAGCAAACCGTCGTCCTTCACATCCAGGTACGTGACTTCAAAGCCTTCGCGTTCGAGTTCACGGCAGGTGTCGAGCACAGCCTTGTGCTCGGTCTTCACCGTGATGATGTGCTTGCCTTTGCTCTTGTAGAAATGCGCCGCGCCCTTGATGGCGAGGTTGTCCGATTCGGTTGCACCCGACGTCCAGATGATTTCGCGCGGGTCGCAATTGACCAGCTTCGCGACGTTCTCACGCGCTTCCTCGACCGCCCGCTCCGCGTCCCAACCGTATTGGTGGCTACGCGACGCCGGATTGCCGAACTGCTCGCGCAAGTACGGAATCATCTTATCCACCACGCGCGGATCGACAGGAGTCGTCGCGCTGTAGTCCATGTAAATGGGCAGGTGGGGAATGTCATTGTTCATCAGTTGCTCCGGGGATTTAACTCAATTGGCTCGTTCAAGGCGAGACGGCCGCGTCTAACCAGCTACGCGGCAGCCGTCAGCCGGCCAGGTTGAAAACGGAATTCGGTCCTTTCGGCGCCACGCGCACAGGCTCCACGCCCGCCGATTCGGCACGGCGATCGCGCAATACCGCCGGCGATCCATCGCGCGCACGCTGCTGGTCGACGAGGTCTTTCAGCGAGACCGAGTCGAGGTACTCGACCATCTTCTGATTGAGCGTGGACCAGAGTTCGTGGGTCATGCAGTGGCCGTCATGCTGCTTGGTGCCTTCGCAAGCACCCTTGCCACCACATTGCGTGGCGTCGATAGGCTCGTCCACCGCAATGATGATGTCCGCCACCGTCACGTTCTCGGCACGGCGAGCAAGATTGTATCCACCGCCCGGACCGCGCACCGACTCGACAATCTCGTGCCGGCGCAACTTGCCGAACAATTGTTCGAGATAGGACAACGAGATATGCTGGCGCTGGCTGATTCCTGCCAGCGTCACCGGGCCCTGCTCCTGGCGCAATGCCAGGTCGATCATCGCCGTGACAGCGAAACGGCCTTTCGTGGTGAGTCTCATAATTTGTAAGCTACCGGGGGCTACCGCTAATACTTGATGAGTTTGCTCAAGTATAAATAGCCTACGGATTTAGTCAAGTATCCGCAGGCATTTTCTTAGGAATTTGCTGAGAACATTGCACCTATTGAAACTTGCTGGCGAGCGCGGCGCATCAGGTCACCAACTGCGTACGAAGTGCCTTCAGCAAGCCTTCGCAGGCATCCTCACACTGGTCGAGCACACGCTCGAAACCTTCGTCGCCGCCAAAATACGGGTCGACCACCACGCGGCTGTCGTCGCGGGTCGCGAATTCCATCAGCAACCGGATCTTGTCGCGATATTCCGGCGGACACGCTTCGGTCAGCGCGACAGCGTTGGCGTCGTCCATCGCGATGAGCAGATCGAAGCGCGCGAAATCTTCAGCACCGATCTGCCGCCCGCGCAGCAGCGACAAGTCATAACCCCGCTTCCTTGCGGCGCGCTGGGCACGCTCGTCGGGCGGCTGGTCGATATGCCAGTTGCCGGTACCGGCCGAATCCACAACGATCTTGTCCGAGAGCTTCGCCCGGCTCACCTGATGCAGCATCACGGCTTCGGCGCTCGGTGAACGGCAGATGTTGCCAAGACACACGAAACATACGGCGATAGTGTTCATCGGGTTCCAGACATCGTTTGGCTTGAGCGCGGCTGGGTTCCGCCGGCTCGACCAAACGAATCCGCGCGAAGCAGTCCCGAATTATACAAAAGACGGCGTTTGCGCGCCCGGACGGCTCCTTTTAGAACGTCTGCGAAACAGCCGTCGCCGACGAGCCGTTGGGCTGCCGATAAGCATTGGCGCCGTTATCGAAGTCGACAAATCCCAGCGAAATCGCACGCGCAAATTCGGCGCTGACACTCGCGGCACTTTGCGGATGGGGTGCGCCGGCGCCGGAAACCGGGTGGATCGCGTGGCAGTAGCCGGCGAGTACGAGCGGCACGAGCATCGCAACGGGCCAGTAGGTCGATATTGTCTTTTTCATTTTCAAACCCCTTCTCAGGTCCTGTGGACTGACGGGCCCACTTGCGGACACTCAAATTTTAAGGGTTTGCCCGAAGCTCATAAAGGTGCCGCAGCACAAAGCATTGTTGCAGCCCTGTCAACAGCGCATACCGCGTCAACGTTGTATGCGCAGCCAATGAGCGATTTCTGCCACTTTCACTCTGTTACTCCGGAGATAAAACTTTACAAACTTCTTGCGACATCCGGTCCGCGAAACTGTCAGATACGGTAATCAGTCAACGAACGCCTTCTCGCTCATTATGAAACTCGCAGTTACAGGTTTGATCCTCGCGTCGTCCGCCCTCGTGGCGGGCTGTGCCGTCTACCCGGACGGCACGCCCGCTTACGCGAATGGCGGCTACTACTCCGCGCCCGCCTACCCCGCTGGCTATGAACCAGCCTACGGCTATGGAGGTCCGGTGGTCCAGTCGGGCGTGATCATCGGTGGAGGCGGCGGATATTACGGCGGTCCCGGCCCTCGTTATTGGAACGATGGCCCCGGTTATTATCGTGGCCGGGGTGATCGGGACGGCGACCGCGGTCACGGTGGTGATCGTGGTGGTGATCGCGGCGGCAATGGGGGCGGCGATCGCGGCGGCCACGGTGGACAACAAGCTGGCGGTCCGCAAGGCGGCAGGCCGCCGCAGCAGCAGGCGGGCAATCCGGGCGGGCCACCCGCACCCGCGCCGCAAGCGCAGGCACGCGGGTCCTCGCCGTATATCGGCCGTTCGAACTGGGGCAAGGCGTCGCCGCAACAACCCGAGAATAACCACTGAGGCCGCTACCGCGGCTTCGTTGACGCTCTCAAAGCCGTCCGCAATCTTTCGGATTCCGGGCGGTTTTTATCGTCTGCGGAAAACCGGAATTACGCAGCCGAGCATGAGGCCGGATCTTTCGCACTTTTCACAATACGAGATACAATCATTATTCCGCTGATTGACGTATCAACTGATTTTCTCCAATGAGCGATACGAACCCGGAATCCAGAACGTCCATACAGGTGATCGAGCGCATGATGCGCCTGCTCGACGCGCTCGCTGCGCACACCGACCCCGTCAGCCTGAAAGAACTCTCGCAGAGCACGTCGCTGCATCCGTCCACCGCGCATCGCATCCTGAATGACATGGTGACGTGCCGTCTGGTCGACCGCTCCGATCCCGGCACGTACCGGCTGGGCATGCGCCTGCTGGAGCTCGGCAACCTGGTGAAGGCTCGGCTCTCGGTGCGCGAGGCCGCCATGCCGCCCATGCGCGAACTGCATCGGCAAACTGGCCAGACGGTCAATCTCTCCGTGCGCCAGGGCGATGAGATCGTCTATATAGAGCGCGCTTATTCGGAACGCTCCGGCATGCAGGTCGTGCGGGCGATCGGCGGACGTGCGCCGCTGCATCTGACGTCGGTGGGAAAGCTCTTTCTCGCCGCCGATGAATCCTCCCGCGTACGCGCCTACGCTACGCGGACAGGCCTGTCCGGGCACACGCAGAACAGCATTACGGATATCGGCAAGCTCGAGCGCGAATTGTCGTTCGTACGCAGCCAGGCGTGCGCCCGCGATAACGAAGAACTGGAATTGGGCGTGCGCTGCATCGCCGCAGGTATCTACGACGACACCGGGCGGCTCGTTGCGGGCCTGTCTCTTTCGGCACCCGCGGACCGGCTGCAAGACTCATGGCTGAATCAACTGAGCGGCACCGCGCTGGAAATTTCGCGCTCGCTCGGATATCGCCCGGAACCCAGTGCCGATTCGCAGCAGCGCTAGATTTTTGTTTTGAACGGGCAACAAAAAGCCGGCTTTATCGTTTTGATAAAGCCGGCTTTTTTAATGCCCTTCGATACTAATACTCAAACGATCCTCAGGTACCGCCACCGCCGGCATCGGCGCTGGTGATATGCGGCTCGCCAGCGGTTTCGGTCTCGAGGAAACCGCGCAAACGGCCGGCATCGGCGAAACGCGAGTACTTGCCCGACGAATCCAGCAAGACCATCACGACCGGACGACCATGAATGGTCGTCTGCATCACCATGCATTCGCCTGCTTCGTTAATGAAGCCGGTCTTCTGCAAGCCGATTTCCCAGCTCGGATTGCGGATCAGCGCATTCGTGCTGTTGTAGGCCAGATTCCGCTTGCCAGTGAACACGTCATAGCTGCGATCGGTCGAGAACTTGCGAATCAGCGGATATTGATAGGCCGCGTTCACCATCTTCACGAGATCGCGGGCACTCGAAACATTCTGACTCGTCAACCCGGTCGAATTCTCGAAGTGCGTATCGGTCATGCCGAGCATCTTCGCTTTGGCGTTCATTGCAGCGATAAAGCCAGCACGCCCATTCGGGTAATAACGCGACAACGCCGCGGCCGCGCGATTTTCCGACGCCATCAGCGCGATATGCAGCATGTCTTCGCGGTTGAGCTCAGAGCCGACCGAAAGACGCGAACCCGTGAATTTCTCGTAGTCGCGATCTTCGTCGGTGACGGTGATGTCTTCGGTCAGCGGCGCCTTCGAGTCGAGCACGACCATGGCAGTCATCAGCTTGGTGATCGAAGCGATGGGCACGACGGCGCGCGAGTTTTTATCGAACAGCGTTTCCGCCGTATTCTGGTCCACCACGTACGCGACGCTCGAGCGCAACGCGAGACTGTCCGGCGTGTCGTGCAGGCCGAAAGCCTGGCCGACGGTCGGCTGACGCGGCTGGAAAGCCACCGAACGCACTGCAGCACGGCGGCCGTGCGCGTCCATCCGGTAACTTACGCGATGCCGGCGCGCGGCGCGCGGCACCTCTTCATCTTGCGCAGCGGCGACGGGAGCAAGCTTGGCTGAGCGTGCCGAAACTTTCGATGACTTAACGGTTTTAGGCTGCGGCGCCACAGCGGCGCCCTTGGCCAGTTTCTTGGTGGATTTCGAGGTTGTGGTCTTGGCAAAAGCGTCGACCGGTGCGACCGCGAAAGACGTCGCGAGCGCCACCGACACGGCGACCGACAGCGCGGTGCGGACCGCAACGCCGTGGATCACCCTGAGCGACGAAAACATTTCGGTTTTCATTAGTGTTCTGTTCTGGACCGGCGAAAGAGTGTCGCCAGTGTAGTAAAGCTTCGAAAAATTAGCAATATTAAGCACTTATCCGCACTACTTAAACCGCTTTGTAAGCCGCGATTTATGAGAACGAACAAGTTCTGAGTTCCGATCGTAAAAAATCATCGCCGATGCCGCAATCGTTTTGATTGCCACACGCTGTTGCCGGACTCTGCCTATCAACGTGATATCGGCAATAGTTGGTAAGACTTGAGGGTGGGGTTTTGATCCCTTCCTCAAGAAAAAAATTTCACTAATGGCGTGGACGACGACAGGAAACGATGCTTTTCGGCAAGACATGCCGATTCTCAACCGACATTTCGACCGGCCTCGAAAGTTTTTGTTCACGCAAACTTTGACGAAGTCAGTCGATCTGGAATGTTAACGTCGGGTTAACACATTTGGTTTACTGAGTTTCAAACCGTTTCAAATGAATTTCGCCGAAAAGTGCGCGCCGGGCACCGTTGCGCTGCGTCCGGCGGCGTATGCAACGGCAACGTCGATATCACGTCAGTTCGACATCGGGCAGTTCAGCCGGCGCCCTCTCGCGAAGAAGGTAATATTTTTGCGCCGGAAACCGGTGGTCATCCGGCAGCGGCAACATCAAACGGTCATCATAAAAAGCTCTCATTCGAAACGAAATTCCACTTTTCCGGAACCGGGTTCGGTACTTCGGAACCGTTTGCGTCCTTCGCCCCAAGCTGGTGCAGCTTATCTCGAAATGTAGTTCCACTACACAGAAGTCGGCCCATAAGCCTTTGTTTAATAAGCAATCGTACAATGTTGCGGCGCACAAAAATGTTCTTGACATCTATCGGAATATGCCTAAAATAGGTTCCATGTTGCGACGCACCAACGGCTGATCGCCTCATACGGTTTCCGGATTTCCGGGCGCCGCCAAAAACCCACGACCCGCGCTGATGATGGGTCGATTCTTTCAGGAGCTGATATGACCCTTTTGACCCCGGAACAATTCGCCGCCGCTAATAAAGCTCAGTTCGACACCCTCTTCGGTCTGACGAACAAGGCATTTGAAGGCATGGAAAAGCTGCTTGAGCTGAACCTGCAAGTCGTGAAGTCGACGCTGGCCGAAAGCCAGGAAAACGCGCAGCGCGTGTTGTCGGTGAAAGATGCGCAAGAACTGCTCGCACTGCAAGCTAGCCTGGCTCAGCCGGTCGCAGAAAAGGCGCTGTCGTATGGCCGCCATCTGTATGAAATCGCATCGTCGACGCAAGCTGAATTCGCCCGTGTCGCTGAAGAGCAGTACGAAGACCAGAACCGCAAGGTGCAAACGCTCGTCGAAAACGTCGCGAAGAACGCACCGGCAGGTTCGGAAACGGCTGTCGCCGTGATGAAGTCGGCCATCACCGCCGCCAACACCACGTACGAAACGATCCACAAGGCAAGCAAGCAAGCTGTCGAGATCGCGGAAAGCAACTTCAACGCAGCCGCTACGGCCGCCACGAAGGCTGCATCGCAAGCTACGGCTCAAGCTTCGCGCGCCACCAAGAAGACTGTTTAAGCGTATTCGCTTGACGCGGCAACGCCGGGAAATCGGCGTAGTTGTGTAGCAGTCACGCAGGACTGGAAAGCCGTTCCAACTCACGTTGGAGCGGCTTTTTTTCGCACTTTCGCGGCCGGAATCTCGCGATCTGAGCGCTCTGAATAGCGCAGGCATAGCAAAAGCGGCGCGTTCCTCTCGGAACGCGCCGCTTTTTTACCGACAATTCAACCGTTACTTCTTCCGCTGCGGCGGCAAATCCGTACACACGCCTTCGTACAGTTCGGCCGCCATGCCGATCGACTCGCCGAGCGTCGGGTGCGGATGGATCGTCTTGCCGATATCCTCCGCGTCCGCGCCCATTTCGATCGCGAGACACACTTCGCTGATCAGGTCGCCCGCGTTCAATCCCACGATCCCGCCACCGATGATCCGGTGCGTTTCTTCGTCGAAGATGAGCTTGGTGAAACCTTCGTCGCGACCGTTCGCAATCGCCCGGCCCGATGCGGCCCACGGGAACGCGGCCTTGCCGTACTTGATGCCTTCGGCCTTGCACTGGTCTTCAGTCTTGCCGGCCCACGCCACTTCGGGATCGGTGTAGGCCACAGATGGGATCTGCATCGCGTCGAAGTAGGACTTTTCTCCGTGCGCCACTTCCGCCGCGACGTGGCCTTCATGCACGGCCTTGTGCGCGAGCATCGGCTGCCCGACCAGATCGCCGATAGCAAAAATATGCTCGACGTTCGTGCGCATCTGCTTGTCGACGTTGATGAAACCGCGATCGGTCACGGCCACGCCAGCCTTGTCGGCGCCAATCTTGCCGCCGTTCGGGCTGCGGCCGACCGCCACGAGCACGAGGTCATAGCGCTGCGCTTCGGCGGGCGCTTTTTCGCCTTCGAAGCTCACGTAGATGCCGTCGTCCTTCGCTTCCGCCTTGGTCGTTTTGGTCTTGAGCATGACGTTCGCGAAGCGCTTGGCGTTGAACTTCTCCCACACCTTCACGAGGTCGCGATCCGCGCCGGCCATCAGGACATCGAGCATTTCGACGACATCGATTTCCGCGCCCAGTGACGCATACACCGTCGCCATTTCCAGCCCGATAATGCCGCCGCCGACCACAAGCATGCGCTTCGGGATCTGGCGCAATTCGAGCGCGCCGGTCGAGTCGACAACACGCGGGTCTTCCGGCATGAACGGCAGCTTCACGGCCTCCGAACCCGCCGCGATGATCGCGTTCCTGAACTGCACGACCTTTTTGCCGCCCTCGCCTTCGATCTCCATGTGGTTCGGGCCAACGAACTTGCCGACACCCGTCACTACCTGGACCTTGCGCATCTTCGCCATGCCGGCCAATCCACCGGTCAGCTTCTTGACAACGCCCGACTTGAAGTCGCGGAGCTTGTCGAGATCGATCGTCGGTTCACCGAAGGAAATACCATGGTGCACGAGTTCCTTCGCGGCGTCGGTGATCGCAGCGGCGTGAAGCAAGGCTTTCGACGGAATGCAGCCGACGTTCAGGCACACGCCGCCGAGCGTTTCATAACGTTCGACGAGAACCGTGTTCATGCCGAGATCGGCTGAGCGGAAGGCGGCGGAATAGCCGCCGGGGCCTGAGCCGAGCACGAGCATGTCGCATTCGATATCGGCGGAACCGGAGAACGAAGCGGCCTTCGGCGCGGGCGTCGCCTTTTCGGCGGGTTGGGGCGCAGCGGCCTTCGGCTTCTCCTCAGCCTGGCTGACGCCGCTGCCCTGGCCTTCGAGCGTGAGGATCACCGAGCCTTCGGAGACGTTATCGCCGAGCTTGACCTTGATTTCCTTGACCGTGCCCGCTGCGGGCGACGGTACATCCATGGTCGCCTTATCGGATTCGAGCGTGACGAGCGATTGCTCCTTCTCGACCGTGTCGCCCACTTTCACGTGGATCTCGATGACGGGAATGTCGGTGAAATCGCCGATATCCGGCACTTTCACGTCTTGCGATCCTCCGCCTGAGGGTTTTTGAGCAGCGGCTTCCTTGGGCGCGGCGGGCTTTTCAGCGGGAGCAGCAGGCTTTTCGCTGCCGGCATCAGCTGTTTCCACCAATGCGATCACGGTGCCTTGCGAGACTTTATCGCCGGCTTTGATCTTGACTTCCTTGACCGTACCCACGAGATCGCTCGGCACTTCGATGGACGCTTTATCCGATTCGAGCGTGAGGACGCCTTGTTCTTTTTCGATGGCGTCGCCGGGTTTGATGCTGACTTCGACAACATCGACGTCTTGAAAATCGCCGATATCGGGTACTTTAAGTTCGGTGAGACTCATGTTGTCCCCTAAGAAGGAAGCGGGCAGAACCGGCGAAAACGCTTAAGCGCAGCGATCGGTTCTGCCGTCGGCAGACTTGCCTTTCTTTGCTCAAATGCAGTGCAACGCAAGTTCAATGGAGCGGCTGGCGGACCAAAATAAAGCGGCCCGCCGAGCCACGAAAAATCAAAGACTCACGCGACGGAAATCCGCCAGCACAGCAGAAAGGTAGGCATTGAACCGCGCGGCCTCGGCGCCATCGATAACCCGATGATCGTAAGACAGCGACAAAGGCAGAATCAGGCGAGGTACAAACGCCTTGCCGTCCCATACAGGCTTCATCGCGCCCCGCGACAACCCGAGAATTGCCACTTCAGGCGCGTTGATGATCGGCGTGAAATGCGTCCCGCCAATGCCGCCCAGCGACGAAATCGAGAAACATCCGCCTTGCATCTGGTCGGGCTTAAGCTTCCCTTCGCGCGCCGCCTTCGACAGATCCGCCATTTCGCGGGCGACATCGACGAGACCCTTCTTGTCGGCATCGCGAATCACGGGAACCATCAAACCGTTCGGCGTATCGGCGGCAAAACCGATGTTGTAATACTGCTTGAAGACGAGGTTGTCGCCGTCGAGGCTCGCATTGAACGTCGGGAATTTCTTCAACGCGGCAACCACCGCCTTGATCACGAACGCGAGCATGGTGAACTTCACGCCGGCCTTTTCGTTTTCCTTGTTCAGCGTCACGCGCAGCGCTTCGAGGTCGGTGATATCGGCTTCGTCGTTGTTCGTGACGTGCGGAATCATCACCCAGTTACGATGCAGGTTCGCGCCCGAAATCTTCTTGATGCGCGACAGCGGCTTCGGATCGATCGGACCGAACTTCGTAAAGTCGACCTTCGGCCACGGCAGCAGGTTCAACTCGCCGCCACCGGCCGGTGCAGCGGCAGCCGCCGCCGGCGCCTTGCCCTGACCGGTCATCACGCCCTTCACGAACGCGGTGACGTCAGCTTGCGTGATGCGGTTCTTGTGGCCCGAACCCGTTACCTTCGAGACATCGACGCCCAGTTCGCGCGCAAACTTGCGCACGGACGGCGACGCGTGGCTCGAAGTACGCGCCCCCTCGCCGGCAGGAATAGCCGGTGCGAGAGCGAGTGCGGACGGTGCTTCTTTCTGAGCCGGCGCGGATTTCGCTGGCGCAGCCTCCGAAGGCGCGGCAGCCTTCGGCGCTTCCTGCTTCGGTGCTGCAGCAGGCGCCGATCCGGCACCACCTTCCAGCACAAGAATCAACGTCCCTTCCGAGACGTTGTCGCCGACCTTGACCTTGAGTTCCTTGACCGTTCCCGCTGCGGGCGACGGCACGTCCATGGTGGCTTTATCGGATTCGAGCGTGACGAGCGATTGCTCCTTCTCGACCTTGTCACCAACCTTCACGTTCACTTCGATAACCGGAATGTCCTTGAAGTCGCCGATATCCGGCACCTTCACTTCAACCGATCCGCCACCCGAAGCGGCGGCCGGCGCAGCGGCCTTCTCTTGAGCAGGCGCTTCAGCTGTAGCAGGCGCAGCAGCAGCCGCGCTCGCTCCAGCCGCTTCCAGCACAACGATCAACGCACCTTCCGACACGTTGTCGCCCACCTTGACCTTCACTTCCTTCACGACGCCGGCTGCCGAACTCGGCACGTCCATGGTCGCTTTATCGGATTCGAGCGTGACGAGCGATTGCTCCTTCTCGACGGTGTCGCCCACTTTCACCAGCACTTCGATCACCGGAATGTCCGTGTAATCGCCGATATCCGGCACCTTGACTTCGATCGCTTGACTCATTGTTTATTGTCTCCTGGGTCGCGACGCGAAAATCGCCCTGCTTTTCGGCAAGGCGACTTCGCGCAACAACACTCGGGGGCCGATGCGTTAGACCGTCATCGGGTTGGGTTTGGCGGGGTCGAGCGCGTACTTCTTGATCGCGTCGGCGACAAGCTTGCGGTCGATCGTGCCTTCGTCGGCCAGCGCATTGAGCGCCGCGACGGTGACCCAGTAGCGGTCGACTTCGAAGAAATGACGCAGTTTTTCGCGCGTGTCCGAACGGCCGTAGCCGTCAGTACCGAGCACGACAAACTTGTTCGGCACATAACCGCGAATCTGGTCGACGAGCGCGCGCACATAATCCGTCGATGCAATCACCGGACCCTTCGCGTCCTTCAGCAGCTTGGTCACGTGCGAGACTCGGCGCTCTTCGGTCGGATGCAGCAGGTTCCAGCGATCGACATCCATGCCTTCGCGTGCCAGTTCCGTAAAGCTCGGGACGCTCCAGAGATCGGCGGCGACGTTCCAGTCGTTCTTGAGCAAATCAGCAGCGGCGATCACTTCATTGAAGATCGTGCCCGCGCCCATCAGCTGAACGCGCGGCGCCTTTGCGTCGGCATCCGACTTGCGGAACGAGTACATGCCCTTGATGATGTCAGCGGCTACGCCATCGCCCTGCGGAATCGCCGGGTGTTCGTAGTTCTCGTTCATCACCGTGACGTAGTAATACACGTCTTCCTGATCTGCCACCATGCGACGCAAACCGTCCTGCATGATCACCGCGAGTTCGTAGCCGAAGGTCGGGTCGTAGCTCACGCAATTCGGCACCGACGCCGCCCACATCAGCGAATGACCATCTTCGTGCTGCAGGCCTTCGCCGTTGAGCGTTGTACGCCCAGCCGTGCCACCCAGCAAGAAGCCGCGCGAACGCATGTCGCCCGCGGCCCACGCCAGGTCACCGATACGCTGGAAGCCGAACATGGAGTAGAAGATGTAGAACGGGATCATGATCTCGTTGTGCGTCGAATACGACGTCGCAGCCGCGATCCAGTCACACATTCCGCCGGCTTCGTTGATCCCTTCCTGCAGGATCTGGCCGGTTTCCGATTCACGATAAAACATCAACTGATCGGAATCTTCCGGCACGTACTTCTGGCCGTCCTGATTCCAGATGCCGATCTGACGGAACAAACCTTCCATACCGAAGGTACGCGATTCATCCGGCACGATCGGCACGATGCGTTTGCCGAGCGCCTTGTCCTTCAGCAGGATGTTGAGAATCCGCACGAACGCCATGGTCGTGGAGATCTCGCGGCCCGGCCCCGTGCCCTTGAGCACCGGTTCGAACGCCGACAGATCCGGCACCGGCAGCGACTCGGCCCTCTGACGGCGAGCCGGCAGATAACCGCCGAGTTCCTGGCGGCGAGCGCGCATGTACTCGAGTTCCTTCGAACCTTCTTCGAACGTCAGGTACGGCACGTCTGCGATCTGGTCGTCGGGAATCGGCAGCTTGAACTGGTCGCGGAATTTCTTCAGCTGATCCGTGTGCAGTTTCTTCTGCTGGTGCGTGATGTTCATCGCCTGACCGGCTTCGCCCATGCCGTAACCCTTGATGGTCTTGGCGAGGATGACGGTCGGCTGACCCTTCGTCTTCGATGCTTCCGTGTATGCCGCGTAAATCTTGTGCGGATCATGGCCGCCGCGATTCAGGTTCCAGATGTCTTCATCGGACCATTCCGCCACCATCGCCTTGAGTTCCGGCGTGTTGAAGAAATGCTCGCGCACGTAGGCGCCCGACTCCGACTTGTACGTCTGATATTCGCCGTCGACGACTTCCATCATCCGGCGCATCAGTGCACCGGTTTTATCGCGTGCGAACAGCGAGTCCCAGCGGCTGCCCCACACCACCTTGATCACATTCCATCCGGCGCCGCGGAATTCGCTTTCGAGTTCCTGGATGATCTTGCCGTTGCCGCGCACCGGGCCGTCGAGACGCTGCAGGTTGCAGTTGATCACGAAGACGAGGTTGTCGAGCCGTTCACGGCCGGCCATGCCGATCGCGCCGAGCGATTCCGGTTCGTCCGTTTCGCCGTCGCCGAGGAATGCCCAGACCTTGCGGCTGCCTGCCTTGATGATGCCGCGCGCGTCCATGTACTTCATGAAACGCGCCTGATAGATCGCCATGATTGGGCCGAGGCCCATGGACACGGTCGGGAACTGCCAGAAGTCTGGCATCAGCCACGGATGCGGATACGACGAAATGCCTTCGCCGCCCACTTCCTGGCGGAAATTATCGAGCTGGCTCGCTTTCAGGCGGCCAAGCAAGAACGCGCGCGAGTACACACCCGGCGATGAGTGACCCTGCACGAACACGAGATCGCCACCGTGTTCGGGGGACGGTGCGTGCCAGAAATGGTTGAAACCGACGTCATACAGCGTGGCCGCCGACGCGAACGAAGCAATATGCCCGCCCACGTTCGTGTCCTTGCCGGCGCGCAGCACCATGGCAATGGCGTTCCAGCGCGTGTACGAGCGGATCTTGTGCTCGATGTCCTGGTCGCCGGGAATCTTCGACTGGGCGGCAACCGGAATGGTGTTGATGTAAGGCGTGTTAGCGGAAAACGGCAGATGTTCGCCGTGCACGCGCGCGAATTCGATCTGCTTTTCGATCAGGTAGTGGGCACGATCCGGGCCTACTGCCGAAATCACGCCGTCGAGGGCTTCTAGCCACTCAGCAGTTTCCTGGGGATCTTCGTCGTCCTTGGCGTTGGCGACATATTTCATCACTTCGTCGGGTACAGCGGACATGCTCGTCTCCTGGTTTTGAGGAACGCTCTATGAACAGACGACGCGAGCCTTTAAGCCATCCGCAAGACACAATCGCGGAAAACAATGAGGGACAAGCGCGCGTGCGGCAATTCTAAAGAGGCTCCGAACGGTAGCGCAAGCAATTTTTCGAATCATGAGAGTCAATCTCATAATGCGGAAAATTGCTGCAACGCACCGTGGGATAAGGACTTTTTGATAGACTCGTTGGTGTCCTTGCGATCAATAGCAGGCCTTTTCCCGTCTTTTTACGCCATTTAACAGTCGAGCGCTGCGTTACAATTGCGCGCATGTTGACCGAACGGCTTTTCGCACGCTCGGCGCGTTCGTCGAAGAAATTTAACGACACGACGCCGACCCGCTGGCACCACGGACCGTGGTGGTCAAACTCGTACTTGCTGACCCCACTCATCTCGATCCTGGTTTTTCTGGTCGTAATGAGCCTGATTTTATGGAGTCTCAACCGGCGCGAGCAGCAGCAGCAGGAAGACACGCTCTACCGTAACGTCGCTTGGGCACAGCAGCAAATCCGGCTTTCCATGACTGGCGCGCAGGAACAAATCCAGGCATTGGCGCGCGACATTGCGACCGGTCACGGCGACCCGCAGTCATTCCAGAGTTCCACCGGCGACATCATGCAGGGGCATCCCGAGATCCTCTACATGAACTGGTACACGGCGCAGCACAAGCCGCGCTGGCCAAATACGCCGCTGCCCGTGCTGGGCTCCCGGCTCGCCAAACCCACCGACGCGCAGATGGACGACGCCGTCCAGGCCGCCTTCGACGAAGCACGCACAACCCGCCGCCAGATTTACTCCCCGCTTCTCTACGACGACCTCGGCAACGGCTACATCACGTTGCAGACACCGGTTTTTCGCGACCGCGAGTTTCTCGGTTCCATAGCGGCGGTGTTTTCCATCGAAGGGATTCTCAAGCACGACATCCCCGGCGAGCTCTCCGCGAAGTACAAGATTTCCATCACCGATCTGAACAATCGCGAGCTCGCGACGACCTCGAGCCGGCCGCGCCTGCCGCGCGACATGTTCTACGATCTGCCGCTCGATCCGCCGGGACAGGGGGTATCGGTACGCGTTTATTCGTATCCGCAACTCACCAATTTCACCAATAACACGCTCGTCTGGCTCGTCGCCGGCTTGTCGTGCTTTGTGTTGTGGAGCTTGTGGAGTCTTTGGAAACACACGCGGCAACGCTTCGAGGCGCAACAAGCGCTCTACGCCGAAGCCTTCTTCCGCCGCGCGATGGAAAATTCTGTGCTGATCGGCATGCGCGTGCTCGACATGCACGGCCGCATCACGCACGTGAATCCGGCGTTTTGCCGGATGACCGGCTGGGATGAAAGCGATCTCGTCGGCAAAGTGGCGCCGTTTCCGTACTGGCCGAAAGACGCGTATCCGGAGATGCAGCGGCAACTCGACATGACCTTGCGTGGCAAGGCGCCCTCGTCCGGTTTCGAATTGCGCGTGCGCCGCAAGGACGGTTCGTTCTTCCACGCGCGGCTTTATGTGTCGCCGCTTATCGACAGCTCGGGACGGCAGACGGGCTGGATGTCGTCGATGACGGATATCACCGAACCACGCCGCGCCCGCGAAGATCTCGCCGCCGCGCATGAACGCTTTACCACCGTATTGGAAAGCCTCGACGCGGCCGTGTCCGTGCTCGCCGCCGACGAAGCCGAATTGCTGTTCGCGAATCGCTATTACCGGCACTTGTTCGGCATTCGTCCGGACGGTCATCTGGAACTCGCGGGTGCGGGTTTCGATACGGCGCAGGCGTCGTCCGATTCCATCGATATGGTCGATACCTACGCCGGCCTCCCCGCTACTGCACTGACCGAAAGCACCTCGGATGCGCAGGAAGTGTATGTGGAAGGCATCCAGAAATGGTTCGAAGTGCGTCGCCAGTACATTCAATGGGTGGACGGCCATCTCGCGCAGATGCAGATCGCGACCGACATCACCACGCGCAAGCAAGCACAGGAACTCGCCGACCAGCAGGAAGAAAAGCTGCAGTTCACGAGCCGTCTGATGACGATGGGCGAAATGGCGTCATCGCTGGCGCACGAACTGAATCAGCCTTTGGCCGCGATCAATAATTACTGTTCGGGTTGCGTCGCACTGGTGAAATCGGGCCGCATGACGCAGGACGCGCTCTTGCCCGTGCTCGAAAAAACGGCGCAGCAAGCGGTGCGCGCGGGCATGATCATCAAGCGTATTCGGGAATTCGTGAAGCGCAGCGAGCCGAAACGCCAGCCCACGCGTGTTGCCGATATCGTCGCCGATGCAGTCGGCCTCGCCGAAATCGAAGCGCGCAAACGCAAGATCCGCATTCTCACCGAAATCCGCTCGCGCATGCCCGTGATCCATGTGGATCCGGTGTTGATCGAACAAGTGCTCGTGAACCTATTGAAAAACGCCGCCGAAGCCATGCACGACGCCAAGCCGAACGCCGTTGATCCTGTAATCCGCGTGATCGTGCAGCGCGTGGACGGCGGTTTTGTCTGCGTGAGCGTGGTGGATCAGGGGCCGGGCGTGGACGAAGCCACGGCTGAGCGCCTGTTCGAGCCTTTCTACAGCACCAAGTCCGACGGTATGGGCATGGGGTTAAACATTTGCCGATCGATCATTGAATCGCATCGTGGACGTCTTTGGGTGGTGAACAATATCGATGCCTCGGGCAACGTGACGGGCGCCACATTCCATTGCAGTTTGCCAATCGGAGAAGCCGATGGTCCGGGTAATAGCGGACCGGAAGTTCTCAGCCACCAACCCACACAACAAACTGTTACGGGAGAGCTATGAGCACAGTCACCACTCAGGAAACGGTGTTTGTCGTCGACGACGATGAGGCCGTGCGTGATTCTTTGCGCTGGCTGCTTGAAGCCAATGGCTATCGCGTCTCGTGTTTTGCGAGCGCGGAAGCGTACCTCGATGCATACCTCCCGATCGCCCATTCCGGCGCGATCTCGTGCCTGATACTCGACGTGCGAATGTCCGGCATGAGTGGTCTCGAATTGCAGGAAAAGCTGATCGCGGAAAATTCGCTGCTGCCGATCATCTTCGTGACGGGTCACGGCGACGTGCCGATGGCCGTGTCGACCATGAAGAAAGGCGCGATGGATTTCATCGAGAAGCCGTTCGATGAAGCCGAGCTGCGCAAGTTGGTTGAACGCATGCTGGATAAGGCGCGTACCGAAAGTTCGAGCGTGCAGCAGCAACGTGCCGCGGCTGAACGGCTGGGCAAGCTGACGGCGCGGGAGCATCAGGTGCTGGAGCGGATCATTGCCGGACGCCTGAACAAGCAGATCGCCGATGATCTCGGGATCAGCATCAAGACGGTTGAGGCGCATCGCGCGAACATCATGGAGAAGCTCTCCGTGAATACCGTCGCCGATTTGTTGCGGCTGGCGCTTTCTAACAAGCCGCAGACGCAGGCTCAGTAAGCTTTTTAGCTTTTCTCGCTGGCATGCCGGAGGCTTGGTTCTTCCGGCATGGTCAGCGGGCAGTTCGCTGGCGCTCAGGTTTGACTGGGTTCTGCCAACGGCCAAGGTTTCGTTGCGTTCGCACCAGAGTTTCACAGGCTGGATTCTGCCCCCGGCAGAATTGCCCCGAAGCGCCAGCAATCACCCCGTCCGGTATAATTCAAGACCGACCGCAAAGCCGCGCCTCACCGGCGCAAACAGGCCTCCTGCGACCCTGCGCCCTCAAGAAAAGCAGCGGGCTTTCCCCCGCCCAAACCTCCTATGACTGCCCAAATCATCGACGGCAACGCCCTCTCCAAGACTCTTCGCGCCGATGTCGCCGCACGCGCCGCCGCCCTGACCGCCCGCGGCCAGCAACCCGGCCTTGCAGTCATCCTCGTCGGCGACAATCCGGCCAGCGAGGTCTACGTTCGCAACAAAGTGAAAGCCTGTCAGGACAACGGCCTGCATTCGGTCTTCGACCGCTTTCCCTCCACGCTGACCGAAAGCGAATTGCTGACGCGGCTCGACGACCTGAACAACGATCCGAACGTGCACGGTATCCTCGTGCAACTGCCGCTGCCGAAACATATCGACAGCCACAAGGTCATCGAAGCCATCGCTCCGGCCAAGGACGTGGACGGCTTCAACGTCGAGAACGCGGGCGCGCTGATGACTGGCAAACCGCTGTTCCGCCCGTGCACGCCCTACGGCGTGATGAAGATGTTCGAAGCGCACAATATTGCGCTGGAAGGAGCGAATGCGGTCGTGATCGGACGCTCGAATATCGTCGGCAAACCGATGGCCATGCTGCTGCTCGGAGCCGGCGCCACCGTCACCATCACGCACAGCAAAACGCGCGATCTGGCCGCGCTGACGCGCAATGCGGATGTTGTCGTCGCGGCGACCGGCCGGCGCAACATCCTGACCGCCGACATGGTCAAACCGGGCGCAACGGTGATCGACGTGGGTATGAATCGCGACGACAACGGCAAACTCTGCGGCGACGTGGATTTCGCGGGCGTGAAGGAAGTGGCCGGTTTCATCACCCCCGTGCCGGGCGGCGTCGGGCCAATGACCATCACCATGCTGCTGGTGAATACCATCGAAGCCGCCGAGCGCGCGATGCAGCAGGACCGGGATTAAAAGCCAGGCAAGGCAGCGCTGAAACGCGCAACCGCAACGCCGATCGCGTAAATCGCCGCCTTAGCCAGAATCGATTTGAGAATCGGCAGGGGCGTCCCCACAATAGTGAATAGCCCAACCGTCGAAATCGCGTGCTGTGCCGGGCGCGGCTTCACATCCATCTTCGCATTCATTTTTATCCGAGACCGGGAGAGTCATGTCCAGTTCGACACCATCGAATACCGCGAATTCAGCGAATCAGGCTCAGACCCAAGCTCAGGGCAACCCCCTGCTCGATTTCTCCGACCTGCCCCGCTTCGGCGACATCAAACCGGAACACGTCACGCCAGCGCTCGACGTCCTGCTCGCCGATGCCAAAGCCGCCGTCGATCACGCCAGCGCACCTGACACGCCCGCTACCTGGCGCGACATCGTGGAAAGCGTGGAGCGCGCGAGCGAACGGCTGTCGCGTGCGTGGGGTGTGATCGGTCACCTGAATGCCGTCGCCGATACCCCCGAATTGCGCGCCGCCCACGCCGAGAATTTGCCCCGCGTGACCGAATTTTCAGCGAGCGTCGGGCAGAATCTGGCGCTCTACGAGAAATACAAGGCGATTGCGGCGAGCGAAGAACACGCATCGCTTTCAGTCGAACAGAAGAAAATGCTCAGCAACGAGCTGCGCGGTTTCCGTTTGTCGGGCGCTGAGTTGCCCGAAGATAAAAAACCCCGTTTTGCGCGTGTGCAGGAAGAACAGGCGGCGTTATCGAAGGCATTCTCCGATCACGTCCTCGATGCCACCAACGCATTCTCGTACATCGTTACGAAGGAAAGTGAGCTTGCAGGTTTGCCGGAAGACGTGATCGAAGCAGCACGCGAAGCCGCGCAGAAAGAAGGCAGCGAAGGCTGGAAGTTCACGCTGCACTTCCCTTCGTATTTCCCTGTGATGCAGTACGCCGAACATCGGCCGCTGCGTGAAGCGATGTATCGCGCGTATGTGACGCGAGCATCCGAGCTGGGCGCGAACTACGGCAACGGCAAGCCAGAATGGGACAACACGGCGAATGTCGTCGAGCAGTTGAAGCTGCGCGCTGAAGAAGCGCACGCGCTCGGTTATCAGAACTTCGCCGAAGTATCGCTGGCGCCGAAGATGGCGGAATCGCCGGCCCAGGTGATCGCGTTCCTCGAGGACCTGGCCGTGCGCGCGCGTCCGCATGCCGAACGCGATTGGATGGAGTTGCGCGCGTTCGCCGCGACCGAACTCGGTATGCCGGAATTGCAGCCATGGGATTCGACCTTCGCCGCCGAGCGCCTGCGCCAGCAGCGTTATTCGTTCTCGGAAAACGAAGTGAAGCAGTATTTCCCGCAAGAAGCCGTGCTGAAGGGCTTGTTTAAGGTCACGGAGACGTTGTTCGGCGTGTCCATTCGTCGCGATGAAGCCACCGTCTGGAATCCGGACGTGCGCTTTTTCCGCGTCGAAAACAAGGACGGCTCGCTGGTCGCGCAGTTCTATCTGGACCTGTATGCACGCGAAGGCAAGCGTGGCGGTGCGTGGATGGACGACGCCCGCTCACGGCACAAACGCCGTGAAGGCGGCGTGCAGACGCCCGTCGCGTATTTGACCTGCAATTTCTCAGCGCCCGTCGGTGGAAAACCCGCTTGCTTTACGCACGACGAAGTCATCACCCTGTTCCACGAATTCGGGCACGGCTTGCATCACATGCTGACGCGCGTCGATGAACTGGGTGTATCCGGTATCAACGGGGTGGAATGGGACGCGGTCGAACTGCCGTCGCAGTTCATGGAGAATTTCTGCTGGGAGTGGGACGTCCTCACCGACATGTCCGGCCACGTGGACACCGGCGCCACCCTGCCGCGTGAACTTTTCGACAAGATGCTCGCCGCGAAGAACTTCCAGAGCGGGCTCGGCACGTTGCGCCAGATCGTGCTCTCCATGTTTGATATCCAGCTCCACAGCGACTACGACCCGGCTGGTTCGATCAACGTCAACGACTTCGCGCGCGAGATCAACGAGCGTTTCCACGTCGTGCCGCAAGCGCCCTTCTCGCGTTGGACCAATACCTTCACGCATATTTTTGCCGGTGGGTACGCCGCGGGGTACTACAGCTACAAGTGGGCGGAAGTGCTGTCAGCGGATGCTTATGCAGCATTCGAGGAAGCCGCGAAACTGGCCGGTGGTTCGGTGCTGGATGCGGCAACGGGGATTCGGTACAGGCGCGAGATTCTGGAAGTGGGCGGCAGCCGGCCCGCGATGGACTCGTTCAAGGCGTTCCGCGGCCGCGAACCGAATATCGATGCGCTGTTGCGGCATAACGGCATGTCGCCGGAGGCGGCGCATTGATGCTGTGACAGCAGCGTCGATGTTGTTTGCATGATCGAAGAAGGCCGTTCCAGCGTGAGTTGGAACGGCCTTCTTCATGAGCTTCCCGTCTTATCGATCCAGGCGGAAATTCACTTCATCGGGACGCCCTTCCAGGCTGAGTTTCGCCCGCATTGCCGGCGCCCGGCTGATCACCTTTCCACGACGAAGCACTGCCGTACGCGCCGCCCGCAATCGAATTGCTTCCACAGGATCGCGTGCGTCGAGCACCACGCAATCCGCATTGTTACCCACGGCAATTCCATACCCTTCGATACCCAGAATCTTCGCTGGCGTGCTTGTCACGGCTTCGAAGGCCGCGCGCATTGCGTCGATGCCCGTCATCTGCGCGACGTGCAAACCCATGTGCGCCACTTCGAGCATGTCGCCGGAGCCCAGGCTGTACCACGGGTCCATCACGCAATCATGGCCGAACGCCACGTCCACGCCTGCCGCCATCAGCTCCGGCACACGCGTCATGCCTCGGCGTTTAGGGTAGGTATCGGCGCGACCCTGTAGCGTGATGTTGATCAGCGGGTTCGCTATTGCGGCCACGCCGGAATCGCGTATCAACGGGATCAGCTTGCTCGCGTAGTAGTTGTCCATGGAATGCATCGAGGTAAGGTGCGAACCCGCGACGCGCCCCTGCAACCCCAGCCGATGCGTTTCCGACGCCAACGTCTCGATATGGCGCGACAAAGGATCGTCGGATTCGTCGCAATGCATGTCCACGCGCAGGCCCTTCTCTGCCGCGAACTCGCACAGCAGGCGCACGGACTCGGCGCCATCGGCCATCGTGCGTTCGAAATGCGGGATCCCGCCGACCACATCGACGCCCATCGAAATCGCGCGCTTCAAATTGTCGAACGCACCCTTGCTGCGCAAAACGCCGTCCTGCGGGAACGCGACGAGTTGCAGGTCCAGATACGGCTTCACGCGGCGCTTCACTTCGAGCAGCGCTTCCACGGCAAGCAGACGCGGATCGCAGACATCGACGTGCGAGCGAATCGCGAGCAAGCCACGAGCGACGGCCCAATCGCAATACTGCATCGCCCGGTCGACCAAGGCCTCCTGCGTCAGTTCGGGCTTCAACTCACCCCACAATGCGATACCTTCGAGCAGCGTCCCCGATGCGTTCACCCGTGGCAGGCCGTAGGACAGCGTGGCGTCCATATGGAAATGCGCGTCGACGAACGGTGCGGTAACCAAAGAGCCCGCGGCATCGATTTCCTCAGGAGCGACGGCCGCGAGATGCGGTTCGATCGCGGCAAAACGCCCGCCTTCGGTGCCAATGTCCACGAGCTCGCGAGAAGAACCGAGCGCCGCGCGTCGAATGATCAGGTCCATGGGGTGTCCTTTTGCTTGGTGTGTCAGGGATTGTAGCGGGACAGAACGCACGATTTTCTGAGTACTGGCCACGTTAGCCATTCGGTCGACTGCAGCAAGCTTGGGCGACCGATCACAGTAACAACTCCACTCGGCGGCGTATGGCCTGTGTCACTACGCTCGAGTCAATCCGATGCTGATTTCCGAGTGATCAAGATCAGATCACGACATTCAATCGATGCCTTGAATTGTCGTATCCAATAGGATACACTTCAACAAGGCATCCCACTTAACGTTATCTGGGATCCGCGCGCATGACGAACACGATCAATCAAACGCACGACTTTTCGGTCTGGCTGTTGGGCGTGAATGATGTGTTAGCAAGAGCCGCCATCTTGATTCGGATCAAACGCGCCGCGTTGAGAAATTTCGGCGATTATCACGACGTTGGCGGGAGTGTGTGGGAAATGCGGATTCACACGGGCGCGGGCTGTCGTGTGTATTACGTGCGAGACGGCTTGACCGTTTATCTGCCGTTGGCCGGGGAAGTAAGCAAGGGCAGATATCGGATATCGCCCGAGCGAAGGCCATGTGGCAGCGAATTGGACGGGAACGGAAATGAACTCGACTCACATCTCGGCTTTCGATGCATCCGACTATCTCGATAGCGAAGAGGCCATCGCGGCATATCTGAATGAGGCGCTCGCCTCGGGCGATTCGGACATTCTCCTTTCTGCGCTTGCCGATATCGTGAAAGCGCGCGGCATGTCGAAAGTCGCCTCCGACGCGGGCGTGCAACGCGAGAGCCTTTACAAGTCGCTGGCCGAAGGCGCAAAACCCCGATTTGAAACCATCCAGAAAGTTGCCGCTGCGTTGGGGGTAAAACTCGTAGCCGTGCCGGTGCATCACTGACGCCTTCGCGCCTTGAAGGCCTATGGCCGATGGCTCAGGTAAGCTGCGCCCACGGTTCAATCAATCGCGGCGATAACGCCTACTGGCCAACAAACGGCTATGCATTCCTACCCAACCAAGCTGTCGGACGCCGTGTGCAAGAACGCGAAGCCGCGCGAGCGCACCTACACACTGGCAGTTGGCGGCGGACTTCACCTGCTCGTCAAATTCAATGGTGCACGTCTGTGGCAATACCGCGCCACCGTGTTGGGCAAGCCCATTTTGGTGTCGCTTGGACAGTACCCAGATGTCGGACTATCGGAGGCACGCCGCAAGCATCAGGACGCCCGCAAACTAGTGGCCCTTGACATTCATCCGACTGAGGATCGCAAGCGCCGAGAAGCGGACCTGAAAATAGCCGAACTGAAGCGCCAGGCCGGCTCATTCCGAACTGCATGCACCACCTGGCGCGCACGTACGGACGGCTCGTTGCGTCCCGCTTCCATCGCTCAACGCGAGCGAGAGATAAACAAGCACCTGATGCCGAAGCTGGGCGACCGCTTGATGGCAGACGTTACGCGATTTGATTTGGCGGAATTGCTGCGGGACATATCCGCACGCACGCCCGAAGTGGCACACAACCTGCGCACGTATCTGAGTGCGATATGGGAGCACGCCGCCGACCACGGGATTGTGGCCGCCAACATCGTCCCGCTGAAGCTGACCGGCAGAGGGCCGAAGGTAAGCCACGCCGCGCTAAAGACTGCACGCCTGGGAGACTTCCTGCGCGCACTGAACGCCGACCCCGCCGACTTACAGGGGAAGATCGCAATTAAGCTCATCATTCTGAACGCCGCGCGCAAAAGCGAGGTAATTGGCGGTCAGTGGGCGGAAATCGATTTTGACGCTGCCGAGTGGCACATCCCATCTGAACGCATGAAAAGTGGGAGGGAACACGTCGTGCCATTGTCGCTTCAGTCCGTTGCGCTTCTGCGCGAGCTGCGCGCCCTATCTGGTGGGGACGTAATGTTTCCGAACAGGCGTGACCCCAAGCGCCCAATGGCAGGCCGGAGCATCAACAATGTAATCGACCGCATGGGCTTCACGGAAGAAGCAAAGCCACACGGTTTTCGCGCGCTGTTCAGCACATACTGGCACGAAGCCTTGGCACCGAACGACGTAATCGAACTGTGCCTGGCGCATAGCGTCGGCTTTACGGTAAGTCGCGTTTACAATCGCGCGCTGCTGTTAGACGAGCGTCGCGAGTTACTACAGCGCTGGGCCGATTTAATCGATAACTTGGCGCAGGCGTCCGTGTAATCCCTCAGCACATACTTGAGCGCACCGATGCTGACATCGAGCCCGTTACCCCCGGCCTCCTGGACAATCTCTTCGAGCGTATAACCTTTCGCCTGCGTGGCAGTGATATGCGCTCAGATCTCCTTCATCGCATCGCTGACTGTGACGCGTTGTTCGTTCCGGGATTTCTCCGCTAGCCCGAACTTTGACTCGATCACAAACATAAGCCATTGATTTCACGCTGTTATGCGTGCGAGCGCAGGATGGCTACTGGGTACAGGCGGCGTTGACGTTCAGAAGGCGGAAGGCTTTTTCTTGAACGGGTGTGGGCCGAGTGGTCATCACGATCTTGGCGTCTGGATTGAGTGGTGTGTGACAGACGTTGTAGCTGAGCGTAGCCAGATCGTCGAGTAAGGTGCGAAAGCTGTGGACCGGCAAGCCATCCTCGGTGAGCTTGGAGGCGTCCTTGGCTTTCGCCTGTTGCGAACGTTGCGCCTTGGCCACTGGCGAAGGCCGGGCCGCCCGCGCTTGCTCGACGTATTCATCGTCAAACAGCATCGGCTTTAACTTCTCGCGCATGTGCCACTCGACGTAGTAAGCGAGCATGCACAGAAAGACATGCGCGCGCACGCGTTGGGTATTCCAATGGAATACCGGACGGACCTGCAAATCGACCGTCTTCAGCGAACGGAAGGCCCGCTCCACGACCGCCAGACCCTTGTAGGCCGTCACGGCCGCCTCGGCTGACAGAGCTGCTGCCGGCAAACTCGTACGCACAACATACAGACCATCAAGCGCGGCCTCTTGCTGGATCTGCTCGGTCTTGCGCTGCCAGCTCAAGCCCGAGTCGGTGATGTTCAATTCGAAGTGCTTGGCCATTTTGAAGTGATCGATGATACGGCCCACGCGCAAGGCAATTGCCTCGATGCCCTTGAGCCGGTTGCGTACGCGCGTGCTCGCTTCGGCGATCTGGGTCAGTTCCTGTTCGGTGGCCTGTAACAGCGCCTCGCGTTTGCGGGTGCGCTCCTCGGCCAACAACGGATTGCGACACACTACCAGCCGCTCGCCGGGGAACGCTTCACTCGTCACTTCGAGCAGGTTGCGCTCAT